>NZ_JCALCL010000002.1:0-670749 GCF_059812325.1 Mycobacterium sp. NGS61
ACCGGTGGCGCCGATCCCACCCGCCACCCCGGTGCCACCCCTACCGCCGGCCCCACCATTGCCCCACAAACCCGCATCACCACCCCGACCACCGGCCTGCCCCACCGCACCCGAGCCGCCGGCCCCACCGTTGCCCCACAAAATCCCGCCATCGCCCCCCGCCTGGCCGGTGCCCGCCGCCCCATTGGCCCCATCACCGATCAACGGCCGACCCAGCAACGTGTTCGTCGGGGCATTGATCACCCCCCACACACCCCGCTCCAACACCTGCAACGGCGAAACATTCACCACCTCCGCAGCCCCATAGGCCGCCCCCGCACCACTCAACGCCGCCACGAACCGCTCATGAAACACCCCCACCTGCACACTGAGGGCCTGATACTCCGCACCAAAAGTGCCGAACAACCGCGCCACCGCCGCTGACACCTCATCACCGGCCAACGGCGCCACCCCCACCGTCGCCGGCCCCGCCGCCAACGCCGCCGCCCGCACCACCTCCCCAAGACGACCCAACTCACCCGCCGCCACAGAAACACCCTCAACCGAAGCAACCACAAACGACGACAATTCAGGTCCTCTCCCAAAGACACCACAACGCGAATTCGCGAGAAACGCTACACGCGACACACCCCCACCACAGCCAATGCCAGAAATTGAAAGAAATGTCGTATTGAGCGTTTGCGGCATGTTACGAGTCGTTCATCAGTGCTGGCGAATGAGTTGGACTCGGATGACGTCCCGAACGCCGATGTACTGGCCTTAGCTGCAGTTGTCTTTCAATACACGAACAAATCAGAATACGTGGGTGAATTAATTAAGTTGGGCGCAGCACGGACCGGGGTGATCACCGCGCCACGGCGCAAGGCCGCAGCGCCGACGCAACGGGTTCTCAAGGCAGACAGAGCGTTACGACAGGGGCATGCCTGCTGAATGGGCGGTCGTCGCGCAATGTGGGGGGGCGCCGGTTCGAGGTCGAAACTTCGCGGTGGTGGCGGCGGGGCGTAGGCGAGTAGTCCCCAATTAATAGTGAACGCGACTCGCCGATCCCAAGAAACGTCCACGGTTCAACCACCCAGCGACGCGTTAGCCTGTGCTGCAACAGTCAGCACAATCAGCGGTTTCCCGTATTGAGGCCGCACGACCTGCCTTACCTACCTGACCGCAATATTTGAATTTCATTCGAGTCTGCCAAAAGGTCGCAGTCTCACATGTAGCGCGATGGCGTCCGTTGTGTATGTGGCAGAGAGCAGAGATGGTGCTGTTGCGCGACCGGCGGTTAGTCGGATGGCGGCCACGGAGGAGAACAGCCTGGGGCCGCGCAGATGCAGCGGGTCCTGTCGCTTGAGCGACTAGGCGTCCGGGTACCCACCCAGGTACCTACCGAGGGAGATGCCATGAAAACCGTCGAGGACCGTCGCGCCCGAAGCCGCATTCCGCGTTCGCGCGGCGCCGTCACTGGGTTGCTCCTAGTCATTCTGGGCGTCTGGGGAGCGCTGATCCCGTTCGTCGGCCCCAATTTCGACTTCGCCTACACCCCCGGACAGGCCTGGACCGCGGCACGTCTATGGCTGGAAGTGCTGCCGGGCGTGGCCACCGCGCTTGGCGGTCTGTTGTTGATCGCTGCCCGGAGTCGCGGCCCCGCAATGCTGGGCGGATGGCTGGCCGCCCTCGGCGGCACCTGGTTCGTGGTCGGCACCGCTTTCGCGCCGATTCTGCGGATCGGCAGTGTTGGAGACCCGGTCGGCGCGTCGAATGCCAAGCGCGCTGTTGTGCAGATCGCGTACTTCTCCGGGCTAGGTGCGTTGATCATTTTTCTCAGTGGGGCGGTCTTGTCGCGCTTAATGGTTCGGTTAGCACGTGACGTTCAGTCGGTGCCGTCGGCCCAGCCGGTGGAGGCCCGGTCCGAGCAGCAGTACACCGGCTTGGTCGAGCCGGATCGCGACCCGCAGCAGACGGATGTGCTGACCACTCCGCGCGACCAGTACGTGCCCGCCGAAGGGCACAAGCGTGGGTTGTTCCGACGGCACCGCACACCGGTCGCGCACCAGTAGTGAGCACTGGCAGGGGCCTGACCGGGCTGTGACCAGCTCGGTCGGCGCCATCTTGGGCGTCTGGGACCGGGGTGCCGCCGCTGAACTTGGGGTTTCCACCAGTCCGCTGGTATCAAACGCTGCGTTGTCAGCCGGAGTGGCCATTACCCCTTACCAGATCATCAATACCGTTGTCGGGGCGGCGCCGGGGCATTTACATGCGCCCGTTACTACGCATACGCCGACGAATCCGGATACGTGACTGAATTCAGTGCGCGGAGGTCCGCGCCAGGGCGCAAGTTCCACCACTCGGCGGCACCGTACTCGGCGACGCCGCGATGAGTGCGCAAGGTGTGCAACGTGTTTCAGTGGAAACGACTACCGGTCCAGCGCGATGCGACCGGTGACACGGGATGAATAGGTGGCTCGAGGCCGCATGGGAACTGTGACAGCGGCGGAAAACGAAAAATGAACCCTCATTGCGAAATCGCTGAGCTGCAGTGCAGTTCAGCGGCGATGCTTCGCAGGGGTAGCGATGGTCAGTGCCGCGCGTTAGGCAGCTAACTCTTAACGCTACGTGAAATTTCAGAGCGGCGTCGCTACCGCCTCTATTGAGGCTGACAATTGATTAATCTTTGAACCGATTAACAGGCTGCGGATCCACGGCGAGGGGCCGGTGACTGTAGTGCTGCCGGTGCCCTCGCGGATGTGGGAGACGTCATTGATGTCATTGGAGGTCATCACTGCGAAGCACCCAGCTCAGCCGCTCCGGAACTGGGCAACCTTGCGTCCTCGCTGAGCGCGGCCAATGGTGCCTGTTCGACGGGCTCAATGGAACATCGTCATTCCGACTAGAGCACCGAAAAAGCAGGTGCCCGGCTGACCAAGCCGGACACCTGCCTCAACCGTCGCCCCACCTACAGCAAGCCGAGCAACTGCAGATCGCTGACGACGGTTGCGCCACAACAGATCCAATAGGCAATGGTCTTCCCTGGTGTCGGAGCCGCCCGACTTGGTGTCGTTCTTTTCGTCTCGAAGGTGTACAGCGTGTGCGGTTCGTCGTTGTCATCTTCGACGTATTCCACCACCAACGGCGCAATCCGGTGTGCCGCAGCCTGTTGCGACATCATCGACTTGAATTCCGATGCCATGGCCACCTTGGCCGTGCACGACGCGGCCGCGCTGCGCCAAGCGCTGGCCGACGGCGACGTCACCGCACTCACCCGGGTGCCCGGTATCGGCAAGCGCGGCGCCGAACGGATGATCCTGGACCTGCGCGACAAAATCGGCGCGATGGGCACCTCGGCAACGGCGACCACCTTGAACGGCCACGCGGTGCGGGGCCCGGTGGTCGAGGCGTTGGTCGGGCTGGGCTTTGCCGCCAAGCAGGCCGAGGAAGCCACCGACAAGGTGCTGGCAGCCGACCATGATGCGACCACCTCGACGGCGCTGCGGGCCGCGTTGTCGCTGCTGGGTAAGGCCAAATGAGCGGCGCCGGCGACGAAGAATTCGATCGGGACGTCTCGCCCTCACTGGCGGTCGGCGAGGGGGACATCGACGGCAACCTGCGTCCGCGCTCGCTGCGTGAGTTCATCGGCCAACCGCGGGTCCGTGAACAGCTGCAACTTGTCATCGAGGGGGCAAAGAACCGCGGGGGCACCCCGGACCACATTTTGCTGTCCGGCCCGCCGGGGTCTGGGCAAGACATCACTGGCGATGATCATCGCCGCCGAGCTGGGCTCGTCGCTGCGGGTGACGTCGGGGCCGGCCCTGGCACGTGCCGGCGATCTGGCCGCGATGCTGTCGAATCTGGTCGAACACGATGTGCTGTTCATCGACGAGATCCACCGCATCGCCCGGCCCGCCGAGGAGATGTTGTATCTGGCGATGGAGGACTTCCGGGTCGACGTGGTGGTTGGGAAAGGCCCGGGCGCGACATCCATCCCGCTGGAGGTCGCGCCCTTCACGCTGGTCGGCGCGACCACCCGGTCCGGGGCGCTGACCGGACCGCTACGCGACCGGTTCGGTTTCACCGCGTACATGGACTTCTACGAGCCCGCCGAGTTGGAGCGGGTGCTGACCCGCTCGGCTGGCATCCTGGGCATAGAGCTGGGCGCCGAGGCCGGTGCGGAGATCGCGTTACGTTCGCGCGGAACGCCGCGGATCGCCAACCGGCTGCTGCGCCGGGTGCGTGACTACGCCGAGGTCCGCGCCGACGGCATCACCCGCGATGTCGCCAAGTCCGCGCTGGAGGTCTACGACGTCGACGAGCTGGGTTTGGACCGGCTGGACCGGGGGTGTTGTCTGCGTTGACCCGTAGCTTCGGCGGCGGTCCGGTCGGCGTGTCGACGCTTGCCGTGGCGGTCGGGGAGGAAGCCGCCACGGTTGAAGAGGTTTATGAGCCTTTTCTGGTGCGCGCCGGCATGGTCGCGCGCACGCCGCGCGGCCGGGTGGCGACCGCGCTGGCCTGGACGCACCTGGGCATGACACCGCCGGCGGGGGTCAGCCAGCCCGGACTGTTCGAGTAGGAGGTACTGAAATGGTCACCGCCGCTATGGTCTTCGCCGCGCTGGCGGCGCTACTGCATGTCTACATCTTCACCATGGAATCGTTGACGTGGACCTCTCCGCGCACCCGCGCGACGTTCGGCACCACGGCCGAAGAAGCCGAGACCGCCAACTGTTGGCGTTCAACCAGGGTTTCTACAACCTGTTCCTGGCGATCGTGGCCGGCATCGGCATCGCGCGATATGCACCGGGCACCGGGACGTGGGTACCGCGCTGGTGTTCGCCGGCGGCGGGTCGATGGCCGCGGTCGCGGTCGTGCTGTTCGTCTCGGCGCGGGACAAGGCGCGCGCCGCGCTCACTCAGGGTCTGTTCCCCGTGATCGCGATCATATTGCTCGCGGTGGGTTGAATTCGCGAATTTCGGTACCCGCGCAGACGCGGGTACCCGTGCGTCCGTGAAAAACGAACTGTACGAGCGTCCCAGAAATTGCAGATGCCCCCCTGCCGTGCCGCGGTCAGCGGATTACTCCTGGTCATCCTGGGTGCACACGGAGCACTGATACCGTTCATCGGTCTCCGCTTCGATTTTGCGTACGAGCCGGCGCGCGACAGACACGGCTTTCGCTGCTGATGGTTGGCGCTGCTTTCACGCGTCGGCGCGCGGGTACCCACGCCTCATGAAAAATATCGAGGACGCTCCGTCCGAGGACGTATCCCGCGTTCGCGCGGCGCCGTCACCGGACTGCTTCTAGTCATCCTGGGCGCCTGGGGAGCACTGATCCCGTTTGTCGGGCCGAACTTCGACTTCGCCTACACGCCAGGCCAGGCGTGGACCGCCGCGCGCGGTTGGTTGGAAGTGCTGCCGGGGGCTGTCACCGCGCTGGGTGGGCTACTGCTGATCGTCGCCAAGAGTCGCGCCGGCGGGATGCTCGGCGGCGGGCTGGCGGCACTCGGTGGAGCCTGGTTCGTGGTCGGCCCAGCGTTCGTGCCGCTGCTGGGCATTGGTTCGGTCGGCGACCCGGTTGCCGCCACCGAGCGCAAGCGCGTGGCGCTCGAGCTCGCGCACTTCTACGGCTTGGGTGTGTTGATCGTGTTTCTGGCCGGGGCCGGGGCCGGGGCCGGGGTGCCCGGGTGGCGGTGCGGTTGGCCCCCGACGTCACGCCGGTCCAACCGGTGCAGCCGACGCCCGAGCCCGACCACTAGTACATGACAGGACTGGTCGAGCCCGACCGCGAGGTGTCCCCGGACGCGTTGACCGCGCCTCGGGAGCAATACGTACCGGCCGACGAACACGAATCGCGACGCGGCAGGTTGTTCCGTCGCCACCGCACACCGGTTGCGCATCCCGTAGTCGGCCAGGCCTTTCGGTAACGGCAGCCCGGAGTTAGCCGGACTCGCCGTTGCCGCCTTTAGCCTGGCCCTGGACGCCGCTGCCGCCCTGACCGCCTTGGCCATGACTACCCGAGCTGCCCCCGCCGGTGCCCCCGTTGTTCTGATCGGAGCCACCGAACGCGCCGAGTCCGCCGGCGCCACCCAGGCTGCCATCCCAACCCTGATTACCGGGGAAGGCTTCGGGATTGTTGTTGAACGTGGTCGCTATTGCGCCGCCTCCGCCACCGCCGCCGATGCCAGGTCCGCCGGCGCCACTGGACGAACCCACGCCGCCGGCGCCACCCGGGGCAGATGCGTTCGACTTGGCGGCGCCACCACCGGCGCCGCCGTCTCCGGCGGCGGCGCCGGGTCCGCCAGCGGCTCCACCGCCGCCGCCGCCTCCCCCAGCGGCGTTTCCACCCCAGGCTGTACCGGTGCTGGTCCCGCCAGCGCCTCCGCCGCCTCCGCCACCGCCGGTGCCGCCGTCCCCGCCCGAGGCGGCACCGCCACCACCGCCCGTGCCACCGGCGCCCCCTTCGGCAGAGACGACGGAGCTGCTATTGCTGGACGTGCCACCGCCACCGCCCGTGCCACCGGCGCCGCCCCGGCCCCCGGCGGCACCCCCGCCGCCGCCGTCACCGCCACCACCGCCGGCGCCGCCTCCGCCGCCTCCGCCGCCGTATCCAAAGGTGCCGGTGGAGCTTGTGCTGTACTGGCCGCCGGAGCCGCCGTTACCACCGTCGCCGCCGTCGCCGCCCTGGCCGCCCAAGGTGTTGCCTGCGCCGGCCACCCCGCCGCCTCCGCCCGCACCGCCGTCGCCGCCCTGGCCGCCGGGTGCGCTGGCGGTGGCGCCAATGGGGTTGCTGCTCGCATTGATGCCGCCGGCGCCGCCGGCGCCGCCGCCTCCGCCGGTGCCACCCTGGCCGCCGACTCCACCGCCTTGGCCGTTGAGGCCGGCGCCGCCGTCACCGCCCTGGCCGCCGACTCCACCGCTGCCGCCGTTGCCACCCGCGGTAGGTGAAAATGAGGATGTGCCGGCGGTGCCGTCGCCGCCGTCGCCGCCTCTGCCACCGGTGCCGCCGGTGCCAGCGGTGCCGACGCTGCCGTCCGCGCCGCCGTCGGTGCCGTGTCCGCCCGCGCCGGTGGTTCCGCCCGTGCCGCCCTTGCCCCCGTTGGCCCCGGCACCTCCGGTGTTATTGGTATTACTGCCGCCGTCGCCGCCGACACCGCCGACGCCGCCATTACCGCCCTTGCCGCCGTTTCCGCCGCCGGAGCCGCCGATACCGGCCCCGCCGGCACCGCCCTGGCCCCCGGCACCGCCCTGGCCGCCTTGCTTGCCCTCCGACGGGTCGTTCAGGTCGTCGGTGCCGGCGGTGCCGTCGCCGCCTTGGCCGCCGGTGCCGCCTTGCCCGCCGCTGCCACCGGTGCCGATGTTGCCGGCGTTGCCGCCGTCGGCACCGATTCCGGCCGCTCCTGCGGTGCCGCCGGTACCGCCGGTACCCCCGTCTGCGCCGGCGCCGCCGGAGGTTCCCGTATTGGCACCGCCGACGCCGCCATTGCCGCCGATTCCGCCAGTGCCGCCCCTGCCACCGTTGCCGCCTCCCTGGCCGTTGATGCCGCCGCCGCCGTCACCGCCTTGACCGCCGGCGCCGCCCCGACCGCCTTGCGTGCCCTCCGACGGGTCGGTCACGGCGTCGTTACCAGCGATGCCGTTTCCGCCGTTTCCGCCGTTGCCGCCGGTGCCGCCTTGGCCGCCGGCGCCGATGCTGCCGACCACGCCGCCGTCGATGCCGCTGCCGGCCGCTCCTGCGGTGCCACCGGTGCCACCTTTGCCGCCATCGGCACCGTCCCCGCCCGTGCTACCGACGTTGGCGCCGCCCACGCCGCCGTTGCCGCCGCTTCCGCCGGTGCCGCCTTTGCCTCCGTTGCCGCCGCCTTGGTCGTTGATGCCGGCGCCGCCGTCGCCGCCTTGGCCGCCGGCGCCGCCCTGGCCGCCCTGATGGCCTGCGCTGGGCGTGGTGTCGTCGGAGATGCCGGCAGTGCCGGTGCCGCCTTGGCCGCCGGTGCCGCCGTGGCCGCCGGTGCCGCCGGTGCCGGCGCTGCCGGCGACGCCACCATCGGTGCCGGTACCGGCCGCCCCAGCAGTGCCGCCAGTGCCGCCTTTACCGCCGTCCGCGCCGTTGCCGCTGAGGGTTCCGGTGTTGGAACCGCCCAGACCGCCGGTGCCGCCTTGGCCCCCGACGCCGCCTTTGCCGCCCTGGCCGCCCCCTTGGCCGTTGATGCCGGCGCCGCCGACGCCGCCTTGGCCGCCGGCGCCGCCCTGGCCGCCCTGGTGGCCCGCGGTCGGGTCGGTCGGGCCGTCGGTGCCGTTGGTGCCGGTGCCGCCGCCACCGCCGGTGCCGCCGGTGCCGCCGATGCCGCCGGTGCCGTTGCTGCCGGTGCCGCCGCCGTCGGTGCCGACGCCGGCCGCCCCGGCCTTGCCGCCGGTGCCGCCTTTACCGCCATCCGCGCCGGCGCCGGCGACGGTGTCGGTGTTGGTACCGCCCTGGCCGCCGGTGCCGCCGCTTCCCCCGACGCCACCCTTGCCCCCGTCACCGCCGCCCTGGTTGTTGATGCCGGCGCCGCCGACGCCGCCTTGGCCGCCGGCACCGCCCTGGCCGCCCTGGTGTCCAGCGGTGGGTGTGGTGCCGGAGGTGCCGGCACTGCCGGTCCCGCCGCTGCCGCCGGTGCCACCGGTGCCACCGACGCCACCAGTGCCGTTGCTGCCGTCGACGCCCCCGTCGGTGCCGCGGCCCGCCGCTCCCGCGGCACCGCCGGCGCCTCCTTTGCCACCATCGGCGCCTGTGCCGCCATTCCCGCCTGTGGCGGCGGTGTTGTCGCCGCCGGCGCCGCCGGTGCCCCCGACTCCGCCGACCCCGCCATTTCCGCCGGCGCCACCGCTGTGGCCGTCGATGCCGGCGCCGCCGTCACCACCCTTGCCTCCCGCCCCGCCTAGGCCACCTATGTCGCCTGTTTGAGGGGCCGCGCCACTCACTCCGGACAGTCCGGCGCCACCGGCGCCGCCCGTGCCTCCGTTCCCGCCGGACCCGCCGACACCGTTGGCGCCGTGGGCGCCAGCACTACCGAGGAAATTCAGCGTTGTCACGGAACCGCCGGCACCGCCGGCTCCGGCACTCCCGCCGGTCCCGCCGGTGCCGCCGTCACCGCCATTGTTGCTGAAGAACGGTGCGTCCCCGCCGAGCCCTCCCGCGCCGCCCGCACCGCCGGATCCGCCTTGGCCCCCAGTTCCGCCGGTGCCGCCGAACAGCGACTGCACAGCTCCGCCCGCACCGCCTGTGCCTCCGGCCCCACCGAACCCGCCGAGGTCCCCGGTCATGCCGGTCGCTCCGATGGCTCCCGAACCACCGGCTGCCCCAGCACCCCCGGCTCCGCCGGCCCCACCGGTCCCGGATAGCGAGAACAGTTGTCTGTTAGCTCCGCCGGCGCCACCGGCGCCACCGGCCCCGCCGGCTTGTCCGGTCAGAGCCATGCCGGGCGCCCCGGACCCGCCTGCCCCGCCAGCCCCGCCGTTGCCGCCCCCGAGCAGGCCGTTGGCCCCGCCGGCGCCACCGGCCCCGCCCGACCCACCCGCCACCATCGCGCTCCCACCGGCCCCGCCGGCGCCGCCGGCACCCCACAGTCCCGCCGACCCGCCCGCGCCGCCGGCCTTCCCGGGCGCGCCCGACCCGCCGTTGCCGCCGTTGCCCCACAGGATTCCGCCGTCCCCGCCGGCTTGTCCGGTGCCGTCCATCCCGTTGACGCCGTTACCGATCAGGGGGCGCCCCAACAGTGTGTTGGTGGGCGCGTTGATCACACCGAGGACGCCCTGTTCCAGGCTCTGCAATGGTGAGGTGTTGACAGCTTCGGCCATCGCATATGCGCCCGCACCGGAGACCAATGTCCGGACGAACTGGTCATGAAACAATGTAAATTGCGCGCTGAGCGTCTGATACTCCTGACCAAAGGTGCCGAACAATTTCGAGACCGCCGCCGACACTTCGTCGGCCGCCAAGGGCGCCATTCCAGTCGTTGCCTGCGCTATAGCAGAGTTGGCAATACGCAACATCTCACTGATCCCACGCAGATCGCCTGCCGCCGCAGCAAATCCGTCGGGTGATGCAACAACGTAAGACGACAATTCGGTCCTCCTCACGGGCGCTGCAAACTCATGAATCGCGGCAGAACCTTACGTCTAGAACGTCGACTTGTCAGTCGTTTTACTCGATTCGAATTGGATTCTAACTAGTCCTCGAATTGAATTCACATCTAACTCAAACCAATTGCAACACGACACGGGAATTTCCGCGAGCACGGGGCGAGCTTCTTTGCAAGGAAAGTCCGCTGCTCGGACGGTAGTCAGACGACGCACCGACCGAATCGAATGCAAGAAAACCGGTCACCCGCGGGCGACCGGTTTTCTTGTGTCGGCGTTACAGCAACCCGAGTAGCTGCAGGTCGGTGATGTACTTGACGATGACCGCCGGTGAGACGTGCGGAATATCCTTATCCGGGCCGATCTTCGCGTCCTGCACGGCTGCGCGGAACCGGTCCGTCGGGGCCATCGATCCGTTGATCGGCTGCTGCGGCTGCTGATAGTTGTGCAGCAACGGCAGCAATGAGTACTGGCGCTGACGCTCCGGCAGCGCCCGCAGCGACGTCTCGAACCGCTGCAGCCACTCGTGGTAGTTGCCGATCCGATCGATCGCGTACCCGGCGTCCACCAGCCAGTCGATGTACTCGTCCAGGCCGATCCCGTCGTCGTACGGGTTCATCACGTGGTAAGTGGTGAACCCGTCGCCGCGCTGGGGTCCCAGTGTCGAGATCGCGTCGGCGATGAACTCCACCGGCAGCCCGTCATAGTGGGCGCGCTGCCGGTTGCCTGTTATTCCATCGGGGCCGTCCAGCTGGTAAAACGACTTCGGCGCGATGCCGGAGGCGACCACGCTCAGGATGGTCCGGGTGAACATGTCCGGCAGGTTCAGCTGACCGGCGTAGGTGGTGTCAGCCAGGATCATGTCGCAGCGGAATACCGCTACCGGCAACCCGCACAGGTCGTGCGCCTCGCGTAGCAGCACCTCACCGGCCCACTTGCTGTTGCCGTAGCCGTTGGCGTAGCTGTCGTTGATCTTGCGTGTCGCGCTCATCACCCGGACGTCGGCGTCCTCGACGAACTTGCCCGGTGTGATCTGGTCGCCGACTCCGATGGTGGAGACGTAGGTGTACGGCTTTTGCTTGCTGGTCAACGCGATCCGGATCAGCTCGGCGGTGCCCAGTGCGTTGGGCCCGAACAGTTCGCTGTACGGGAGCACGTGGTTGACCAGGGCGGCGGGGTCGACGATGAGGTCGACGGTGTCTGCCAGCCGCTGCCAGGTCGCAGCGTCCAGACCCAGGTTGGCCTCGCCCTTGTCGCCGGCGATCACCTCGAGGTGATCGGCCGCCAGCTTGCGGTAGTGCGCCAGCAGCTTGGGGTCACCGCTGTCGAACGTCCGGTCCAGGCGCTCACGGGCGTCCGCGTCACTCTTGGCCCGTACCAGGGCGATGACTTTGCCGTCGACCAGGTCCATCCGTTCCAGCCAGTCCAGCGCCAGGTAGCGGCCCAGGAAGCCGGTGGCGCCGGTCAGCAGCACGGTGCGCACCTCAGTGGCCGGTCCGGGCAGCTGCGGGGCGGCGGCCAGGGTTGCGGCGTCGATGAACTTGTCCAAGGTCAGGTCGGCGGCGTGCACCTCGGTGGCGCCCCGCCCGTGCACCGAGGCGAAGGTGGGCCGCTTGGACCCGGCCTGCTCGGCTTCGATGTAAGCGGCGACAGCGGCCAGGTCGTTGGCCGGGCTGACGATCACGCCCACCGGCACGTCGACGTCGAAGATCTCGTTCAGCAGGTTGCCGAACGTCAACGCGGACAACGAGTCGCCGCCGAGATCGGTGAAGTGCGCCTCGGGAGACACCTCGGAACTGGCTGCCCCGAGCATGGCGACGGCGGCCCGGGTGACGGTGGCCAGCACGGGGGCGTCCTTGCCGGTGCGGCGAAGTTCGCTCAGCTCGTTGGCTTGGCCGGCGGCCAGGTCGGCATACAGCTGTTCCAACCGCTCCCCGTAGTGCGCCTTGAGCTTTGGCCAGGCCAGCTTGCGGATGCCGGTCAACAGGCCGTTCTCCAGGGTGAACGGCGCGGTCTCGACGATGAAGTCGCGCGGCACCTCGTAGGACTGCAGGTCGGCGTCGCGGGCCACGGTCTGCAATGAGTCCGCGATCAGCGGCTTCAGCTCGTCGACGGAATACCGCGCCAGCGCGTCTTCGGTGGGCACCACGACCGCCAGCAGGTAGGGGTGTGCGCTGTTGCCGTAGACGTAGATCTGCCGGACCAGCGGGCTGTTGCCGAACACCGCTTCCAACTTGGCGACGGTGACGAACTCGCCCTGCGCCAGTTTCAGCACGTTGTTGCGTCGGTCGACGTAGACCACCCGGTTGGGACCGACCTCGGCGACGACGTCGCCGGTGCGGTAGTAGCCGTCTGCGTCGAACACGTTCGCGGTGATCTCGGGCCGTTTGTAATAGCCGGGGAACATGTTCTCGGTCTTGAGTAGCAGCTCGCCGCGCGGATAAGGCCGGTCGGTGTTGAAGTAGCCCAGGTCAGGCACGTCGGCCAACTTGTAGTCGATCACCGGTGGACGCTGCACTTCGCCGTCGAACAGGACCATGCCGGCCTCGGTGGAGCCGTAGCCGTCCAGCAGGTGCATTTCGAGCAGAGACTCGACCCAGGCCTTCAGCTCCGGGGAGGTGGGCGCCGAGCCGGTCATCGCGAAGATGAACCGGCCGCCGAGCAGCTGCTGGCGCTGCCTGACCAGCACCTCGGCCGGGTCGGCGCCGTTGTCGACCTCGCGCAGGAATTCGCCGTACAGCGTCTCCCAGATGCGTGGCACGAAGTTGAGCTCCGTAGGCCGCACCAGGGCCAGGTCTTCGAGCAGGGTGGACAGGTCACTTTTGGCGGCGAAGTACGCGGTACCGCCGTTGCCGAGCGTGCCGTAGAGGATGCCGCGGCCCATGACGTGGCTCATCGGCATGAAATTGAGGGTGATCGACGCAGCGGTGGGGCCGAACCAGTTCTTGGCCGACCGGCGGAACATCTTGGCGACGTTGTGCTGCGGGTACATCGCACCCTTGGGTGCACCGGTGCTGCCGGAGGTGTAGATCAACAGCGCCAGCGCATCCTCAGCCACGTCAGCTACCGGGGCGCCCGGTAGGGCTTCGCCACGTCCGAGCACGTCAGCCAGCGTTTCGACCGGCACGCCGGAGTCGGACAGGGCTGCGACGGCACCATCGAGGGCCTCCCGTTGGTCGTCGACCTCGGGGTGGTAGTCGAACACCACCAGCTTGGTGGGGGTGAACCCGGCGCGGATCAGCTGCACGGCGTCGGTGAGCTGGTTGATGCTCGCCGCGAGCAATCGGGGCTCGGTCTCGGTGACGATCGGCTGCAGCTGCGCGATCGAGGCGCTGGTCTGCAGCGGAACCGAGACGGCGCCCATGCTGCCCAAGGCCATGTCGATGCTGGTGTAGTCCACGCTGGTGAAACCGAGCACGCAGACCCGGTCACCGGCCTGCACGCCGTCGGCGGCCAGGGCGTTGCCGATCGCGGCCATGCGGTCGCCGAGTTCGCCATAGGTGATCGTCTCGAAGCGGGGGAGAAGTTTGAGGGTGGTGCGTCCGGTCGCAGGGTCGGCGATGAACTCCACAGCGCGCTGGCCCAATGCGGGCCGGGCAGCGTAGCCCTGCACGACGGTCTGCAGCACGTGCGGGAGCCGCAACTCCGGGCGCTGCAAGGCCTCGGCGACGGCTGGGTCGGGCTGGGCGGCGGCGAATTGCGGATCGTTGGCGACGAGGTCTTGGGTACGGCGGGTGAGCTGCTCTTCTTCAGTGATGGTCGACATGGCAATCCTCTTCGAACGAAAAATTTGCTTTGAAGGCTATGTGCGCTGCGTTGCGCTGACTATAAGAACGTTAGCAAAACTAACATTATTCCTCAACGGCCCCGGCTGGGGAGTGCCTGTGAGTTGCAACACCGGTGTCAGCGTGGTATTCCACCCCGGTGCCGTCGCGCGTTCGAGGTCTGCAGCCGACGGAAACTAGATGTCGGCCAGCAGGCCACCGATGATCGCGATGCCTTCGGACAGTAGGTCGTCGCTGATGGTCAATGGGGGCAGCAGCCGGATGATGTTGCCGTACATTCCACAGGTCAGTACGACGACTCCGGCCGCGTGGACCGCGGTGGCCAGCCGGGCGGTCAGCTCGGGGTCCGGCTCGGCGGTGCCCGATTTCACCAGCTCGACGGCGATCATCGCGCCGCGGCCCCGCACGTCGCCGATCCGGTCGTCGCCGGCCTGCAACCGCAGCAGCGGCTCGGTGACCAGCCGCTCGATCTCCCGTGCCCGCTCGATGAGGCCGTCGGACTCGATGGTCGCGATGGTGGCCAGCGCCGCCGCGCACGCGACGGGGTTGCCACCGAACGTGCCGCCCAGTCCGCCGCCGTGCGAGGCGTCCATGATCTCGGCGCGGCCGGTGATCGCGGACAGCGGCAGCCCGTCGGCGATGCCTTTGGCAGTGACGATCACGTCGGGCTCGATGTCCTCGTGTTCGCAGGCGAACATCGCCCCGGTACGCGCGAAGCCGGTCTGCACTTCGTCGGCGATGAACACGACGTCGTTCTCCCGGCACCAGCGCAACAGCGTCGGCAGAAAACCCTCGGCGGGCACGATGAACCCGCCTTCGCCCTGAATGGGCTCGATGATGACCGCGGCCAGGTTCTTGGCCCCGACCTGCTTTTCCATCACGCTGATCGCGCGGGCCGCCGCTTTCTCCCCATCGGTGGCCAGTTCCTTGTCCAGCAGCCCGTCCCGGTAGGGGTAGGACATCGGTGCGCGATAGATCTCCGGCGCGAACGGGCCGAACCCGCTCTTGTATGGCATGGACTTGGCGGTCAGCGCCATCGCCATATTGGTGCGCCCGTGGTACGCGTGGTCGAACGCGACCACCGCAGGCTTGCGGGTGTGGGACCGGGCAACCTTGATCGCGTTCTCGACGGCTTCAGCCCCGGAGTTGAACAGCACCGAGCGCTTTTCGCCGGCGCCGGGGGTGATGCGGTTCAGTTCCTCGGCGACGGCGACATACCCCTCGTACGGCGTCACCATGAAGCACGTGTGGGTGAACTCGGCGACCTGCCCGCGCACCGCCTCGACGACGGCCGGTGCCGAGTTGCCGATCGTGGTCACCGCGATGCCTGAACCCAGGTCGATCAGGCGGTTGCCGTCGACGTCCTCGATGATGCCGCCGCCGGCGCGGGCGACGAATACCGGCAGGGTGACCGCGACGCCGTGGGAAACCGCGGCAGTGCGGCGTTTGTTGAGTTCCAGCGACGCGGGACCCGGGATTTCGGTGACCAGATGACGGCTTTGCTCGAGGCTGGCCACGGACCGCTCCTTCCGCGGCGCGCCGGTCACGTCGCGAATGAAAGCCTAACTGCTGGCCCGCATCCGGCGGGCCGTTGGGCTGCGCCACCCGTGGTGGGGTCGGTTTGCGACGTTCCCGAATGGCAGACTGGACCGTTGACGACGTGATCGAGCGCCGGGTCCGACTGGCGCCGTCCCCGATTTTTCGCGGGATTTTCGAACACTACCGATACGAGAGACAGGCTTTTCGATGCAGAGTTTGATGTTGTTCGCGCCGTTCCTGATCATCATGGCCGGCTTCATGTTCATGGCTTCGCGGCGCCAGCGGCGGGCCGTGCAGGCGACCATCGACCTGCACGAATCGCTGCGGCCGGGGGACCGGGTGCACACGACCTCAGGGCTGGAAGGCACCATCGTCGGCATCACCGAGGACGACGTGGAACTCGAGATATCGCCAGGGGTGGTGACGACCTGGATGAAGCTGGCCATCCGGGACAAGATCCTGCCCGATGACGACGACGCGGAGGAGGACTCGGCCGTCGCCGCCGCGGAGGACGCCGACGACGAGACGCACGTCGCCAAGGATTCCTGACCGGGGCTACCTGCCGCGTCCGTGACGCTGGTCTGAACGCGGCACGTAGTCTTTCCGGAAGCTCGCACGGGGCAAGTACCGATTTCAAGGAGAAGGAACGTGGCATCGTCTTCTGCGCCGGTGCAGCCTGCCCGCTACCTGTCGGTGTTCCTGCTCATGCTCGTCGGCGTCTATCTGTTGGTGTTCCTCACCGGCGACAAGAAGGCCGCGCCGAAACTGGGCATCGATCTGCAGGGCGGCACCCGGGTGACGTTGACGGCGCGTACCCCGGACGGCAAGCGTCCCAGCCCGGAAGCGCTGGCGCAGGCGCGCGAGATCATCAACTCCCGCGTCAACGGCCTGGGTGTGTCCGGCAGTGAGGTGGTCGTCGACGGCGACAACCTGATCATCACGGTGCCCGGCAACGACGGCAACGAGGCGCGCAACCTAGGGCAGACCGCCCGGCTCTACATCCGTCCGGTGATCGACACCCGGCCGGCGCAGGCGATTCCCGAAGAGCCCAGGCCGGCCGAGGAGCAGCCGGCCCCCGGTGCTCCGGCGCCCGGTGGAACGGCTCCGGCCCCGGGTGCCCCGGCTCCGGCCCCGGGTGCCCCGGCTCCTGCCCCGGGTGCCCAGGCCCCGGCGCCGGGCGGTCCGGCATCCGGTGCCCCGGCTCCCGCGTCCGGCACCCCGGCGCCACCCCCGCGTGGACAACCACGGCCCTATCCGCAGGATCCGCCGCCGAGCCCGTCGCCTGCCCCCAGCCCGGCGCCTGCGCCCGGTCTGTCGCCTGCGCCCAGTGGGGAGCCGGCGCCGCCCGCAGCACCTGCGCCCCCCGATCCGCGCCAAGCTCTCGCAGAGCGCATCGCGCAGGAGAAGAAGTGGCGGCAGAGCACCAGTCAGTACATCCAGATGATCGCCCTGCAGTTCCAGGCCACCCGATGCGGCAAAGAGGACATCCTGGCCGGTAACGACGACCCGAACCTGCCACTGGTCACCTGCTCGACCGACCACAAGATGGCCTACCTGCTGGCGCCGTCGATCATCAGCGGCGACCAGATCCAGGACGCGTCGTTCAACCAGGACCAACGCAGCCTCGGCTGGGTGGTCGATCTGCAGTTCAAAGGTCCCGCCACCAGCGTCTGGGCCGACTTCACCGCCGCCCACACCGGCACCGAGACAGCCTTCACGCTGGACTCGCAGGTCGTCAGCGCGCCGCGGATCAGGGAGCCGATCCCCGGTGGACGCACCCAGATCAGCGGGGGCGAGCCACCTTTCAGCTCGGCGACCGCCAAACAGCTTGCGAACGTGCTGAAGTACGGCTCGCTGCCGCTGTCCTTCGAATCCTCAGAGGCCCAAACTGTCTCTGCGACACTGGGTCTGTCGTCGCTGCGGGCCGGTCTGATCGCCGGCGGGATCGGGCTGCTGCTGGTGCTGGTGTATGCCCTGCTGTACTACCGGGTGCTCGGATTGCTCACGGCGTTGTCGCTGATTGCTTCCGGCGCAATGGTTTTCGCAATTCTGGTGCTGCTCGGCCGATATATGAACTACACCCTGGACCTGGCCGGTATCGCCGGTCTGATCATCGGCATCGGTACGACGGCGGACTCGTTCGTGGTGTTCTTCGAGCGGATCAAAGATGAAATCCGCGAAGGCCGTTCCTTCCGGTCGGCGGTTCCGCGTGGTTGGGCACGGGCACGCAAGACCATCGTTTCCGGCAACGCGGTCACCTTCCTGGCTGCCGCCGTGCTCTACGCCCTGGCGATCGGCCAGGTCAAGGGCTTCGCGTTCACCCTGGGCCTCACCACGATCCTCGACCTCGCCGTCGTGTTCCTGGTGACCTGGCCGCTGGTGTACCTGGCCTCCAAGTCTTCGCGGCTGGCCAAGCCGGCGTACAACGGCTTGGGCGCTGTGCAGCAGGTCGCCCGCGAACGCCGCACCGCGTCTGCAGGTGCCCGCTCGAGCAACACCAATACGGGACGGGGATAACCGATGGCCAAAGACCCCGAGGACCGCTCGGCCACCACCGACAGTGCGAAGGCGGCCAAGACGACGCCGGCCACGAAGCCGGCCGCCAAGCCCGCCCGCCCCACGGCGCGCAAGACCACCGCGGCCAAAGCCGCCAAGTCGACCGCGGCCAAACCCGACGCGACGACGGCGGCGACAGCACCTGCCAAGGTCGCAACCGAGGAAAAGTCCAGCGTCGCAGCCAAAGACGACAGCACGGAATCACCGACGGCCACCACGGTCGCTGTCACAGACACCCAACCGGACACCGCCGGCGGCCCTAAGCACAGCTTCCTGTCCCGGCTCTACACCGGTACCGGCGCCTTCGAGGTGGTGGGACGCCGCCGGCTCTGGTACGGGATCAGCGGCGCCATCATGGCGATCGCGGTCCTGGCGATCCTCATCCGCGGCTTTGCGTTCGGCATCGACTTCAAGGGCGGCACCACGGTGTCACTGCCCGCGGCCGGGGCCGCCGGCACCATCCAGGTCGCCCAGGTCGAAGACATATACACCAAGGCGATCGGCAAAGATCCGGAATCGGTGGTCAGCGTCGGCAAGGGGTCGTCGGCCACCGTGCAGATCCGGTCCGAGCACCTCACCAACGAGCAGACCGAAAAGCTGCGCAACGCGCTGTTCGACGGGTTGCAGCCCACGGGTGCCGACGGCAAACCCAACAAGAGCGCGATCAGCGACGCCGCGGTCTCCTCGACCTGGGGTGGTCAGATCACCAAGAAGGCGATCCTGGCGCTGGCCGTGTTCCTGGCGCTGGTCGCGGTCTACATCACCGTGCGTTACGAGCGGTACATGACGTTGTCCGCACTAGCGGCAATGGTTTTCGACATCACGGTCACCGCCGGCGTGTATGCCCTGGTGGGTTTCGAGGTCACCCCGGCGACGGTGATCGGGCTGCTGACCATCCTCGGCTTCTCGATCTACGACACCGTCATCGTGTTCGACAAGGTCGAGGAGAACACCCACGGGTTCCAGCACACCACCCGGCGCACTTTCGCCGAGCAGGCCAACCTGGCGGTCAACCAGACGTTCATGCGCTCGATCAACACCAGCCTCATCTCGGTGCTACCCGTTGTTGCGTTGATGGTGGTGGCGGTGTGGCTGCTGGGGGTGGGCACGCTCAAAGACCTGGCGCTGGTGCAGCTGATCGGCATCATCGTCGGCACCTATTCGTCGATCTTCTTCGCCACACCGCTGCTGGTCACATTGCGCGAACGCACCGAACTGGTGCAGACCCACACGCGTCGGGTGCTGCGGCGGCGCGGGGTGGCCGTCCCGGCAAAGGCGTCCAGCGCCAAGAAATCTCGCGGGAAGCCCCCCGTCGATAAGACCGATGACGTGTCCGGCGACGACGAGACAGAGCAGACCGAGGCGGTCTCGCTCGCCAAAGCAGAAACTGACACCCCACCGGCCGCCAACAAACCGGCCCCCGGTGCGCGACCGGTGCGTCCCACCGGCACCCGGCGTCCCACCGGCAAGCGAAACGTCGGCAAGCGGTAGGCGCATGGCCACCCGGTGTCGCTGGCGAAAAGCTCTGCTGGTCAACGGCGTTGCCGCTGTGCTGGCGGTGGCGGGCCTGTCCGGATGCTCGGGCAGCGCAGCGGGCCAAATCGAGTACGTGGTCGACGGCATGGTGACGACCTATAACACCAACACCACCGTCGGCGCCGCATCGGCCGGGGCCCAGGCGTTCGCGCGGACCCTGACCGGATTCGGCTACCACGGACCCGACGGGCAGGTGGTCGCCGACCACGACTTCGGCACCATCTCGGTGGTGGGCGGATCTCCGCTGGTGCTCGACTACCAAATCGCCGACAACGCCGTCTATTCCGACGGCAAACCGGTGACCTGCGACGACCTGGTGCTGGCCTGGGCCGCCCAGTCCGGGCGGTTCGGTGGGTTCGACGCGGCCACCCAGGCCGGTTACGTCGACATCGCCAATATCGAGTGCACGCCGGGCCAGAAGAAGGCCCGCGTGTCGTTCATCCCGGACCGCGGCGTCGTCGACTACACGCAGCTGTTCACCGCGACGTCGATGATGCCGTCGCACATCCTGTCCGACACGTTGGGTTCCGACATCACCACGGCCCTGTTGACCAACAAGGTGTCGGTGGTGGAACAGGTTGCGCGACTGTGGAATACGACCTGGGATCTCAAGCCCGGGGCCGATCTCAAACGTTTTCCGTCGTCCGGTCCGTACCGGATCGAGTCGGTACTGGACGGCGGCGGAGTGGTGCTGGTGGCCAACGACCGCTGGTGGGGCGCCAAGGCGATCACCAAGCGCGTGACCGTGCGACCACAGGGCGGCGACATCCAGGATCGGGTCAACAACCGCCGGGTGGACGTGGTCGACGTGGCGGCCGGGTCGTCGGGAGCGCTGGCCACCCCGGACGACTATCAGCGCACCGACTCGCCCGCGGCGGGGATCCAACAGCTGATTTTCGCCCCGCAGGGTCCGCTGGCCCAGATCCCGTTCCGTCGGGCATTCGCGTTCTGTACACCCCGCGACGTGATCGCGCGCGACGCCGCGGTGCCGATCGCGAACTCGCGCCTGTCCTCGGCCACCGAGGACGCGCTGTCCGCCGCGGACGGTGCGGGCGAAGCCGGCCCGTTCAACAAGGCCAACTCCAACGCCGCCCGCGACGCGCTGCGCGGCACGCCGCTGACAGTGCGGATCGGCTACCGCGGCCCCAACGCCCGCCTGGCGGCCACCGTCGGATCCATTGCCGCGTCGTGCGGGCCGGCCGGGATCACCGTGACGAACGTGACCCTGGACACTTCGGGCCCGCAGGCGTTGCGGGAAGGGAAAATCGACGTGCTGCTGGCCGGCACGGGCGGCGCCACAGGCAGCGGCTCCACGGGTTCCTCGCCGATGGACGCCTACGCCTTGCACGGCGGCAACGGCAACAACCTCTCGGGTTACGCCAATCCGCAGGTCGACGGGATCATCGGCGCGCTGGCGGTGTCCGCCGACCCGGCCGAACGGGCCCGGTTGCTGGGCGAGGGCGCGCCGCTGTTGTGGGCGGACATGCCGACGTTGCCCTTGTACCGGCAGCAGCGGACCCTGCTGACGTCCAAGAAGATGTATGCCGTCAGCAAGAACCCGACCCGGTGGGGGGCGGGCTGGAACATGGACCGATGGGCTCTGGTGCAGTGAAACTACGGGTGCCGTGACCGACGTCGCCGCTCTGATCGACGGTCTGACCCGCAGGGTCGCCGACTTCCCCGAGCCCGGGGTGCAGTTCAAAGACCTCACCCCGGTCTTCGCGAACGCCGATGCGATGGCCGCGATCACCGAGGCGCTGACCGAAGTTTCCGTCGGCGCGGACCTGGTGGCCGGCATCGACTCCCGCGGTTTTCTGCTGGCCGCCGCCGTCGCCACCCGGCTGCGCACCGGTGTGCTGGCCATCCGCAAGGGCGGCAAATTGCCGCCGCCCGTGCTCAGCGAGGACTACCAGCGCGAATACGGCGCCGCCACCGTGGAGATTCCAGCTGACGGAATCGAGTTGGCCGGTCTGCGCGTTGTGATCATCGACGACGTGTTGGCCACCGGTGGCAGCGTCGGCGCCGCACAGCGGCTGCTGCAGCGCGCCGGGGCCCACCCGACCGGTGCGGCGGTGGTGGTGGAGCTGCCCGGGCTCGGTGGTCGCGAGGCGGTGGCGCCGTTGCCGGTGCACAGCCTCAGTCGCGCCTGACAATCCACTTCCCGCGATATCCTCTAGGTCGGAGGTGACCAGTGACCAACGTGGCGGACGAACAGAGCACGCTACAGGCTGTCGCCCCGGCTGCGGAAACGCCGTCCGGCCCGCCCACCGAGCCGCTCCCGATACCTCCCGCCGAGCCGGTCCCGGCACCTCCCGCCGAGCCGCTGAAGTCCAGCAGCAGCGCGTCCCGCCGGGTGCGGGCGCGACTGGCCCGCCGGATGACCGCGCGCAGCAGCGCCATCAACCCGGTGCTGGAGCCGCTCGTCGCGGTGCACCGGGAGGTCTATCCCAAGGCGGACCTCTCGCTGCTGCAGCGCGCCTATGAGGTGGCCGACCAGCGGCACGCCAGCCAGTTGCGGCATTCCGGCGACCCCTACATCACCCACCCGCTGGCCGTGGCAAACATTCTGGCCGAGTTGGGCATGGACACCACCACCCTGGTGGCCGCACTGCTGCACGACACCGTCGAAGACACCGGTTACACCCTCGAGGCGCTGTCCGAGGAATTCGGTGAGGAGGTGGGCCATCTCGTCGACGGCGTGACCAAGCTGGACCGCGTGGTGCTGGGCAGCGCCGCTGAGGGCGAGACGATCCGCAAGATGATCACCGCGATGGCCCGCGACCCGCGGGTGCTGGTGATCAAGGTGGCCGACCGGTTGCACAACATGCGGACCATGCGTTTCCTGCCGCCGGAGAAGCAGGCCCGGAAAGCCCGCGAGACGCTGGAAGTCATTGCGCCCCTTGCGCATCGGCTGGGGATGGCCAGTGTCAAGTGGGAGCTCGAAGATCTGTCGTTCGCGATTCTGCATCCCAAGAAGTACGAGGAGATCGTCCGGTTGGTGGCCGGGCGCGCCCCGTCCCGGGACACCTACCTGGCCAAGGTGCGCACCGAGATCACCACCACGCTGAGTGCCTCCAAGATCAAGGCGACGGTGGAGGGCCGCCCCAAGCACTACTGGTCGATCTACCAGAAGATGATCGTCAAGGGCCGCGACTTCGACGACATCCACGACCTGGTCGGCATCCGTATCCTGTGTGACGAGATCCGGGACTGTTATGCCGCTGTGGGCGTGGTGCATTCGCTGTGGCAGCCGATGGCGGGACGGTTCAAGGACTACATCGCCCAGCCCCGGTACGGGGTGTACCAGTCGCTGCACACCACCGTCGTCGGCCCGGAGGGTAAGCCGCTGGAGGTGCAGATCCGCACCAGCGACATGCACCGCACCGCGGAATTCGGTATCGCCGCGCACTGGCGCTATAAGGAAACCAAGGGCCGCAACGGTGTTCCGCATCAGCACGCCGCCGCCGAGATCGACGACATGGCCTGGATGCGTCAGCTGCTCGACTGGCAACGGGAGGCCGCCGACCCCGGGGAGTTCCTGGAGTCGTTGCGTTACGACCTTGCGGTGCAAGAGATCTTCGTGTTCTCACCCAAGGGCGACGTGTTCACCCTGCCCGCCGGCTCCACGCCGGTGGACTTCGCCTACGCCGTGCACACCGAGGTCGGCCACCGCTGCATAGGCGCCCGGGTCAACGGCCGGCTGGTGGCGCTGGAGCGCAAGCTGGAAAACGGCGAAGTCGTCGAGGTTTTCACGTCGAAGGCGCTCAACGCCGGTCCGTCGCGGGACTGGCAGCAGTTCGTGGTGTCGCCCCGCGCCAAGACCAAGATTCGCCAGTGGTTCGCCAAGGAGCGCCGGGAGGAGGCGCTGGAGACGGGCAAGGAGGCGATGGCCCGCGAGGTGCGTCGGGCCGGACTTCCGTTGCAGCGCTTGGTCAATGGTGAGTCGATGGCGTCGGTGGCGCGCGAACTGCACTACACCGACGTGTCCGCGATGTACGCTGCGATCGGCGAAGGGCACGTCTCGGCGCGGCATGTGGTGCAGCGGTTGCTGGCCGAGTTGGGCGGCATCGACCAGGCCGAGGACGACGTTGCCGAACGGTCGACCCCGGCAACAATGCCCCGGCGCCCGCGCAGCACCGAGGACGTCGGGGTCTCGGTGCCCGGCGCGCCCGGTGTGCTGACCAAGCTGGCCAAGTGCTGCACGCCGGTGCCTGGCGACCAGATCATGGGGTTCGTCACCCGCGGTGGTGGTGTGAGCGTGCACCGCACCGACTGCACCAACGCCGCATCGCTGCAGCAGCAGGCCGAGCGCATCATCGAGGTCCTGTGGGCGCCGTCGCCGTCGTCGGTGTTCCTGGTCGCGATCCAGGTCGAGGCGCTCGACCGGCACCGACTGCTCTCCGACGTCACCCGCGTGCTGGCCGACGAGAAGGTGAACATCCTGTCGGCGTCGGTCACCACCTCCGGCGACCGGGTGGCGATCAGCCGCTTCACCTTCGAGATGGGCGCCCCGAAGCACCTGGGGCATCTGTTGAACGTGGTCCGCAACGTGGAGGGCGTCTACGACGTGTACCGGGTGACGTCCGCGTCCTAGGTCGGTTCAATCGATTCGGACGACGGCGTACCGGTCGGGTCGCTCGGCTCGGGCTCCGGCGTCGTAGTGCTGCTGCTCGTTTCGCTGAACGTCGTCGTCGTCGTGGTGGACGGTGGAGCGGTGGGGGGCCCGTCGTCCGCGGCGAAGAACGCGACCAACGCGGCTACCAGGACCAGCAGCAATCCCGAACCCGCGACCGTCGCGATCAGCACCGTACGGCCGCTTCCCGCCTTGGCGGGGGTGGGTGGATCGGCGATGCCCTCGGAATCCACCGGCCGCAGCCCGGTGGGCGCCTCGGCCGGCGGCGGCGGGGGCAGGGGCAGCGCGGCCCCACCCAACGCCGCGCGCGCGGCGTCGGCGAGCTCGGTGACGGTCTGATACCGGTCTTGCGGGTCTTTGGCCATCCCGCGCGCGACCACCGCGTCGAAGGCCGGCGAAATACCGGGCACCAGGACCGTCGGTCGCGGCGGAGGGGAGTGCAGATGGCCCGAGATCTGTTCTGCGAACGACTCGCCGGGGTACGGTCGCGCACCCGTCAGGCACTCGTAGAGCACACAGCCGAGCGCGTACACGTCGGCCCGCGAATCGGTTGTGCCACTGAATCTTTCCGGCGCAAGATAGGCCAGGGTGCCCATCGTGGTCCCGGTCCCGGTGAGGGCGGTGTCGGTGGTGGCGCGGGCCAGCCCGAAGTCGATCAGGTAGACGAAGTCACGGGCCGCGGCGACCAGGATGTTGGACGGCTTGACGTCACGATGCACCAGCCCGGCCCGGTGCGCGCTGTCCAGTGCTGCCGCGGTCTGCTCGATGATCGCCACCGTCTGTTCGGGGGTCAGCCGGCCGCCGTTTTCGACGATGAACTGGGCCAGATCCCGGCCCTCGACCAGGCGCATATCCACATACAGGCGACCGTCGATCTCACCGAAACTGTGGATGGGCACCACATGCGGATCGTTCAGGCTGGCCGCGGTGCGGGCCTCGCGGCGGAATCGGTGCTGAAACTCCTTGTCCTCGACCAGATGCGGCGGCAACACCTTGATCGCGACGATCCGGTCGGTCTCGGTGTCGTAGGCGCGGTAGACCTGCCCCATACCGCCGCGACCCAGCAGTCCCTGCAACTGGTATCGACCGAATGCACTTTCGGTCACAAGTGCTCCTCCCCGGTGAGCCCGCCTTCGGGGACCCTAGCCGTTAAAGGCCGCCGTTGCCTGAAGCATCACTAATCCGTTCGTAGCGAGGTGATGGTCACGTCGACGGCCGGTCGTGTCTGGTCGCCCATGCCCACCACACCGCCGGCGGCGATCTTGTCCAGGGTGGCCAGGCCGTCGGCCTGGATGGTGCCGAACACGGTGTAGTCGGGCGGCAGCGCGGAGTCGCGGAAGACCAGGAAGAACTGGCTGCCGTTGCTGTTGGGCTGTTTGGAGTGGGCCATGGCCAGCGTGCCCCGCGGATAGATGACGGGTTGTTGCAGCTTCGGATCGCCGGGCTGGAACTGGTTGCTGGGGAACTCGTTGGCGAACTCGTAACCCGGGCCGCCCGTCCCCTCGGCTTTGGGGTCGCCGCACTGCAGGATCGACAGCCCCGGAGATGCGACCATCCGATGGCACTTGGTGTCCTTGAAGAAGTCCTGATTGGCCAGGCTGACAAAACTGTTCACCGTGCACGGCGATTTATTGTTGGCCAGCATCAGGCCGATGTTGCCCTGATTGGTGCTCATGCTCGCGCTGACCTCGGCCGGCTCGGTGGGCACCTTGCCGGTGCGCGGCGGCTTCACCGGCTTGGCGGCCGGCTCCGGCGACGCCGGGTACTGACAATTGGCGCCCACATTGGCCGGCGGCTTGAACTCCGGCATGGGCCCGGCGCCGCTGACGTCCACCGGCGGCAAGTTGCCCTGGGGTCCCGGTGCGGCGCTGCTGCTCGGCGTGGACGACGCCGACGGGGTGGCTTTGTGGTCGTCCTTCATGAAGACGAAGACGACGAGCGCCGCCACCACGGCGACCACTGTGGCCGCGGCACCGGAGATCAGCATGATGCGGCGTCTTTTAGCCTGCTTGGCGCGGCGTTCGAGCTGCCGTTCGAGTTTGCGCTTGGCGGTCTCACGGCGCTGTTTGTTCGTTGGCACGGCCGCTATCATTCCATGGCGCGGTACGGCGTTTTCGTCGCCTGTGGTCCGGGATGGGAAACTGGGCACCGTGTTGATCACCGGATTTCCCGCCGGGTTGCTGCAGTGCAATTGCTATGTGCTGGCCGAGCGACCAGGTACCGACGCCATCATCGTCGACCCCGGGCAGCGGGCGATGGGTCAGCTGCGGCGCATCCTGGACCAGCACCGGCTGACCCCGGCCGCGGTGCTGATCACCCACGGCCACATCGACCACATCTGGTCCGCCCAGAAGGTGTCGGACACCTTCGGCTGCCCCACCTACATCCATCCCGAGGACCGATTCATGCTCTCCGACCCGATCTACGGCTTGGGACCGCGCGCCGCGCAGCTGGTCGCCGGCGCATTCTTCCGCGAGCCCAGGCAGGTCGTCGAACTGGACCGCGACGGTGACAAGATCGACCTCGGCGGCATCTCGGTCAACGTCGACCACACCCCCGGGCACACCCGCGGCTCGGTGTGCTTCCGGGTGCTGGCCGACAAAGATCTGGTGTTCACCGGCGACACGTTGTTCGAACGTTCGGTCGGGCGCACCGACCTGTTCGGCGGCAGCGGCCGCGACCTGCTGCGCTCCATCGTCGATAAACTGTTGGTGCTCGACGACGCAACCGTGGTACTTCCGGGGCATGGCAACAGCACCACCATCGGCGCCGAGCGTCGTTTCAACCCGTTCCTCGAAGGTCTGAGCTCGTGAGCGACTTCGTGGCCCCGAAGGGCGTTCCCGACTATTTCCCGCCGGAATCGTCGCAGTTCGTCGCCGTGCGCGACGGGTTGTTGGCGTCGGCCCGGCGGGCCGGGTACGGCCACATCGAGCTGCCCATCTTCGAGGACACCGCGCTGTTTGCGCGCGGCGTGGGCGAATCCACCGACGTGGTGTCCAAGGAGATGTACACCTTCGCCGACCGCGGCAACCGCTCGGTGACGCTGCGCCCCGAAGGCACCGCCGGGGTGGTGCGAGCGGTGATCGAGCACGGTCTGGACCGTGGCGGGTTGCCGGTCAAGTTGTCCTATGCCGGGCCCTTCTTCCGCTACGAGCGTCCGCAGGCCGGCCGGTACCGGCAGTTGCAGCAGGTCGGTGTCGAAGCGATCGGTGTCGACGATCCCGCGCTGGACGCCGAGGTGATCGCTGTGGCCGACGCCGGATTCCGATCGCTGGGCCTGGCCGGGTTCCGCCTGGAGATCACCTCGCTCGGCGATGACAGTTGCCGTCCGCAGTATCGGGAACTGTTGCAGGATTTCCTGTTGGGCTTGCCGTTGGACGACGACACCCGGCGGCGCGCCGAGATCAATCCGCTGCGGGTCCTTGATGACAAGCGGCCCGAGGTGCGGGCGATGACGGCGCAGGCGCCGGTGTTGCTCGACCACCTCTCCGATGCCGCCAAGCAGCACTTCGACACCGTGCTGTCGCATCTGGACGCGCTCGGTGTGGCGTATGTCATCAACCCGCGGATGGTGCGCGGGCTGGACTACTACACCAAGACCACTTTCGAGTTCGTGCACGACGGACTGGGCGCCCAGTCCGGCATCGGCGGTGGTGGGCGATACGACGGTCTGATGCGCCAACTCGGCGGCCAGGACCTGTCCGGCATCGGTTTCGGGCTCGGCGTGGACCGGACGTTACTGGCGCTGCGTGCCGAAGGTAAAAGCGTGGGGTCGACGGCGCGCTGCGAGGTGTTCGGGGTGCCGCTGAGCGACGCGGCCAAGCTGCGCCTGGCGGTGCTGGCCGGGCAATTGCGGGCCGCCGGCGTGCGCGTCGATCTGGCCTACGGGGCCCGGGGGCTCAAGGGTGCTATGCGGGCCGCGGATCGCTCGGGGGCACGGTTCGCGTTGGTGGCCGGCGACCGTGATCTGGACGCCGGCACCGTGGGGGTGAAGGATCTCGGTTCCGGCGAGCAGGTTTCCGTGCCGATCGATTCGGTTGTCGCTGACATGCTTTCGCGATTGCGTGACTCCGAGCTCTACTGATGACAGTGCGTGGAGGCATCGGTTATTCACTGCCACGCTTCGAAAAGGCCGGGTGTCTCCTCGGGTCGCTCCACCTGATGCTGCGGGGTATGTGAGTAGACTCACAGCCGCTGATCGAGGGGGTTCGACAGCGTTAGCTGTTTTCCGTTCGCGTTGAGGAGGCCCCCGGTGTCGTACGTTGTCGCGGCCTCTGAGCTGTTGGCGACGGCCGCGCTGGAGTTGGGCGTGATGGAGTCGGCGCTGAGTGCGGTGAGCAGGGGCGCCGCGCAGTCCACCACGTCGCTGGCAGCTGCGGCAGCCGACGAGGTGTCAGCGCGGATCGCTGCGTTGTTCGAACGACATGGCCGGGAATTCCAGGCCGTCTCGGTCCAGGCAGCTCAATTCCACGGGCAGCTGGTGGACAATCTGACGGCGTCGGCACGGATGTATCTGAGCACCGAGATCGCCAACGTCGGACAGCTGTGGGGCAGCCCGCTGATCGGTGCCGGTGCCGAACTGCCGAACGCGGCGGCAGGCGTGCGCTTGACAGTCCCCGGTGCCGGACCGCTTTACAATCCGCGCTTCGTTCTCGAGCTGCCGTTTTTGGGACTTCCGCTGCTTGCTGGCGGTGTGCCGGGCCCGATCTCGGCGTCCCTGCTACAGGGTTACGACCTGCTCAACGGGGCGATCGGGGGGAGGTGGTTCCCGGACAGCATCGCTTCGGTGGTCAATTACCCCGCGAGCATCGGCATCTTCAGCGGCAGCCTGAATGCCCCGGGCGCAAACGTGGCCGTTGCCATCGGCCGATTGGCACTGCACAGTCAGATCCTCGACGCGGTGGCCACGGCCGGCGGTTCACCGGTACAGATCGCCGGCTTGTCGATGGGATCGCTCGTCGTGAACAGCGAGCTGGCGTATCTGGCGGCCGACCCGACCGCACCACCGGCTCATGCTCTGCAGTTCACCGTGTTCTCGAGTCCCGAGTTGGGCCTGGCTCGCACCTACCTACCGACCGGGACGCATGTGCCGCTGATCGACTACACGAGGCAGAGCTTGCCGAACACCCAATACGACGTCAGCGTGGTCTTTGGTCAGTACGACGCCTTCGGCAACCCGCCCGATCGGCCTTGGAATATTCCAGCGGTGGTCAACGCGCTGTTCGGGACGATCTACCAGCACAACACCACATCGCTCGTGTCGTTGGCGGACACCGTGGAGCTGTCCAGCGTTACGACACCGGCCGGCGGCACGATCACCACCTACATGGTGCCCGCGCCGATCCTTCCGATGCTGTTGCCGCTCGCGCAGCTCGGTGTTCCGCAACCCATCGTCGGCTCCCTCAATTCATTGCTGCAGCCGATCGTCAATGCCGGTTATTCGTCACTGACGCCAGCGGCGGGACCCTATTTCTCCGGCGGATCCCTGGTCGGCTTGTTCTGATGCTGTCCTGACAGCCGCAGACGTCGTCCACCTTGACTTGTCATCGAACTATTGTTCGAATAGGGCAATGCGTTGGACCGGCCAAACGGTAGCCGTCAACGGCACACCCGTCGATGATGGCGCGCTGCCGGGGCTGCAGCGGATCGGCTTCGTCCGCAGCGTGCGGGTGCCGCAGTTCGAGGGCATGACGTTTCACGAGGTGTTGTGCAAGTCGGCGCTGAACAAAGTGCCGGACGCGACAGCACTGCCGTTCAGCTACACCGTCAACGGGTACCGCGGCTGCTCGCATGCCTGCCGCTATTGCTTCGCCCGGCCCACCCACGAATACCTGGACTTCGACTCCGGCGCCGATTTCGACACCCAGGTCGTGGTGAAGACCAATGTGGCCGAGGTGCTGCGCCGCGAACTGCGAAGACCGTCGTGGCGGCGTCACACCGTGGCGCTGGGCACCAACACCGACCCCTATCAGCGCGCCGAGGGTCGTTACGCGCTGATGCCCGGCATCATCTCTGCGCTCGCCGAATCCGGCACGCCGATGTCGATCCTGACCAAAGGCACCCTGTTGCGCCGGGATCTGCCGCTGATCACCGAAGCGGCGCAACGGGTTCCGCTGTCAGTGGCGGTGTCGCTGGCGGTGGGAGACCCGCAGTTGCATCGCGAGGTCGAGCCGGGCACGCCCACGCCGCAGGCACGGCTGGGTCTTGTCACCGCAATTCGCGACGCGGGCCTGGACTGCCACGTCATGGTGGCACCGGTGTTGCCGCACCTGACCGACTCCGCTGAGCACCTCGACGAGCTGCTGGGTCTGATCGCCGCGGCCGGGGCAACCAGCGTGACCGTCTTCGGCCTGCACCTGCGCGGCTCGGTCCGCGCCTGGTTCATGTCGTGGCTGGCCCGCACCCACCCGGAACTGGTCGGCAGGTACCGGGAGCTGTACCGCCGCGGCGCATATCTGCCGGCCGACTACCGCGCCATGCTGAGCGAACGCGCCCGCCCGCTGGTCGCCAGGCACCGGTTGGGCGGGGACCACCGACCGTCGTCACCGGCAATGGAAGCGGCCGTCGCGCCGGAACCCCTGCAGCCGACGCTGTTCTGAGTCAATCGCGACGCGGCTTGGTCAAAGTGAACTGATCGATCGGGGTCACGGCGCCGTACGGCCCGGTCACCGCGTAGTGCGTCGCCTTGATCGACGTGTTGCCCCCGGGCCGCCCAGGATCGACATCGAAAGACGAGAAGCCGTAGGGATTGTCGCGGTCACGGAATGCCGACCAGGGCGCGTCCTCCAGCACGTATATCGGCGTCCGGTGACCGTTTTCCGGGTCGGTGTCGCCGACGCCGGTGATCACCCGGCATTTCAGGTCCGCGAAGAACTTGCCGTTGGTCGGCTTCGAGGTGCCGCCCCCGCCGATGACGAGGTGCACCGTCCCGCGGGTCGGGTCGATCACGTCGGTGCGGGTGTCGACGGGGATGGGCGTTCGGGTGTCGGTGCCGAGTGCGCCGCGCAGTGGATGCGAGCGTTCGTAGTGATGCTCGTGGCCGCACAGCACCAGATCAACCTGGTACTGGTCGAACAGTGGCAGCCAGTCCTGCCGGATCCCCAGATCCGCCCCGTTGGCCTCGGCGGTGGATATCGCCGTCTGATGCATGCAGATGACCAGCCAGTCAACGTCGGGATCGCGCCGAGCCGCCGCGAGTTCTTTTTCCAGCCAACGTCGTTGCTCGCCGCCGGAGTACCCGTGCACGTAGGAGTTGCCGGCGTCCTGCAGCGCTACGTCGTCGTTCTGCAGGGCGATGACCCGCACCGAGCCGGCGGTGAACGAGTACCACAGGCCGGCGAACTCGGCACCGGCCCCCGAATCCGGCACCGCGAAGAACGTCTGAAAGGCGCCGTAACCGATTGGGCCGTTGCCCTTTTCGTTCTCGTGGTTACCCGCCGCCGGCATCCACGGTCGGTAACGCGCGGACCGGGTGTTGTTCTGGAACCAGTCCGACCAGGTGCGCACCCGATCGCTGGCGAGGTTGGCGTAGCACAGGTCACCGTTGACCAGATTGAACAGCGGCGCCATCCGCTCGATTGCTGCAGTGGTGTCGCCGGCCGCCGGTGATCCAATGTGGTCATTGGTGTACGTGCCGTTGACCAGTGTGTCCAGCATCGGCGTGGACTGGTCACCGAAACTGGTGAAGCGCAATGCCTTTCGGCCGGACGGGGCGGTTCGCAGGGTGCCCAGTTCCGGGGTGGCGCCCTCGTGCACGGCGGCGTACACGTAGTCGGTGTCGGGCGTCAAGTTGGACAGGCGCGTGTGATTGACGCGAATTTCTCTGTTGGATTTGGCATCTCGGTAGGTCCGTGTCTCGGCCGCCACCACGCTGCCGAACCCGCCCGTCGGCGTACCCAGCAGCACCCGGGGGTTGCGCACGGCGTCGGTGGTGTGCCAAGAGACCACCGCCTCCGTCCCGGCGTTGCGGCCGAACTGCAGATGCAGCCCGCCCACCGGAGGCGCGCCGACACGATCGGGCTGGTACCAGACGCCGGGACTGCGGGACCGCAGCAGCGCAGTACCCCCCACCCCCGCGCCGGCGCCGAGCACCGCCGCCGCGGCCCCGGTTCCCAGCAGCGCGCGCCGGCTGACGCCGGTGCGTTGCGGGTCGTCGGTCATGGCTGCTTCATACCGCAAGCGGGTGAACACCAACGGAACGAGCCCAGGTAACGAATCCGGTAGCGTTTCCGATATGACGAACGTGCGAAAACTGGCGAGCGCGGTCGCAGCGGGCTTCCTCGGCGCGGCCGTGGTGGCCGCGACCCCGCCTGCGGCATCACATGCGGACCCGACGGGGCATCAGGTCACCTACACCATCGTCACCACCGGCAATCTCACCGGCAGTCTGCGCTACATCACCAGCGATCCGCCGAACCAGGCGGCCTTCGACGCCAATTCGGCGCAGTTCATGACCACCGTGCCGACGACGTTCAGCGGCGGAGAACCCCTGGTCTACAACGCGACGCTGACTAACCCGGGGCAGTGGGCGTTCATCGCTGCCAGCGGTTCCTGCCGGTGGCCCGACTGCAGCTCCGGCAACATCGCGGAGATCAAGTGTCAGATCGCTGTTGACGGCCAGGTGGTGGTGACGCAGAACGCCACCACCGCGGTCACCTGCGCTACGCGTCCCTGGTAACCGGCGCCGCGGGGAGCGTCGGCCCCAACGGGCGCGGAATTAGCGGTTACCGGCGCACTACGGTGGTTCGCGTGGTCACCGATGCTCAGGTCGAGCGCTGGCGCGCCGCCGTTCGCACTGCGCTGGACGCCTGGGTCGAGAATGCCGACCCGACGCTTGGCCGCGACGTCGCCGAGTTCGTCGCTTCCGGAGACGCCGGGCCAGATTTAATCGAGCGGCTGACCGCCGTCGGCGGCATCAAGACGTGGGAAACGTTGCCGCGCGACGATCGCTTGAAAGACGCTCATGCGTTGCTGCACACCATGCCTGCCCGAGTTCGACTGCGCTGGGCGGAGATAGTGCTGCTGCTCAAGCGGTACACCCTGACGCTGGCGCCGATTGCCGGCGGCGACGCCATCGAGAACCTGATCTGTGACCTCGTCGGCGAGTGGAGTTCGTTGGAGAGAAATTTCCCGGATCTCCCCGTCGGCTACGACACCCTGGATGAGATGGTTGTGGCGGCGGGCGGCAGGAGCGGCGAGTTGCTCGCGGCAGCGTTCAGCAGAGCCGCGGACCGGCCCAGCGGTTGGATGTGGCCGACCCGCAACATCCTGCTGTCGACACGCGGTTATGCCGCTGCCGTAGTCCGGCACGCCGCCGAACTCGCGCCGCTGGCCGCCGCACAAACCGGCGAGGACATCCGCGAGCGAGTGCTCGACTTGCTCGAACCTCTGGACGGCACTGCGCTCGCGGCCTTCGCGGACACCTTGGCCACGTTCATGGTGGAGGCAACCGGCAATGTTGCTGTACGTGCCGAGCGGCTGTGTGGACGTTGTGATAGAGCGGCGCTCTTTGCCGCGTTTCAGCGTCAGGTCTCCGGGCCCCCGGCGCGCCGAGCCGCCGCCTTGCGCGCTGCATGGCGGTATGCCGATATCGACGCCGATCGCCAATGGGCAACGGCCACAGCACAATCCGACCGCGCGCCCAGCGTGCGCCTGATCGTCGACGAATGGCGCGATGCCGCGGCGCCGATTATTCCCATCCCCGATCCGGGGCCGGGGTGGCCGGTCGTTGATCCCACGCCGGTCCGCCCAGCCTTGGAAAGGCTTTTCGCGCAGCTCAATTCGATAGTCGTGGGCAACGATTGGGGTGGCAGCCCGCCGCCGCTGATGGGTGCGGAAGACTTGCTGACCGTCGAAACGATGCTCCGTGCCGGCCGGGCACCCGACCGGAAGAATCCATGGCCGCGGTTCGCGAATTATCGAATGCGCGATGCGATCCGCGAATTTGCGGAGGCGGAGCATGTCGACATGGTGGTGCTACTGGTGGTGTGTCACTACCTGAGGGACCATCCCTTCGATTTCTACGAGTTCGCCGATGCTGTGCACGCCAAACTCGGCGGCCCGTCGCTGGCTGAGCTGGCCGGCTTGCTCGGTCACTTGACCGAGCAAGCTGACACCGGGCTGGTTTACCACTACGCGAAGGGCAACATAGGGCAGGGTTGGCCCTCCGCCGATGTGCTTCCGTTCCTCACTGCGAACGCTCAGTATCTGGCCGATAGGGCGATGAACGCCAGCCCCCACATCGAGTCGCCCAAGGTCTATTGGGACCTGCTGGCCGAACTTCCGGTGCTGCCGCCCGACGCGGCCGACGCACTGTTTCCCGCCGCTCTGGGGCCTAAGACCAGCAATCGGGCGCAAGCTCAGCGGGTTCTCGCCAAAGCTCCCGACCGCCGCGCCCGCATCTACACCGCGTTGGCTGACGGCCGCGTCAAGGTCCGACTGGCCGCAGCTCAATGGATAGCCCACACCGCAGACCATGCGGACGTGCCGCGGTTGGAGACCTGCCTGCGGATCGAGACCGACGACCGCGTCCGAGGGGCTCTGTTGGGTGCGCTGACCGCAGCGGGAAGGCCTGCGGCCGACTATCTGACACCCGAGCATCTGATTGCCGAAGCCGAAACGGCGCTGCGCAAAGATGCGCCGGCCGGCTTGTCCTGGTTGCTCTGGGAGCGGGTGCCGACGATGCGTTGGGAGCAGGGCCTGGCACCGGTGCCTGCGTCGGTCGTGCGTTGGCTGGTCATCAAGGCGTGTGAGGCCAACGACCCTGCGCCGGACGGAGGGCTGCGACACCACCTTGCGTTGTTCGCCGCCGAAGATCGATTCGCGTTGGGCGACTTCCTGATCGATGCCTGGACGACGGCTGACGAGTACGCCTTTCATTCCCGCCAGACTGCCCAGCAGACGGTCTCGGCCATCAAGTCCAAGGGCGTGCTGGCGGTGGTGGCCGCTTGCGCCAGCCCCAATGCGCCGACGCTGGCGGAGGAATTCCTGCGTAGTTTCGACACGGCGCGGATGGCGCAATGCAGCGCCCTGTTGACCATGCTCGGGCATATCGACAGCGTCGACGCCGTCCGGGTCCTCACGTCGGTGGCGTATCGGTCGAAGTCGGCTCGGCTGATCGAGGAGGCCGCCGCGCAACTGGCCGAGTTGCCCGCTCGGTGGGGATGGTCGGCGGACGAGGCCGCTGACCGCACAGTTCCCTACGTCGGATTCGACAACGCGGGCCGGCTGCAACTGAGTTACGGGCCCGAACCGTATTTCGCTGTGCTACAGGCGGATCTGAGTATCACGGTGTACGACGGCGACGGAAATCCGTGCACGAAAGGGGACCTGGCCGGTCCGTACAAGACGGTCCCGCGCGCGTATCTGGCGCGTGCCCGCAAGCTGCTCGCCCCGGTGGTCACCGCGCAGACCGCTCGACTGGCCGAGGCGATGCACCGGCAGCGCCGGTGGTCCGTGGCGGAGTTCGAACGCTATGTCCTCGGGCATCCGGTGCTGAGCCGATTGGCGCGCCGGTTGGTCTGGGTCGCCGAAACCGACTGCGGTCCAACGCTTTTCCGACCGCTCGGAGCTACGGCCGGGCCCGCTGGGACAGTTACCGTTCGAGTGGCGGGGGACGCCGACATGACCGCTGAGCAGGCCGCTGGCTGGCGCGCGGTGATCAATGCCGGAGACGCACCGCAGCTGTTCGACCAGGGCTAATCTGTGCGTCGGCGGTCGGGTTCTGCATGCGCGACGACGACGACGTCAGCCGGGACCCCGCCGACCGCCCGTAACGTATGCCCGACGGAGGCGTCGAAGTACGCGCTGTCGCCGGTGCCCAGGGTCACGGTCTGCTCGCCATAGCGGAGTTCGACGACTCCGGCGTGCACGAATACGAACTCCTGGCCGCTGTGGGTGGGATGCGGATCGTCGGCGGCGGCACCGGTTGGCCGAACTACGAACGGCGACATGGACTTTCCCAACAGCGAGGTGGCCAGCGCGCGGTAACGCCCCGGATCGGAATCGGCCCTGTCGACGACGAACGTTTCCTCGGCCGGGCTGTCGGAGAACAACCGGGCGACGTCGACGTCGAGCGCGCGAGCGACTTTGAGGGCCGCTGCTATCGACGGCGTGCTGTGCCCGCGTTCGACCTTCGACAGGTAACTCTTGGTCAGGCCGGCCCGCTCGGCCAGCTGCTCGAGGGTGAGTCCGCGTTGCCGGCGAACGGCACGGAGCAGTGCGGTCACCGGCCCAACCTTTCATGACACAAAGTTTCCTATGCGGTACATTGTGTCACATGGTCGCCGGCTCCACGTTCTCCGACTCGAAAGCGGAACTGATGCGCCGCGCCCAGGAACAATTGGACGCCGAATCGGTCGACGGGCACCTGACCACCCGCCAGCAGGTCGCGTTGACCTGCCGGGTGCTGTTCGACGCCGGCCACGACTCCGGGCTGGCCGGACAGATCACCGCCCGCGCCGAGCAGCCCGGCACCTACTACACCCAGCGCCTCGGCCTGGGCTTCGACGAGATCACCGCGGGCAACCTGCTGCTGGTCGATGAAGACCTCAACGTGGTACAAGGCGAGGGAATGGCCAACCCCGCCAACCGTTTTCACAGCTGGATCTATCGGGCTCGGCCGGATGTGCAGTGCATCGTGCACACCCATCCCTTCCACGTCGCGGCGCTGTCGATGCTGGAGGTGCCGCTGATCGTCTCGCACATGGACACCACGCCGCTGTATGACGACTGCGCGTTCCTGGCCAACTGGCCGGGCGTGCCCGTCGGCAACGAGGAAGGCGAAATCATCACCGCCGCACTGGGAGACAAAAAAGCGGCGCTGCTGGCCCACCACGGACAACTGGTAGCGGGGGCCAGCGTGGCGGAGGCGTGCTCGCTGGCGGTGCTCATCGAGCGCGCCGCCAAGCTGCAGCTCGCCGCCATGGCGGCGGGTGCGATCCAGCCGCTACCCGACGAGTTGGCCCGCGAAGCACACGACTGGACCCTGACCCCGTCGCGAAGCCGGGCGAACTTCGCCTACTACGCCAGACGAGCGCTCCAGCGGCACCCCGACGCGCTCACCGCCGGCTGAAAAGGAGCAATCGCGTGCCCACCGTTCACGGGATCATCGCCTACCCGGTCACGCCGTTCGGCGACGACGGCATCGACACCGAGCGGCTGGCCGCGCTGGTGGACCGGCTGGTCTCGTCCGGAGTCCACGCGATCGCCCCGCTCGGCAGCACCGGGGAGCTGGCCTACCTCGACGAGGCGGAGGTCGACGCGGTCGTCGACACCACCATGGCTGCGGTGCACGGGCGGGTGCCGGTGATCGTCGGTGTCTCAGATGTGACGACCGCCAGGACAATTCGGCGTGCCCAGTACGCGCAGCGGGCCGGCGCCGATGCGGTGATGGTGCTGCCGGTCTCCTATTGGAAGCTGTCCGACCCCGAGATCACCCAGCACTACCGCAGCATCGGTGAGGCTGTCGGAATCCCGATCATGGCCTACAACAATCCGGCCACCAGCGGCGTCGACATGCGTCCCGAATTGCTGGTCGAGATGTTCGACGGCATCGACAACCTCACCATGGTCAAGGAGTCCACCGGCGACCTGTCCCGCATGCAGCGCATCAGAGAACTCAGCGGCGGAAGGCTGCCCTTCTACAACGGCAGCAACCCGTTGGTGCTCGATGCGCTGAAGGCCGGTGCATCCGGATGGTGCACGGCCGCACCGAATCTGCGTCCCCAGCCGTGCATCGAGCTGTACGACGCGGTGCGCGCCGGCGATCTGGACCGGGCGCAGCGGCTGTACGACGACCTCAAACCGCTGCTGCAGTTCATCGTGGCGGGCGGGCTGCCCACCACCGTCAAGGCCGGACTGGACCTGCTCGGCACACCGGTCGGCGATCCCCGGGCACCGCAATTGCCGCTGGACCAGCAGGGCCGCAGCGCATTACAGCAGATCCTGACTTAACCCAGGTCGTTGGTGGCGAAGGTATCGCACTTGTTCGGGTCACCGTTCTGATATCCGATGGTGAACCACTTCTGGCGCTGCGCCGACGAGCCGTGCGTCCAGGATTCGGGGTTGACGCGACCGTTCACCTGCTCCTGGATACGGTCGTCGCCCACCGACGCCGCCGCCGATAAGGCATCGGAAATGTCCTTGTCGCTCAACGGGTTCAGGAACGGTTTGCCGGTGCTCTCCTGCGTGACGGTGGAGGCGTAGTGCGCCCACACCCCGGCGTAGCAGTCGGCCTGCAGTTCGGTGCGCACGCCACCACCTTTCGCGCCCTGCGCGCCGGACTGGGACCGGCCCAGGGTGCCCTGCAGATTTTGGATGTGGTGGCCGTACTCGTGGGCTACCACGTATTCCTCCGCGAAGGGTCCACCGCTGGACCCGAACCGGTCCACCAGCACCGAGAAGAAGTCGGTGTCGAAATACGCCGTCTTGTCCACCGGGCAGTAGAACGGTCCGACCTCGGTGCTGGCCGGTCCGCATCCGGTGCTCACCGAGCCGCTGAACAGCCGCATCTTGGGCTTGGTGTAGCCGCGAACCAGCTGCTTCCACACCGCGTCCAGCGAGTTACCGGTGGCCACCACCCGGCACTGCACGTACCTGTTGGCATCGGCCCCGGTCTTGCACTTGGTCAAGTCGAAACCGGGCGCCACGTCGCCGCTGGTGTCCACCGGCTGCTGGCTGACGATCCCGCCGGGGTCGACGCCCAGGAGCATCGCGACCACCACGATCAGCAATCCGCCGATCCCACCGCCGATGGCGATCGGACCCATCCCGCCACCGCCGCCGGACGAGGACGCAGAACTGGTATCGATCTGCATACCCTCGTTGAAGGTCATCGCACGCTCCCCGGAATCAGAGTTTGGTTACCGCGCCGCAATCAGCCTATCGCTGCGCTGTGGCGAATCGGTTGTCGGTGTAAGTACGCAGCGTGCGCAGGAATCGGCGCAGCGTGAGGTTCAGCAGCGGCGCGAACAGCGGCATCGCCAGCCGCGCCGGCCCGGCCGGTTGCACGGCCATGGTCCAGTTCAGCCGGCAACCGCCGGGAATGGCCTCAACCCGGTAATCCTCGGCTAGCGCAGCGAAAGTTTGCGTCGAGCTTCCGTTGAAGCGGAATGCGATGCGGCTGAACGGTTCCCAAGCCAAAAATTCCTCGCTGACGACGATGCCGCCGCGTAGGTCGGCGTTGCGGGTGGTGCCGACGCCGAATGGCTTCGGGCTGGTCCAGGTCACCGTCTTGATTACGGCGACCCAGCGCGGCCACGACTCGGCGTCGGAGAAGACCTCGAATAGCTGCTCGGGCGTGATGGCCAGGTCGACGCTGTTGCGAAACCGGAAGCGGGCGTTGTCGATGAAGTCCAGACCGACGTGTTCGCACGGGTGCATGGCCTCAGACATTAGCCGGGGCCTTCGCTGGCCGCGGCCAGCAACGGCACGATCACGTCGCTGATCGGGGTGGGCAGCCCGTGCCTGCGCGCCCGGCGGACGATCACCCCGTTACGCAGATCCCATTCCAGCGGTCGGTGGTGTTCGCGATCGGTCAGTATCGAAGTCGTCATGTCCTCGGGCACCGCCCGGAACGAATCGACGATCTGCCCAACGACGTCGTCGTCGAACTGGGCACCCTCGGCGCGGGCCACCGCGACGCATTCGGCCACATATCGGCGCGAGAGGGCAGCCACGTCGTCGCGGCGGAACATGCCGGATCGCCGCCCGGTCAGCACCATCAGTCCGGCCAGCGCGTTGAGCAGCAGCTTGCGCCACGTCACGGTGGTGAAGTCGGGGTCGCAGTCCACCCGGCAGCCCCCGGACCGCAGTAACTCTGCAACAGCTTCGGCCGCGGGTCCGGTGGGCAGCACCAGCGCGGCTTCCCCACGCAACCGCACCCACCCGTCGGGCTGGGTTTCTGCGGAGTACCACACGCTGCCGGGCACCACGGTCGACGACGGGCACAGCGGTTGCACCTGCTCGACCTGCTCGACGCCGTTCTGCAGCACCGTCACCACCGTGCGCTCATCACATAACCGAGTCAGCCAGCCTGCCGCGGCGTCGTTCTGGGTCGCTTTGACGGCCAGTATCACCACCTCGACCGGGCCGTCGACGTCGGCGGGGTCGGTGTGCACCGGCCCGGGCACCACAATCGCTGAACCGCCATCGGGCCGCAGTTCGATGCGTTCGCGTGGGGTATGGCCGCACAGCAACACCGGGTGACCGGCGCGGTGCAGCAGCGCGGCGACCGTTGTGCCGACGGCGCCGGGGCCCACGAGTGCGACAGAGGTAGGAATACCGGCAAAAGTACCGGGCGGAACCCGCCCTTTAGACTGGGCAGTCATCCAACCCAGGTCTGAAGGAGTTTTTGTGCTGCGCAGCCACGCCGCGGGTTCGCTACGGGACAGCGACGCCGGACAGCAGGTGACGTTGGCCGGTTGGGTGGCGCGCCGCCGCGATCACGGCGGTGTCATCTTCATCGACCTGCGTGACGCGTCCGGCGTCGCCCAGGTGGTCTTCCGTGAATCCGAGGTGTTGGCCCAGGCGCACCGGCTGCGCTCGGAGTTCTGCGTCGCCGTCACCGGCGTGGTCGAGATCCGCCCGGAAGGCAACGCCAACCCCGACATCGCCACCGGCGACATCGAGGTCAACGCCACCGCGCTGACCGTGCTGGGGGAGTCCGCGGCGCTGCCGTTCCAGCTCGACGAGCCGGCGGGGGAGGAGCTGCGGCTGAAGTACCGCTACCTGGATCTGCGCCGCGACGCACCGGCTGCGGCAATCCGGTTGCGCGCCAAGGTGAATGCGGCCGCCCGCGAGGTGCTGGGCCGGCACGACTTCGTCGAGATCGAGACACCGACCATCACCCGCTCCACGCCGGAGGGCGCGCGTGACTTCCTGGTGCCGGCCCGGTTGCGGCCGGGCACGTTCTATGCGCTGCCGCAAAGCCCGCAGCTGTTCAAGCAGCTGCTGATGGTGGCCGGCATGGAGCGCTACTACCAGATCGCCCGCTGCTACCGCGACGAAGATTTCCGTGCCGACCGCCAGCCCGAGTTCACCCAGCTCGACATGGAGCTCAGCTTCGTCGACGTCGACGACGTCATCGCGATCTCCGAGGAGATCCTGGCCGCGCTGTGGGCCCTGATCGGATACCAGATCCCCACCCCGATCCCGCGGATGACCTACGCCGACGCCATGCGCCGGTTCGGCTCCGACAAGCCCGACCTGCGCTTCGGTCTGGAGCTCGTCGAATGCGCAGAGTTCTTCAAAGACACGACGTTCCGGGTTTTCCAGGCACCCTATGTGGGTGCGTTGGTGATGCCCGGCGGGGCGTCCCAACCGCGGCGCACGCTGGACGGCTGGCAGGAATGGGCCAAGCAGCGCGGGCATCGGGGCCTGGCCTACGTGCTGGTGGGTGACGACGGCACGCTGGGCGGACCGGTCGCCAAGAACCTGACCGACGCCGAGCGCGACGGCCTGGCCGCTCACGTCGGCGCCGGCCCGGGCGACTGCATCTTCTTCTCGGCCGGCCCGGTGAAGCCGTCGCGCGCACTGCTGGGGGCGGCGCGCTCGGAGATCGCTCACCGGCTGGGTCTGATCGAACCCGGCAGCTGGGCGTTCGTCTGGGTGGTGGACCCGCCGTTGTTCGAGCCGGCCGACGACGCGGTGGAGGCCGGTGACGTCGCTGTCGGTTCCGGGGCGTGGACCGCGGTGCACCACGCATTCACCTCGCCGAAGGCCGAACACCAGGGCATCGTCGACAGCGACCCCGGCGCGGTGCTGGCCGACGCCTACGACATCGTCTGCAACGGCAACGAGATCGGCGGCGGCTCGATTCGTATCCACCGGCGCGATATTCAGGAGCGGGTGTTCGCGGTGATGGGCCTCGATCCCGCCGAAGCCGAGGAGAAATTCGGATTCCTGTTGGAGGCGTTCACCTTTGGCGCGCCGCCGCACGGCGGGATCGCGTTCGGCTGGGACCGGATCAATGCGTTGCTGTCCGGCGTCGACTCGATCCGCGAGGTGATCGCGTTCCCCAAAACCGGCGGTGGCGTCGACCCGTTGACCGATGCGCCCGCGCCGATCACCGCGCAGCAGCGCAAGGAGTCGGGAATAGATTTCACGCCCAAGCCGGTTCAGGGGGCATGACCGACAGGGATCTGGCTGAGCTGGCCAAGACGTTCAATCAGGACATCATCGCGGAGTTCCGCGCCAACGACGGGAAGGTGGGCGGCCAGTTCGAAGGCGCCGACCTGTTGCTGTTGCACACCACCGGCGCCAAGTCCGGCGAGCAACGGATCTCGCCGCTGGCCTACTTCGACATCGACGGCAAGCTGATCATCATCGGGTCCTTCGCTGGGGCGCCGGTGAGTCCGGCGTGGGTACACAACCTGCGGGCAAATCCTGCTGCCCGGATCGAAATCGGCACCGACGCCTACGACGTGACCGCGCGCGAACTGCCCGCCGAGGAGCGCGACGCGCTGTTCGACAAGGTCACCGCCAAGGCGCCCGGCTTCGCCGAGTATCAGTCGAAGACCACCCGGGTGATCCCGCTGTTCGAATTGCAGCGCGGACGCAGCGCAAGGGCGGCGGCAACGGCTACGACGACTTAGCCAGGAACTCCTTCACCAGCCGCCGCGGCGCCTGGGTCAGCCACGCCTCGGTGATCAACTCCTCGAGCTCGAAGAACCCGATATCGGCCAGCGTGACCAGCACGGCCGGGTAGCCGTCGAAGTGTGGGGTGGTGAAGTAGATGTCCGGCTCGTCGGCGATCAGCGCGAACTTCACGCCCTCGTCAGGCACCCGTACGCCCAGGATGTCGCCTGTCGGCGGCTGCACCCCGTGGCGCGTCAGCGCTTCGATGTCCGACCTGCGCAACGGGCGCTCCCAGGCCAGCAGCTTCTTGCCGACCCGCCAGTCGTGCTGTGAATGTTCGACGACCAGCGGCAACTCGGCGGCGATGCGCGCGACGTCGTCCCAGGTAGCCACGCCTCTCATTGTGCGCGCGTTTGCCGTGCTGAGGAATATCCAGCGCAGAAATCAGCCCACCGACATCGTTTGCTCGGCGGTCTGCTGCCCGCTCAGCCAGGTCACCAGCTTGTCGTAGACCGACGGGTGGTTGAGCAGATCGAAGTGGTTGAGGCCGGCCAGGATGAGCCCGTGTGCGGCGTCGAACGGGATCGACCGGTACTTGCCCTGACCCGCCGCGCTCTTCGGCCGGACCAGGTGGTCGCCCATCAGCAGACCCACCGCACGCGGCGCCGCGGTGGTGGAGACGAAGTGGTAGACCGCGCCGGGCAGGAACGGCACCTCCTGGCACCGGTCGCGCAGGAATTCGTCCGGGTCGCAGTCTTGCCAGTCTTCGTCGAGCAGAGCGCCGTAACGCAGGTCCTTCACGCCGGCGCTGCGGGTGTTGAGGAACTTCGACACGCCTCGGGTCTCGGGAAGCTGCGCCAGCACGAAGGATGCGGCGTTGACACCCTTTTCCAGGTCGGCTCCCAGATGCGGCGAGCCCAGGCACACCACGTGGGACACGTCGTCGGTCCACGCGTGTTCGTGCTGCTGGCCGTAGTGGCACGCGCTGCGCGAGACCAGCCCACCCATGGAATGGCCCACCAGCACCAGTTCCTCCACCGCAACCGGCCACACCGCGTACAGCCGATCGATCAGATCGGCCAGCGCCTGCCCGTTCTGGGAGATGTGCAGGCCGCTGTTGTAGCGCAGGTAGACCGGCGTGTAGCCGAGGTCCTTGCGCAGGCGTTTGCCGTAGGGGCGCAGTTCTTCGCCGGTGCGCGGTGCGCGCCACCAGGACCGCTCGGTCATGCACCAGCCGTGGGTGAAGACCACGATCCGGCTGGTGGCTTTCGGGAACGCCGTGGCGATGGCGTCCCTGCTCAACCCGACCGGCAGCCCCTTGCGGCGGATCTGCATGGTGAGCGCCAAGCCGTTGTCGCGGTTGGTCATCTCGTCGCCGTAGATGCCGTTGAGCGCGGCCAGCACCCCGGCGATCCGGGGCCGGGCCTCGATCGTCTCGTCGTCCTCATTGCTGCACGTGTTGGCAGCCAACGCCCCGGCGCCGTAGAGGGACCCGCGCACCGCGTGGTCCACCAGGCTGTAGATGGTGGACGCGGTGGTGTCGTGCACCACCCGCACCGGCGCGGCTGCCGGGCCGATGGTGCCGAAGACCCGGCCGGCGATACCCCGATGAATGTCCCGGACCAGCGTGGTCAGCACCCGGGTGCCTTCCCCCGCGAGATCGGCCAGCGAACGGATTTCGTCTGCCTGCACAACAAGCTCCTTTCGGCGTTTCAGTGAACAAGTGTTCCCGTTTCGCGTCCGATTGCAAACCGGCCGGCCAGATTCCCGGGTCTGCCCGCCGCAGCGCCGGCCGGCCCCCAGTAGGTTTGGGCATGTGACGGACTTTCGGGACACCAAGCGCTACCGGGTCACGCATCGCACCGAATACCGCTACTCCGACCTCGTGACCGGCTCCTACGGTCGCGGGTTCCTCACCCCGCGTGATTCGCTGCGCCAGCGCTGCGTCGCGCACCGGCTGGTCATCGACCCGGAGCCGGCGGACAGATCCACCAGCCGCGACACCTACGGCAACATCAGCTCGTACTTTCACGTCACCACACCGCACCGCGCGCTGACCATCATCAGCGACTCGATCGTCGACGTCGGACTGCCGACCGCCGACCTCTACACCAGCGGGCCGGCGCTGCAACCGTGGGAGGCGGCCCGCCCGGCCGGGATGCAGGGCGCGCTGGCTACCGATTTCACCCTCGACCTCACCCCGCCCGAGATCACCGACGAGGTACGCGACTACGCCGCACCCAGTTTCGCGCCCGGCCGCCCTCTGGTGGAGGTGTTGCGCGACCTGGCAAACCGCATCTACACCGACTTCACCTACCGTTCCGGTTCGACGACGGTTTCCACACGCGTCAACGAGGTTCTGACGGCGCGTGAAGGGGTATGCCAGGACTTCGCGAGGCTGGCGATCGCCTGTCTGCGCGCCAACGGTTTGGCGGCCTGCTACGTATCGGGATACCTGGCCACCAACCCGCCCCCCGGAAAGGATCGAATGATAGGCATCGACGCGACCCACGCCTGGGCGTCGGTATGGACGCCGCAACAGGCGGGTCAGCACGAGTGGATGGGGCTCGACCCCACCAACGACGCGCTGGTCGATCAGCGCTACATTGTGGTCGGGCGCGGCCGCGACTACGCCGATGTGCCACCGCTGCGCGGCATCATCTACACCAACTCCAAGCGCAGTGTCATCGACGTCGGTGTCGACGTCGTCCCATTCGAAGGTGATGAACTCTATGCGTGATTTCAGTTGTCCCAACTGTGGCCAACGCCTGACATTCGAGAACTCGGCCTGCCTGAATTGCGGCAGCGCCCTTGGCTTTTCGCTGGAACAGATGGCGCTGCTGGTGATCGCCAAAAAGGAAGAAGACAGCGACCACGCCGGCGCCGTCGCGGCGGCCGAATATCAGCTGTGCGCCAATCTGTATGTGGCGGAATGCAATTGGCTGGTCCCGGTCGATCCGCCGGGCACCCTGTGCGAGTCCTGCTCGCTGACCATCGAGCGGCCCAACGATGACGACACGGTTGGTCTGCCCGAGTTCGCCCGGGCCGAAGCGGCGAAGCGGCGTCTGGTCGCCGAACTGCACGAACTGAAACTGCCGATCATCGGCCGTGATGAAGATCCGGACTACGGACTGGCCTTCCGGTTGCTGTCCAGTGCGCACCAGAATGTCATCACCGGTCACGAAAACGGCGTCATCACATTGGATCTGGCTGAGGGTGACGACGTGCACCGCGAGCAGTTGCGGGTGGAGATGGACGAACCGTACCGCACCCTGCTCGGGCACTTCCGCCACGAGGTGGGCCACTACTACTTCTACCGGCTGATCCAGTCGCCGGAGTACCTGGCGCGGTTCAACGAGTTGTTCGGAGACCCCGACTCCGACTATCAGGCGGCGCTGGACCGGCACTACAGCGAGGGCGCACCGGACGGCTGGGAGAAGAACTACGTCTCCTCGTACGCGACCATGCACCCCGCCGAGGACTGGGCGGAGACGTTTGCGCACTACCTGCACATCCGCGACACGCTGGACACCTCGGCGTCCTGCGGCCTGGCGCCGGCGGCGGCCACGTTCGACCGACCGCCGTTGGGACCCAGCGCGTTTCCCACCATCATCGACATGTGGCTGCCGTTGTCGTGGTCGCTGAACATGGTGAACCGGTCGATGGGCCACGACGACCTGTATCCGTTCGTGCTGCCGCCGGCGGTGCTGGACAAGATGCAGTTCGTGCACACCGTGATCGACGAGACCACCGCGGCCGCCTGAGCTCGGCGCCGCTACGCGGGCATCGTCCGGCGCTCGTCGGGGCCACCCCATAGGGGCTGCATGCCGCCGGGCAACGCCAACTGCGTCGCAGCAAGCGCGTCGGCCAGGTCGCGCAGTGCGGCGTGCACCCAGGTGAGCAGCTCGGCCAGTTCTTCGCGGTGCCCGTCGACCAGCTCTTCCAACTCGGCGGGATCCGAGCGGCGCAGCCGGGTGCCGATCTCGTCCACGATCCGTTCCGGGCGTGACGAGCCCGACGAGCCGGGCAGGTCTTTGAGGCGCGCGCGCAACCGCTCCACCTGGTACAGCAGCGAGCGCGGGTTCTGCGGGTCGAACAGCATCAGTTCGGTCACCGCGGCCACGCTGACCTTGCCCAGCGTGCGACGACGGTAGATGACCGACGACTCGCAGGCCACCAGGGTGGCTTCCACGATGGACTGTTCGGCCACCGTGCCGCGCACCGTGGTCAGCGTGTCGGCCAGCAGCGCGGTCAACCACAGCCCGCGCTCGATCCGCTTGCCGATGTCCATCATCGTCCAGCCCACGTCGCGCACCATCGACTCGCCGGCCACCCCCGACAGGGTCAGCATCCCGGCCAACGCCTGCGACTGCGCGGCGGCCAGCAGCGCATCGGCCTCGGCCAGCGACTGCGGCGGGTCGGACCGCAGCGCGACGGCGCGTTCGACACTGGCCAGCACCATCCAGGTGTCGTTGGACAACTGGTCGCGCACCGCGCGCGCCGACAGCGCCAGCCCTTCCACCGACTGGATCAGCGAACCCGGCCGGTCCAGCTCGACCGTCATCGACCACAGCATCGAAGGAGCCACCGCGATCATCTCGGCGTGGTCGTACTCGGTGGCACCGCCCGCGCCGGTGTCGGTCCCGGTGATGCGGCCCAGCGCGGCCATCAGCACCGGCACGCACTCGCTTTCCTCGCTGTCCTGATGGTGGCGGTAGACGTGGTAGCGTTCGCGCGCCACGATCAACAGTCGCGCCATGTTCTCGGCGCGCTCGCCGTAGCGTCCCATCCAGAACAGATCGGACAGCACCCGTGGCGAGCTGACACCCCAGGTGCCGGCGCCGGTCTTGGCCGGCTGCGGCGCCGAGGGCAGGGTGATCGTCTCGGCTGTCGCGCGTTCCGTCGGGCGCACCCACACATCTTTGGCCGCAACGGTTTTCATGGTGTATGCAGCCGAACCTGGGGCGGTCACATAGCCCAGGCCGCCGATCATCGGGGCGTACCCGCCGCGCTGGGCGACGGTGAACAGCCGCATCCCGACACCGGCCGAGGACAGCACGCCGGCATGGTCGGTGGGGGCCGAGGAGAAGGTGGGCAGCACCTGACCGGCCCACCGCCACGGCACCGCTTCGATGCGGGCGGTCAACTCGGCGAGCTGCGCGGCCGACAGCGTCGGGCCGACCAGGGGTTCCCCGCCGTCCACCGGTTTGATCAGCAACGACGGCAGGTTCGCCAGCAGGTGTGAGAGCTCGGCCGGGATGCCGCCCCAGTAGACGGGTGCGGTCTGCAGCTGCAGGTCCTCGCCGAGCAGCCGCTCGGCCAGCTCCGGCAGGAAGCGCAGCAGCCCGGGGCTTTCCAGGATGCCGCTGCCCAGCGTGTTGACCACCGTCACCGTGCCGCGGTGCAGCGCCTCCACCAGCCCGACCACGCCCAGGCGGGAGTCGGCGCGCAGGTCGAGCGGGTCCACGTAGCTCGCGTCGACCCGGCGCAGCACCACGTCGACGCGTTTGAGGGTGCCCAGCGACCGCATCCACAGCTTGCCGTCGCGCACCACCAGGTCCGCGCTCTCCACCAGCGGGAAACCCAGCAGCGTGGCCAGATACGCCTGGTCGAACGCGGTCTCGGAGTAGATGCCGGGGCTCAGCACCACCACCACCGGGTCCTGCACCACGTCCGGCGCGGCGTCGATCAGCGCCAGCCGCAGCGCCTGCGCGAACGGGGTGTTCGCCCGCGGCGCGATCTGCTCGTAGAGGTCGGGGATCGCGTGCGCCAGCACCCGGCGATCGGCCAGCGCGTAGCCGGCGCCCGACGGCGCCTGAGTCCAGTCCGCGTTGACCCAGAAGTTGCCGTCGGAGCGCCGGCTGACATCGCAGCCGTGCATGAACAGCTGATGGTGCCCGGGCACGGTGATGCCGTTGGCGGGCCGGATGTAGCCGGGATGGGCAAAGACCAGCTGCGCGGGCAACAGTCCTTCGATGAGCAGCCGGCGCGGGCCGTACAGGTCGGCCAGCACGGCATCCAGCAGCCGCGAGCGCTGGACCAGCCCGGCTTCCAGCGCATCCCAGTCGGCCGCAGACACCACCAGCGGCAGCGTGTCCAGCCGCCACGGTCCGGGTTCGGGTCCGTGACCCGAGGCCGCTTCGCGCCCGGCCTGTCCGTCCGAGACCCCGGTGTAGGTGATGCCGTCGTGGTCGATCAGGCTGTGCACGACCGACCGCAGCCGGTTCAGGCCGCTGCGGCCGCGTTCGGCGATCGCGTCGGCAAGCTCGTCCCAGCCCGGCCGGACGTTGCCGTCGGCGTCGACGAACTCGTCGTAACCGGCACCGGGACCGTCGCGCAGATCGAACAGCGCTTCCTGGGTGCGCGCGGTGCGGTATCCGGCCAGCAGACGGTCGACGTCGTAGGACTCCGAGGAAGCTGCCGACGCTGCACTGAGACCGAGTGTCATATCTGCGGACGCCACTACCGCTGCACGGTACGCACGCGACGCAGATCCAGGATGCCCGGCGCGCCGACGTCGGTGAACAGTCGCGCCTGCTTTTCGCGCAGACCGGCCAGGTCGAGCTTGCCGGGTGTGAAGCCGGACGCCTCGAAGCGCCGCGCCCGGCGCGACTCGGCGGCCACGGCGTTGACCGGGGGCATGTCATAGGCAAGCCCACCGGGGTGAACGACGTGGTAGGTGCAGCCGCCGCGTGACGTCCCGGCGGTCAGGTCGATCAGCTCGAACTGCAGCGGGACATCGATGGAGATGGTCGGGTGCAACGCGCTCGGCGGCTGCCAGGCCTTATAGCGCACCCCGCCCACGTGAATATCGGGGTTGTCGGTCGCCAGCAGCGGTATCGGATAGCCGTTGCAGGTCACCGCATAGCGGTGTCGGTCGGCGCCGATGATCCGCACCTGGATGCGCTCCACCGAAGAGTCCACATAGCGGGCGGTGCCGGTGGCGGTGGATTCTTCGCCGAGGGTGTTCCACGGCTCGATGGCGCCGCGCAACTCGATCTCCACACCGTCGAACACCGCGGTGCCGATCCGCGGGAAGCGGAACTCGGTGAACGGGTCCAGCCAGCTGGTCTCGAAGGGGATGCCCTGCGCGCGCAGGTCGGCCGCCACGTCGGCGATGTCGTGGATCAGGAAGTGCGGCAGCAGGTACCGACCGTGCAGGTTGTCGCCGTGCCGGATCAGCGGAGCGCGCAGCGGCTGCTCCCAGAACCAGGCCACCAGCGACCGGACCAGCAGCGACTGCACCATCGCCATCCGCAGATGCGGCGGCATCTCGAACCCGCGCAACTCGAGCAGGCCCAGCCGGCCGCGGGAGCCTTCGGGACTGTAGAGCTTGTCGATGCAGAATTCGGCGCGGTGCGTGTTGCCGGTGATGTCGGTCAGCAGGTGGCGCAGCGCGCGATCGGTCACCCACGGCTTGGCCCCCCCACCGGCCGAGAGTCGCGCGATCTCGGCGAACGCGATCTCCAGCTCGTAGAGCGCCTCGTCGCGGCCCTCGTCCACCCGTGGCGCCTGGGAGGTGGTGCCGACGAACCGGCCCGCGAACAGGTAGGACAGCGCCGGGTGCCGCTGCCAGTAGGTGAGGAGCGAGACCAGCAGGTCGGGACGCCGCAGCAGCGGCGAGTCGGCTGGGGTGACGCCGCCGAGCGTGATGTGGTTACCGCCGCCGGTGCCGCCGTGGGTGCCGTCGATGTCGAACGACTCGGTGGACAGCCGGGTCAACCGGGCCTGCTCGTAGAGCGTTTCCAGCTGTCGGCGCTGCTCGTCGAAACTGGCCGTCGGCGCGACGTTGACCTCGATGACGCCGGGGTCGGGGGTGACCGTGGTGAAGATCAGCCGCGGGTCGGTCGGCGGGCCGTAACCCTCGATCACCACCGGGCAGCCGGCCTTGACCACCGCGGTCTCCACCCGCGCGACCAGGTCGATGAAATGTTCCAGGGCGGTGGTGGGCGGCAGGAAGATATACAGCAGCCCGTCGCGGACCTCGGCGACCAGGGCGGTCGTCGGCGCGTTCTCCGGGTCCACGACGACGGCTGTATCGCCCTCCGGTTCCGGCGGCAGCACCGACCCGAGGGTCCCCGGATCCACCTCGAACGACGCCGGGGGCGGTTGCCAGCTGATCGAACTCAGTGGCAACCGCAAGCCCGCCGGGGAATCGCCCTCGGTGAGCACCAGGCGCCCGCGCCGCAGTCGCCAGTTCGCGCTGGCCCAACCGGAGCCGTCGTCGCGGCGGTGCAGTGGCAGGACGAACGCCGCCGGGGTGGTGACCGCTTCGTCGAGCCGGGCCACCAGCGCGGCGCGGCCCGATTCGGTGTCCTGTTCGGCGTCGGGGTCCAGGTCGTCGCCGGGTGCCACCGGGTCACCGGCCGGCAGCCGGACCGACTTCGCCAACCGCACCAGCGGATCCTCGTACGCGGCGCGCACCTGGGTGAGCGGCAGCCCCAGCCCTTCGGCGACCGTCGCCAGCACGTCGCGTGCGGTCTCGTCGGCGACCGGGTCCGCCGGTTCGGGTGACCACGGGTCGGCCAGCAGCGTGTCGTCGCTCCACAGCGCGCGGCCGTCGGCGCGCCAATACAGACCGATCTGCCAGCGCGGCAGCGGCTCCCCGGGATACCACTTGCCCTGGCTGCGCTGCACCAGACCCTGCGGCGCCCACTGCGCCTTGAGCCGGGCGGCCAGCTCGGAGGCCAACCGCCGCTTGTGCGGTCCGTCGGCGGCGGTGCGCCATTCCGGGTCGACCTGATTGTCCACCGAGACGAACGTCGGCTCGCCACCCACCGTCAGCCGCACGTCGCCGGCGACCAGGCGCCGGTCGACCTGGTCGCCCAGCGCACAGATCGAGGCCCACGCGTCGTCGGTGTACGGCAACGTCACCCGCGGGTCTTCGTGCACCCGGGTGACGGTGTTGGTGAACTCCAGGGTCGAGGTACACGGATCGGTGCTGCCCGTGATCGGCGCGGCCGACGACGGATGCGGGGTGGCGGCCAGCGGGATGTGGCCTTCGCCGGCGAACAGCCCCGAGGTCGGGTCCAGCCCGATCCAGCCCGCGCCGGGCACGTACACCTCGGTCCACGCGTGCAGGTCGGTGAAGTCGGCGGCCGGTCCCGAGGGCCCGTCCAGGGGCGGCACGTCCGAGGCCAGCTGCACCAGGTAGCCCGACACGAATCGGGCGGCCAGCCCCAACTGGCGCAGGATCGACACCAGCAGCCATGCCGAGTCCCGGCAGGAGCCCACCCCGCTGCGCAGCGTGTGATCCGGCGTCTGGACGCCGGGTTCCATCCGCAGGCTGTAGCTGACGTCGGCGTTGATGGCCCGGTTCAGCGCGACCAGGAAGTCGATGGTGCGGGTGCCGGGGGGCACGTTGAAGTTGCCGACCCAGGCCTGCACCAAGTCGCCCGGGCCGGACCCTTCCGCGCCTTCGTCGACGGGACGCAGGAACGGTTCGAGGTCGTGCGCCAGCGCCTTGGGGTATAGCGATTTATCCGGGTCCCACGTCTCGGCCCACTCCTCGATGAAGAAGTCGAACGGGTTGATGACCTTGAGGTCGGCGATCAGGCCGACGGTGATGGTCAGCTCCCGGGTGGGCTTGGGGAAGACCAACCGGGCCAGAAAGTTGCCCAGCGCGTCCTGTTGCCAGTTGATGAAGTGCTCGCCGGGATCGATCCGCAGCGAGTAGGCCTCGATTGGGGTGCGGGAGTGTGGCGCCGGGCGCAACCGCACGACGTGCGGATACACCTGGACCAGCTTGTCAAAGGTGTAACTGGTGCGGTGCTCCAGTGCAACTTTGATACTCATAACCGCTGATCCCATCACATGAGACAGCCGCCCGCAGCGTGCGCCAGTGCTGGCTTACGTTGCGGGCGGCTGTTATTCGGGTTTTGGCCGTTCGGCGTGAACAGCCTGTTTCGGGGTGTTACCGCTGATGGCGCCTAGTACTGCTGACCAGGGTACTGCTGCTGGCCCGGGTAGGGCTGCTGGCCGGGGTACTGCTGCTGGCCGGGGTAGGGCTGCTGGCCCGGGTACTGCTGGCCGGGGTACTGCTGGCCGGGCGGCAGACCAGAGGCCTGGCCGGCCTGCTCCAGCGGCGCGACGTGCCCGCCGGTCAACTTGCGGTACGTATAGACCTGGATCAGCATCGCGACCGGGATGGCCGCGATCAGGCCGACGCCGCAGGCGAACTCACCGACGATCAGCACGGCGACCTGGACGAGCCAGGACAGCAGGGCGGGACCCACGTTCGCCTTGGTGGTGTTGATGCTGGCCTTGATGGAATCCACCGGCGACAGCGACCTGTCGATCGCGAACTGGATCGCGAACATCGACAGGAAAGCGAAGATCAGGCCCGGGATGTAGCACAGGAAGGTGCCGACGGCCACGCCGAGGGCTACCAGCAGCGCGGTCAGCACGGCCGGACCCAGGTTGCGCGGTTTCAGGAACGAGCCCAAGGACACCGGCCGGCCGTCGGCGACGTCCAGGCTGCCCGACGCCATGGCGGCCTGCATGTAGTAACCGACGACGGCCAGCACCAGCCCCATCAGGCCCATGCCGATGATCGATCCCATGCCGAGCGCACTGTCGGAGGCGTAGGTCGAGTAGGAACCCGTCTGCGGGTCGTAAGTGGTGGTGCCCGCGCTCATCAGGGAGGCGATGAACGCTCCGTACATGATGCCGCCGAGCACCGCGATGACGACGAAGAATATCGCCGCGGATCCGGCCATCGGGCCGACGTTCTTGGTGAACTTGCCCCACGCCCAACTGAAGGCGTCGCCCACACTGAAGGGGCCGGCGGCCGGGCCGGCGCCCGGGCCGGGCGGGGGTGCGCCGTACCCGCCGCCGGGTGGTGGCGGAGGTGGCGGCGCGCTGTAACCGGGCGCCTGGTAGCTGCCGGGCGACGGACTTTGCGGCTTGGAGAAGTCGGGCCCGGATGGGGGCGGGCTGAAGCTCGGTGGTGGCGGCGGAGGCGCCCCATAGCCACCGCCTTGGCGCGGCTGCGGCGGGTAGCCCGGAGGATATCCGCCCTGCGGGTCGGCCGGGTTGCCTGGATATTCTGGCGGCTGGCTCATTGCTGTCCTCTGCCTCGTAGTTCGCTCTTGTCGATCGGGGCCTGACTCGTGCGGGCGTAGCAAACGGGAACTTAGCAAATGTGCGCCCACCACGCGCGCATTGGTGGCCTGTCCGCCCTGCGTGGTATGCCTGAAAACGTGTCCGACGGTCTGTTCGACCTGCCCGGTACACCGGATCCGGCCGGTTTCGGTGCCGGAAGCGCCGCCGAGAGCGGATCGCCGCTGGCGGTGCGGATGCGCCCGGCGTCGCTGCAGGAGGTGGTCGGGCAGCAGCATCTGCTGGCGGCGGGGTCGCCGTTACGCCGTCTGGTCGAGGGCTCCGGCATGGCCTCGGCCATCCTTTACGGTCCGCCGGGCAGCGGCAAGACGACGCTGGCGGGGCTCATCTCGCAGGCCACCGGCCGCCGGTTCGAGGCGTTGTCGGCGTTGTCGGCCGGGGTCAAAGAGGTGCGCGCGGTCATCGAGAAGGCGCGGTTGGGGGCGCTCTCCGGCGAGCAGACGGTGTTGTTCATCGACGAGGTGCACCGGTTCTCCAAGACCCAGCAGGACGCACTGCTGGCCGCGGTGGAGAACCGGGTGGTGCTGCTGGTGGCGGCCACCACAGAGAACCCCTCGTTCTCGGTGGTCGCGCCGCTGCTGTCGCGGTCGCTGATCTTGCAGCTGCGCCCGCTGAGCGCCGATGACATCCGCACCGTGGTGCAGCGCGCCATCGAGGATCCGCGCGGACTGAACGGCACGGTGTCGGTGGCGCCGGAAGCCGTCGAACTGTTGGTGCAACTGGCGGCCGGCGACGCCCGCCGCGCGCTGACCGCACTGGAGGTGGCCGCCGAGGTCACCGACCACGTCTCCGTCGAAACCGTGGAACAGTCGCTGGACCGGGCCGCGGTGCGGTACGACCGCGACGGCGACCAGCACTACGACGTCGTCAGCGCGTTCATCAAGTCGGTGCGCGGCTCCGACGTGGACGCCGCGCTGCACTATCTGGCACGGATGCTGGTCGCGGGGGAGGATCCGCGCTTCATCGCGCGCCGGCTGATGATCCTGGCCAGCGAGGACGTGGGCATGGCGGACCCGACTTCGCTGTTGGTGGCGGTCGCGGCGGCGCAGACGGTGGCGCTGATCGGGATGCCCGAGGCACAGCTGACGCTGGCGCACGCCACCGTTCACCTGGCCACCGCGCCCAAGTCCAACGCCGTGACCACGGCGCTGGGCGCGGCGATCAACGACATCAAGGCCGGCAAGGCGGGCCTGGTGCCGGCGCAGCTACGCGACGGGCACTACGCGGGTGCCGCAGCGCTGGGCAACGCGCAGGGTTACAAATATTCCCACGACGCCCCGGACGGCGTCGTGGCGCAGCAATATCCGCCAACCGAATTGGTGGGCGTCGACTACTACCGGCCCACCGGCCGGGGTGCGGAACGCGAGATCGTCGGCCGGCTGGACCGGTTGCGCGCGATCATTCGCGGGAAACGGGGACAGTCATGAAAACCTTCAGCGACGAGGAGATGGCGCCGCTGCTGGCAACGGCCAAGCCCTACAGCGTCGTGATCCTCACGCGCGGACCCAACTACGGCGACGACGGCGCGTCCGGGATCGTGTGGGAGCACGGCCGGCGCAACTTCGGCCTGCGCGACGACGGTGTGCTGGCCGTGGTGCTGCCGAGCACCGACGAGTCCGACGTGTGCGGTGTCGCGGTGTTCGCCGCCTCCGTCGCGGACACGGACGCGATCATGGCCGGCGACCCGGGCGTCGTCGCCGAGGTGTTCAGCTATGAGGTGCACCCGTGCCTGGGGTTCCCCGGGGACGCTGCCGTAGCGCCTCAGTGTCGGGCCGGTCAGACCAGTTCCGGCACCCGCAGCCGCGCGATCGCCAGTTCGAACTCGCCGACATCGTCCTGGTCGACGCCCAGGTCCCGCAGTATCGCCGTGCGCAGCGAGCGGGCCGCCTCGCTGCTGCGTTCCATCGCTTCGCGGCTGTCGTAGGTCACCGACGCCACCGCCCGCGCCGAGGTGCGGTCGATCATCACGCTGGCGCTGCAGAACCCGTCGAACTCCTCAATGGCCGGCAGCACCGCCAACTTGTAGAAGTCCAGGGCGTGTTCGAACTGTTCGGGCCGGGCCTTGAGCCAGGTGGCGCGCACGCACGCGCCCAGACCCGAGCGCCGGTTGCGGTGCAGCGCGGCGATCTCCCACTGGTCGACGACGGCGCTGCCGCCGAGGATCTTCACGGCGCGGCTGCGCACCGGCCACACGCGCTCCGCGCTGGCGCGCATCACCTCCTCGGTCTCCCAGGCACTCGTCGCGACGCATCGGGCCGAATCCCGGTCCACCAGCAGCGACATGCCCAGACAACCGTCGACCTCGCGAAGCGTGGGCAGCACCACGTCGCGCATGTGGGCGATACCCATGTTGAGCAGCGAAGGTTGCGCCTGGATGGTGGTGGAGCGTGCGTACACGATCGGCCCCTTTCTGCCGTCGGGGGGTTCATCACCCACCTTCCTCCGACCCCGCCGGTGTGGCAACCGTCACATCTGTACTTGGCGGCGCGTAGGGCGTGCACCGTAGGCTGACCGGGTGCATACCGATGTGCTGGAGGTGGACACCACGCGTCGCCGCTACGTCGATCTCACCGATGCGGTGCGGTCGTTCTGCGGCAGCCACGAGGACGGCCTGTGCAACATCTTCGTCCCGCACGCCACCGCCGGTGTCGCGATCATCGAGACGGGTGCGGGCTCCGACGAGGACATGGTGGACACCCTGGAGCGGCTGCTGCCGCGCGACGACCGTTACCGGCATGCGCACGGCTCGCCCGGCCACGGTGCCGATCACGTGCTGCCGGCGATCGTCGCACCGTCGATCACGGTGCCGGTCAGTGGCGGCGAGCCGTTGCTGGGCACCTGGCAGAGCGTCGTCCTGGTCGACCTGAACCGGGACAACCCCAAGCGGTCGGTCCGGTTGAGCTTCGTCGGCGGCTGACTGGCAGGCTGGGCGGGCCGAATTCGGTATTCGGTAGCCTGCTGCGGCGCATAGGCTGACGGTTGACCTGGTACCGGATCGAGGAAGAAGAAGAGTGCAGACACACGAGATCAGGAAGCGTTTCCTTGATCATTTCGTGAAGGCGGGTCACACCGAGGTGCCCAGTGCCTCAGTGATCCTGGACGACCCCAACCTGCTGTTCGTCAACGCCGGCATGGTGCAGTTCGTGCCGTTCTTCCTGGGGCAGCGCACGCCGCCGTACGCCACCGCCACCAGCATCCAGAAGTGCATCCGCACACCCGACATCGACGAGGTGGGCATCACCACCCGGCACAACACGTTCTTCCAGATGGCCGGCAATTTCAGCTTCGGCGACTATTTCAAGCGCGAGGCCATCGCGCTGGCCTGGGACTTGTTGACCACCAACGTCATCGAGGGTGGTTACGGCATGGACCCGGAGAAGCTCTGGGCCACGGTCTATCTCGACGACGACGAGGCCGCGGGTTTGTGGCAGGAGATCGCCGGGTTGCCGCCGGAGCGGATCCAGCGGCGCGGGATGGCCGACAACTACTGGTCGATGGGCATCCCCGGGCCGTGTGGGCCGTCGTCGGAGATCTACTACGACCGCGGGCCCGAATTCGGCGTCGACGGTGGTCCGATCGCCAACGAGGACCGCTATCTCGAGGTGTGGAACCTCGTGTTCATGCAGAACGAGCGCGGCGAGGGCACCTCCAAGGAGGACTACGAGATCCTCGGGCCGCTGCCGCGCAAGAACATCGACACCGGCATGGGTGTGGAACGTATCGCGCTGGTGCTGCAGAACGTGGCCAACGTCTACGAGACCGACCTGCTGCGGCCAGTCATCGACCTGGTGGCTGCCCGCGCACCGCGCGGTTACGACGTCGGGAATCATCCCGACGACGTGCGGTACCGCATCATTGCCGACCATTCCCGCACCGCCGCGATCCTGATCGGCGACGGGGTCAGCCCCGGCAACGACGGCCGCGGTTACGTGCTGCGCCGACTGCTGCGCCGGGTGATCCGCTCGGCCAAACTGCTGGGTATCGACACCCCGGTGGTGGGCGATCTGATGGCCACCGTGCGCGACGCGATGGGTCCGTCGTACCCGGAACTGGTCAGCGACTTCGACCGGATCAACCGCATCGCCGTCGCCGAGGAGACGGCGTTCAACCGCACGCTGGTTTCGGGTTCCCGGCTCTTCGACGACGTGGCCGGGGCCACGAAATCCGCCGGGGTGTCGGTGGTTTCGGGCTCGGACGCGTTCACCCTGCACGACACCTACGGCTTCCCGATCGAGCTCACCTTGGAGATGGCCGCCGAGTCCGGCCTGACGGTCGACGAGGCCGGTTTCCGCGAGCTGATGGCCGAGCAGCGCCGGCGGGCCAAGGCCGACGCGGCCGCCCGCAAGCACGCGCACGCCGATCTGACCGCCTACCGCGAACTGGTCGACGCCGGACCGACGGAGTTCACCGGGTTCGACGAATTGTCATCTCAGGCAAGGATTCTCGGCATTTTCGTGGACGGCAAGCGGGTGCCGGTGGTGTCGCACGCCGACGGTGTCGACGCCGACCGGGTGGAGCTGATCCTGGACCGCACGCCGCTCTACGCGGAGTCCGGCGGGCAGATCGCCGATGCCGGCACCATCAGCGGCACCGGGTCGGGCGGCAGCGCCAAGGCCGCGGTGACCGACGTGCAGAAAATCGCCAAAACCGTTCACGTGCACCGGGTCAACGTCGAATCCGGCGAGTTCGTCGAAGGCGACACCGTGCTCGCCGCGGTGGACCCCGGCTGGCGCAAAGGCGCCACCCAGGGCCACTCCGGCACCCACATGGTGCATGCTGCGCTGCGACAAGTGTTGGGCCCCAACGCCGTTCAGGCCGGATCGCTGAACCGCCCGGGTTATCTGCGTTTCGACTTCAACTGGCAGGGCCCGCTGACCGAAGACCAGCGCACCCAGATTGAGGAAGTCACCAACGAGGCCGTCCAGGCCGACTTCGAGGTGCATACCTTCCTCGAGAATCTCGACAGAGCCAAGGCGATGGGCGCGATGGCGCTGTTCGGCGAGGCGTATCCAGATCAGGTGCGGGTGGTGGAGATCGGTGGACCGTTCTCGCTGGAACTCTGCGGCGGCACCCACGTGCACAACTCGGCGCAGATCGGTCCGGTGACCATCCTGGGCGAATCGTCCATCGGTTCCGGGGTGCGCCGGGTGGAGGCCTACGTCGGCCTGGAGTCGTTCCGGCACCTGGCCAAGGAACGTGCGCTGATGGCTGGACTGGCGTCGTCGTTGAAAGTGCCCTCCGAGGAGGTGCCCGCGCGGGTGGCCAACCTGGTCGAGCGGCTCAAGGCGGCGGAGAAGGAACTCGACCGCGCCCGGCAGGCGACCGCCCGGGCTGCTGCGTCAAATGCCGCCGCCGGGGCCGAGCGCATCGGTAATGTCCGGCTGGTGGCGCAACGCATGTCGGCCGGGACCACCGCCGCGGACCTCCGTGCGCTGGCCGGCGACATCCGCGGCAAGCTGGGCAGCGATCCCGCGGTGGTGGCGCTCATTTCCGAGGGGGAAGGTGCGAGCGTGCCGTATGCGGTGGCGGCCAACGCCGCCGCGCAGGATCTGGGACTCAGCGCCAACGAGCTGGTCAAGCAGCTGGCGGTGGCCGTCGACGGCCGCGGCGGCGGCAAAGCCGACCTGGCGCAGGGATCGGGCAAGGACCCGGCCGGCATCGACGCGGCCCTTGCCGCGGTACGCGCACAGATAGCGCGGGTCGGTTGAGTGGGGTTGCCGCGGGAATCTGACCGGCCGGGCGAGGACGACCCCGGGCGTGGACGTCGGCTGGGGATCGACGTGGGAACCGTGCGGATCGGGGTGGCCGCCAGCGACCCGGACGGCATCTTGGCCACCCCGGTGGAAACCGTGCGTCGCGACCGGTCCGGCCGGCATCTGCGGCGACTGGCCGCGCTGGTCGCCGAGATAGAGGCCGTCGAAGTGGTCGTCGGGCTGCCCCGCACCCTGGCCGACCGGATCGGCTCGTCAGCGCAGGACGCGATCGAAGTCGCCGACGAGCTGGCGCGGCGGGTGGCGCCGGTGCCGGTTCGGCTGGCCGACGAACGGTTGACCACCGTCACCGCGCAGCGTTCGCTGCGCGACGCGGGTATGCGGGCCAAACAGCAACGCGCGGTGATCGATCAGGCTGCGGCGGTCGCGATCCTGCAGGGCTGGCTGGATCAACGCCGTGCCCTGACCGCTGAACGGGTGTCGGATGTCTGAACTCGACGAAAGCCAGGACGAGACCAGGGCCAAGCCCCAAGCCGTCGGCCCGAGCCGAACGACGCGGGCCGCCCGCAAGCGCGCGCAGCGAACCCGCCGCCGGCGCCGCTTCGCGGGTGTCTTCGCGATCAGCCTGCTGACGGTGGTCGTGGTGGCCGCGGTGCTGCTCGGCTCCAAGATGTGGCACCTGGTCACCGCGAGAGACGACGACTTCTCCGGCGATGGCAAGCGCGACATCGTGATTCAAATCCTGTCCGGGGACTCGACCACCGCGGTGGGGGAGACCCTGCTCAAGCGCGGGGTGGTGCGCACGGTGCGCGCGTTCGTCGACGCCGCCCACGGCAACGCGGCCATCACGTCGATACAGCCCGGCTTCTACCGGATGCGCACCGAGATTCCCGCGGCCAATGCGGTGTCGCGCCTGGTCGATCCGAAAAGTCGGGTGGGCAGGCTCGTCATTCCGGAGGGACGTCAGCTCGACGACACCACCGACATGAAGACCAACAAGACGACGCCCGGCATCCTCACCCTGATTTCGCGGGCCACCTGCGTCGACCTGGACGGCAACCAGCGCTGCGTGTCGGTGGCCGATCTGCGGACCGCGGCCGGCAAGGGCACATCGGCGGCGCTGCTGGTGCCGGACTGGGCCGTGGAGCGGGTGCAGGAACTCGGCGACGACCATCGCCGGATCGAGGGCCTGATCGCGCCGGGGACGTTCAACATCGATCCGGCCGGCTCCGCCGAAACCACCCTCGCCAACCTGATCGGCGCCGGCGCGACGCAATACCTGACCTCGGGGCTGGTCGACACCGCCAAGTCGTTGGGCCTGTCGCCCTACGACGTCCTGGTGGTGGCCTCGTTGCTGCAGCAGGAAGCCAATGCCCAGGACTTCGCGAAGGTGGCGCAGGTCATCTACAACCGGCTGCACGAACATCGCAAGCTGGAGTTCGACTCGACGGTCAACTACCCGCTGGACCGCCGCGAGGTAGCCACCAGCGACGGCGACCGCGCGCAGCGCACGCCCTGGAACACCTACATGGTCGACGGGCTGCCGCGCACCGCGATCTGTTCGCCGGGGGTGGAGGCGCTGAACGCCGCGGTGCATCCGGCGCCCGGTGACTGGCTGTACTTCGTCACCATCGACGGTCAGGGGACCACCCTGTTCACCCGCGACTACCAGCAGCATCTGGCCAACATCGAACTGGCCAAGCGCAACGGTGTCCTCGATTCCGCTCGCTGAGCGGGGCCGCGGCGGCAGAAAGGCCGCGGTGCTGGGCTCGCCGATCGCGCATTCCCGATCGCCGCAGCTGCACCTGGCCGCCTATCGCGCGCTGGGCCTGCAGGACTGGACCTATGACCGCATCGAGTGCGACGCCGACGCGTTGCCCGGGGTGGTGGCGGGCTTGGGACCGGAGTGGGTGGGGCTCTCGGTGACGATGCCGGGCAAGTTCGCCGCGCTGCGCTGCGCCGACGAACACACCCCGCGTGCCGAGCAGGTCGGATCGGCCAACACACTGGTGCGCACGCCGCGCGGCTGGCTGGCCGACAACACCGACATCGACGGCGTCGCCGGTGCGCTGGGCCAGGTCAGTGGGCACGCCCTGGTGCTCGGGTCGGGTGGCACCGCACCGGCCGCGGTGCTGGGGTTGGCTCAGCTGGGGGTCGGGGAGATCACGGTGGTCGCGCGCGATCCGGACAAAGCGGCGCGGTTGGTGGAGCTGGGCGCTCGGGTCGGGGTGTCGACGGGGTTCTGCGGCCTGCACGACGACGGGCTGGCCGGCGCGGTCGCCGCCGCCGACGCGTTGGTCAGCACCATCCCGGCCGACGTCGCGGCCCGCTACGCCGAGACGTTCGCCGCGGTCCCGGTGCTGCTGGACGCGATCTACCATCCGTGGCCGACGCCGTTAGCCGCAGAAGTGCAGGCCGCCGGCGGGCGGGTGGTCAGCGGTCTGCAGATGCTGCTGCATCAGGCGTTCGCGCAGGTGGAGCTGTTCACCGGATTGCCGGCACCGCGTGCGGCGATGGCGCGCGCGGTGGCCGGATAGCGGTGCCCGTCGCCCGCGACAGTCCTCATATGCGCGTCGACACGCCGGTGAGCGGCGGCATTTCGGGGACGCTCGCGCCGGCCGGCCCTGACTTGCGCCTCAGCGCAACCCGAATACCGTCGCCCGCATGCGGGTCGGGCTGGTCATCGCGTGGATGGCGGTGCTGTGTTGCTACGACGTCCGGGACCGACGACTGCCCAACCTGCTGACCCTGCCCGGCGCTGCGGCGATCCTGGCCGGCGCGGTCGAGGCCGGTCGCGGGGTCCCCGCCGTGGCCGGCGCGGCAGCCCTGACCGGGGCGTACCTGCTGGTGCACCTGGTGTCGCCGACGGCGATGGGCGCCGGCGACGTCAAGCTGGCGATCGGTCTGGGCGGGCTGGCCGGGTGCTTCGGTGCCGGAGTGTGGTTTCTGGCGGCGATCACCGCGCCGCTGCTCACGGCGGTGGTGGCGCTGGTGCTCGGAGCGCGCGCGGTGCCGCACGGTCCGTCGATGGTGTTGGCGACGGCGGGCGCGACCGCGCTGGCCGTGCTGGGCTGAGGGGCCTATTCGACGTTGACGCCGTAGTCGAGCGCAATGCCGCGCAGCCCCGAGGCGTAGCCCTGGCCGATGGCGCGGAACTTCCACTCGCCGTTGCGGCGGTAGAGCTCACCGAAGACCATCGCCGTTTCGGTAGAGGCGTCCTCGAACAGGTCGTAACGGGCCAGCTCGCTGCTGGTGACCTGGTCCCACACCCGGATGTAGGCGTTGCGCACCTGGCCGAATGTCTGTCCCTGGCCGTGCGGGTCATGGATGGAGACCACGAAATAGATGGCGGCTATGGTGGCCGGCACCGCGACCAGGTCGACGTTGATGACCTCGTCGTCGCCCTCGCCGGACCCTTCGAGGATGTCCCCGGTGTGCTCGATGGATCCATCGGGGGAGCGGAGGTTGTTGTAGAACACGAAGTGGCTGTCGGACAGCACCTTGCGGTTCTCGCCGCACGCGAGCGCGCTGGCATCCAGGTCGTAGGTACTCTCCCAACCCAATCCCACCGACACCGCGGTCAGATTCGGGGCCTGCTTCGACAGAGAGACGTTGGCGCCCTTGTTCAGGCTGACACCCATGCCGATCACCTTTCCAGCGCGTGCGGATTGCCGTGCGGGGTTGCCCCGGTCCGACCAGGAGTAATCGTCACGCTAGTACATCGGCGGCAGGCCCGGCCGGTGCCGGCCGCGCGCGTGGGAAGATAACCGGGTGTTGCGCTGGATCACTGCCGGAGAGTCCCATGGCCGGGCGTTGGTGGCCCTGGTGGAAGGCATGGTCGCCGGGGTGGAAGTCACCTCCGCCGAGATCGCTGACGAACTGGCCCGCCGCCGGCTGGGTTACGGCCGCGGTGCCCGGATGAAATTCGAGCGCGACGCGGTCACCATGCTGTCCGGGGTGCGGCACGGCGTCACCCTGGGCGGGCCCATCGCGATCGAGATCGGCAACACCGAATGGCCCAAGTGGGAGACCGTGATGTCGGCCGACCCCGTCGACCCCAAAGAACTGGAGAACAGCGCGCGCAACGAGCCGCTGACCCGGCCGCGGCCCGGCCACGCCGACTACGCGGGCATGCTCAAGTACGGCTTCGACGACGCCCGGCCGGTACTCGAACGCGCCAGCGCCCGCGAGACCGCCGCCCGGGTGGCGGCCGGCACGGTCGCGCGGGCATTCCTGCGCCAGGCGTTCGGCGTCGAGGTGATCTCGCACGTCATCTCCATCGGTGCGTCCGCGCCCTATGACGGTCCGCCGCCGCGCGCGGAGGACCTGACCGCCATCGACGCCAGCCCGGTCCGCGCGTTCGACGGCACCGCCGAAGCGTCGATGATCACCGAGATCGAGGCCGCCAAGAAGGACGGCGACACGCTCGGCGGTGTCGTCGAAGCGGTAGCGCTGGGCCTACCGGTCGGATTGGGTTCCTTCACCAGCGGCGAGAACCGGCTGGACAGTCAGCTGGCCGCCGCGGTGATGGGCATCCAGGCGATCAAGGGCGTCGAAATCGGCGACGGGTTCGAAACCGCGCGCCGGCGCGGCAGCCGCGCGCACGACGAGATGTATCCCGGTCCCGACGGGGTCGTGCGCTCGACCAACCGCGCCGGCGGCCTCGAAGGCGGGATGACCAACGGCCAGCCGCTGCGGGTGCGCGCGGCGATGAAGCCGATCTCCACCGTGCCGCGGGCGCTAGCCACCGTCGACCTGGCCACCGGTGACGAGGCCGTCGCCATCCACCAGCGCTCCGACGTGTGCGCCGTGCCGGCCGCCGGAGTCGTAGTCGAATCCATGGTCGCGCTGGTGCTCGCGCGTGCGGCGCTGGAGAAGTTCGGCGGCGATTCCCTGGCCGAGACCCGGCGCAACATCGAGGCCTACCAGCGTTCGGTTGCCGACCGGGAAGCGCCGGCGGCCCGGGCGTCCGGAAGCTAGCCCGCCATGGCTCCCAAGGCGGTACTCGTGGGCTTGCCGGGTTCTGGCAAGTCGACCATCGGGCGTCGGCTCGCCAAGGCGCTCGGGGTGAGCATGCTGGACACCGACGCCGCCATCGAGGCGCAGACCGGGCGTTCCATTGCCGACATCTTCGCCACCGACGGCGAGCAGGAGTTCCGTCGCATCGAGGAGGAGGTGGTGCGCGCGGCGCTCGCCGAACACGACGGCGTGCTCTCGCTGGGCGGCGGCGCGGTCACCAGCCCCGGGGTGCGCGCCGCGCTGGCCGGCCACACCGTGGTCTATCTCGAGATCAGCGCCGCCGAAGGGGTGCGGCGCACCGGCGGCAGCACCGTGCGCCCGCTGCTGGCCGGACCCGACCGTGCCGAGAAATTCCGGGAACTGATGTCCAAACGCATTCCGCTGTACCGCCGGGTCGCGACCATCCGGGTCGACACCAACCGGCGCAACCCCGGCGCGGTGGTCCGCTACATCGTGTCGCGGCTCAAGACCGAGGTAGAGGCCGCCCAATGACTGACAGCGCCGGCATGAAACATGACATTGCGCCGGTCACCGTGCCGGTGGCCGTCGACCCGCCGTACCCCGTGCTGATCGGCACCGGGCTGCTCGACGAGCTCGAGGAGTTGCTCGCCGGCCGGCACAAGGTAGCCGTCCTGCACCAACCGGTGCTCGCGCAGCTCGCGGAAGAGATTCGAATCCGGTTGGCCGACAAGGGAGTTGATGCGCACCGCATCGAAATCCCGGATGCCGAAGCGGGCAAGGACCTGCCGGTCGTCGGTTTCATCTGGGAAGTGTTGGGCCGTATCGGGATCGGGCGCAAAGACGCACTGGTCAGCCTGGGCGGTGGCGCCGCTACCGATGTCGCCGGGTTCGCTGCGGCAACCTGGCTGCGCGGGGTGTCGATCGTGCACGTGCCGACCACCCTGCTCGGCATGGTCGACGCCGCCGTCGGCGGCAAGACCGGGATCAACACCGACGCGGGCAAGAACCTGGTCGGCGCGTTCCACCAGCCGCTGGCCGTGCTGGTGGACCTGTCGACGCTGAAAACGTTGCCGCGCAACGAGATCGTGGCCGGGATGGCGGAAGTGGTCAAGGCCGGTTTCATCGCCGATCCGGTGATCCTGGATCTCATCGAAGCCGACCCGCAGGCGGCGCTGGACCCTGAGGGCGAGGTGCTGCCCGAGTTGGTGCGGCGCGCCATCGCCGTGAAGGCGGACGTGGTGGCCGCCGACGAGAAGGAATCCGAACTGCGCGAAATCCTCAACTACGGACACACTTTGGCCCACGCGATCGAACGCCGGGAGCGCTATCAATGGCGGCACGGCGCCGCGGTCTCGGTGGGGCTGGTGTTCGCGGCCGAACTGGCCCGGCTCACCGGCCGTCTCGACGACGCCACCGCCGCGCGACACCGCACCATCCTGGAGTCACTGGGCCTGCCGGTCAGCTACGACGCCGACGCGTTGCCGCAGCTGATCGAGTTCATGGCCGGCGACAAGAAAACCCGCGCCGGGGTGCTGCGGTTCGTGGTCCTGGACGGACTGGCCAAGCCGGGCCGGCTGGTGGGCCCCGACCCGGGCCTGCTGGTGACGGCCTATGCGGGAGTGTGCGCGCCATGAGCACCACGGTGAACGTGATCAACGGCCCCAACCTCGGGCGGCTCGGCCAGCGCGAACCCGCCGTCTACGGCAGCACCACCCACGACGAGCTGGTTGCGTTGATCGACCGTGAGGCCGCCGAACTCGGGCTCAAAGCTGTTGTGCGGCAAAGCGATAGCGAAGCCGAGCTACTGGACTGGATACACCGGGCAGCGGACGCCGGGGAGCCGGTAATCCTGAATGCCGGCGGGCTGACCCACACCTCGGTGGCGCTGCGCGACGCCTGCGCCGAACTGCGCGCGCCGCTGATCGAGGTGCACATCTCCAACGTGCATGCGCGCGAAGAGTTCCGGCGCCATTCCTACCTGAGCCCGGTCGCCACCGGAGTGATCGTCGGCCTGGGAATCCAGGGGTACCTGCTGGCCCTGCGGTATCTGGCCGGTTAGTCCTTGCGCAGATCCGGCTTCTTGGTCGGCCGGGTGTGGTCGTCGGTGCGGATGACTTCGGTTTTGGCGTCGCTGTCGTCGGTGCGGATGACTTCGGTCTTGGCGTCGCTGTCGTGCGTGCGGATGACTTCGGTCTTGGCCTCGTCGTCGTGGGTGGGGATGACCTCGGTGCGCTCGTCGGCACGTTCCTTCGTGGCGACCGCGGAGGTCCGCTGCTCCGAACGGCCGCCACCGGCGGTCGGGATCTCGCCGGTCGGGCTGTCGTCGTCGTCGCGCACGGCGGAGAACACGTCGGTGTTGTCCTCCCGCTCCCGGGAACCGTCCCGGGAACCGTCGTGCTTCTCGGGATCGGGAGCGTTGCGGTCGATGCGCCACCGGCCGACGGCCACGCCGATGATCGCGAACACGAAGACCAGCAGCGCGGTGAACGCTGCGAACGTTGTTAGCTCGTTGAGGATGCCGCCGGTGTAGATGCCCTTGTAGAAGATGGCGATGATCCAGGCGATCAGGCCGCTGACCAAGCCGGCGATCAGTCCGCCGAGCAACCAGATCATGGCCAGGTCGGCGCGCCGGTCCGGGTCCGGGTTGGCTTTGGCGTCGGCGCGTCCGTCCAGCACGCCCCACACGACCGAGGCGATCACGTAGAGCGTCAATAGCACGATGCTGATCAGCGCAGACTGCGTCTGAAATGCATTGATCAGCGCTCCCTGGATCAGCCGGAGCACGACCATCGCGGCCGCAAAGACCAAACCGCGCACCATCCACTTGTTCATGGGCAAACAGCGTAGCGAGTACCGTCAAGGGTCGTGACACATTCCCAGCGTCGACACCACCTCAAAGCCAAGATCAGTGCCGCCGGACTAGACGCGATGCTGGTCACGGACCTGATAAACGTCCGGTATCTTTCCGGTTTCAGCGGGTCCAACGGCGCGTTGCTGGTGTTTGCTGACGATCGCGAGGCCGTGTTGGCCACCGACGGCCGGTATCGCACCCAGGCCGCGCAGCAATCGCCGGATCTGGAGGTGGCCATCGAACGCGCCCTCGGGCGCTATCTGTCCGGCCGGGCCGGGCAGGACGGTGTGCGGAAACTGGGCTACGAAAGCAACGTCGTCACGGTCGACGGCTTCGACGCGCTGTCGAACGCACTCGACGGCCACCACACCGAGCTGGTCCGCGCGGCGGGCACCGTGGAGGCGCTGCGCGAGGTGAAGGATGCCGGTGAACTCGCGCTGCTACGGCTGGCCTGCGAGGCGGCCGACGCCGCGCTGGCCGACCTGGTGGAGCACGGCGGGCTGCGGCCGGGTCGCACCGAACGCCAGGTGGCACGCGAACTGGAGAGCCTGATGCTCGACCACGGGGCCGACACCATCTCGTTCGAGACGATCGTGGCGGCCGGGCCCAACTCGGCGATCCCGCACCACCGGCCCACCGACGCGGAACTGGCCCCGGGCGACTTCGTCAAGATCGACTTCGGCGCCCTGGTCGCCGGCTACCACTCGGACATGACCCGCACCTTCGTGCTGGGCAGCGCGGCCGACTGGCAGCTGGAGATCTACGACCTGGTCGCCACGGCGCAACGCGCCGGCCGGGAGGCGCTGCGCCCGGGAGTTGACCTGCGCGATGTGGACGGCGCAGCGCGCCAGATCATCACCGACGCCGGCTACGGCGAGCACTTCGGTCACGGCCTGGGGCACGGGGTCGGACTGCAGATCCATGAAGCGCCGGGCATCGGCGCGACGTCCGCCGGTACACTACTTGCGGGCTCCGTGGTCACCGTGGAGCCCGGCGTCTATCTAGCCGGCCGCGGCGGTGTCCGCATCGAGGACACGCTGGTAGTGCCCTCGGAAACCTTGGCCGCCGCGCAGACCGCCGGACACACCCCGGAATTGTTGACCCGGTTCCCGAAGGAACTGGCCATTTTGTAGGAGATTTGAACGACCGTGGCGAGCACTGCTGACTTCAAGAACGGACTTGTCCTGGTCATCGACGGCCAGTTGTGGACCATCACCGACTTCCAGCACGTCAAACCCGGCAAGGGTCCGGCCTTCGTGCGCACCAAGCTCAAGAACGTGCTGTCGGGCAAGGTCGTCGACAAGACCTACAACGCCGGCGTGAAGGTCGACACCGCCACCGTGGACCGGCGCGACACCACCTACCTGTACCGCGACGGCTCGGACTTCGTGTTCATGGACAGCCAGGACTACGAGCAGCACCCGCTGCCGGAGTCCTTGGTCGGCGACGACGCGCGCTTCCTGCTGGAGGGGCTGCCCGTGCAGGTGGCGTTCCACAACGGCGCGCCGCTGTACATCGAGCTGCCGGTGACCGTCGAGATGGTGGTCACCCACACCGAGCCCGGCCTGCAGGGCGACCGGTCCAGCGCCGGCACCAAGCCGGCCACCCTGGAGACCGGCGCCCAGATCCAGGTGCCCCTGTTCATCAACACCGGAGACAAACTCAAGGTGGACTCGCGTGATGGCAGCTACCTGGGCCGGGTAAACACCTGAACATGCCGGACCGGAAACCGTCGCGTCCTGTTCGAGGGCGGCACCAGGCGCGCAAGCGGGCCGTGGATCTGCTGTTCGAGGCCGAGGCCCGCAACCTCAGCCCGGCCGAAGTTGTCGACGGCCGCACCGTACTGGCCCAGGCCAACCCGGATGTGGCTGCGCTGCAGCCGTACTCGGCCGCGGTGGCCCGCGGCGTCGCCGAGCATTCGGCCCACATCGACGAGCTGATCACCACGCACCTGCAAACCTGGACGCTGGACCGGTTGCCCGCGGTGGACCGCGCCATCCTGCGGGTTGCGGTGTGGGAGTTGCTGTATGCCGACGACGTGCCCGAGCCGGTGGCCGTCGACGAGGCCGTCGAACTGGCCAAGGAACTGTCCACCGACGATTCCCCCGGTTTCGTCAACGGGGTGCTGGGTCAGGTGATGCTGGTGACCCCGCAGATCCGGGCGGCCGCCCGGGCGCTGCGCGGCGCGGCGCAGGAGAACGTGCCGTGACCCGGTTGGAGCTGCGGGTGGTGCTGTCGGTGCTGGCGGCGGTCGTGGTGGTGGTGGGCGCGGTGGTCAGCGCCGCGTTCGGGTGGACCATCGTGGCCTCGGTGCTGGCGATCTTCGGGCTCGGGGTGGGCGCCTGGGTGTACCACACCGTCGAACGCCTGATCCTGGCCCGCCGGATCAGCACGGTACGCACGGCCGCCAAGCCGCTGCAGCCGTTGCTGCCGGTGATGGCCGCAATCATGGGCCTGACCCAGGGCGTGGTGCGTTCACTCAGCGATGTCACCGATCTGCCGGGCAAGCGCTGGGAGATGCCCCAGTTGCCGCTGTTGAAGTGGATGGAGAACCCGCTGGGGAGTCGCGGCGGTAAACAGATCGTGGATGCCGACGAGTCCGACGACGGACCGGCCTGAGTCCAAAATCCTCGACCGAAATCGTCGCGCTTTGTCCGCGGGCGGGACACAATGGCGGCTGGCCATCCGCACCGAACGGACGCGCTGTTTGCACCCACGCTATTTGCGCCAACAGAAGGTGACGACATGACTCGACAAGGTGCCCGTCCGCGACGACTGCGGGTCTCGGCGCTGGCGGCGGTTGCCAACCCGTCCTACACCCGCGTCGACACCTGGAACATGCTCGACGACGCGTGCCGGCATCTGGCGGAAGTCGACCTGGCCGGACACGACAAGACCCACGACCTGGCCGTGGTCAAGCGGCTGATGGACCGGATCGAAGCCTACGAACGGTATTGGCTGTATCCCGGCGCGGCGAACCTGGCGACATTCCGTGCCCACCTGGAAGTCCTGTCCACGGTCCGACTCGCCGAAGAGGTGTCGCTGGCCACCCGGCTGCTCTCCGAATACGGCGACCGCACAGCGCTTTTCGACACCAGTGCGCCGCTAGCCGACCAGGAGCTGGTCGCCCAGGCCAAGCAGCAGCAGTTCTACACGGTGCTGCTCGCCGACGATTCTCCGCCCACAGCGCCGGAAAGTCTGGTGGAGTGCCTGCGCGCGCTGCGCAATCCGGCCGACGACGTCCAGTTCGAGATCCTGGTGGCCCCCAGCGTCGAGGACGCCATCACCGCGGTGGCGCTCAACGGCGAGATCCAGGCCGCGATCATCCGTCACGACCTGCCGCTGCGGTCGCGTGACCGGGTGCCGCTGATGAACACGCTGCTGGGCGCCAATGACGACACCACGGTCTCCGACCGCAGCCACGACTGGGTGGAGTGTGGCGAATGGATCAGGGAACTGCGACCGCACATCGACCTGTATCTGCTCACCGACGAGTCGATCGCGGCCGGCACCGACGACCAGGCCGACGTCTACGACCGGACGTTCTACCGGCTCAACGACGTGACCGACCTGCACAGCACGGTGATCGCCGGGCTGCGCAACCGTTTCTCCACACCGTTTTTCGACGCGCTGCGCGCCTATGCGGCCGCGCCCGTCGGCCAGTTTCACGCCCTTCCGGTGGCGCGCGGTGCCAGCATCTTCAACTCGAAGTCGTTGCAGGACATGGGGGAGTTCTACGGCCGCAACATCTTCATGGCCGAAACATCCACCACCTCAGGTGGATTGGACTCGCTGCTGGACCCGCACGGCAACATCAAGAAGGCGATGGACAAGGCGGCCGTCACCTGGAACGCCAACCACACCTATTTCGTCACCAACGGCACCTCGACGGCCAACAAGATCGTCGTGCAGTCGCTGACCCGCCCGGGTGACATCGTGCTGATCGACCGCAACTGTCACAAGTCGCACCACTACGGGTTGGTGCTGGCCGGGGCGTACCCGCGCTACCTGGAGTCCTATGCGCTGCCGCAGTTCGCCATCTACGGCGCGGTGCCGCTGAGCACGATCAAGAAGGCGTTGCTGGAACTCGACGAGGCCGGGCAACTGGACAAGGTGCGGATGCTGTTGCTCACCAACTGCATCTTCGACGGTGTGGTCTACAACCCCCGGCGGGTGATGGAGGAGGTGCTGGCGATCAAGCCCGACATCGTCTTCTTGTGGGACGAGGCCTGGTACGCCTTCGCGACGGCGGTGCCCTGGGCCCGCCAGCGCACCGCCATGGTGTCCGCCGACCGTCTCGAGCAGATGCTGGCGTCGCCGGAATACCGTGAGGAATACCGCAAATGGCGCGAGTCGATGGAAGGCGTACCCCGCTCGGAATGGGTGGAACGCCAACTGATGCCGGATCCCGATCGCGCGCGGGTGCGGGTCTATGCGACGCACTCCACCCACAAGTCGCTCTCGGCGTTCCGGCAGGCGTCGATGATCCACATCCGCGACCAGGATTTCAACGCCCGCGCGCGCGACGCCTTCGGTGAGGCGTTTCTGACCCACACCTCGACCTCGCCGAACCAGCAGCTATTGGCGTCGTTGGATCTGGCCCGCCGACAGGTCGACATCGAGGGCTTTCAACTGGTTCGGCAGGTGTACGACATGGCGCTGGTCTTCCGACACCGGGTCCGTAAAGACCGGCTGATCAGCAAGTGGTTCCGCATCCTCGACGAATCCGACCTGGTGCCCGAGGAGTACCGGGCCTCCCATGTCAGCTCCTACCGCGAAGTCCGCCAGGGCGCGCTGGACGAGTGGAACGAGGCCTGGCGTTCCGACCAGTTCGTGCTGGACCCGACGCGGGTCACGCTGTTCCTCGGCAAGACCGGGATGAACGGCTACGACTTCCGCGAGAAGATCCTGATGGACAAGTTCGGCATCCAGATCAACAAGACGTCGATCAACAGCGTGCTGCTGATCTTCACCATCGGGGTGACCTGGTCGAGCGTGCACCATCTGCTCGACGTGCTGCGCCGCACGGCCACCGACTTCGACCGTATCCAGAAGGCGGCGAGCGCCGCCGACTGGGCGCTGCACGAGCGGCGGGTGGAGGAGATCACCGAGGACCTCCCGCACCTGCCCGACTTCAGCCAGTTCGACGTCGCGTTCCGGCCGGACGAGAACAGCGTGTTCGGCGACACCCGGTCGGCGTTCTACGCCGGATACGAAGAGTCCGACCGGGAGTACGTGCTGATCGGCACCGCAGGGCGCCGGATCGCCGAGGGAAAGACGCTGGTGTCCACCACCTTCGTGGTGCCCTACCCGCCGGGCTTCCCGGTGCTGGTGCCCGGCCAGGTGGTTTCCAAGGAGATCGTCTACTTCCTGGCGCAACTCGACGTCAAGGAAATCCACGGTTATAACCACGAACTGGGGCTGTCGGTGTTCACCCAGGACGCGCTGCAGCGGTTGGAGACCAAGCGCAGCGCGGTGGCCTCGGTCAGCAGCAACGGCAACGGGTCCGAGCCGACGGGGTCTGAGCAGACGCTGGTGGCCAACGAGCACACCGTCCCGGTGAACTGAGGGCCGCCTTCGCGCGTCCTGTCGCCGAGCGTCACGCCAGCGTGGCTGTGGCTGTCGAGCGTCACGCCAGCGTGGCTGTGGCGAGTGTCACGCCAGTGTGGCTGTGGCTGTCGAGCGTCACGCCAGCGTGGCTGTCGCGAGTGTCACGCCAGCGTGGCTGTGGCTGTCGAGCGTCACGCCAGCGTGACTGTCGCGAGTGTCGCGCCAGTGTGGCTGTGGCTGTCGAGCGTCACGCCAGTGTGGGGCGGTAGCAGTTGGGGTGTCGATGCTTGTGCTTGCGCACGTCGAGTGTCACGCCAGCGTGGCTGTGGCCGTCGAGCGTCACGCCAGCGTGACGCCCCCAGCGCCGGGGGCGCAAACATCGGCTTGCGAGTCGGGCCTACAACCGGAGCGCGCGATAGGTGTGCCGGACGAACCTCGGTTGCGCGGTCCGCAGCCGGGCCAGCGTCGGATTGCCCGCGACTGCCGCGGCCGCGTTCACCGTCAGGTCGGGGCAGTACTGAATTAGGTACATCAGGATCAGGTCCGCGCTCGGGTCGGCCTGCCACCACGTCCCGTAGGCGCCCGGCCAGCTGAACGTCCCCACGCCGCCCGGCCCGAACAGCGGGGTGGCCTTGGCCGGGTCGGTCACCACCGACAGGTTCAGGCCGAATCCGCGTCCCACCCAGTACGGCGACCCGAGGAAGTTGTGCCGCTTCTGCTCCTCGGTCAGCCGGTCGGTGCGCATCAGCGCCACCGACTCCGGGGTCAGGACCCGAACGCCGTCGACCGACCCGTCGCCCAGCAACATGCGCACGAATCGCAGATAGTCGTCGGCCGTCGACCACAGCCCACCGCCGGCGTTGCAGAACGTCGGGGGCTTGACGTGCGGCGGACCCATCACGTCGTGCCGCAGCCGGCCGTGCTCGTCGTGCCGGTACATGGTGGCGGCCCGGGATCGCGCCTCAGGCGTGACGAAGAACCCCGTGTCCGGCATGCCCACCGGTCCGAGCACCCGCTCGTCGAAAACCTCGTAAAGCGGCTTGTCCTCGATGCGGGACAGGATCACGCCGAGCAGGTCGATGGCGTGGCTGTAGGTCACCTTTTCGCCCGGTTGATGCACCAGCGGCAATTCGGCGAGTTCGCTCAGCCAGACGTCGGAGCCCTGGTTGAACGGCAGCCGCAGATACGCCTGCGCAATCGGACCGGTCACTGAAAAGCCGTATGCCAGGCCGCTGGTGTGGGTGAGCAGGTCCTCGATCAGGATGGGCCGTCGCGCGGGATGGGTGCGGTCCAACGGGCCACGCGGATCGTCGAGCACCTGCAGGTCGGCCAGCTCCGGCGCCCACCGGGTGATCGGATCGCGCAACGTCAGCTTGCCTTCGTCGACCAGGCTCATGACCGCTGCCACCGTCACCGGTTTGGTCATGGAGGCGATGCGGAACAACGTGTCGCGCTGCATGGGTAGGCCGGCCTCGACATCCCGATACCCGATTTCGTTGACCTGCAACACTTCTCCGTGCTGCCAGACCACCGTGAGGGCTCCGGCCAGCAGACCCGCCTCGCACACCTCGCGGATGGTCGCCTGATTGCCGTCGAGATTCACTCGGGTAGGTTAGCGGCCCGGCCGCGCGCGCGGGAAATTGGCGTTTCCGCAAAGATCGACCGAGGCCGCCGCACCGGTCAGACCCCACCGTTAGTTGCTGCCGGGAAACGGTTTGCACCGCGCGGGCCGCATGTTACTGTCGCGCTCTCCGGCAAAGTGATCTGGTGAACGCGCTGTGAGGGCGGCGACTCGGGAGAATGGTGTCGTTGCTGGTGAACCAGGGTGCGGGTGTGCAGTCACCGAGGTCCGCGATGAAGGGTGGGGGCGCGACGCCCAGGCTCCGTCCACACCGTACGACGAGGGTAGCGACCCGCTGCTCAATACCACCGGTTGGTTAACTCAGCAAAGGCTGGCCATGAATGGCTTGATCTCACAAGCGCAAATCTCCCATCGACCCGTCTCCCGTAAACCCTCGACCCCGGTGTCTGTCGCGATCCTGTTCGCCGCAGCACTTGTCGCGACCGTCATCACCGGCTGCGGCGGAAACAAGTCCTCCGAGCCGTCCAAGTCCTCGGGATCCTCGACCACGTCGGCGACGAGCGGAGCCGCTGGAACGTCCGGATCGTCCACGGCCCCCTCACCCGACGCGCAACAGCTGCTGACGGACAGTTCCAAAGCCACCACCGGGCTGCGCAACGTGCACATCAATCTGTCGACCGCCGACATCAACACCTTGCCGATGGAATCGGTCAATGCTGATGTGACCAATGAGCCCGAGAATCTGGGTGGACGGGCCGTCGGCGACGCCACCATCAGGTTGCAACCCAAGACTCCCGCGGTACCCAAGACGTTCATCGTCACCAACAAGACCATGTTCATCAAGGACGACGCCGGCAAGTACAACTCGGTCGGCGAGGCGGTCAAGTTCTACGACCCAGGCGTGGTGCTGGACAAGGAAAAGGGTATCGGCGCGGTCATCGCGAAGGTCCAGAACCCGCAGGTTGCCGGGAACGACAACATCGACGGGGTCGCCGTGATCAAGGTGACCGGGACCATCGACCCGGCGGTCGTGGACCCGCTGGTGCCGCAGATCGGCAAGGACGCCAAGGGCCCATTGCCGATCACGCTCTACATCGCCGACGTCAAAGCGCCGGGGGCGCCCGGCACGCCGCCGAGCGCATATCTGGTGCGCATGGTGCTCGACAAGGACAAGGGTCACGTCACCATCAACTTGTCCAAATGGGGTGCGCCGGTGACCATTCCGAATCCGGAAGGTTAGCCGGGCAGTCTCCGATCGGGACCGACCCGGGCAAGGCGGCATCGCTCGAGCGACCGACGCGCCCGGGTCGCATCCCGTTTGACGTGCACTTTCTAACACCGAACAGACATCCTTTGAGAATCCTCCAAGGCTCCTCCAAGGCCGGCCCTCCACCATTTGGGCCAGCTCGCCGGAAAGCCCGGCGCGCAGCCGATTTCATTCGACCAGACCCGGAGGACCACGAATGACCAACGACCTCCCCGAGGTTCGGGAGCGCGGCCTTGCGCCGGGTCCTGAGCCCGGGCGGAACGGGGAAGCTCAAGAGCGGGGCCCCGGCCCGCGTCCCGGGCCTCCGCCGGGCGGCCCGCCGGTGCTTCCCGACGTGTGGGTGTACAACGGGCGGGCCTACGATTTGAGCGATTGGATCGACAAGCATCCCGGTGGCGCCTTCTTCATCGGGCGAACCAAGAACCGGGACATCACCGCGGTCATCGAGTCATACCACCGCGACCCGAAAGTGGTCGAGCGCATCCTTGATCGCCGCTATTCGCTGGACCGCGCCGCAACTCCGCGCGACATCCATCCCAAGCACAACGCGCCGCCGTTTCTGTTCAAAGACGACTTCGACAGCCGCCGGGACACACCGAAATACCGGTTCGGCAATCAGGAAGACCTGATGCACCGGGTCAAGACGCGGCTCACCGAGCCGGTGCTGGCCGCGCGAATCAAGCGCATGGACCGCGTTTTCAACATCGTGGTGGTGCTCCTGGCCATCTCCTATTTCGGGGTGCAGGCGGTGCGTTTGATCGAGCCGCGGTGGATGCCGTTGTGGGCGTTCGTGTTTGCGATGGTGCTGCTGCGCAGCTCGCTGGTCGCCTACGGCCACTACGCCCTGCACCGTGCCCAGCGGGGCCTGAATAGGGTGTTCGCCAACACATTCGACCTGAATTACATCGCGTTGGCGCTGGTCGTGGCCGACGGTCACACCCTGCTGCACCATCCGTACACGCAGAGCGACGTCGACATCAAGAAGAACGTCTTCACGATGATGATGCGACTGCCGCGGCTGTATCGCATTCCGGTGCACACCCTGCACAAATTCGGTCACCTTCTCACCGGTATGGCCGTGCGGATCGCCGACGTGTGGAACATGACCCGCAAGGTCGGTGTCGAAGAGGGCTACGGGAGTTGGCGCAATGCGCTGCCGCATTTCCTCGGGTCGTCCGGGGTGCGATTGCTGCTGGTGGCCGAGATGGTGGTTTTTCTGGCAGCCGGCGACTTCTGGGCCTGGGCTTTGCAATTCGCCGTCACGCTGTGGATCAGCACCTTTCTGGTGGTGGCCAGCCACGAGTTCGAGGACGAGGACAGCGCCGCCGTGCCCGCAGGACAGGACTGGGCCGTCGATCAGGTCCAGCACGCCAACGACTTGTCGGTGCTCGGCAACCGCTACGTCGACTGCTTCCTGTCGGCGGGCTTGAGCTCGCACCGCGTCCATCACGTATTGCCGTTCCAGCGCAGCGGATTCGCCAACATCGTCACCGAGGACGTGCTGCGCGAGGAGGCAACGAAGTTCGGTGTCGAATGGTTGCCGCCGAAGAGCTTCTTCGGCGACCGGCTGCCCAAGCTGTGCCGCAGCTATCTGTTGTCGCCGTCGCGGCCGGCGCGGGAACGCAAGTGGGGCGTGGTGCGCGAACATCTTTCGCCGACGGCGTTCAAGGACAGCGCCAGGTACGTGGTGGCCGGCTTCGTCGGGATCGGGTCGGTGTGAGTACCCCTACGGAGGGCGGCGTGATGTTCCCCGCCGCAGCAGAAGTCGAAGTCCGGCTGGCTCAGTTGCCGCCGGCGCCACCGACCACGGTGGCGGTCATCGAGGGCATCGCGACCGGTTCGCCGCCGCGGGTCGTGCACCAGGCCGATGCCGCCGAGCGAGTCGCGGAGCTCTTCGACGATCCCGAACAGCGGCAACGGATCCCGCGGCTGTACCGCAAGACGCGGGTCGGGGCCCGCCGGATGGCGGTGGACCCGCTGGATCCCGCGTTCGACGCGTTCCGCAAGGAACCCGGCACCGTCCGGGACCGGATGAACCTGTTCTTCCAGCACGCGGTTCCGCTGGCGGTCGACGTCAGCAGACGTGCTCTGGCCGGTCTGCCGTACCGGACCGACGAGATCGGGCAGGTGGTGTTCGTCACCAGCACCGGATTCATCGCACCGGGTGTCGATGTCGCGATCGTCAAGGAACTGGGATTGCCGAAATCGGTGTCGCGCGTCGTGGTGAACTTCATGGGCTGTGCGGCGGCGATGAACGCCATACGCACCGCCGCCACCTACGTTCGGGCCCATCCGAGCATGAAGTCGTTGGTGGTGTGCATCGAATTGTGTTCGGTGAACGCCGTTTTCGCCGACGATGTCAACGACGTGGTGGTCCACAGCCTGTTCGGTGACGGGTGCGGGGCGTTGCTGATCGGCGCCAGCCAGGTGCACAAGCAGCTGCCGCAGGGCAACGTGGTGATCCGCAGCGCGTTCACCCAGCTGCTCGACGACGCCGAAGACGGCATAGTGCTGGGCGTCAACCACAACGGCATCACCTGCGAACTGTCGGAGAACCTACCCGACTACATCTTCCGCAGTGTCGCACCGGTGGTAGCAGAAGTATTGCGGGACAATGGATTACAGAAATCCGACATTGATCTGTGGGCGATCCATCCCGGTGGGCCCAAGATCATCGAGCAGTCCGTGCGATCGTTGGGTATCGGCCCGGAGCGGGCGTCGCACAGCTGGGAGGTGCTGGCCCGGTTCGGCAACATGCTCAGCGTCTCGCTCATCTTCGTGCTGGAACTCATGGTGCGACAGGCGGATTCGGCCAAGCCGATCTCGACGGGCGTGGCGTTCTCGTTCGCGCCGGGGGTCACCGTAGAAGGCATGTTGTTCGACATCATCCGGGGTGAATGAAATGAGCAATCGGCTGAGCGAGCGGGTGCTGTACCGCGAGTTGATGACCGACAATCTGCGCTGGGATGCGTTGCAGTTGCGCGAGGGCGACATCGTCATCTCCACGCCGCCGAAGTGTGGGATGACCTGGACGCAGCGGTTGGTGTCGTTGCTCGTCTTCGACGGGCCTGAGCTGCCCGGACCACTGTCGACGGTGTCGCCGTGGCTCGACCAGACGATCCGGCCCATCGGCGAGGTCATCGCCGTCCTCGACGCGCAGCGGCACCGGCGGTTCATCAAGACCCACACGCCGCTGGACGGCCTGGTGCTCGACGACCGGGTCACCTACCTGTGCGTGGGGCGCGACCCGCGTGACGCCGCGGTGTCGATGCTGCATCAGACGACCAACATGGATCGCGCGCGGGTGCGGGCGCTGCACGAGATCGCGGTGCCTCCGCAAGAGCGCCTGGGTCCGCCGGGACCCGAACCCGGTCCGCTGGGCCGCGGACCGATCGACGAATTCCGGCACTGGCTGGAAGGGCCCGCGCTGCCGCCACCCGGGGTGGGTTTCACCCCGCCGAAGGGAATCGGCACTCTGGCCAACGTGATGCACCAGTTCGGCAAGGTATGGGAGCGCCGCCACCTGCCCAACGTGGCGCTCCTCCACTACGCCGACTATCAGGCCGATCTGGTGGGGGAGATGCTGCGCCTTGCTGCGGTACTCGGCTACGACCTGAGCCGCGAGCGTGCGCAGGAGCTGAGCCGGCATGCCTCACTCGGTGAAATGCGTTCTCGGGCAGCCGAAGTCGCGCCGAACACCACCGACGGCATCTGGCGCAGCGATGAGCAGTTCTTCCGTCGCGGCGGCAACGGTGAGTGGCAGGAGTACTTCACCCGCGACGAGTACCGCCGCTACAACCACCGGATCAACCAGCTTGCGCCCCCGGACCTGCTTGCCTGGGCGCACGAGGGCCGCCGCGGGTACGACCCGGAAGTAGTCGCGGCGTCAGGTTAGTCCGCTCAACCCGTCCGCTCCGAATACGAACCCGCCGCCCCCGCCGGTGCCTGGATTACCTACCGGGCCGCCGACGCCGCGGTTACCGCCGTTGCCGCCGTTGCCGATCAACACCGCGTTCCCTCCGGAGCCACCCGCGCCGCCGAGACCCCCACTGACGTTGTCGCCACCGGCCCCGCCGGCACCGGCGACACCCAGAATGGCGACGTCGCCGCCGCGGCCACCGTTTCCGGCCGACGCACCACCGATCGTGATGCCACCGGTTCCTCCGTCACCGCCGAAACCGATGATGACGGCGCCGTTGCCGCCGCTGCCGCCGTCGCCTCCCGGGCCGGTCAGCCCGACTCCGCCGGTGCCACCGGGGCCACCACTCAGGCACAGCACCAGCGCATCGCCCCCGTCACCGCCGGCGCCCCCGGTGAGTCCGAAGCCACCGGTCCCGCCGGTTCCGCCGATGCCGAACAGGAGGCCGGGATTGCCGCCGGTCCCACCCTGACCGCCGGTGCCGGTCGCGCTGACGCCGGCGGCGCCGCCGGCGCCACCGGGACCGCCCACCAGCGCGCCCACCCCGCCGGCTCCGCCGGTGCCGCCGAGCAGGCTGCCGCTGCCACCCGACCCGCCGTTGCCCCCGACCGCGGTGACCACGCCGCCGAGAGGTCCGGCCGATCCGCCGGCCCCGCCCGTCCCGCCCAGTATTCCGCCGGTTCCCCCAACGCCGCCGTTGCCGCCGGATCCGAACAAGCCACCGCCACCGCCGCCGCCGCCTACGCCACCCCGGAAGGAGTCGGCCAGCGTGGACCCACCGGCGCCGCCGAATCCACCGCGGCCGAACAGCAGTCCGCCGCTGCCGCCGGCCCCGCCGATCCCGCCGTCGCCGGTCGCGCAGTATGCACCGGTGCCGCCGGTGCCGCCGGCGCCGATCAATCCGCCCGCACCGCCGCCGCCTCCGCCGGTGCCGCCTGCTCCGGCTGACCCGCCGGCGCCACCGGTGCCGAGCAGGATTCCGCCCGCTGCACCGTCGAGGCCGGAGCCGGTCGGCGCGTTGGCCCCGTTACCGATCAGTGGACGGCCCAGCAGCGCTTCGGTGGGGGCGTTGACAACGTTGAACGCGCCCTGCAGCGGCCCCGCGATGCCGGCGGATCCGGCGGTGCCGACGGTGACCGGCGAGAACCCGCCGTTGCCGCCGTTGCCGGCGACACCGATCAGCCGGGCATCACCGCCCGCGCCGCCGATACCCCCCGTCCCGGCCGAGCTGTCACCGCCGGCCCCGCCGGCGCCGCCATTGCCGATCAGCAAGCCGCCCCGCCCTCCGGCCCCGGCGGCTCCGCCGTTCCCCAGTTCACTGAACCCGCCGGCAGCCCCAGCGCCGCCGTTGGACACCCAGCCGCCGTCACCGCCCGCGCCGCCGGTCCCGCCCAGACCCGAAATGCTCTGTCCGCCAACACCACCGGGTCCTCCGTCGGAAAGGAACATGCTCGCCGCACCGCCTGCGCCGCCGCTCCCGCCCGCCCCGGATCCGCTCGCCGCCCCGCCACCGCCGCCGGATCCGCCCGCGCCGACCAGGAACCCCGCAGTTCCGCCCGGTCCGCCGGCGCCGCCGTTGTCGAAGACGCCCACCCCGCCGGCGCCGCCGCTCCCACCCGGTCCGGCCGGCAGGCCCGCAGCGCCACCCGCCCCGCCCGCACCTCCGGTGCGGCCGACCCCGCCGTCGCCGCCGTTGCCGCCGCCCTCGGCGACCATCTGGCCCATGAACCCGGCGGCGCCGCCCCCGCCGCCGGTGCCGCCGACACCGGTCGGGTTTGCCCCACCGACTCCGCCGGGCCCGCCCCCGCCGAGCCACACCCCGGATCCGCCGGCGCCACCGGCGCCGCCCAGTCCGGTCGCGCTGCTGGACATTCCGCCGCTGCCGCCGGCGCCGCCGTTGCCGAGCAGCAGGCCGCCGGCCCCGCCCGTACCGCCGTTGCCGCCGACGCCGGCCGTCATGCTGCCACCAGCGCCGCCGGGACCTCCGTTGCCGAACAGGCCGGCTGCGCCGCCGTTGCCGCCGTGTTGTCCGGGGTCGCCCGATCCGCCGGCGCCGCCGCTGCCGATCAGCCAGCCGGCCGCGCCACCGTTCTGACCCGATCCCGGCGCGGCGTTGGCGCCATTGCCCACCAACGGGCGCCCGGTCAGTGTCTGCACCGGGTCGTTCACCGAGGCCAGCAACGTCTGCAACGGACCGGCGTTGCTCGCCTCCGCGCTCGAGTAGGCACCCGCCCCGGTGCTCAGCAGCTGTACGAACCGGGTGTGAAATGTCATGGCCTGGCCCGCGACCGCCTGGAACTGCTGTCCATGTCCGGAAAAGAGCGCCGCGATCGACGCCGACACTTCGTCATTCGCGGCCGCCGCGATGTGTGTGGTGGAATTCGCGGCCACCGCCTGGGCCGTTCGAATCAGGTCGGCGACGCGGGCCGCATCACCGGCAGTGGCTTGCAGGATTTCTGGTACGACACCGACAAACGACATGGTGTTTGGCTTCCTTCGACGTGGACGGGAACCACGCGTGGTCCGCCGGAATAGCCCTGCGGGCTGAGCCGGGGGTGCCCGGGCAACATCGCCCTAAACGTGCAGTCGCCGTCCGGCGCATCGTGCCCGTTTGGGCCGCAGAACGAACGATTGCCTGGTTCTGGCCCGCCGTCAGTGCTGTGCGCGGATGATCTGACCGGGGGATATCGGGTTGGTCCCGGCGGCGACGCGGCTCGCACCGGCGGGAGCAGCACAGTGCTGTGGCATCGGGGAGGGGCCGAGGGATGAACTTTGTCATGCTGCCGCCGGAGGTCAATTCGGCGCTGATGTTCGCAGGGGCGGGGACGGGGCCGATGTCGGCTGCCGCGACATCCTGGGAGCTGCTCGCGACGGAGATGAACGCGTCGGCGGCGGGATTCTCCTCGGTGATCTCCGACCTGACCGGGCAGGCGTGGCAAGGCAGTTCGTCGGTTGCCATGACCGAGACCGCCGCCCGGTATGCGTCCTTCTTGAATGTGGCTGCGGCGCAAGCGGAATTGGCAGCGCGCCAGGCGCAGACCGTGGTGAGCGCGTTCGAGGCAGCGCAGGCCGCCACGGTGCGTCCGTTGGTGGTCGCAGCCAACCGGAACAACCTGGTGGCGTTGGTCGTCTCAAACCTGTTCGGCCAGAACGCGCCCGCGATCGCCGCCGTCGAGTCGGTCTACGAGGAGATGTGGGCGCGCGATGTGAGCGCGATGGCCGGTTATCACGGCGAGGTTTCGGCAGCGGCAGCGCAATTGCCGTCGTGGCAAACCGCTGCGCTCGACCTGGTCAATGCACCCACTCAGGTGCTGCTGGGACGACCGCTGGTCGGCAACGGGGCCGCCGGCACGGCGAGCAATCCCGCCGGAGGCGCCGGGGGGCTGCTCTTCGGCGACGGCGGCGACGGCTACTCCAACTCCGCGCCGACGGGCAGCGGCGGCAGCGGCGGGTCCGCCGGCCTGGTCGGCACCGGGGGGAACGGCGGCAACGGTGGTACCGCGGGATTCGGCGGCGCCGGCGGAACAGGCGGGCTGCTGTTCGGTGCCGGAGGCCAGGGTGGCGGTGGTGGGGCCGGCGGCGCCGGCGGCAACGCCGGTCTGCTCGGGTTCGGCGGTGCCGGGGGCGCGGCTACCGGCGCGGGCCAACCCGGGGGCAATGGCGGAAGCGGTGGAGCTCTGGCCGGCAATGGCGGTGGCGGGGGCTTCAGCGCGTCCGGCAACGGCGGTGCCGGAGGCAGCGGCGGCGCCATCGCGGGCAGCGGGGGCGACGGCGGGTCGAGTGGGTCGGGCAACGGCGGCGACGGTGGAGCGGCGGCGGTCATGTTCGGCAACGGCGGCAGTGGCGGCAGTTCGTTGTTCGGCGGCGACGGTGGCGACGGGGGCGCCGGGGCGTCCCTGGCCGGCAGCGGCGGCAACGGCGGCAACGGGGGACAGGCCGCCCCCGGTGGCAACGCCGGTGACGGCGGCAACGGCGGCGACGCGGGTGACTTCGGCAGCGGCGGTGCCGGCGGCGCGGGTGGCAACAACCTGGTCGGCACGGTTGGCGCGATCGGCGGCAACGGCGGTAGCGGCGGCGCGTCCGTCATCGGCAACGCCGGTCCCGGCGGCAACGGCGGCGCCGCGCAGACAGCCAACGGGTTCGCCCAGGGTGGCAACGGTGGCAACGGCGGTAGCTCGGCAGGATCGGGCACCGGTGGCTTCGGCGGACTCGGCGGAGATGCGAGCTCACTCACCGGCGACGCGACCGGCGGCCGGGGCGGCGCCGGTGGCAGCGGTGGGTTGACCGGCAACGGCGGACCGGGCGGCAACGGCGGTGACGCCGAGGCCGGGTTGGTCGCGCGCGGCGGCGCCGGCGGCCCCGGTGACAACGGCGGCATCGTCGCCCCGGGCGGCAATGGCGGCAACGGCGGCAACGGTATTGGCGGCGTTGACGGTTTCGGCGGCAACGGCGGGGCCGGAGGTAACGGCTTCGGCGACGCCGATGGCCGCGGCGGCTTCGGCGGTTTCGGCAGCACCGCCGACGGCGCACCGGGTTGACTTTCGTTGCTGCGCTGACATTTCACATCGGTTGCGGTTGGGCAAAGTTACGGCAGCGTCCCTGCGGCGAGGGGGCCGGTACCGCCTGTCCGGCTATAGTGTTGGCTCCTATGAGCGGACGGCACAGATGCGAGAAGCCCTGGCGCACAGCGCTTCACGCAACCATGTCGGCATTCGCGGTGGCACTGTTCGGGATCGGCGCCGCCCCCGTGGCCGACGCGGCTGCCGCCACCGCGACGTTGACGGTGGAACACACCTGGCAGACCGGTTTCATCGCCCGCTTCATCGTCACCAACATGAGCGTGGCGCCGCTGACCGACTGGAAGCTGGAATTCGACCTGCCGGCGGGCGAATCCGTTTCGCATACCTGGAACAGCACGGTCACCCAGGTGGGCACGCACTACGTGATCACCCCGGCGAACTGGAATCGCACGATTGCCCCCGGTGGTACCGCCAACGGCGGCATGCGCGGCGTGTTGTCCGGTACCTATTCGCCGCCCGTGAACTGCCGGATCAACGGGCAATACTGTTCCTAGCGACGGCATCCAGCCAGTGGCGCAACAGCTCTGTGATTCGTGCAAAAGTCGCGCATAGGCAGGCAATTCGCGCAGAGGTGGGCAAACCACCGAGGGTGTCCGAATCCGGGACAGCTGAGCCGTATGGGACTGAAGTGACCAACATCCTTTTCGGCCTCCGCTGAGCCGCTGCCGGCGCCGAATCACCCACCCCAGCCCGTGTTAGGCTGCCCGGCAGTCGACATCCTTTAACGATCCGTCCGGAGAGGCGGAGAAGGAGGTCAAGCTCTCGTATGGGTGCTGTCCGGGAACCGCGAGAATTGATGTCAGCGGCCGACGTTGGTCGGACCATCTCTCGTATGGCTCATCAGATCATCGAGAAGACCGCACTGGACAACCCCGACTCGACCCGTGTTGTCCTGCTGGGAATCCCCACCCGCGGCGTCACACTGGCGGGCCGGCTGGCCGCCAACATCGCCGAATTCAGCGGCGTCGACGTCGGCCACGGCTCGCTGGACATCACCCTCTACCGCGATGACCTGATGATCAAACCGCCGCGACCACTGGCCGCGACGTCGATCCCGGCCGGCGGCGTCGACGACGCACTGGTCATCCTGGTCGACGACGTGCTGTATTCCGGTCGCTCGACCCGCTCCGCCCTGGACGCGCTGCGCGACGTCGGACGTCCCCGGGCAGTGCAACTGGCCGTCCTCGTCGATCGCGGCCACCGCGAGTTGCCGGTGCGCGCGGACTATGTCGGCAAGAACGTGCCCACCTCGCGCAGCGAGAGCGTGCACGTGCGGTTGCGCGAGGACGACGGGCACGACGGCGTGGTGATCACCCGATGACCAGGCGACACCTGCTCAGCGCCGGGGACCTGACCCGCGACGAGGCCACCGCGATACTCGACGACGCCGACCGCTTCGCCCAAGCCCTGGTGGGCCGTGACATCAAGAAACTCCCGACGCTGCGTGGACGCACCGTCGTCACGATGTTCTACGAGAACTCCACCCGCACCCGCGTCTCGTTCGAGGTGGCCGGCAAGTGGATGAGCGCCGACGTGATCAACGTCAGCGCGACCGGGTCCTCGGTCGGCAAGGGCGAGTCGTTGCGCGACACCGCGCTGACCCTGCGCGCGGCCGGCGCCGACGCGCTGATCGTGCGGCATCCCGCCTCGGGTGCGGCGCATCTGCTCGCCGAGTGGACCGGTCGCCAAGATGGTCCGTCGGTGATCAACGCCGGTGACGGCACCCACGAGCATCCCACCCAGGCTCTGCTGGATGCGCTGACCGTGCGGCAACGACTCGGCGGCATCGAGGGTCGCCGGGTGGTGATCGTGGGTGACATCCTGCACAGCCGGGTGGCCCGCTCCAACGTGATGCTGCTGCACACCCTGGGTGCGGAGGTGGTGCTGGTCGCGCCGCCGACCCTGTTGCCGCGCGGGGTGGAGAGCTGGCCGGTCACCGTGTCCAACGACTTCGACGCCGAACTGCCTGCTGCCGACGCGGTGCTGATGTTGCGGGTGCAGGCCGAGCGGATGAACGGCGGCTTCTTCCCCTCGGTGCGCGAATATTCGGCGCTGTACGGACTGTCCGCGCGGCGCCAGGCGCTGCTGCCCGGACACGCCGTGGTGCTGCACCCGGGCCCGATGCTGCGCGGTATGGAGATCTCCTCTGCGGTCGCGGACTCGTCGCAATCGGCTGTGCTGCAACAGGTTTCCAACGGTGTGCATGTGCGCATGGCGGTGTTGTTCCACGTTCTGGTGGGTGCCGAGGAGGCGGCGGCATGAGTGTGCTGATTCGGGGCGTCCGACGCTACGGTGCGGGCGATCCCGTCGACGTGCTGGTGGCGGACGGCCAGATCGCTGAAATCGGTGCCGGACTCGAGATTCCCGACACCGCCGACGTCATCGACGCCTCCGGTCAGGTGTTGCTGCCCGGCTTCGTGGATCTGCACACGCATCTGCGCGAGCCCGGCCGGGAGTACGCCGAAGACATCGAAACCGGTTCGGCGGCAGCCGCTCTCGGCGGTTACACAGCGGTGTTCGCGATGGCCAACACCGATCCGGTGGCCGACAGCCCGGTGGTCACCGACCACGTGTGGCACCGGGGTCAGCAGGTCGGCCTGGTCGATGTCCACCCGGTCGGTGCGGTCACCATCGGGCTGGCCGGCAAAGAGCTCACCGAGATGGGGATGATGCATGCCGGTGTCGCCGGGGTGCGGATGTTCTCCGACGACGGCATCTGCGTGCACGACCCGCTGGTGATGCGCCGCGCGCTGGAATACGCCACCGGGCTGGGGGTGCTGATCGCCCAGCACGCTGAAGAGCCGCGGCTGACCGTCGGGGCGATCGCCCATGAAGGGCCCACTGCCGCCCGGCTCGGACTCACCGGATGGCCGAGGGCCGCCGAGGAATCCATCGTCGCCCGCGACGCCCTGCTGGCCCGCGACGCCGGAGCCCGGGTGCACATCTGCCACGCCTCCACCGCCGGCACCGTCGAGCTGGTGAAATGGGCTAAGGAGCAAGGTATTTCGATCACCGCCGAGGTCACCCCGCATCACTTGCTGCTGGACGATAGCAGGCTGGCCAGCTACGACGGGCGCAATCGGGTCAACCCGCCCCTGCGCGAGGCCGCCGACGCTATCGCGCTGCGTCAGGCCCTGGCCGACGGGGTAATCGACTGTGTGGCCACCGATCACGCCCCGCATGCCGAGCACGAGAAGTGCGTCGAGTTCTCCGCGGCGCGTCCGGGCATGCTCGGCCTGCAGACCGCGTTGTCGGTGGTGGTGCAGACGATGGTGCGTCCGGGCCTGCTGACCTGGCGTGACGTCGCCCGGGTGATGAGCGAGAATCCGGCGCGCATCGTGGGGCTGCCCGATCAGGGCCGGCCGTTGGAAGTGGGGGAGCCGGCCAACGTGACCGTGGTCGATCCGGACGCCACCTGGACGGTCACCGGCGGCGAGTTGGCCAGCCGTTCGGCCAACACGCCATACGAGTCGATGACACTGCCTGCGACGGTCACTGCGACGCTGTTGCGCGGCAGGGTCACCGCCCGAGACGGGAAGAGTCCGGTATGAATTCAGGCACCATGGTGGGATCGCTGATCTTTGCGGCGGTCCTGGTGGTGTTGCTGGCGGTGGTCATCCAGTTGATGATGCGGGGCTGGCGACGCCGGGCCGAACGGCAGGTGGAGCTGGTCGGCGAGCTGCCCGACCTGCCCGACGAGGTGGGGGCCGCCCTGATCACCACGCCCGGCCTCTACGTCGGTTGCACTCTGTCCCCGGCCTGGAACGACCGGATCGCCGTCGGCGATCTCGGGTACCGCAGCAAGGCGGTGCTGACCCGCTACACCGGCGGGATTCTAGTGGAACGCATTCGTGCGCAACCGATCTGGATTCCGCGGGAGTCGGTGGTGGACATCCGTTGTGAGCGCGGCATCGTCGGCAAGGTGGGTGTGCGCAACGGGATCCTGGCTATCCGGTGGCGGTTGCCGTCGGGCACCGAGATCGACACGGGGTTCCGGGCGAACAACCGGGACGACTATGCGAAGTGGTTGGAAGAAGAGGAGCCCGGGCAAGTGAGTTGCGTCGATGACGATGCAGGGGGGCAACCGCCCGCCGGCGGGGAACGAACCGACGAGGAGTGGCGCACATGAGTCGAGCGCTGCTGGTGCTGGAGGACGGGAAGGTTTTCGCCGGCACCCCGTTCGGCGCGGTCGGGCAGACACTCGGTGAGGCGGTGTTCAGCACCGGCATGTCCGGCTATCAGGAGACCCTGACCGACCCCAGCTACCACCGTCAGATCGTGGTGGCCACCGCCCCGCAGATCGGCAATACCGGCTGGAACGCCGAGGACGGCGAGAGCCGCGGCGATAAGATCTGGGTCGCCGGCTACGCGGTGCGCGACCCGTCGCCGCGCGCGTCGAACTGGCGCGCCACCGGCACGCTGGAGGACGAGTTGGTGCGCCAGCGCATCGTCGGGATCGCCGGGATCGACACCCGCGCGGTGGTCCGCCATCTGCGCAGCCGCGGCTCGATGAAGGCGGGCGTGTTCTCCGGGCCGGCTCTGGCCGATCCCGAACAGCTGATCGAGCGGGTGCGCGCGCAGGAGGCGATGCTGGGCGCCGACCTGGCCGGCGAAGTCAGCACGCCTGAGACGTACACGATCGAACCCGAAGGGCAGCAACGCTTTACCGTGGCCGCGCTGGATCTGGGTATCAAGACCAACACCCCGCGTAACTTCGCCAAGCGCGGGGTACGTAGCCACGTGCTGCCCGCCGGGGCGAGTTTCGAGCAGATCGCCGAGCTCAGACCCGACGGAGTTTTCCTGTCCAACGGGCCCGGCGACCCGGCCACCGCCGACCACACTGTCGCCCTCACCCGCGAGGTGCTGGGCGCCGGAATCCCGTTGTTCGGCATCTGTTTCGGCAATCAGATCCTGGGCCGGGCGCTGGGGCTGTCGACCTACAAGATGGTGTTCGGCCATCGCGGGATCAACATCCCGGTGATCGACCACGCCACCGGACGGGTGGCGGTAACGGCGCAGAACCACGGCTTCGCATTGGAAGGGGAGGCGGGCCAGCGGTTCGACACGCCGTTCGGCCCAGCGGTGGTGAGCCACACCTGTGCCAACGACGGCGTTGTCGAGGGCGTCAGACTCGTTGACGGAAAGGCTTTTTCGGTGCAATACCATCCGGAGTCCGCGGCCGGCCCGCACGATGCGGAATACCTGTTCGACCAGTTCATCGACCTGATGGACGGGAACCGCTAGTGCCGCGACGCCAAGACCTCAACCACGTGCTGGTGATCGGCTCCGGGCCGATCGTAATCGGCCAGGCCTGCGAATTCGACTACTCCGGCACCCAGGCCTGCCGGGTGCTGCGCGCCGAGGGACTGCAGGTCAGCCTGGTCAACTCCAACCCGGCCACCATCATGACCGACCCGGAGTTCGCCGACTTCACCTACGTCGAACCGATCACCGCCTCGTTCGTGGAGAAGGTGATCGCCCAGCAGGCCGAGCGCGGCAACCGGATCGACGCGCTGCTGGCCACCCTGGGCGGCCAGACCGCGCTCAACACCGCGGTGGCGCTCTACGAGCGCGGCGTGCTGGAACGGTACGGCGTGGAGCTCATCGGCGCCGACTTCGAAGCGATCCAGCGCGGTGAGGACCGGCAGCGGTTCAAGGACATCGTCACCAAGGTCGGCGGCGAATCCGCCCGCAGCCGAGTGTGTTTCACCATGGACGAGGTGCGGGACACGGTTGCCGAACTGGGCCTGCCGGTGGTGGTGCGGCCCAGCTTCACCATGGGCGGTCTCGGCTCCGGCATGGCCCGGTCGGTCGAGGAGGTCGACCGGATCGCCGGCGCCGGGCTGGCCGCCAGCCCCAGCGCCAACGTGCTGATCGAGGAATCCATCTACGGCTGGAAGGAATTCGAACTCGAGCTGATGCGCGACGGCCACGACAACGTGGTGGTGGTGTGCTCGATCGAGAACGTCGACCCGATGGGTGTGCACACCGGCGACTCGGTCACGGTGGCGCCGGCGATGACGCTGACCGACCGGGAATACCAGCGGATGCGCGACCTGGGCATCGCGATCCTGCGCGAGGTCGGCGTGGACACCGGCGGCTGCAACATCCAGTTCGCGATCAACCCCGACGACGGACGGCTGATCGTCATCGAGATGAACCCGCGGGTGTCGCGTTCGAGTGCGCTGGCGTCCAAGGCGACCGGCTTCCCGATCGCCAAGATCGCCGCGAAGCTGGCCATCGGCTACACCCTCGACGAGATCGTCAACGACATCACCAAGGAAACCCCGGCCTGCTTCGAACCCACCCTGGACTATGTGGTGGTCAAAGCGCCGCGTTTCGCCTTCGAGAAGTTCCCCGGCGCCGACCCGACCCTGACCACCACCATGAAGTCCGTCGGCGAGGCAATGTCGTTGGGCCGCAACTTCGTCGAGGCGCTGGGCAAGGTGATGCGCTCGCTGGAGACCACCCGCGCCGGGTTCTGGACCAAGCCCGATCCGCCCGATTCGACGCTGGACGAGGTGCTGACCCGATTGCACACGCCCACCGAAGGCCGGCTCTACGACATCGAACTCGCGCTGCGGCTGGGCGGTTCGGTGGAGCAGGTGGCCAAGGCCAGCGGTGTCGACCCGTGGTTCGTGGCCCAGATCGACGAGTTGGTGGCCCTGCGCGCCGAACTCGTGGACGCACCCGTGCTCGACGCAGAACTGCTGCGTCACGCCAAGCACTGCGGGCTGTCGGACCGCCAGATCGCCGCGCTGCGACCGGAACTGGCCGGCGAAGACGGGGTGCGCTCGCTGCGCGAACGGCTGAACATCCACCCGGTGTACAAAACGGTGGACACCTGCGCGGCCGAGTTCGAGGCCAAGACGCCGTATCACTACAGCAGCTACGAACTCGACCCGGCCGCCGAGACCGAGGTCGCCCCGCAGACGGTGCGCCCCAAGGTGCTGATCCTGGGTTCCGGCCCCAACCGCATCGGGCAGGGCATCGAGTTCGACTACAGCTGCGTGCACGCGGCAACCACGTTGAGCCAGGCCGGTTTTGAGACGGTCATGGTGAACTGCAACCCAGAGACGGTGTCCACCGACTACGACACCGCCGACCGGTTGTACTTCGAGCCGCTGACGTTCGAGGACGTGCTGGAGGTGTTCCGCGCCGAGGAGCAGTCCGGGGCCGGCGGCCGGGGTGCCGGCGGTGTCGCCGGGGTCATCGTGCAACTGGGCGGCCAGACCCCGCTGGGGTTGGCCCAACGCCTGGCCGATGCCGGGGTGCCGATCGTCGGGACCCCGCCGGAGGCGATCGACCTGGCCGAGGACCGCGGCGCGTTCGGCGACGTGCTCAACGCCGCGGGCCTGCCCGCCCCCAAGTGGGGCACCGCGACCACGTTCGACCAGGCGCGTCGTATCGCCGCCGACATCGGCTATCCGGTGCTGGTCCGGCCGTCCTACGTGCTCGGCGGTCGCGGCATGGAGATCGTCTACGACGAGGCGACCCTGCGCGGCTACATCACCCGCGCCACCGAACTGTCCCCCGAGCACCCGGTGCTCGTCGACCGCTTCCTCGAGGACGCGGTCGAGATCGACGTCGACGCGCTGTGTGACGGCGCCGAGGTCTACATCGGCGGGATCATGGAACACATCGAGGAGGCCGGCATCCACTCCGGTGACTCCGCGTGTGCCCTGCCGCCGGTGACGTTGGGTCGCAGCGATATCGAGAAGGTCCGGAAGGCGACCGAGGCCATTGCCCGCGGGATCGGTGTGGTGGGTCTACTCAACGTGCAGTACGCGCTCAAGGACGACGTGCTCTACGTATTGGAGGCCAACCCGCGGGCAAGCCGCACCGTCCCGTTCGTGTCCAAGGCAACCGCGATCCCGCTGGCCAAAGCCTGCGCGCGAGTCATGTTGGGCGCCAGTATTTCTCAGCTCCGCAGCGAGGGCATGCTGGCCGAGACCGGGGACGGCGCCAGCGCGGCGCCGGATGCCCCGATCGCGGTCAAGGAAGCCGTGTTGCCGTTCCACCGGTTCCGCCGCGCCGACGGTGCCGCGATCGATTCGCTGCTCGGTCCGGAGATGAAGTCCACCGGCGAGGTGATGGGCATCGACCGCGATTTCGGCACCGCCTTCGCCAAGAGCCAGACAGCCGCCTACGGTTCACTGCCCGCGCGGGGCACGGTGTTCGTGTCGGTCGCCAACCGGGACAAGCGGTCGCTGGTGTTCCCGGTCAAGCGGCTGGCCGACTTGGGTTTTCACGTGCTGGCCACCGAGGGTACAGCGGAGATGTTGCGCCGCAACGGAATTCCGTGCGACGAGGTCCGCAAGCACTTCGAGGCGCCGCAGGACGGGCGGCCGGTGGTGTCGGCTATCGACGCGATCCGGGCCGGCGAGGTCGACATGGTGATCAACACGCCCTTCGGCAACTCCGGCCCGCGCATCGACGGTTACGAGATCCGCTCGGCCGCGGTGGCGGTCAACATCCCGTGCATCACCACGGTTCAGGGCGCCTCGGCCGCCGTGCAGGGCATCGAGGCCGGCATCCGCGGTGACATCGGCGTGTTGTCGCTGCAGGAGCTGCACCGCAACCTGGGTTCGCGTAACGGCCACGATGGCTAGTTTCGGGGCCCGGCTGGCCGCGGCCAGGGCACAGCGCGGGCCGTTGTGCCTGGGCATCGACCCGCACCCCGAACTGCTGCGGGCGTGGGATCTGCCGGCCACCCCGGCCGGGCTGGCCGAGTTCTGCGACGTCTGTGTGCAGGCCTACGCCGGGTTCGCGGTGGTGAAACCTCAGGTGGCGTTCTTCGAGGCGTACGGCGCGGCCGGCTTCGCGGTGCTCGAGCAGACCATCGCCGCGCTGCGCGCCGACGGCGTGCTGGTGCTGGCCGACGCCAAGCGGGGCGACATCGGGACCACGATGGCCGCCTACGCCGCGGCCTGGGCGGGGGATTCGCCGCTGGCCGCCGACGCGGTGACGGCGTCGCCCTATCTGGGATTCGGCTCGCTGCGCCCGCTGCTGGACGTCGCGGCGGCCCATGACCGGGGGGTGTTCGTGCTGGCGGCCACCTCCAACCCCGAGGGAGCCACGGTGCAGCGCGCCGACGTCGGTGGCCGCACCGTGGCGCAGTTGATCGTGGACCACGTCGCGGCCGCGAACGCTGCGGCGCAACCCGGCTCCGTCGGCGTGGTCGTCGGCGCCACCGTCCTCGACCCGCCCGATCTGAGCGCTGTCGGGGGACCGGTCCTGGTGCCCGGGGTGGGAGCCCAGGGCGGCCGTCCCGAGGCGCTGGCGGGGCTCGGCGGGGCCGGGGCGGGCCTGCTGTTGCCGGCGGTCTCGCGTGAGGTGCTGCGCGCCGGCCCGGGTGTCGCGCAGGTGCGCGCGGCCGCCGAGCGCCTGCGCGACACCGTCGCGTATCTAGCCGGCGCCTGACTGGCCCACCCGGACCACGATCGCGCTAGCGTTGTCGTGCCCGCCGGCGGCGTCGGCCGCGTCCAGGATTCCGGTCACCGCCCGCTGTGGGTCGCTGTCCTGCAGGAAGGCCTCCAGGAATGCGTACGGGACCTGTTCGGCGACGCCGTCGCTACACAGCAGGAAGGCGTCGCCGGGACGAGGATTGACGTTCAGGACGTCCGGCTCCGGTAGGTCCGGGTGCCCGATATAGCGGGTCAGCTGATAGCGGGCGGCCCCGGCTTCGTGTGAATCGAAGGCATACCAGCCGTTGACCGCGCCCAGCCACGCCATCGTGTGGTCCACGGTCAGCTGCTCCAGCAGCTCGCCGCGTAACCGGTAGGCCCGCGAATCGCCGACCTGGGCGATCCACAGCCCGTCCCGGCCGGCGGCCATGGCGGTGAGCGTGCACCCGGTCAGCGCGCCGAGTTGGCGGCCGATCGCGCGGACGCGCTCCTGCGCTTCGGCGACCGCTTCCCGAATGCTCGCCGGCGTGATCTGCGCCCCGGTCAGGGCTGCCACCACGGTGTCTACCGCGGTCTGCCCGGCCAGCGCGCTGCCGCGTCCGTCACCCATGCCGTCGGCGACGACCGCCAGCAGCGGATCGGTGCCGAGGTGCACGACGTCGTAGTTCGCCTGATAGCGGCGTCCGATGTGGCTGCCGGCCGCGGTCCGCCAGTCCAGCATGAGGGCAGTATCGCAGCTCTGCGGGCGGTTCCCGGCGCCGGGAAGCGCCGCGCCGCACGTGCGCGACACGCGCGGACACGCCGCGGCGATCCGTGATCCTGGGCACGGGGACCGGCGCGCACCCCCCGACCGTGGGTGGCCCGCTGCCCTGCCGAGCCGTACGGTGCCGCACCAGCACCCTAAAACCGCAGTTCAACGTCGCTATTGGCGGCCCGTGGAACGGCGCGGCCACCGGTTTCCGCCCGCCGTCCGACGGTGCCGCGCCGCACGTCGACGGCGCGATGTCGCGCTCGCACGCTGGGCGTTTAGCCCCGGAACCGGGGGGTCGGGTTAGATTTCGTCGGAGACCGTGAGTACGGTCGTCAGCGCTGGCCGAAGTACGTGGTCGAGACAAATGACGATCGATAGTTATCGACGAGAGACGGAGGAATCGTGGCCCTTCCCCAGTTGACCGACGAGCAGCGCGCGGCAGCGTTGGAGAAGGCTGCTGCCGCACGTCGGGCACGAGCCGAACTCAAGGATCGGCTCAAGCGTGGCGGCACCAACCTCACCCAGGTCCTCAAGGACGCCGAGAGCGACGAAGTCCTGGGCAAGATGAAGGTGTCTGCGCTGCTGGAGGCCTTGCCGAAGGTGGGCAAGGTCAAGGCGCAGGAAATCATGACCGAGCTCGAAATCGCCCCGACCCGTCGCCTACGCGGCCTGGGCGACCGTCAGCGCAAGGCGCTGCTGGAAAAGTTCGGCTCCTAGTCGGCTGGACGATCCAACCCAGCCCCCGGCCCGGGAGCGCCAATGAGTGCCGGCGGGGGACCGGACTCCGGCCGCGTGGTCGTGCTGTCCGGTCCCTCCGCGGTCGGCAAGTCGACGGTCGTCCGGTGCCTGCGGGAGCGCATCCCGGACCTGCACTTCAGCGTCTCGGCCACCACCCGGGCGCCGCGGCCCGGTGAAGTCGACGGTGTCGACTACCACTTCGTCAGCCCCACCGCCTTTCAGCGCCTGATCGACCAGGGCGAGCTGCTGGAATGGGCGGAGATCCACGGGGGGCTGCACCGGTCGGGCACGCTGGCGGCCCCGGTGCGCGATGCCAAAGCAGCGGGTTTCCCGGTGCTCGTCGAGGTCGATCTCGCCGGTGCCCGAGCGGTCAAGGCGGCCATGCCGGAGGCGCTCACGGTGTTCCTGGCCCCGCCCAGCTGGGCGGACCTGGAGGCCAGACTGGTCGGGCGGGGCACCGAAACGGCCGAGGTGATCCAGCGCCGCCTGGACACCGCGCGGATCGAATTGGCCGCTCAGGGCGACTTCGACGTCGTCGTGGTGAACAGCCGATTGGAGTCTGCGTGCGCCGAATTGGTATCCTTGCTGGTTAGCAACCCATCCAGTGCTTGACCCAACCGTACTTTTGAAGCCGCCTATGAGCAGCTGCGTGCAGCCAGGAGAATTTTTACGTGACTATTCCGCAGTCCGACGTGTCGTTGACCGCCGTGGATCAGTTCGATCCGTCGGCCGGTGGGGCCGGTGCCTATGACACCCCGTTGGGCATCACCAACCCGCCCATTGACGAATTGCTGGAACGCGTCTCGAGCAAGTACGCGCTGGTGATCTACGCCGCCAAGCGGGCCCGGCAGATCAACGACTACTACAACCAGCTCGGCGAGGGCATCCTCGAGTACGTCGGCCCGCTGGTCGAACCGGGGTTGCAGGAAAAGCCGCTGTCGATCGCGATGCGCGAAATCCACGCCGACCTGCTCGAACACACCGAGGGCGAGTAACAGGGTCCGGCGCGCCATGGAGAGTCAGCGCAGTGAGGGCAGCAAGCGCGGCTCCAGACGCGTCGTAGTCGGAGTTTCCGGCGGGATCGCGGCCTACAAGGCCTGCACTGTGGTGCGGCAGCTGCGCGAGGCCGGGCACAGCGTGCGGGTCATTCCCACCGAGTCCGCGCTGCAGTTCGTCGGGGCGGCCACCTTCGAGGCGTTGTCCGGGGAAACAGTGCAGACCGGCGTCTTCAAGGACGTGCCCGAGGTGGCGCATGTGCGTCTCGGCCAGCAGGCTGACCTGGTGGTGGTCGCACCGGCCACCGCTGATCTGCTGGCCCGCGCGGTGGCCGGCCGCGCCGACGACCTGCTGACCGCGACGCTGCTCACCGCGCGATGTCCGGTGTTGTTCGCGCCGGCGATGCACACCGAGATGTGGCTGCATCCGGCCACCGTCGACAACGTCGCCACCCTGCGCCGCCGGGGGGCGATCGTGCTCGAGCCCGCCTCCGGACGGCTGACCGGCACCGACAGCGGCGCCGGCCGACTGCCCGAGGCCGAGGAGATCACCACGCTGGCCCACCTGCTGCTGGACCGCCACGACGCGCTGCCCTACGACCTGGCCGGGTGCCGGGTCCTGGTGACCGCCGGTGGCACCCGGGAGGCGATCGATCCGGTGCGCTTCATCGGGAACCGCAGTTCGGGCAAGCAAGGCTATGCCGTGGCGCGGGTCGCCGCGCAGCGCGGGGCCGAGGTCACGCTGATTGCGGGACACACCGCCGGGCTGATCGATCCGGCCGGTGTCAACGTGGTGCACATCAGTTCGGCAGAGCAGCTCGGTGAAGCGGTGTCCAAGCACGCGTCGGAAGCCAACGTGCTGGTGATGGCGGCGGCGGTGGCCGATTTCCGGCCCGCGCAGGTTTCCACCGCCAAGATCAAGAAGAGCCCCGACACCCAGGCCGGACCCGCTCCCATCGAGTTGCTGCGCAACGACGACGTGCTGGCCGGCGCCGTACAGGCCCGCTCGCACGGCCAGTTGCCGAACATGCGCGCCATTGTGGGGTTTGCCGCCGAGACCGGCGACGCCAACGGTGACGTGCTGTTCCACGCCCGGGCGAAGCTGCGACGCAAAGGCTGTGACCTGCTGGTGGTCAACGCTGTCGGCGAGGGCAAGGCATTCGAGGTGGACAGCAACGACGGCTGGCTGCTGGCGGCCGACGGCACCGAGTCGGCACTGCAGCACGGATCGAAGACGCTGATGGCGAGCCGTATTGTGGATGCGATCGTCGCCTTTCTGCACGGGGAGACACCGCAGTAACGTGGCGGGGCAGCCCGTGCTCCGGGCGGCCCATCGAATTTGCAAACACCCGGCGCAGCCGGTTGAGTAAGAGCCAGGAAAAATAATTCGCCTAACTAACCTTTGGCGAGCACGACGGGAAGGAATCACAGGGTGAGCGAGAAGGGCCGGCTATTCACCAGCGAATCGGTGACCGAGGGGCATCCAGACAAGATCTGTGACGCGATCAGTGACTCGGTCCTCGACGCGCTGCTCGCGGAGGACCCTCGCTCCCGTGTCGCCGTCGAGACGCTGGTGACCACCGGCCAGGTGCACGTCGTGGGTGAGGTCACCACCTCGGCCAAGGAGGCGTTCGCCGACATCACCAACACCGTGCGCAAGCGCATCCTCGAGATCGGCTACGACTCGTCGGACAAGGGCTTCGACGGGGAGACCTGCGGGGTGAACATCGGCATCGGCGCCCAGTCGCCAGACATCGCCCAGGGCGTCGATACCGCGCACGAAGCACGTGTCGAAGGGGCGGCCGACCCGTTGGACTCGCAAGGCGCCGGTGACCAGGGGCTGATGTTCGGCTACGCGATCAACGACACCCCGGAGTTGATGCCGCTGCCCATCGCGCTGGCGCACCGGCTGTCGCGGCGACTGACCGAGGTCCGCAAGAACGGGACCCTGGACTACCTGCGGCCCGACGGCAAGACCCAGGTCACCATCGAGTACGAGGACAACGTGCCGGTCCGGTTGGACACCGTCGTCGTCTCCACCCAGCACGCCGACGGCATCGACCTGGAGAACACCCTCGACCCCGACATCCGCCGGCACGTGCTGGACACGGTGCTGGCCGACCTGGCCCACGAGACCCTGGATTCGTCGTCGACCCGGGTGCTGGTCAACCCGACCGGCAAGTTCGTGCTGGGCGGTCCGATGGGCGACGCCGGGCTGACCGGCCGCAAGATCATCGTCGACACCTACGGCGGCTGGGCCCGCCATGGCGGCGGCGCGTTCTCCGGCAAGGACCCGTCCAAGGTGGACCGGTCGGCCGCGTACGCGATGCGGTGGGTGGCCAAGAACGTCGTGGCCGCCGGCCTGGCGCAGCGCGTCGAGGTGCAGGTGGCCTACGCCATCGGCAAGGCGGCGCCGGTCGGGTTGTTCATCGAGACGTTCGGCACCGAGGCCGTCGACCCGGTGAAGATCGAGAAGATCATCCCGGAGGTCTTCGACCTGCGGCCCGGCGCGATCATCCGCGACCTGAACCTGCTCCGGCCGATCTACGCTCAGACCGCCGCCTACGGGCACTTCGGGCGTACCGACATCGAGCTGCCGTGGGAGCAGCTGGACAAGGTCGACGACCTCAAGCACGCCATCTAGCCTGCCGAGCAGACGCAAAAGCCCCTATTTCGTGCCGAAATTAGGGGCTTTTGCGTCTGCTCGCCGTCAGGTGGGCGGCAGCGGGTGGTCGGGGTCCAACCCGGCCAGGCCGTCGATGCTGTGTTGATTGCGTCCGATCGAACGGGTATAGGCCTCCGCGGGCTGCTTGGCGTGATACGTGTCGAGCACCTGGCGGTCGTCGACCAGTTCGTAATACGGCACCGCGAACCCGCAGGCATCGGCGATCCGCTCCACGTCGATCACGATGGCCGCCCGCACCCCGGGGTGTAGATCCCCGAAATGTCTTCTGACACGGTCGAATTCGTCATCGTCGGGGCGCAGCATCCGGCCGGTGCCGAACAACCGCAGGATGCGGGAGTTGCGGCTGAACGAGCAGAACATGACCGTGATGCGCCCGTTGTCGCGCAGGTGCGCAATGGTCTCCACCCCGCTGCCGAACAGGTCCAGGTACGCCACTGTGTGGTCATCGAGTACCGCGAAGGTGTCGGCGTAGCCTTTCGGCGACAGGTTGATGTGGCCGCCCTGCGACGGTGCGGTCGCCACGAAGAACATCGCCTGCTCAGCGATGAACTCCCGCAACGAGTCGTCGATACGCGAAAACACCTTCGCCATATCGACTGAGCCTAGTGCCTAGGGTGCAATCCCTTCCTGACCAGCACCGCGCCGGCCGAGCGACCGCCGGTGACTCAGGCGCTGAACCGGTAGTCGTCGAGGTCGAAACGCCTGCTGCGCCAATAGGCTTCGACCGTGGTGGTGGGCCGCAACGGCACGTCGCCGTTCTTGTCGAAGTAGTAGCTGTTGGCCAGCCGGCAGCTGTCCTGCCAGAAGATCTGCCGGTGCCGCTTGCTCATCATCTCGGCGAAATACCGGTCGTTGGCGGCCGCGGTCACCTCGACGCGGTGCGAGCCGTCGCGGTCGGCCCGTTTCAGGCACCGCACGATGTGGTGGGTCTGGGTCTCGATCAGCGCGAAGTACGAGGAACCGACGTAGCCGTACGGCCCGAAGATGGTGAACATGTTGGGGAATCCGGGAACGCTGACGCCTTCATAGGCCTGCAGCCGGTGTTCGTCCCAGAACCGGGCCAACGACCGCCCGCCGCTGCCGGTGACGGCATAGGTGGGGACGTTGTCGGTGTCCATGACCTTGAAGCCGGTGGCCAGGATCAGCACGTCGATCTCGTGCTCCTCGCCGTCGGTGGTGACTACCGCTGCGGGGGTGACCCTGTCGATCGGCTCGGTGACCAACCGGACGTTGTCGCGGTTGTACGTGGCCAGGTAGGTGTTGTGGAAACCGGGACGCTTGCATCCCACGGCATAGTGCGGGGTGAGTTTCTCGCGCACCACCGGGTCTTTGACCTGCTGTCGCAGGTAGCCGCGGCCCGCCGTGGCCATGCTCTTGGCGAACGGGAACACCGTGAAGTACTGCGCCGAGAGCGGGAACGTCACCTCGACGAAAGCCTGACTCAGTAGCCGCTGAATGACGTTGCCGCCGGGAATCCGCATCGCCCAGCGCGCCGCGGCCGGCAACGGCACGTCGAATTTGGGAAAGCACCAGATCGGGGTGCGCTGAAAAACGGTGAGCCGGCTGACAACCGGCGCGATCTCCGGGATGACCTGGACGGCGGAGGCTCCGGTCCCGATGATCGCCACCCGCTTGCCGGTCAGGTCCTGGCTGTGGTCCCAGCGCGCGGTGTGCATGGTGATGCCGTCAAACGATTCCACGCCGGCGATGTCGGGCAGATTCGGCACCGTGAGCACGCCGCTGGCGCTGATCAGGAATCGGGCGGTGATCTCGTCACCCGGATCTGTCTGCAGCCGCCACAACGCCCGCTCGTCGTCGAACTCCGCGGAGATCACCTTGGTGTTGAACCGGATCCGGGACCGGATGCCGTACTTGTCCACGCAGTGATCGGCATAGGCTTTCAGCTCGCCGCCGGGGGCGTAGGTCCGCGACCAGTCCGGGCTCTGCTCGAACGAGAACTGGTAGGAGAACGACGGAATGTCCACGGCGATGCCGGGATAGGTGTTCCAATACCAGGTGCCGCCGACCCCGTCGGCGGCCTCGATCACCAGGTAGTCGGACAGGCCCGCCTCGTCGAGCTTGATGGCCGCGCCGATGCCGGAGAACCCGGCGCCGACGATGACGGTGTGATAGTCGGGTGCCCCACCCATGGCGAATTCCTCCGATGACAATGCCGGTGCCGGCTCATGGCTATATGTCTGAGCCTACGTTCACGAGTACAGCGCCTTTTTCAACGCCGCCAGCCCGCGGTTGGTGGCCTCGGCCGCGGCGGGCACTACCGGCGCGAAGCTGACGTAGCCGTGCACCAGGGTCGGCTCGTTGCTGACCTCCACGGCGACCCCGGCGGCGCTGAGCAGCTGCGCGTAGCGGGCACCGTCGTCGCGCAACGGGTCGTGCTGGGCGGTGCCGATGAAAGCCGGCGGCAGCCCGGACAGCTCCCCGTTGCCGGGGGCAAGGCTGGCCGGCAGCGTGGTGTGGTCGGTGACGTCGAGGTGCGGCACGTACCACGCCAGGAAGGCGTCGATGACTTCCTCGTCCAGGATCGGGTCCACCGCGTACTCGATGAACGACGGCAGCGTCCGGTCACCGATGCACGACGGGTACCACAGCAGCTGGTAGACCAGCGCCGGGCCGCCGTTGTCGCGGGCGAGTTGGGTCATGACAGCTGAGATGTTCCCGCCCGCGGAGTCGCCGGCGACGGCTATCCGACCGGGGTCACCGCCGAGCTCGGCGGCGTTGTCGGCGACCCATCGCAGCGCCGCCCAGGAGTCGTCGACCGCGGCCGGGAACGGATGCTCGGGGGCCAACCGGTAGTCGACGGACACCACGATCGCGTCCGCGCCGACGGCGTGGGCGCGCGCGACGTGGTCGTGGGTGTCCAGGTCGCCCAGCGCCCACCCGCCACCGTGGTAGAAGACCACCACCGGCAGGTTGTCCTGCGCGGCGGTCGGCGGCCAGTAGATGCGGACCGGGATGTCGGTGTGCTCGCCGTAGCCGACCGTGCGTTCCTCGATGCGCAGCTGCGGGAGCATCTCCGCGGGAAACTTCAACGCCGCCAAGGCCGCCCGGGCGACCTCGACCCCGTCGGCCGCGTTGAAGGTCATCGGAATGACATCGAGCAGCATCTTCAGGGTCGGATCGATGCCCGGTGGGGTGCTGGTCGGCTCCGTCATGGCTTCACCGTACGCACGTTCGCCATTATCCGTGCAGCGCGGCGCGCAACGCTGTTAACCCGCGGTCCATCGCGGCGGTGGCGGCGGGCACCACGCCCGCGTACCCCAGGTATCCGTGCACCATCGTCTCGGCGTTGTGCACCTCGACCGGGACCCCGGCGGCGGACAGCAGTTCGCCGTACCGGATGCCGTCGTCGCGCAGCGGGTCGTGGCCGGCGACCGCAATGTAAGCGGCCGGCAGGCCAGACAGGTCCGCGGCCCGGCCCGGGGCCATGCCCGACGGCGGATCGGCCATGTCGGCGTCGCCGGCATACCACCGGGAGAAGTCCGAAATCGCCTTCGCGTCGAGGATCAGCGCGTCGGCGTTCTCGGTGAACGACGGCAGCGACGCGTCCCACATCGTGGACGGATACCACAACATCTGGAATGCGATCGGCGGTCCGCCCTCGTCGCGGGCCCGCTGCGCGATCACCGCCGCGATCGTGCCGCCCGCGGAGTCGCCGGCCAGCGCAATACGGCCGGGGTCGGCGCCCAGGTCCGTGCCGTGATCGGCGACCCATCGCGTTGCGGCCCACGCGTCCTCGACGGCCGCCGGGTAGGGGTGCTCGGGGGCCAGGCGGTAGTCGACCGACACCACGATCGCATCGGCGCCGACGGCATGCTGGCGCGCTGTGCCGTCATGGGTGTCCAGATCGCCCATCACGAACCCACCGCCGTGGAAGAACAACACCACCGGGTAGCTCCCCGAATCGGTTGCCGGCCAATAGATCCGGACACCGATAGGGCCGCCGGGCCCGTCCAGCGAACGATCTTCCACGCGCAGTTCGGGATGCAGCGGGCGGCGCGGCAGATCCCGCAACCGCTGTCGCACGGCGTCGATTCCGTCTTCGGTTGATAGCCGAAAGGGAACAGCATCCAGTACCTTCAGCAGGATGGAGTCCACACCGGGGTTCGCGTCGGGGGCCCCTACGCCGAGGTTGTCCAAGTTGGGCATGGGGGTACCGTACGCAGCCCGTCTGGTGGTCGGCGGTTGGGTGGCCGCGGGGTGGGCGGGCATCGCCTACGGCATCTACCTGACGGTGATCGCGGTGCGCCTGCCGCCCGGCAGCGAGCTGACCGGGCACTGGACTTTCCAGCCGCCGTTCAAGGCGTCGATGGCGGTGCTGCTGGCCCTGGCCGCGCTGGCGCACCCGGTGGTCCGCGAGCGGCGCTGGCTGGTGCCCGCCCTGGTGTTCTCGGCCGGCGGTGACTGGCTGCTGTCGATTCCCTGGTGGAAACACTCGTTCGTGTTCGGGTTGGGCTCATTCTTGTTGGCGCACATATGTTTTCTCGGAGCGCTGCTGCCGCACGTCGCCCCCACGCGCGGTCGGGTCGCGGCGGCCGCGGTGATGGTCGTCGCATCGGTGGCGATGCTGATCTGGTTCTGGCCGCACCTGAACGACGGCACGCAGAATCTGACCATCCCGGTGACCGTCTACATCACCGTGCTCTCGGCGATGGTGTGCACGGCGTTGCTGGCACGCCTGCCCACCATCTGGACCGCCGTCGGGGCGGTGTGTTTCGCGGCGTCGGACTCGATGATCGCGATCGGCCGGTTCATCCTGGGCAACGAGGCGCTGGCGGTACCCGTCTGGTGGTCCTATGCCGCCGCCGAGATACTGATCACGGCCGGCTTCTTCTTCGGCCGCGACGACCTGTACCGCACCGCGGACACCGCCACGCCCGCGGAGAGCTGAGCGCCGGCAACAAATACCTTGGCTGACAACATATCTCGCGGTTCAGGTGCTGCCGAGGTAGAGCCGGTGGCGCGGGTGCTGCCCATGCTGACGGTGCCGCACCTGGATCGGGACTTCGACTATCTGGTCGCACCCGAGCAGTCCGACGATGCGCAACCCGGGGCGCGGGTCCGGGTGCGCTTTCACGGCCGGCTCGTCGACGGGTTCATCCTGGAACGCCGCCACGACACCGACCACCCCGGCAAGCTGGGCTGGCTCGACCGCGTCGTATCGCCGGAACCGGTGCTCACCACCGAAGTCCGACGGCTGGTCGAAGCCGTCGCCGCCCGGTACGCCGGTACTCGGGCCGACGTGCTGCGCCTGGCGATACCCGCCCGGCACGCCCGGGTGGAGAAGGAAGCGATCGTGGTCCCGCAGCGGCCGGTGGTCGCGCCCGTCGACCCGGCGGGCTGGGCAACCTTCCACCGCGGTGCACAGTTTCTGGCCGCACTGGCCGAGTCGCGGGCTGCCCGCGCGGTGTGGCAGGCGCTGCCGGGTCAGTCGTGGGCCGACCGGTTCGCCGAAGCGGCCGCGCAGACGCTGGCGGCCGGTCGCTCGGTCCTTGCGGTCGTGCCTGACCAGCGCGATCTCGACCTGCTGCACCGGGCCGTGCTCGGCGTTGTCAACGAGGACAGCGTGGCGGCCCTGTCGGCGGGACTGGGCCCCGCCGCGCGTTACCGCCGGTGGCTGGCCGCCTTGCGCGGGGGCGCGCGGGTGGTGATCGGCACCCGGTCCGCGGTGTTCGCGCCGCTGGCCGACCTCGGTCTGGTCATGGTGTGGGCCGACTCCGACGACAGCCTGGCCGAGCCCCGAGCGCCCTATCCGCATGCCCGGGAGGTGGCGATGCTGCGGGCGCACCAGGCCCGTTGTGCCGCCCTGATCGGCGACTACGCCCGTACCGCGGAGGCCCAGGCGCTGGTGCGCAGCGGCTGGGCGCACGACATCGTCGCCGCCCGACCGGTGGTGCGCAGCCGGACTCCCCGGGTGATCGCCCTCGATGACAGCGGCTACGTCGACGAACGCGACCCGGCGGCGCGCACCGCACGGTTACCGTCCATCGCCCTGCGCGCTGCCCGCACCGCGCTGGCAGCTGAGGCTCCGGTGCTGGTCCAGGTGCCGCGGCGCGGGTATGTTCCGTCGCTGGCCTGTGGGCGTTGTCGCGCGATCGCCCGCTGCCGGCACTGCACCGGTCCGTTGGCCCTGGTCGAGCGCGGTGCGGGGACCGCATGCCGGTGGTGCGGGCGGGTCGACGCGGCGCCGCGGTGTGCGCGCTGCGGTTCGGATGCGGTGCGGGCGGTGGTGGTCGGCGCCCGGCGTACCGCCGAGGAGCTCGGCCGCGCCTTCCCGGGCACCGCAGTGGTCACGTCGGCGGGCGAGGCCATCGTGTCGGCGGTGGCCGCCCGGCCTGCGCTGGTGGTGGCCACGCCGGGTGCGGAACCATCGGCGACCGGCGGGTACGGGGCGGCATTGTTGCTGGACACCTGGGCGCTGCTGGGCCGGCAGGATCTGCGCGCGGCCGAGCACGCGCTGTGGCGGTGGATGTCTGCCGCCGCTCTTGTCAGGGCCCGCGGCGAGGGCGGGGTGGTCATCGTGGTCGCCGAATCCTCGCTTCCGACAGTGCAATCGCTGATCCGGTGGGACCCGGTCGGTCACGCCGACGCCGAGCTCGCGGCCCGCGCCGAGGTCGGTCTGCCGCCGAGTGTGCACATCGCCGCGCTGGACGGCAGCGCCGATGCGGTGAGTGCGTTGCTCGCCGAGGCGCGGTTACCCGACTACGCCGAGTTGCTCGGCCCGGTGGATCTGCCGGCCGGTGCCCGTCGCCCGGCGGCCATCGCATCCGGTGCGCCGGTCACCAGGATGCTGGTGCGGGTGCCGCGGGAGCACGGCCTGGCGCTGGCGGCCGCGTTGCGCGGCGCTGTCGGCGTCCTCAGCGCCCGCCAGACCCACGAGCCGGTCCGGGTGCAGATCGATCCGCTGCACATCGGGTGACGCGCCGCGCCCGGCCGTCGACCATACCCGCAAACTACTATTGTGGTGAGAAATAATCGATGGCTACGACTGTGCAGCTGTTACGCTTTTCGCTGCTAGCCGACCTAGGCGAAGGGTGCAGCGTGGCAGGGGACAACGCGACGGTCGATGATTCGCTGGACGTCATCACCGACTCGCTGCTGACCGCCTCCCGACTGCTGGTGGCGATCTCGGCGCGGTCGATCGCCCAGGTCGACGAGACCATCACCATCGCGCAGTTCCGCACCCTGGTGATCCTTTCCCACCGTGGCCCCATCAACCTCGCCACGCTGGCGAATCTGCTGGGCGTGCAACCCTCGGCGACCGGACGGATGGTGGACCGGTTGGTCAGCTCCGGGATGATCGACCGGCTGCCGCACCCCACTTCGCGCCGCGAACTGCTGGCGGCGCTGACCAAGCGGGGCCGCGACGTCGTCCGGCAGGTCACCGCCTACCGCCGCAAGGAAATCGCGCGGATCGTCGGACAGATGCCCCCGGCCGAACGGCACGGGCTGGTGCGTGCCCTGACCGCCTTCACCGCCGCCGGCGGTGAGCCCGACGCCCACATCGACATCGAAGACATCTGAGTGCCAAGCGGCTTGCTCTCACGCGGCGTCGTCCACCGGCAGGGACGGACTTCCTAGACTGAGCGCGTGCGCCTCGTCTTCGCTGGAACCCCCGAACCCGCGCTGCCCGCGCTGCGCCGGCTGCTCGACTCGCCGAATCACGACGTGGTCGCCGTGCTGACCAGGCCGGACGCAGCCTCAGGGCGCCGGGGCCGGCCCGAGCCGTCACCGGTCGCCCGCGAGGCACTCGAGCGCGGCATCCCGGTGTTGCGGCCGGCGCGGCCGAACTCGGCGGAGTTCGTCGCCGAACTGACGGAATTGGCGCCGCAATGCTGCGCGGTGGTGGCTTACGGAGCGCTGCTCGGCGACGGGCTGCTGGCCGTGCCCCCGTCGGGTTGGGTGAACCTGCATTTCTCGCTGTTGCCGGCCTGGCGCGGCGCGGCGCCGGTGCAGGCGGCGATCGCCGCCGGCGACACCATCACCGGGGCCACCACATTCCAGATCGAAAAGAGCCTGGACTCCGGACCCGTCTACGGGACCGTCACCGAGACCATCCGGCCGACCGATACCGCCGGTGAACTGCTTGAGCGCCTTGCGGTTTCGGGTGCGGCACTGCTCGCCGCCACCCTGGACGGGATCGCCGACCAGTCGCTGACACCGCAACCGCAGCCCGCCGACGGGGTCAGCCTGGCCCCCAAGATCACCGTGGAGCAGGCCCGGGTGCGCTGGGACCTGCCGGCGCCCGTGGTCGAACGACGCATCCGCGCGGTGACACCCAATCCGGGCGCCTGGACGCTGCTCGGTGACCTGCGTGTGAAAATCGGTCCGGTGCAACTGGCGCAGGACGCGCCGAAGTCGCTGTCGCCCGGCGAGATTCACGTCACACGCAACGCGGTGTGGATAGGTACCGCTTCGGCGGCGGTGCGGTTGGGCCAGATTCAGCCGCCCGGCAAGAAGCCGATGAACGCTGCGGACTGGGCCCGCGGTGCGCGGCTGGACGAGACGACCAGGGCCTCATGAGTCCCGCGCAGGACAAGCCCTACCGGAAACGTCCGGACCGCAAACCGCAACGGCCGCAACGGCCGTCGCAGCAGCGGGGCCCGCGGCGCAAGAACCTGGACCCGGCCCGCCAGGCCGCCTTCGACGCCCTGCGGACGGTCAGCGAGCGCGACGCCTACGCCAACCTGGTCTTGCCCGCCCTGCTGCGCGAACGCGGAATCACCGGCCGCGACGCCGCATTCGCGACCGAACTGACCTACGGCACCTGCCGGACCCGTGGGCTGCTCGACGCCGTGATCGCCGCGGCCGCCGGCCGCCCGCCGGACACGATCGACCCGGTGCTGCTCGACCTGTTGCGCATGGGCAGCTACCAACTCCTGCGCACCCGGGTGGATGCGCATGCCGCGGTGTCGACCACCGTCGAGCAGGCCGGGCTCGAATTCGATTCGGCGCGAGCAGGTTTCGTCAACGGGGTGCTGCGCACCATCGCCGCGCGCGACGAGCAGTCCTGGCTGGACGAACTGGCGCCGCGCAATGATCCGGTAGGCCGTGCCGCGTTCGTGCACGCCCATCCGCGGTGGATCGCCCAAGCGTTTACCGACGCTCTGGGTGCCGCTGCGGGCGAGCTGGACGCAGCGCTCGCCAGCGACGACGAACGCCCCCAGGTTCATCTGGCGGCTCGTCCCGGAGTGCTCACGGCCGCCGACCTCGCCGACGCGGTCGGGGGCACGGTCGGCCGATTCTCGCCCTACGCGGTGTATCTGACCGGCGGCGATCCGGGCGGGTTGGCGCCGGTGCGCGACGGGCAGGCGCTGGTCCAGGACGAAGGCAGCCAGCTGGTGGCGCGCGCGCTGACGCTGGCACCCCTGGACGACCGTGAGGGCGGCCGGTGGCTGGATCTGTGCGCCGGGCCGGGTGGCAAGACCGCGCTGCTGGCGGCGTTGGGTGCCCAGTCGGGAGCGGCGGTGACGGCGGTCGAGCCGACCGGGCACCGCGCCGAGCTGGTGGAGGTGAACACCCGCGGATTGCCGGTCGAGGTGCTGCGGGTCGACGGGCGCGACTCCGGCCTCGAACCGGGTTTCGACCGGGTACTGGTCGACGTGCCGTGCACCGGGCTGGGTGCGTTGCGCCGCCGGCCGGAGGCCCGCTGGCGGCGGCAGCCGTCCGACGTTCCCGCGCTGGCCAAGCTGCAACGCGAGCTGCTTGCCGCCGCGATCTCCCTGACCCGGCCGGGCGGGGTGGTGCTGTACGCCACCTGCTCACCGCACCTGGCCGAGACGGTCGGGGTGGTCGCCGACGCGCTGCGCCGCCACCCGGTGACCGCGCTGGACACGCCGCCGTTGTTCGACCCGGTGGCCGACGGGATCGCGACCGGTCCCTCCGGTCACTACGTACAGCTGTGGCCACACCGACACGGCACCGATGCGATGTTCGCCGCGGCCCTGCGCCGCCAGTAAGGTGTCGCACATGTCTTCTCGGGGGGGACCGCTGATAGCCCCGTCAATTCTGGCCGCTGATTTCGCCCGACTCGCCAAGGAAGCGGCGGCCGTCGACGGCGCCGACTGGTTGCACGTCGACGTGATGGACAACCACTTCGTGCCGAATCTCACGATCGGCCTGCCGGTGGTCGAGAGCCTGCTGGCCGCGACCGACATCCCGATGGACTGCCATCTGATGATCGACAACCCGGACAAGTGGGCGCCGCCCTATGCCGAGGCCGGTGCCTACAACGTCACGTTCCACGCCGAGGCCACCGACAATCCGATCGCGGTCGCCCGCGACATCCGGGCCGCCGGAGCCAAGGCCGGCATCAGCGTCAAGCCGAAGACCGCGCTGGATCCCTACCTGGACATACTGCCGCACTTCGACACCCTGCTGATCATGTCCGTCGAACCCGGTTTCGGTGGTCAGAGCTTCATACCCGAGGTGCTCAGCAAGGTACGCGCGGTGCGCAAGCTGGTGGACGCCGGCGAACTGAGCATCCTGGTCGAGATCGACGGCGGCATCAATGAGGACACCATCGAGCAGGCCGCCGAAGCCGGCGTCGACTGCTTCGTCGCGGGGTCCTCGGTGTACGGCGCAGACGACCCGGCCGCCGCGGTCAAGGCGCTGCGGCGGCAGGCCGCCGCGAAGTCGCCGCACCTGGGCAGCGGCTCATGACCGGACCGACCGTCCCCGAGCAGGTCAAGAGCATCGAAGAGGCCATGAAACTGGCCATCGACCACTCCTACCAGGTGAAGGGGACCACCTACCCCAACCCGCCGGTCGGGGCGGTCATCGTCGACCAGGAAGGTCGCGTCGTCGGCGCCGGTGCCACCCAACCGGCCGGGGGCGATCACGCCGAGGTCATGGCCCTGCGCCGGGCCGGCGGGTTGGCCGCCGGCGGCATCGCGGTCATCACCATGGAACCGTGCAACCACTACGGCAAGACACCCCCGTGCGTGAACGCCCTGATCGAGGCGCGGGTGGGAACGGTGATCTACGCCGTCGACGACCCCAACGGCATCGCGGGCGGCGGCGCGGGCCGGTTGACGGCGGCCGGACTGCAGGTGCGATCAGGGGTGATGGCCGACGCGGTCGTGGCCGGCCCGCTGCGGGAATGGCTGTTCAAGCAGCGCACCGGGCTGCCGCACGTGACGTGGAAGTACGCCACCAGCATCGACGGCCGCAGCGCCGCCGCCGACGGGTCCAGCCAGTGGATCTCCAGTGAGGCCGCGCGCGCGGACCTGCACCGTCGTCGGGCGATCGCGGATGCGATCGTGGTCGGCACCGGCACTGTCATCGCCGACGATCCCGCCCTGACCGCCCGGCTGCCGGACGGCTCGCTGGCCCCGCAGCAGCCGCTGCGGGTGGTGGTGGGCAGGCGCGAGATACCGCCGGAAGCCAAGGTGCTCAACGACGATTCGCGCACGATGGTGATCCGGACCCGCGAGCCGGTCGAGGTGCTCCGCGCGCTCAGCGATCGCACCGACGTGCTGCTCGAAGGCGGCCCGACGCTGGCGGGGGCCTTCCTGCGCGCCGGGGCGATCAACCGGATCCTGGCCTATGTGGCGCCAATCCTGCTCGGCGGTCCGGTGAGCGCGGTCGACGACGTCGGGGTGTCCAGCATGGCCCAGGCGCTGCGTTGGCAGTTCGACAGCGTCGAACAGGTCGGACCGGACCTACTGCTCAGCCTGGTGGCTCGGTAGCCGTCGGCGCCGGCTGGGCTTCGGCTGCGTGCCGCGGTGCTCCGGCCGTAGGTGCCGAGGGCGGTGCCGGTGCTGCGTGTTCGAAGACCGGCTGTTCCTCGGCATGCTCGTCGCGGGCGCCGATCAACAGCCCCAGTAGCGCGCCGACCACACAGATCGCCACGGTGACTTTGAAAATGTCCCCGTACATCAAAGCGAACGCGTGCAGGTAGGACCCGGCCGTACGTTCCAACCCGGCCAGAATGTGGTTGAACCGGTAGAGCCCCCATGCACTCAGCGCGGCCACCCCGATCAGCATGCCCGTCATCCTGGCCACCACCACCGACGCCGACGCGATGCCGTGCTGAGCGGCAGGAACCACCCGCAGCGCCGCCGAGGACAGCGGTCCGATCACCAGGCCCAGACCCAATCCGGCGATCAGCAGGTCGGTGTGCACGGCGGGCAGCAATATCCCGAGGACGTCGTGCTTGCGGGACATCAGGTCGGCACGCCAATACGAAATGAGCCAGTATCCGCACCCGGCGATCAGCAATCCGACGAAGACGACGATGCGGTCGCCGGTGCGGGTGGCGATCCAGCCGCCGAGCAGCGCGCCCACCGGCAGTGCGATCAGGAACCACAGCAGCAGGCCCGCCGCCTGATTCTGGTTCATCCCGAGCACGCCCTGCCCGAACAACTCCACGTTCACCAGGGTCACCATCAGCGCCGCGCCGGCGCACACCGAGGCACCCAATGCGGACAGGAACGGCCGGAAACGCACGCCGGCCGGGTCGATGAGCCGGGTACGAGCGAAACGTTCCCAGACGAAGAACAGCACGCCAACCACCACCGCGCCGATCACCAGCGGCAGACCGTAGCTCGGCAGCACCTGTCTGCCGTCCGGTTTGGGGTTGTAGAGGCCGATGACCGCCAGGCCCAGCGCGAGCGCCAACAGTAAACCGCCGGTGACGTCGATCTTCTCCGGCTGTGCGCTGCGGTCGTGGGACGGCAGGCTGAAGTGGATCATCACCATCGCGGCCAGGGTCAGCGGCACATTGACCCAGAACACGTCGCGCCAGTCGTGGAACAGCCACACGATGAAGATGCCGTACAGCGGACCCAGCACGCTGCCGAGTTCCTGGGCGGCGCCGATACCGCCGAGCACGCCGGCCCGGTTGCGCTGGGCCCACAGGTCGGCGCCCAGCGCCAGCGTCACCGGCAACAGGGCACCGCTGGCAATGCCCTGAATGGTGCGCCCGGCGATCAGGTAGTGGAACGCCCGGTCGGGATCGGGGTCCACCATGTAGTCGCCGAACTCCGGATTCCAGTTGCCCAGCTTCACCGACATCGCGGTGATCACCGAGCCGACGATGAACATGGCCAGGCTGGACTGCAGCACGAACTTACGTCCGAAGCGGTCCGATGCCCGGCCCAGCAGCGGCATCGCGGCGATGTAGCCCAACAGATACATCGTGACGATCCAGGTGATGCGCTGCAGCTCGTTGACCGGAATGCCGACGCTGGTCATGATGTCGCGCATGATGGTGACCACGACATAGGTGTCGAGGGCGCCCAGCAGCACCGCGAGGCTGCCTGCGCTGATCGCTATCCGGCGTCCTGCTCGCATTCTCATCGGATCAGCTCTCCGGCTTCGTGACGACGACGGGCTGGTTCCAGTTCGACAGCGTCATCTGGATCGAGTTGCCCGACCCCTTGTCGATCATCACCTGCGCCAACTGGTGCTCACCGGTCTCCTGGATCCAGACGGTGGTCGGAACCTGGTCTGTGGCGTTCAGCGGCGCGAGCTTGTTCACCACGTCGCCGTTGACCTTTCCGCTGATGCGCACGGCAGTCTGCCCGTTGATCATGTCGCGGCCCTCGGCTTTCGGATCGTTGAGATTCGCCAGAATGTTGGCGACGCCCGTTTCCGGGCTGAGAATTGCCGACGGGTCGTAGTGCAACAGTTCCTCGATCTTGCCCACGTCGGTCCATTGCCCGGGGGACAGGGCGGTGGTGTACAGCTCGCCCTCCAAGATCACGAAGTCGGCCTGAACCTCGTTGCCGAACGCAATGATTCGGGCGTTGCCCTTGCCGGCGGTGGTCGGGGTGGTGGTCAGATCGCCGGTGAGGTTCTTCAGCGGCAGGCCCGCAATCTTGCCGTTCACCGTCAAGTTCAGATGCGCGCTCTTGACGCCTTTGGTGACCGCGGCGGACTGGCTGACCAAGGTCTTTGCGTCGGGAAGTGGACCACCTTTGGCTTTCTTGCTGATCGTGCACCCGCCGCTGAGCGTGACAGCGACGCTCAGGATGGCGAAGACGGCTAAGAGTCGTCGGGGGGTCTGCATACGTTGCATCGTAGAGGGTGCCCATGTCAGACCCCTGGTAGCCGGGCGGGTGCAGACCGCCGCAAACAGTCACTAACCTGGTGCGATGTTCACCGGAATTGTCGAGGAGCTGGGGCAGGTGGTCGGCCGGGACGCGCTGGTCGATGCCGCGCGGCTGATCATTCGCGGGCCCACCGTGACCGCCGACGCCGGTCACGGCGATTCGATCGCCGTCAACGGCGTGTGTCTGACAGTGGTCGACGTGCTGCCCGACGGCCAGTTCAGCGCCGACGTGATGGCCGAGACGCTGAACCGCTCGAATCTGGGCCGGCTGCAACCGGGGAGCCCGGTGAACCTGGAACGCGCGGCGGCGATCAACAGCCGGCTGGGCGGACACATCGTGCAGGGTCACGTGGACGGGACCGGTGCGATCGTCGCCCGCACGCCCGCTGAGCACTGGGAAGTGGTGCGCGTCGAGATGCCCGCGGCCGTGGCCCGCTACGTCGTGGAGAAGGGGTCGATCACCGTGGACGGGATTTCGCTCACCGTTTCCGCCCTGGGCGCCCAGCCCCGGGACTGGTTCGAGGTCTCCCTGATTCCGACCACCCGGGAGCTGACCACGTTGGGTTCCGCCCCGGTCGGCACCCAGGTGAATCTGGAGGTGGACGTGATCGCGAAGTACGTCGAGCGCCTGCTGCAAGCCCAGCGCGACTGATGTGGGCCTCCCACTCAACACGCAGCGGCAATAACCCGGGGCCGGCGGTGGTTCATACTGAATGCAACACGGCGGTTTTCGTGCTGGCCGTTCGAACAGCAAGGTAGCAACGATGACGAGGTTGGACTCCGTCGAGAGGGCGGTTGCCGACATAGCGGCGGGCAAGGCCGTCGTTGTCATCGACGACGAGGAACGCGAAAACGAGGGCGACCTGATTTTCGCGGCCGAGAAGGCCACCCCGGAGCTGGTGGCGTTCATGGTCCGCTACACCTCGGGATACCTGTGCGTGCCGCTGGCCGGGGAGATCTGCGACCGGCTGGGTCTGCTGCCGATGTACGCGGTGAACCAGGACAAGCACGGCACCGCCTACACCGTGACTGTCGATGCGAGACTCGGTGTGGGAACCGGGATCTCAGCGTCGGACCGGGCCACCACGATGCGGCTGCTGGCAGATCCGGCGAGCATCTCGCAGGATTTCACCCGTCCCGGTCACGTGGTTCCGTTGCGCGCCAAGGATGGTGGTGTGCTGCGGCGTCCCGGTCACACCGAAGCCGCGGTCGATCTGGCCCGGATGGCGGGCCTGCAGCCGGCCGGCACCATCTGCGAGATCGTCAGTCAAAAAGACGAGGGCGCGATGGCCCAGACCGACGAGCTGCGGGTCTTCGCCGACGAGCACGGTCTGGCGCTGATCACCATCGCCGACCTGATCGAGTGGCGCCGCAAGCACGAGAAGCACATCGAGCGCATCGCCGAGGCCCGGATCCCGACCCGGCACGGGCAGTTCCGCGCCATCGGCTACAGCAGCATCTACGAGGACGTCGAGCATGTCGCGTTGGTCCGCGGTGACATCGCCGGACCCAACGGCGACGGCGACGACGTGCTGGTGCGGGTGCACTCGGAGTGCCTCACCGGGGACGTGTTCGGCTCGCGCCGGTGTGACTGCGGGCCGCAACTGGATGCCGCCATGGCGATGGTCGCCCGGGAGGGCCGCGGCGTGGTGTTGTACATGCGCGGCCACGAGGGCCGCGGCATCGGCCTGATGCACAAGCTGCAGGCCTATCAACTGCAGGACGCCGGCGACGACACGGTGGATGCCAACCTCAAGCTCGGATTGCCCGCCGACGCACGCGATTACGGGATCGGCGCGCAGATCCTGGTCGATCTCGGGGTCCGCTCGATGCGGCTGCTGACCAACAACCCGGCCAAGCGGGTCGGCCTGGACGGATACGGGTTGCACATCATCGAACGGGTGCCGCTGCCGGTGCGGGCGAACGCCGAGAACATCCGCTACCTGATGACCAAACGCGACAAGATGGGCCACGACCTGGCGGGCCTGGACGATTTCCACGAATCCATTCATCTGCCAGGCGAATTCGGCGGTGCCTTGTGAGGGGTACGCGGTGAGCGGTGGCGCTGGCGTGCCGGACATCCCGGCGCTCGACGCTTCAGGCGTGCGGTTGGGCATTGTCGCCAGCACCTGGCACGGGACGATCTGCGACGCGCTGCTGGCCGGGGCGCGCAAAGTCGCCACCGCGTCCGGTATCGACGATCCGACGGTGGTACGGGTGCTGGGTGCCATCGAGATCCCGGTCGTGGCACAGGAACTGGCCCGCAGCCACGATGCCGTCGTCGCGCTCGGTGTGGTGATCCGCGGTGAGACACCGCATTTCGACTACGTCTGCGACGCGGTGACCCAGGGACTGACCCGGGTCTCGCTGGACGCGGCCACGCCGGTGGCCAACGGGGTGTTGACCACCAACAACGAGGCGCAGGCCCTCGACCGGGCCGGGCTGCCGTCGTCGGCCGAAGACAAGGGCGGCCAGGCCGCGGCGGCAGCGCTGAGCACCGCACTGACCCTGCGCGACCTGCGCGCCCGATCGTGACGACGAAATCCGCCGCGGATGACTGGGACCTGGTCTGCCGCCCACGCCTGACACCGTTGTTTGCCTACGGGGCGGCGTTCATCCTGCTGGCGGCGCATATCGCCGGTGGACTGCTGCTCAAGATCGGGTCCAGCGGAGTGGTCTTCCAGACTGCCGACCAGATCGCGATGGCACTGTTGGGCGCGGTCCTGGCGGGTGCCGTGCTGTTGTTCGCACGGCCCCGGCTGCGCGTCGGCGCGGCCGGGTTGTCGGTACGAAATATGTTGGGTGACAAGTTGATTCCGTGGTCCGATGTGGTCGACGTGTCGTTTCCGGTCGGTGGCCGCTGGGCTCACGTCGACCTGCCCGACGACGAATACATCCCGGTGATGGCGATCCAGGCCGTGGACAGGGAACGCGCGGTCGCGGCGATGGATTCGGTGCGATCGCTCATGGCCCGCTATCGGCCGGACCTGCACGCGCGCTGATGGCGCGACCGAGGTGGCGTGGCCGCCGTGTCCACCGAAACCCGCCCGACCACTAACCTGGTTTGGTGCCAGATCCCGCCACCTACCGTCCGGCTCCCGGGTCTATCCCGGTCGAGCCGGGGGTGTACCGATTCCGGGATCCGCACGGGCGCGTCATCTACGTCGGCAAGGCCAAGAGCCTGCGCAGCCGGCTGACGTCGTATTTCCAGGACATCTCCGCCCTGCACCCGCGCACCCGGCAGATGGTGACCACCGCCGCCAAGGTCGAGTGGACGGTGGTGAACACCGAGGTCGAGGCGCTGCAGCTGGAATACAACTGGATCAAGGAGTTCGATCCGCGCTTCAACGTCCGCTACCGCGACGACAAGTCCTACCCGGTGCTGGCCGTCACCCTCAACGAAGAGTTCCCGCGGTTGATGGTGTACCGGGGGCCCCGGCGCAAGGGGGTGCGCTATTTCGGACCGTATTCGCATGCCTGGGCCATCCGCGAGACGCTGGACCTGCTCACCCGGGTCTTCCCGGCGCGGACCTGCTCGGGCGGAGTCTTCAAGCGACACAGCCAGATCGACCGGCCCTGCCTGCTCGGCTACATCGACAAATGTTCGGCGCCCTGCGTCGGCCGGGTGAGTGCCCAGCAGCACCGTCAGATCGTGCTCGATTTCTGCGACTTCCTGTCCGGCAAGACCGACCGCTACGCGCGCGAGCTGGAGCAGCAGATGCACGCCGCGTCCGAACAGCTGGATTTCGAACGGGCCGCGCGGCTGCGCGACGACCTCGGTGCGCTCAAGCGTGCGATGGAGAAGCAGGCCGTGGTACTCGGCGACGGCACCGACGCCGACGTGATGGCATTCGCCGACGACGACCTCGAGGCCGCGGTGCAGGTCTTCCACGTGCGCGGCGGGCGGGTCCGCGGCCAGCGCGGCTGGGTCGTGGAGAAATCCGCGGAAGCCGGGGATTCCGGCGCCGAGCAGCTGGTCGAGCAGTTCGTCACGCAGTTCTACGGCGATCAGGCCGAACTGGGTCTGGAAACCAGCCAAGCGGCCGACGAATCCGTCAACCCGGTGCCCCGCGAAGTGCTGGTGCCCTGCCTGCCGGCCAACCACGACGAGCTGGTCGCCTGGCTGTCCGGTCTGCGTGGTGCGAAGGTCGCACTGCGGGTGCCCCGGCGTGGTGACAAACGCGCGCTCGCCGACACCGTGGAACGCAACGCCAAAGATGCTCTACAGCAACACAAGCTGAAACGCGCCGGCGACTTCAACGCCAGATCCGCTGCGCTGCAGAACATTCAGGAGTCACTCGGGTTGGCGGACGCCCCGCTGCGCATCGAGTGCGTCGACATCAGCCACGTGCAGGGCACCGACGTCGTCGGCTCGCTGGTGGTCTTCGAGGACGGTCTGCCGCGCAAATCGGACTACCGGCACTTCGGGATTCGCGAGGCCGCGGGCGAGGGGCGGTCGGATGACGTCGCCTCCATCGCCGAGGTGACCCGGCGCCGGTTCCTGCGTCATCTCAGCGACCAGAGCGATCCGAATCTGCTTTCCCCGGAAGGTAAATCGCGCCGATTCGCCTACCCGCCCAACCTCTACGTCGTGGACGGCGGCGCGCCCCAGGTCAACGCGGCCAGTGCCGTGCTCGAGGAGCTCGGCATCACCGACGTCGCGGTGATCGGTCTGGCCAAACGGCTGGAAGAGATCTGGGTGCCGGCCGAACCGGACCCGATCATCATGCCGCGCAACAGCGAGGGACTGTATCTGCTGCAGCGGGTGCGCGACGAAGCGCACCGGTTCGCCATCGCCTACCATCGCAGCAAAAGATCCAAACGGATGACGGCGTCGGCGCTGGATTCCGTGCCCGGACTGGGTGAGCACCGACGCAAGGCGCTGGTCACCCACTTCGGATCGATAGCCCGCCTCAAGGAGGCCACCGTCGAGCAGATCACGGCCGTCCCCGGCATCGGAGTAGCCACGGCCACCGCCGTGCTGGACGCGCTGCGGCCCGAGTCGACGGGAGTCACCGAATGACCGGCAACGAGGTCCCCGCCGGCATCGACGTCGTGCTGGTGACCGGGCTCTCGGGCGCGGGACGGGGCACCGCCGCCAAGGTGCTCGAGGATCTCGGCTGGTATGTGGCCGACAACCTGCCGCCGCAGCTGATCACCCGCATGGTGGATTTCGGGTTGGCCGCCGGCTCGCGGATCACCCAGCTCGCGGTGGTGATGGACGTGCGGTCCCGCGGCTTCACCGGTGACCTGGACGAGGTGCGCAACGAGTTGGCCACCCGCGACATCACCCCGCGTGTGGTGTTCATGGAGGCTTCCGACGACATGCTGGTGCGCCGCTATGAGAACAATCGCCGCAGCCACCCGCTGCAGGGCGAGCAGACCCTGGCCGAAGGTATTGCCGCCGAACGCCGGATGCTGGCTTCGGTTCGGGCCACGGCGGACCTGATCATCGACACCTCGACGTTGTCGGTGCGCGGGCTGCGGGAGACCATCGAGCGCGCGTTCGGCAGCACCGCCGCCGCAACCACCAGCGTCACCGTGGAATCGTTCGGCTTCAAATACGGCCTGCCGATGGACGCCGACATGGTGATGGACGTTCGTTTCCTGCCGAACCCGCACTGGGTCGACGAGCTGCGTCCGCTCACCGGCCAGCACAGCGCGGTGCGCGACTACGTCCTGAGTCAGCCCGGCGCGGTGGATTTTCTGCAGACCTACCACCGGTTGCTGGCCCTGGTGGTCGACGGGTACCGGCGGGAAGGCAAGCGCTACATGACCGTCGCGGTCGGCTGCACCGGCGGTAAGCACCGCAGCGTCGCGATCGCAGAGACGTTGATGGAACTGCTGGGGTCGGATCCGCTGCTCACGGTGCGGGCGTTGCACCGGGATCTGGGCCGCGAATGAATTCCTCGGTGAGCCAGAGCATCGTCGCGATGGGCGGCGGGCACGGCCTGCATGCGACGCTGTCGGCCGCGCGCCGGCTGACGCCGTACGTCACCGCCATCGTGACCGTCGCCGACGACGGCGGCTCGTCGGGCCGGCTGCGCGGGGAACTCGACGTGGTGCCCCCCGGTGACCTGCGAATGGCGTTGGCGGCCTTGGCATCTGACAGTCCGCACGGGCGGCTCTGGGCGACCGTCATGCAGCACCGGTTCGGTGGCACGGGAGCGCTGGCCGGGCATCCGATCGGCAACCTGTTGCTGGCGGGCCTGTCTGAGGTGCTGGCCGATCCGGTCGCGGCACTCGACGAGGTAGGGCACATCCTGGGTGTCAAGGGGCGGGTGCTGCCGATGTGCCCGATCGCCCTGCAGATCGAGGCCGACGTGTCCGGGCTGGAGTCCGATCCGCGCATGTTCCGGTTGATCCGGGGGCAGGTCGCCGTCGCCACCACGCCGGGCACGGTGCGCCGGGTACGGTTGCTGCCCGCCGACCCGCCGGCCACCCGGCAGGCCGTCGACGCGATCATGGCCGCCGACCAGGTGGTGCTGGGGCCGGGCTCGTGGTTCACCAGTGTGATCCCGCATGTGCTGGTGCCCGGTCTGCGCACTGCGTTGCGGGCCACCACCGCGCGCAAGGCGCTGGTGCTCAATCTGGTGGCCGAGCCGGGGGAGACGGCCGGCTTCTCGGTGGAACGCCACCTTCATGTGTTGGTCCAGCACGCGCCGGACTTCACGGTGGACGACATCATCATCGACACCGACCGGGTGCCGAGCGATCGCGAACGCGACCAACTGCGCCGCACCGCAACGCTGCTGCAGGCGGAGGTCCACTTCGCCGACGTGGCCCGACCTGGTACACCTTTACATGACCCGGGCAAGCTGGCGGCGGTCCTGGACGGGGTGCGGCAACGTGGCAGTGCTCGTCCTGGGGGCTTAGGGGAGCCCGCGGTGACGGCTACCGAAGAGATACCGATCGACGGTGGCCGTCGGGAACGAACCAAGGGGTGACGACGCGTGGCGATGACGACCGAAGTCAAGGACGAACTGAGCCGTCTGGTGGTCAAGTCGGTCAGTGCGCGCCGCGCGGAGGTCACCTCGCTGCTCAGGTTTGCCGGCGGGTTGCAGATCGTGTCCGGGCGGGTGGTCGTCGAAGCCGAGGTGGATCTGAGCAGCATCGCGCGCCGGCTGCGCAAGGACATCTTCGACCTGTACGGCTACAACGCGGTGGTGCACGTGTTGTCGGCCAGTGGAATTCGCAAGAACACCCGCTATGTGCTGCGGGTCGCCAGTGACGGCGAGGCGCTGGCCCGCCAGACCGGCCTGCTCGACATGCGCGGGCGTCCGGTGCGCGGCCTGCCGGCGCAGGTCGTCGGCGGCAGCGTCGGCGACGCCGAAGCCGCTTGGCGGGGAGCTTTTTTGGCGCACGGCTCGCTGACCGAGCCGGGCCGGTCCTCGGCGCTGGAGGTCAGCTGCCCGGGCCCGGAGGCGGCGCTCGCGCTCGTCGGTGCGGCGCGCCGACTCGGGGTCAGCGCCAAGGCGCGCGAGGTGCGTGGCGCCGACCGGGTGGTGGTGCGCGACGGCGAGGCGATCGGCGCGCTGCTGACCCGGATGGGCGCCCAGGACAGCCGGCAGGTCTGGGAGGAGCGCAGGATGCGCCGCGAGGTCCGGGCCACGGCCAACCGGCTGGCCAACTTCGACGACGCGAACCTGCGCCGGTCGGCGCGCGCGGCGGTGGCTGCGGCGGCGCGGGTGGAACGGGCCCTGGAGATTCTCGCCGACACCGTGCCCGAACATCTGGCCACGGCGGGCCGGCTGCGGGTCGAGCACCGCCAGGCCTCGCTGGAGGAGTTGGGTCGGCTCGCCGACCCGCCGATGACCAAAGATGCTGTGGCAGGCCGTATTCGGCGGTTGCTGTCGATGGCCGATCGTAAGGCGAAGGTGGACGGCATTCCCGACACCGAGTCGGCGGTGACCCCCGATCTGCTGGAGGACGCGTAACACCGGGCTGTGAGATTCTCCGGGTTGCTGGCTTCGCTGGGTGGACGGACGCTACGGTCGGGGAATGCAACGGCTCTCTAGTGTTGATGCGGCGTTCTGGTCCGCGGAAACCGCAGGCTGGCACATGCACGTCGGTGCGCTGGCAATCTGCGACCCCACCGACGCGCCCGACTACAGCTTCCAGCGGCTGCGCGAACTGCTGATCGAGCGGTTGCCGGAGATTCCGCAGCTGCGCTGGAAGGTGACCGGCGCTCCGCTGGGCCTGGACCGCCCGTGGTTCGTCGAGGACGACGAACTCGATATCGATTTCCACGTGCGACGCATCGGCGTTCCCGCCCCCGGCGGGCGCAAAGAGGTCGACGAACTCGTCGGCCGGCTGATGTCCTACAAGCTGGACCGCTCGCGTCCGCTGTGGGAACTGTGGGTCATCGAGGGCGTCAAGGGTGGCCGCATCGCGACCCTGACCAAGATGCATCACGCCATCGTTGACGGGGTTTCCGGCGCCGGGCTCGGCGAGATCCTGCTGGACGTCACCCCCGAGCCGCGCCCCCCGCAGAAGGAAACAGTCGGTTTCGTCGGCTTCCAGATCCCCGGGCTGGAGCGGCGCGCGATCGGTGCGCTGATCAACGTGGCCGTCAAGACACCGTTTCGCATCACCAGACTGCTGGAACAGACGGTCCGCCAACAGATCGCGGCGCTCGGTGTCGCCGGCAAGCCGCCCCGCTATTTCGAGGCACCCAAGACCCGGTTCAATGCCCCCGTGTCGCCGCACCGGCGCATCACCGGCGCGCGCGTGGAGTTGAAGCGGGCCAAGGCCGTCAAGGATGCGTTCGGGGTCAAGCTCAACGATGTGGTGCTCGCGCTGGTCGCGGGGGCGGCGCGCGAGTACCTGCTCAAGCGCGACGAGTTGCCGTACAAGCCGCTGATCGCCCAGATCCCGGTGTCCACCCGCACCGACGAGTCCAAATCCAACATCGGCAACCAGATCAGTTCGATGACGGCGTCGCTGGCCACCGACATCGACGACCCGGGCGAGCGGCTGCTGGCGATCCACGAAAGTACCCGCAACGCAAAGGAAATGGCCAAAGCTCTGTCCGCGCACCAGATCATGGGGCTCACCGAGACCACGCCGCCCGGGCTGCTGCAGTTGGCCGCCCGCGCCTACACGGTCAGCGGGTTGTCGCGCAACTTCGCGCCGATCAACATGGTCGTCTCCAACGTCCCCGGCCCGTCGGTCCCGCTGTACATGGCCGGCGCCAAGTTGGAGTCGCTGGTTCCGCTCGGCCCACCGGTGATGGACGTGGCGCTCAACATCACCTGCTTCTCCTACGACCAGTGCCTCGACTTCGGTTTCGTGACCACACCGGAGGTCGCCAACGACATCGACGACATGGCCCGAGCCATCGAGCCGGCGCTCAAGGAGTTGGAGCGCGCCGCCGAAGCGCTGTAGTGCGCTATGTGCTCGGCGGGTTCGTCACGTAGACCCAGGACAGGAACCGGGCCACCGCGTCGGCCGACTTGTGTGCCCGCGGCGAGCCGAAGATGTCGAAAGCGTGCTGCGCGTTCGGTAATTCGGCGTAGGCGACCGGCGACTTCGACACCGCGCGCAGTTCGTCGACGAACTCGCGGGCCTCTTCCACCGGGATCAGCGAATCATCCTCGCCGTGCAGCACGAAGAACGGTGGCGCGTCGGGTCCCACGTAGCTGACCGGGGAGGCGTCGACGTAGATATCGCGGTGCGTGCTGAACTTCTTCTTGACCACCATTCGGGCCAGGATCTCGACGAATTCCGCGCGCCCCGGCGCCTCGGTGGAGAACCAGTCGTAGCGACCGTAGAACGGCACGGCGGCCACCACCGAGGTGTCGGCGTCTTCGAAACCCGGCTGGAACTTGGGGTCGTTGGGTGTCAGCGCAGCCAGCGCCGAGAGGTGACCGCCGGCCGAACCACCGCTGATCGCAACGAAATTCGGGTCCCCACCGTAGGCTGCGATGTTCTCCTTCACCCAGGCCAGCGCGCGTTTGACGTCGACGATGTGGTCCGGCCAGGTGTGCACCGGGGATACGCGGTAACCCATCGACACACACACCCAGCCGCGCGAAACCAGATGCGCCATCAGCGGATACGCCTGCGGACGGCGCATCCCGATCATCCAGGCGCCGCCCGGCACCTGCAGCAGCACCGGCGCTTTGCCGTCCCGGTCCAGATCGCGCCGACGCCAGATGTCGGCCCGGTTGGCGCGACCGTGCGGACCGTAGGACACGATGTTCTCTTTGTCGACGAAACGCCGGCGTGCCATCGTGGTGCGCAGCGGCGGGTTGCGCCGACCGGATTGCGTGGGCTGGGTGGGCAATTCCTGCAATTCTTCGGTGTAGTCGGGGCCGAGTTGATCGGTCAGCGCCGACTCCAGCACCGGGCCGGGGGTGACCAGGCCGCGGTAGCCGATTACCCCGAGCATCGCCCACGCCGCGCCGGTCAGCGCCAGCGCCACCTTGCCCTTGGGGCCGGCGAAGTCACCGCGCCGCCCGCGGCGCACCGCGTCCAGCACGGACACCCCCGCATACAGCGCCGGCACCTCGGAGGTGGGCCAGCCGAACCAGAACACCGTCGGGGCTGCCCACGAGTTGCGGGTGATCGGCCGTAATCCGTTGGCGGCGTTGACGAATTCCACCGCGGCACGGGTCAGCGGCCGCGGCCGGCGCAGCTGCCTGAGCAGTGGGCGCAGGTTCATGAGTCGCTCACCCGGGCCTTGAGTTCGTTGCGCAGGATCTTGCCGGTGCTGCCGCGCGGCAATTCATCGAGGACCGTGATCGCACGAGGCACCTTGTAATTGGCCAGGTTGTCCCGGACATGCTGTTTGAGGGTCTCGTCGGTGGCACGGGCGCCGGGTGTCAGGACCACGAAAGCCGCCAATCGCTGGCCGTACTGTTCGTCGTCCACGCCGATCACCGACGCTTCGGCGACTTCGGGATGGGATGCCAGCGTCTTCTCCACTTCGATCGGATAGATGTTCTCCCCGCCGGAGACGATCATCTCGTCGTCGCGGCCCACCACGAACAGCCGGCCGTTCTCGTCGAGGTAGCCGACGTCACCCGACGACATGTAGCCGGCGTGGAAATCCTTCTGCTTCGACCCCTCGGTGTAACCGTCGAACTGAGTGTCGTTGTGCACGTAGATGGTCCCGGTCTCACCGGTGGGCAATTCGTGAAAGTCCTTGTCCAGGATGCGGATCGAGGTACCACCCGCCGGCTTGCCCGCGGTGTCGGGGGCCGCGCGCAGGTCCTCGGGCGTCGCGGTGGCGATCATGCCGGCCTCAGTGGCGTTGTAGTTGTTGTAGATCACGTCGCCGAACTGGTCCATGAACGAGATCACGACGTCGGGACGCATCCGTGAACCCGAGGCCGCGGCGAACCGCAGCGATTTCCCGCTGTAGCGGTTGCGCACCTCGTCGGGCAGGTCCATGATCCGGTCGAACATCACCGGTACCACCGCCAGGCCGGTCGCCTGGTAGCGGTCGATCAGGTCCAGCGTCGCTTCCGGGTCGAATTTGCGCCGGGTGACGATGGTGCAGGCCATCGATGCGGCGAAAATCAGCTGCGAGAAACCCCAGGCGTGGAACATGGGCGCGACGATCACGATCGTTTCCTCGGCCCGCCACGGGGTGCGGTCCAGGATCGCCTTGAGCGTACCTATTCCGGCGTTGCCGCCAGACTGCTTGGCGCCCTTGGGTGTTCCGGTGGTACCGGAGGTGAGCAGGATGATGTTGCCCTTGGCCGCACCGCGCTGCGGCCGCTGGCCGGCGTGCGCGGTGATCAGTTCCTCGACCTTGTGCCGGCCCGGCTCAGCGGAGTCGGTCCAGGCCAGGATTCGGGTGGCATCGGGCCGGTCGGCCAGCGCGCGCTCGACGGTGTCGGTGAACTCCTCGTCGTAGATCACCGTGTCGACGTTCTCGCGGTTCACCACCTCGGCCAGGGCCGGACCGGCGAATGATGTGTTGAGCAACAGGATATCGGCACCGATCCGGTTGGCGCCCACCACCGCTTCGATGAAGCCGCGATGGTTGCGGCACATCACGCCGACCACTTTCGGCGCGCCGGAAGGCAACTGCTGCAGGGCAGCACCCAGGGCGTTGATCCGCTCGTCGAGCTCACGCCAGGTCAGCGTGCCCAGCTCGTCGATCAGGGCGGGACGGTCCGGGCAGCGCTGCGGTGCTCCGGCGAAACCTGTTGTCATGCCCATGCCTTCGCGGCGCATGGCCGCGATCATTTTCACGTAGCGGTCCGGGCGCAGCGGCGCGATCAAGCCGGCACGCCGCATGGTGCGGATGACTCCGAGAATGTCTTCGACGCGAGATGCCATGGCTCAGCCCAGGATCGGGAAGCGGCGCTTGGCGGCGAGTTCGTTCAGGCCGGCCTGCATCACCGAGCGGACGTGTTTGTCGACGGCATCGACGTCGGGGTCGGCACCGAATTCCGCGACGATGTCGATCGGTGCGAGCACCTGGGTGACGATCTTGGAAGGCAGCGGCAGATTCGGCGGAATCGGACTGGTCAGCCCGAACGGGAACCCGATGGACAGCGGCAGGATGTCGCTGCGCAGCAACCGTTTCAGGCCCAGCCGCTGTGCCAGCCAGGTGCCGCGGGTCAGGTAGAGCTGGGTTTCCTGGCCACCGATGGAGACCATGGGCACGATGGGTACGCCGGCTTCGATCGCGGTGCTGACGTAGCCTTTTCGGCCGTTGAAGTCGATGACGTTCTCCGCGGCCGTCGGCCGGTAGGCGTCGTAGTCGCCGCCGGGGAACACCACCACCACGCCGCCGGAGCGCAGGGCTTTGGCGGCGTTCTCCCGGTTGGCCCGGATGTAGCCGGTCTTTCGGAAGAAGTCCGCGGTCGGCCCCATGAACAAGATGTCGTGGCTCAGGGTCAGCACCGGCCGGTCATAGCCGAACTTGTCGTAGAAGTCGACGCTGAAGATCGGCACGTCCATGGGGAACTGACCACCCGAGTGGTTGGCGACCACCAGCGCGCCGCCCGGCGGGAACCCGTCCAGTCCGTGCACCTCGCTACGGAAGTACGTCTTCAACATCGGGCGCAGCACCGAGATCATCCGCTGGGTCATGCCGGGGTCGAATTTGCCGATGTCGTCTTCGCTCACTGAGGCTCCTTTGCCGACGAGTTCCTTGATCGTAGCGAGCAGCCTCGACCGTCGATCCGAACCCTCGACGCACTGCGGCGGGTGCCTACATATGCTGCAACGCGACAGAGCTCACCCGAAGGGACTCCCGATGGCCATCCTCGACAGCTTCCGACTCGACGACCGCGTCGCGATCGTCACCGGCGCGTCCAGTGGCCTGGGCGTCGGGTTCGCCGCCGCCCTGGCACAAGCGGGAGCCGACGTGGTGCTCGGCGCGCGGCGCGAGGAACGCATGGCCCGCACCCGGGAACTGGTGGAGGCGGCGGGCCGCCGGGCCGTCGCCGTGCGCACCGACGTGACCGACCCCGGCGATTGCCAGCACCTGGTCCGGGCGGCGGTGGAAAGTTTCGGGCGGGTCGACATCCTGGTCAACAACGCCGGCGTCGGAACCGCCGTCCCGGCGCTGCGCGAGACACCCGAGCAGTTCCGGTCGGTCATCGACCTGAACCTGAACGGTTGCTACTGGATGGCGCAGGCGTGTGCGCAGGTCATGCAACCCGGCAGTTCGATCGTGAACATCAGCAGCGTGTTGGGGCTCACCACCGGGGGCCTGCCGCAGGCCGCCTATGCGGCGTCGAAGGCCGGCGTCATCGGTCTGACGCGCGATCTCGCCCAGCAGTGGACCGGGCGCAGGGGCATTCGGGTCAACGCGCTGGCACCGGGGTTCTTCGAGTCGGAGATGACCGACGAATTGCCGGCCGGCTATCTGGAGAGCACCGTGGTCCCGCGTACCCTGGCCGGCCGCATCGGCCGGGTCGAAGAGCTCAGTGCTGCACTGATTTTCCTCGCCAGCGACGCCAGTAGCTATATCACCGGTGTCACGCTGCCGGTCGAAGGCGGCATGCTCGCCACCTGAGGGTGTTGCGGGACGGCTTCGCTCTGCGGAAGGATCCCAGAGGTGGCCCAGCCCGAAGCCGAGGCCCGCGGTCAGCTTGCGGTGATCGCCCGGCAGATGAGTGCCATTCGCGATGAATTCATCACCGAGGTGTTCGCGGCGATGAAGAAGGACATTCAGGGCCTCAACTACGACAGCCGGATGCTGTCGTTGTGGCGGAGCAGCCTCACCGAGCACGTGGTGGCGGGCATTCACTATCTGGAGCGGGATCCACCGGAACCGTTCCTGGAGGCCCCGGCCGCGGGATTGGCCTACGCACGGGCGGCGGCTCAGCGAGACATCCCGTTGTCGGCGCTGGTTCGGGCCCATCGGATCGGACATGCGCGATTCCTGCAGCAGGCAATGCCGTTCGTGTCGCTGTTGTCCGCCGCACAGCGGGTGCCGGCGATGATCGAGCTGGTGAGCCGCTGTTCGCGCTTTGTCGACGTGATCGGCGACCAGCTGATCATGGCCTACGAACAGGAACACGACCGCTGGGTCAGCCGGCGCAGCGGCCTGCAACAACAGTGGGTCACCGACCTGCTCGCCGGGGCGCCGATCGACGTCCAACGTGCCGAAACGGTGCTGGGCTATCAGCTGGACGGGCCGCACGTCGCCGCGGTGTTGTGGGCGGACGACACCACCTCCGCGCGTGACGTCGCGGCGCTGTTCGAGAAGACAGCGGCGCTGCTGGCGGGGGAGCTGCGGGCGGTGGGGCGGTCGCTGATGGTCCCGACCGACGAGCGCGAAGCGCGGCTGTGGTTTTCGCCGTCGGCCGGCCGGGACGCGACGGTCGTGGATCCGCAGCGGGTGCGCGCGGCCTGCACCTCGGCCGGATTGGACGCACGATTGGCGTTCGGCCGGGTCGAACAGGGGCTGGACGGCTTTCGTGCCTCGTTGAAACAGGCCGAACGCGCCAAGGCGGTAGCCCTTGCCGGTGGCGACCACCCCCGCCACCGGGTGGTGTTCTATGCCGATGTCGCGCCGGTTGCGCTGATGGCCGGCGACCCCGAGGAGCTGCGGCGGTTCGTCGCCGACACGCTGGGCGACCTCGATGTGCACGACGAGCGCAATCGCTGGCTGCGGGAGACGCTGCGGCAGTTCCTGGCCCGCAACCGCAGTTATGTCGCCACTGCCGAAGCAATGATGCTGCACCGCAACACTATTCAATATCGGGTGGTGCAGGCGATGGAACGTTGCGGGCAGAACTTCGACGATCCCGACGCGGTGTTCAAGGTACAGCTGGCGCTGGAGGTCCGCCGGTGGATGGGTCCGGTCGTGCCGCGCGCGGTCACGCCTACGGCCTGACGGTGTTCGTGCGCAGCGCACAAAGCCGGCGGTGAGCTTCGGCGCCGCGGCACATGGTATCGGCAAATTAGGAACGTTATCGTTCACCTATGGACGTCACCGCACTGCCCGGCATGCCGCTGTCACGGGCGGTCCCCGATCGCGGTGTCCGCCCCCGCCAACACCGGATGGGCAACGAGAAGCGTTATCCGAGAAGTAAATTCATGCAACCGAAACCGCCGACCGGTGCCGGTGTTCCCCGCTACGCCGCGAAGCCGTGGCCGGGGACCGCCGCCAGGCCGAATACTTCATGGCGCTGCTCAAGCTGAACCTGCAGCGCGTCGACCACCGGATCGAGAAGTGCCGGGCCGCGATCGCCTTTTCGCAGGCCGCCGGTGACATCGAGAACGTGATCGGCTTCCGCGACCTGCTGCGACTCGAGCAGCAGGAACGTCAGGCTGTCGAGGTGATGATCGCGAACCTGCGCCGTCGTTTCGCGCCGCCGGGGACCGAAAAGTCCTTCTGATCGGCCCGCGGGTGGCGCTCCGCTGCCAGGGCCCGGCCCGATACATTTGGTCTCGCTGGAGTCAGCAGCGGGAACGGGGGCCGTCATGGGGTTCATGTCACCAGACCTACCGGATGTCGATCGCGACACCTGGTCGAGTTTGCCGCGGGCCACGCGCCTGCAGGTCGTGACCCGGCACTGGGCGGAGAACGGCTTCGGCACACCGTACGCGGTGTACCTGATCTATCTGCTGAAAATCGCGCTCTACCTCGCCGCTCCCGCCGCAATCATCTCGTTGACCCCCGGCCTGGGTTCCCTCGGCGACATTTCGACCTGGTGGACGCAGCCGATCGTCTATCAGAAGCTGATCGTCTTCACGCTGCTGTTCGAAGTGCTCGGTTTGGGGTGCGGGTCGGGTCCGCTGACCGGTCGCTTCACCCCGCCGATCGGCGGGGTCCTGTACTGGTTGCGCCCCAAGACAATTCGGCTGCCGCCCTGGGGGGACAAGGTCCCCTTCACCCGGGGTGATTCTCGCAGCATCGTCGACGTCGCGCTCTACGCGGTGGTGTTGCTCAGCTGCGGGTGGGCGCTGTTGGCGCCCGGGGGCGGTCCGGTCACCTCCGCCGGCGACGTCGGCCTGCTCGATCCACTGCTGGTGGTCCCGATCATCGTGGCTCTGGCGCTGCTGGGCTTGCGTGACAAGACGGTGTTCCTGGCGGCCCGCGGCGAACACTATTGGCTCAAACTCTTCGTGTTCTTCTTCCCGTTCGCCGATCAGGTCGCGGCCTACAAGCTCATCATGTTGCTGCTGTGGTGGGGCGCGGCCACCTCCAAGCTCAATCATCACTTCCCCTATGTGGTTTCGGTGATGACGAGCAACAACGCGTTGCTGCGCAGCGCGTTGTTCACCCCGCTCAAACGCAAGATGTACCGCGACCACCTCGACGATCTGCGGCCCACCCTGATACCGAAGCTGATGGCCCACGTCGGGGGCACCACCGCGGAGTTCGTGGTGCCCACCATTCTGGTGTTCGTCGCCGGCGATCAGCCGTGGCGGTGGTTCCTGATCGGATTCATGGTCATCTTCCACCTCAACATCCTGTCCAACCTCCCGATGGGAGTTCCGTTGGAGTGGAACGTCTTTTTCATCTTTTCGCTGTTCTATCTGTTCGGGCACTACGGTTCGATCCGCGCGATCGACCTGCGGTCGCCGCTGCTGTTGGCCCTGGTGTTGGCGGCGGCCGCGGTCGCCGTCGCGGGAAACCTCTTCCCGGCGAAGATTTCGTTCCTGCCCGGCATGCGCTACTACGCGGGAAACTGGGCCACCAGCGTGTGGTGCTTCCGTTCCGGCGCCGAGGACAAGATCGAAACCGATGTGGTGAAAAGCTCTGCGCTGGTGATCAATCAGCTGGCCAAGCTGTACGACCCGGCTACCGCGGAGATCATGGCCGACAAGACCGCCGCGTTTCGTGCGATGCACACCCACGGCCGCGCGCTGAACGGATTGCTGCCCCGCGCCATCGAAGACGAAGCCGACTACAAGATCCGCGAGGGTGAGATCGTGGCCGGACCGCTGGTCGGGTGGAACTTCGGCGAAGGGCACCTGCACAACGAGCAACTGCTCGAGGCGGTGCAGCGCAGGTGCAACTTCGCCGAGGGTGATGTTCGGGTCATTGTCCTCGAAGGCCAGCCGATCCAGCATCAGAAGCAGTGGTACCGCATCTTCGACGCCAAAACCGGCCTCATCGAAGCCGGTTATGTCGACGTCGCGGAAATGCTGACCCGTCAGCCCTGGCCGGAGCCGGGCGACCACTTCCCGGTCCACGTGACCACCGCAGCCGGCGCATGACGACCGCGGTCGTCGTCGGCGCCGGGCCCAACGGATTGGCCGCCGCCATCCACCTCGCCCGCCAGGGCCTCGATGTGCACGTGCTGGAGGCCGACGACACCATCGGCGGGGGAGTCCGCTCGGGTGAGTTGACGGTGCCCGGCGTCATTCACGACCACTGCTCGGCGTTTCACCCGCTCGGCGTCGGATCACCGTTCTGGAAGGAGATCGGACTCGACAGCTACGGCCTGTCGTGGAAATGGCCGGAGATCGATTGCGCGCATCCCCTCGACGACGGCACCGCCGGCTTGTTGTATCAGTCGATCAGCAAGACCGCCAAAGGACTTGGGGCCGATCGCCGACGATGGCAGGCGGCGGTCGGCGGGCTGGCGAAGGGGTTCGACGACCTGGCCGAGGATCTGCTGCGACCGGTGCTGGCCCTTCCGCACCATCCGCTGCGGCTGGCGCTGTTCGGTCCGCGCGCGGTGCTGCCGGCCGCCGCGGTAGCGAGCTGGTTCCGCACCGACCAGGCCCGCGCCCTGTACGGCGGCGCGGCCGCCCATGCCTATACCCGGTTGGATCGGCCGCTGACCGCGTCGCTGGGGTTGATGATCCTGGCCAGTGGCCACCGATACGGGTGGCCGGTCGCCGAAGGCGGGTCCGGGTCGATCACCCGTGCGCTGGGTGCGGCGCTGCAGGCGCACGGTGGGCGCATCACCACCGGCGTCACCGTCACCAGCCGCCGCGACATCCCGACTGCCGACCTCGTCATGCTCAACCTGAGCCCCGCCCAGGTGCTCGAGCTCTACGGCGATGCGATGCCGACGCGGATCAGGCGGTCCTATCGGCGGTTCCGCGCGGGTTCGTCTGCGTTCAAGGTCGACTTCGCGATCGAGGGTGACATCCCCTGGACCAATCCCGACTGTGGGCGGGCGGGCACCGTGCACCTGGGTGGCAGTTTTGCGGAGATCGCTGACACCGAATTGCAACGGGCGCAAGGGAAGATGGCGCAGCGGCCGTTTGTGCTACTCGGGCAGCAGTACCTGGCCGACCCGTCCCGTTCAGCCGGCAACATCAACCCGATCTACGCCTACGCCCATGTCCCGTTCGGCTATACCGGCGACGCGACCGCCGCCATCGTCGACCAGATCGAACGGTTCGCACCCGGTTTCCGCGATCGCATCATCTCGACCGTTTCCACCAGCACCAGCGAGCTGCAGGCCCGCAACCCCAGCCTGATCGGCGGTGACATCATCGGTGGCGCGAACGACCGGTTGCAGATCCTGTTCCGGCCGCGGATCGCGGTGGATCCCTATGCGATCGGCGTGCCGGGTGTCTACCTGTGCTCGCAGTCCGCCCCGCCCGGCGCCGGGATACACGGGCTGTGTGGGTATCACGCCGCCGAAGCCGGGTTGCGCTGGCTGCGGCGCGGTTAGTTCGGCGGCCGGGTTGATGCTGCTATTGGTGTCAAGCGGCTTTGAGCCAGTTTCTGTATTGGTCGGCGAGGGTGTCGTCGCGTTGTAGACCCCGTTCGATGCGGGAGATGACGGTGGGCCAGACGCCGAAGTGGTTGGCCGCCGCAGTGACGGTGATGTTCTCGGGGCGCCGATACCAGCATCGCCTTGAGCTGATTGATCACCGCGGTGCGATGTTTGACCGCCGAGCGGCGGGCGATGTGCAGAGCTCGCAACCCACTGGTCGCATCGTCCTTCGGGATGGCGAGCCCGTCGCCGGCCAGCGCAGTGCGGGCGGCGCTGTAGGCATCTAGTGGACCAGACTTGCCTCTGAGCCGCCCGGGTGGACTTGACCGCGCGGGTGACCTCCACGACGTCAATACCGGCCGCACCCGGATCACTGGCCCGACCCCCCACCACACCACCACCGGATGTCCCACCCTGCCAAGGACCCCTCGGCGAACGCGCCGACTGGTGGTGGTACACACCCTTCCAACCTAAAGACGTGCCAGCTGGACGACTTTTCAGCAAGTCACGGAATAAGGTGTTGAGCGTTGTGAATAACGCCTGCCGGCAATGCATTATTTGGCAGGCGCACGGCAATATTCTGCGCGCTATTCAGCGCATGGAACATTGATATTCAGGTCACCCGAAATAGCGGATCACTGAAACGGTCCAGCCGTCTGGTTCACCCGGTCGGACCGGGTGCAAATGGCTGACCCGGTACTGGCCCACCGGTGGGAGCCGGACGCGACGGGTCGCCTTTCCCGGTCCGGGACATGTCGGTGATCGGCGCGGCCGGCAGCCCGGCACCTTCTGGCCCGAGCGCGATCAGCGGAGTACCCGCTGCGATGACCGGTGCTCCGACCGGAACCGGTGCGCCGATCGGGACGGGTGCGCCGATCGGGACGGGTGCGCCGATGGGCACGGGTGCGCCGATGGGCACGGGTGCGCCGATGGGCACGGGTGCGCCGATGGGCACGGGGGCTCCGATGGGTACGGGGGCTCCCACCGGGATGGGCGCCGCGACCGGGATCGGTGCGCCGATCGGCACCGGCCCAGGTACCACCACCGGGACACCGGCCATGTCAGTGACTGCCGCGCTGGCCGGGCCGCACATCGCTGGTGCTGCGGGTCCCCCGGCGGTCCCCGGCCCGCCCGGTGTCGACCCGCCCCCAGCACCCGCGCCGCCCGCGCCGCCGCCGCCGTACGCACAGCACGCAGGTGCGGCGCCGGCAGGTGCTGGTGCACCCTCGGGGCCGCCGGCAGCGCCTCCCGCACCGGTGGGGGCTGGCGCACCCGCGCCGCCCGCTCCGCCGTATGCACAGCATGCCGATAGGGCAGCCGCCCCCGCGGGTGCTCCCGCACCGTCGGCCATCCCCGACATGCCCTGAATGCACGCGTGGCCGCCACCGGTGATCAGCGGGACGGCAGCCGCGGCCGGACTCAGCGATACCGCGGCACCCAGCAACCCGGCACCGGCGACAAATGCCTTGAAGTTGAATCGATCAAAGATCGTCATCAACGTCAACTCCTTTAATCACGCTCATAAGTTTCTGTGGACGCAAGCAGGCCGCACGGCCAACCCGAGTCCTTCTTGTACACCGGCGCAATTGTTGGGTGCTGTTGTGTGGCGCATGACGCGCCGCACCGCGTCGTTTCCAAATGGTGACGTTCGCTAGGACTTACCTACTGAATGGAGACTGGTCCGTTATTTATCGGTAGGGATTCGCCCGGTCCGCCCCGGTGAGCGGCATCACAACAACGCGCCGCCGGCGGCCGGCACTCTTACCAGCCACAGCGATGCCGTCCGCACTGCTCTAGGCTGACGACGAGCGCTTATCAGCGGACACGAACCAAGACGAGGAGAGACACGTGACGGTCCGAGTAGGCATCAATGGGTTCGGTCGCATCGGACGCAACTTCTACCGCGCCCTGTTGACCCAGCGCGACCTTGGCAAGGCCGACATCGAGGTGGTGGCTGTCAACGATCTCACCGACAACGCCACGCTGGCTCACCTGCTGAAGTTCGACTCGATCCTGGGCCGCCTGCCCGCCGACGTCAGCCTCGACGGCGACGACACCATCGTCGTCGGCAAGGACGAGATCAAAGCCCTCGCGATCAAGGAAGGCCCGTCCGCGCTGCCCTGGGGAGACCTGGGTGTCGACGTCGTGGTCGAGTCCACCGGCATCTTCACCAACGCCGCCAAAGCCAAGGGCCACCTCGACGCCGGGGCCAAGAAGGTGATCATCTCCGCGCCGGCCACCGACGAGGACATCACCATCGTGTTGGGCGTCAACGACGACAAATACGACGGCAGCCAGAACATCATCTCCAACGCCTCCTGCACCACCAACTGCCTCGGGCCGCTGGCCAAGGTGCTCAACGACGAGTTCGGCATCGTCAAGGGCCTGATGACCACCATCCACGCCTACACCCAGGACCAGAACCTGCAAGACGGCCCGCACAAGGACCTGCGCCGGGCGCGGGCTGCCGCGCTCAACATCGTGCCCACGTCCACCGGCGCCGCCAAAGCCATCGGCCTGGTGCTCCCCGAACTCAAGGGCAAGCTCGACGGGTATGCCCTGCGGGTTCCGATCCCGACCGGATCGGTCACCGACCTCACCGCAGAGCTGAAGAAGTCGGCCACCGCCGACGAGATCAACGCTGCGTTCAAGGCCGCCGCCGACGGGCCGCTCAAAGGCATCCTGAAGTACTACGACGTGCCGATCGTGTCGTCCGACATCGTCACCGACCCGCACAGCTCGATCTATGACTCGGGCCTGGCGAAGGTCATCGACAATCAGGCCAAGGTGGTGTCCTGGTACGACAACGAATGGGGCTACTCCAACCGCCTCGTCGACCTGGTCGAACTCGTCGGCAAGTCGCTCTAACCATGAGCGTCCCGACACTCGAAGACCTTCTCGCCGAAGGTGTTTCGGGCCGCGGTGTGCTGGTCCGCTCCGACCTGAACGTCCCGCTCGACGATGACGGCACCATCACCGATCCCGGCCGGATCACCGCGTCGGTGCCGACGTTGAAGGCGCTACTCGACGCCGGCGCCAAAGTGGTGGTCACCGCTCATCTGGGGCGCCCGAAGGACGGACCCGACCCGAAGTACTCGCTGGCGCCGGTCGCCGAAGCGTTGGGCGAGCAACTGGGCCGGCACGTGCAGTTGGCCGGGGATGTCGTCGGCAGTGACGCACTGGCCCGGGCCGAGGGTCTCACCGACGGTGACATCCTGCTGCTGGAGAACATCCGTTTCGACAAGCGCGAGACCAGCAAGGACGATGACGAACGCCGCGCGCTGGCCAAGCAGCTCGCCGAACTGGTCTCGCCGGGAGGCGCTTTCGTCTCGGACGGCTTCGGAGTGGTGCACCGCAAGCAAGCCTCGGTGTACGACGTCGCCACGCTGCTGCCGCACTACGCGGGCAAACTGGTCGCCGACGAGATCGAGGTGCTCGAACAGTTGACCAGTTCCACAGAGCGGCCCTACGCGGTGGTGCTGGGCGGATCGAAGGTCTCGGACAAGCTCGGTGTCATCGAGTCGCTGGCGACCAAAGCCGACAGCATCGTCATCGGTGGCGGCATGTGCTTCACATTCCTTGCCGCACAAGGATATTCGGTGGGTAAGTCGCTGCTCGAAGAAGAGATGGTGGACACCTGCAAGAACCTGTTGGAGACCTACCACGACGTCCTGCGCCTGCCCGTCGACATCGTGGCGACCGAGAAGTTCGATGCCGACTCGCCGCCGCAGACCGTGGCGGCCGACGAGATTCCCGACGACCTGATCGGCCTGGACATCGGACCCGGTTCGGTGAAGAGGTTCACCACGCTGCTCTCCAATGCCAAGACCGTGTTCTGGAACGGTCCGATGGGCGTATTCGAGTTTCCCGCCTATGCCGAGGGCACCCGCGGGGTCGCCGAGGCCATCGTCACCGCGACCAAGAAAGGCGGTTTCAGCGTGGTCGGCGGGGGTGACTCCGCAGCGGCGGTGCGGGCGTTGAAGATTCCGGAGGACGCCTTCTCGCACATCTCCACCGGCGGCGGCGCGTCGCTGGAATACCTGGAAGGCAAGTCGCTTCCGGGCATCGAAGTGCTGACAAGTGAGCAACCAGGAGCAGACTCGTGAGCCGCAAGCCGCTGATCGCCGGCAACTGGAAGATGAACCTCAACCACTTCGAGGCGATCGCGCTGGTTCAGAAGATCGCATTCGCGTTGCCGGACAAGTACTTCGACAAGGTCGACGTAACCGTCATCCCACCGTTCACCGACCTGCGCAGCGTGCAGACCCTGGTCGACGGCGACAAGTTGCGGCTCACCTACGGTGCCCAGGACCTGTCGCAACACGACTCCGGCGCCTACACCGGGGAGATCAGCGGAGCCTTTCTGGCCAAGCTGGGTTGCAGCTTTGTCGTCGTCGGACACTCCGAGCGGCGCACCTACCACGACGAGGACGACGCACTGGTGGCCGCCAAGGCCGCTGCCGCGCTGAAGCACGAGCTCACCCCGATCGTCTGCATCGGCGAGCACCTCGAGGTTCGTGAGGCCGGAAATCACGTGTCGCACAACGTCGAACAGCTGCGCGGCTCGCTGGCCGGGTTGTCTGCCGAACAGATCGAAAAGGTCGTCATCGCCTACGAACCGGTGTGGGCGATCGGCACCGGGCGGGTCGCCAGTTCCGCCGATGCGCAAGAGGTGTGCGCGGCGATTCGCGTGGAGCTCGGCGAGCTGGCGTCTAAACAGATCGCCGAATCGGTGCGGGTGCTCTACGGCGGGTCGGTGAACGCCAAGAACGTCGGCGACCTGGTCGCGCAGCAGGACATCGACGGGGGACTGGTCGGCGGCGCGTCGCTGGACGGGGAACAGTTCGCCACGCTCGCAGCGATCGCCGCCGGGGGGCCATTGCCGTAGCTCGCCGGGGGTCCGCTGCCGTAGATCGGCACGTGCGGTGTGCCCGAAAAGTCGCGCCTGCGTGGGCAAGTCGCTATGAGGCGGGCACCGGGATCGCTATCCTTGGACGGTGACGGCTGGGGCTATTGTGGCCAAGCCGACGTATTTTCCGGCCCGGACGATCGCGTACGATCGCCACAATTGCCGCTCCATCGAGTCGAACACATGCGCCGCAATCGATTTGGCAAGCTGCAACTGCTCGGCGGACAACGGCGCCGGCGCGCTGATGTGGACACGATCGGCGGCCGGGGCGATCGGCGGGTCGTGCCGACCGGCCAGATAGTCCAGCCGGCCCCCGGTTTCGGCCTCCGCGGCCAGGGCGAGCGGCTTCGTCTGGGCGAAGAATTCTTCGCCGGTGGATTCCAGGGCCACCAACATCCACCACCGCAGCACCGGATCATCGTGCCGCAGTGCGATTTTGGCGAACTCGATCATGTTCTCCCGATGCAGATCCATGTCGGCATCGAAGAAGAGCCACTCCAGCGCCCGGCTACCGCTATGGTCCAGCACGTCGTCGAGGCCGAGCGCATCCCAGTCGGACAGGAATAACCCGCTGTGTTCGGAGAGCCGCGAGGCCCATGTGTTGACCGCTTCCTGTTCGGGGGTCGCCGGTTCGGGAAATGTCACGGCGTACTTGGTCAGGTCGCGGTAACCGAGGATGTCCATCACCCACATCGGGATGAACTGACGAAGTTTGTCCGCAGCGCTTCGATCGTCGCTGCGCAGCCATTCGTAGAAGGGGTGCGCGCGCAACCTGTCCTTGCGCTCCTCGAGATAGCGCAGCATCTCGCTGTCGTGATCGTCGTTCGGGTCGACCACCAGGGCGGGGGCCGTCCAATCGTCGCGCGCCACACTCTGCAGTGGCGGACGGCGCGGGACGGTGCCGGACTCCAGATAGGTGTTGGCGTAGTGCAGAAATCCGTCGAAGATGCGATCGAAAATGCCGAACATCCGCTGGCAGGCCTCGGCTGCGCGCTCGCGACGCGCCGGGTCGAGCTCGACGGTCTCGAATACGCCTTCGGTGTTGCCGACGTGACCGGATTCCAGGTCAAGGTGGTAGGGGCCGAAATAGCTGTATTCGAGCCCGGTCTGGCTGGATAGCCTGGCCGCGACGCGGGCGGTATTGCTGAGCATGACGTGGCCGGTGGCTTCACCGGCCTCCGAGTGACCGAACCGGATGAACGCGTCGTCACCGTCGTCGACAACAAGCCGGATGAAATCAATTCCGCTGCGGCGGAACGGTTCCTGGTCCGGGGACAGGAACAACCACCACAGGGTGTCACTGGTGCGCCAGCCCAGTCGGGCATCGAGATCGAGCTTGCGCCAGTCGTCCAGGAACATCTTGGAGTGCTTCTCGTCTTCGAGCGTGCCGAGATTGATCACCCATTCGTACTCGGTGTGTGGTTCGGGGAACCGCAATACCCAGCGGTTCATGTCGCGAAATTGCATGATGAACAGGGCGCCGGCCGGTCCGATGGCAAGCTGATCCTGCGCCGGCACTCTGTCGCTGGACAACCACGCGAAAAAGGGGTGCCGACGCACCGCCTCTTGTCGCGCATCCCGCAGTTGCATCACGTGTTTCATTGCAAGGCCATCCATTACTGATCGCGAAGGCGTTCTGGGTCCACGAGCCTTTCCGAAGTCGCGCTAATTATACGCTCGCCCAACACCCGTCAGCGTTCGCAACCCGATTCGGTCGACGGTCCCGGGGAATTACCTGCGCCCCGTGCGCCCTTTTTCGGTCCTTCCGTGCGAGAGTTAGCTGTCGCTGCTAACAGCTGTTGAATAGTAGTAGGTTGCGATCGGGATTTGTCCCGCCGCGGGGTCGGGTCGCGGTAGGGGTCGAGAGCCGAGCTTGGTCGTGATGGGGAGGGAGGGTCGCGACGACATGAGCGGAATGCGCGACGTGAGCGGCGTGCCGGCGGAGGCCGCTCAGGAGGCAACGGACGAGGACGGCGTGATTGCGTCGATGCTCGCCGGCGGCGCGAGTGGGCGGGACGCGGAATTGTTGCGCGCGGTATTCGCGCAGTCGGGCATCGGTGTCGGTCTTTCCGATATGTCCGGCAAGATCCTGGTGGTCAATGCCGCGTTCGCGCGCATGTTCGGCTACGAGGTCGAAGAATTCATCAAACTGCACATCACCGATCTCAACCACCCCGACGACACGTCGGAGGTGTGGGAGCAGTACGGCGCGCTGATGCGAGGTGACGTCGACCGGGTCAGTTTGGAGAAACCGCACCTGCACCGCGACGGACGCACCATCTGGAACAGTGTCAACGTCTCGCTGATCCGAGATGCGAATGGCGTACCCATTCACACCCTCGCGTTGTTCGAGGACGTGACCGATCGGCACGAGCTGGAACAGCAATTGCGTCATCAAGCCCTCTACGACCCGCTGACCGGACTGCCGAATCGGACGCAGTTCTTCGAGCGTCTCGACGCGGCATTCGAAGATCCGCAGTCGCGCGTCGGCATTTGCTACATCGACCTCGACTGCTTCAAAGACGTCAACGACACGCTCGGCCACGACATCGGTGACAAGGTCCTCGTCCGGGTGGCCGACCGGTTGGCGTTGTGCCTGCAGCGGCCCGACCAGATGGTCGCCCGGTTGGGTGGCGATGAGTTCGTCTTCTTCGTCCCGCAACCGGGCGGCGCCAACGAAGTCACCGACCTCGCCGACTCGGTGCTGCGTGTCCTCGAGTCGCCCTTCGACATCGACGGGCATTCGATCAGCATCTCGGCCAGCGTAGGCGTGATGGAACAAGAAGTCGCCGAGATGTCCCAGGTCGACCTGATGAAAGGGGCCGACATCACGTTGGCCCGCGCTAAGCAAGCCGGCCGCAACCGGTGGGCCCTCTACGATCGCGACCACGACAACACCCCGATCTCGAAGGCGCTGGAACGAGGCGAGTTCTTCGTCCTCTACCAGCCGATCGTGCGGCTCGCCGACAACTGCATCATCGGTGCCGAGGCGTTACTCCGCTGGGCGCACCCCACGCTGGGCACCCTGCTTCCAGAGCGCTTCATCAGCCTGGCCGAGCGCAACGGGATGATCGTTCCGCTCACCACTTTCGTGATCGAGCAGGCTTTCCGTGACCTGCAGGATTGGCGCCTGAACGCGACGGCCGACCCGCCGCCGTTCGTCGGCGTGAACGTCTCCGTCCGCAACATCTGCGACTCCGGTTTCATCTCGGTCATCAAGAACGGGTTGGCCGGGTCGGGTCTGCCGCCGCACTCGCTGCACCTGGAGCTCACTGAGAACGCGATCCTGGGCAAGGACGAGACGTCGATCACCAGGCTGCAGCAGCTGTCGGCGATGGGCGTCGCGATCGCGATCGACGATTTCGGCACCGGCTTCTCCAGCCTGGCCTACCTGCGCAATCTGCCGGTCGACATAGTCAAACTCGCGGGCGAGTTCATCAAGAATCTCGGGGGCAATATCCAGGGCCGGCTGGCCGACGAGCAGATCACCCGAGCAATGATCGATCTGGCCCATACTCTGGGCCTCAGCGTCACTGCCGAGCAGGTCGAGACCGCCAGTCAGGCGGCACGGCTGCGCGCCTTCGGCTGCGACGCAGCGCAGGGCTGGCATTTCGCGAAGCCGATGTCTGCCGCCGAACTGTTCAAGCAGTAGCCGTCTACCCGAGCGTCACTTGTATTTGATCAACAACGCCATACCGACGATGGACACCAGCCAGATACCGGTGATGAACAGCGTCAACCGGTCCAGGTTCTTCTCGACCACCGTGGACCCGGACAAGCTGGACTGCACACCCCCGCCGAACAGTGTCGACAGGCCGCCGCCCTTGGCGCGGTGCAGCAGCACCAGCAACACCACGAGCACGCTGGTGACCACCAGAGTGATCTGCAGGGCCAATTCCATACCGGGGAGCCTACCTAACCTGACCCGAAGACCCGGGACCGGCAGTCGCAAGGCTCAGTTCGGCGGACCGGCCGCCAGGGTGACGGGCACGGTGCGGGTGATCCGCTCTCGGTCGAGGTAAGTCACCATCACCACGTCATCGGGACGGTGCCGGTCGAGCACATCGGTGAGCACGGTCCCGTCCGGGACCCGCGTGCCGTCGATCGCGGTGATGACGTCGCCGCCCGCCAGCCCCGCCGCCTCGGCAGGCGAGCCGCGCAGGACACCCTGCACCGGGACACCTCCGGAGCCGCCGTCGTTGCTGACGCCGACGCCCAGGATGGCCGTCGGACCGACGTGCACCGAACCGCTCGGGGTGCCGGATCGGATGGCGTCCGCGATGGTCAACGCCCGATTCAGCGGGATGGCGAAGCCTCCGGTACTGACCATTCGGTAGGTCTCCGAAGCGGCGGTGACGATCCCGACGACGCGGCCGCTGTTGTCGACCAGCGGCCCACCCGAATTCCCGGGACGAACGTTGGCGCCGAACGCGATCAGATCGGACAGCTGCTCGGTGCTGCCGGTGCTCTGGTCGGTGGCGACAATGCTCTGGCCCAGCGCTTGGACAGCGCCGCCCGCGGGCGACAGTCCGCCGCCCTCGGGGAATCCGACGGCGGTCACCGGGTCGCCCACGCGCACACTCGCCGAGTCGGCGGTAGGGGCGACGGGTAAGTCCGCCGCGCCGCGGAGTTGCAGGACGGCGATGTCGCTCTTGCGGTCGTACCCGAGCACGTCAGCAGGGTAGGCCTGGCCGTTGCCGATATCGGTGACAGTGATGTCGGTGGCGCCGCGGATGACATGGTTGTTGGTCAGCACGATGCCGTCCGGACTCAGCACGATGCCCGTGCCGGTTCCCGTCGCACGTTCGAACGGGATGGCGGTGTCGATGCGCACCACACCTGGCTCCACCCGGGTGGTGTCGACGACCAGGCTCGGTGCCGTCTTCACCCCGTCGAGCAGTCCCGCCGATGCCTCCGGCGCGCCGACACCGAATCCGGCGAGGAACAGGACGAAGGCAAAGACCAGGAGGTGGCGGCGAATCCGCGACCCCGGCGACGCAGGCACGTGACAGCCATTCGGGAAAAACATGTGGAGTCCTTCGATAGGGGCTAGCGCAGTCAGGGGGCCGGTCAACTCAAGCCGTCCGCGACCGACGGCCGGGATGGCCTTCTTTACCCGGGCCCCGACTGCCTAAACGCTGCCAAATGGCCGTCAAGCCGGTCGGCACCGATACTGGGACGATGGTCGAGGCCTCTGACACCGCCCTGGAACCCATCGGCGACGTGCACCGCACGAAGGTGGGTCGCGACGCGACCGAGCCGATGCGCGCCGACATCAGGCTGCTGGGCGCCATCCTCGGCGACACCGTGCGCGAGCAGAACGGCGACGAGGTGTTCGATCTGGTAGAGCGGGCGCGGGTGGAATCCTTCCGGGTCCGGCGTTCGGAGATCGACCGCGCCGAGGTCTCGCGCATGTTCGACGGCATCGACATCCATCAGGCCATCCCGGTCATCCGCGCGTTCACCCATTTCGCACTGCTGGCCAACGTGGCCGAAGACATCCATCGCGAACGCCGGCGCAACGTCCACGTCGAGGCGGGCGAACCCCCGCAGGACAGCAGCCTGGCCGCCACCTACGCCAAGCTCGACGACGCTGACCTGGATTCGGCGACGGTGGCGCAGGCCCTGCAAGGCGCGCTGGTGGCCCCGGTGATCACCGCCCATCCCACCGAGACGCGGCGGCGCACGGTCTTCGTCACCCAGCACCGCATCACCGAGTTGATGAGGCTGCACTCCGAGGGGCACACCGAGACCGACAGCGGACGCAGCGTCGAACTCGAGTTGCGCCGCCAGATCCTCACCTTGTGGCAGACCGCGATCATCCGGTTGTCCCGGCTGCAGATCAGCGACGAGATCGCGGTCGGGCTGCGCTACTACGCGTCCGCCTTCTTCGAGGTGCTACCCAAGGTCAACGCCGAAGTGCGGGACGCGCTGCGGGCCCGCTGGCCCGACGCCGACCTGCTGTCGGGTCCGATCCTGCAGCCGGGCTCCTGGATCGGCGGCGACCGGGACGGCAACCCGAACGTGACCGCCGACGTGGTCCGGCTGGCCACCGGCAGCGCTGCCTACACCGCGCTGGCGCACTACCTCGCCGAACTCGACCACCTCGAGCAGGAGCTGTCGATGTCCTCGCGGCTGCTCGCGGTGACTCCCGAACTGGCCGAGCTGGCCCAGGGATGCCAGGACAAAGCGCGCGACGACGAGCCGTACCGCCGCGCGTTGCGAGTGATCCGGTCCCGGTTGACCGCGACCGCGACCGCGATCCTGGATCAGGAGCCGCTGCATCTGTTGGACCTGGGTCTGCCGGCCTACGCCACACCGGGGGAGTTGCGCGCGGACCTGGACACCATCGACGCGTCGTTGCGCACGCACGGCAGCGCGCTGCTGGCCGACGACCGCCTTGCGCTGCTGCGAGAAAGCGTGCACGTCTTCGGTTTTCACCTGAGCGGTCTGGATCTGCGCCAGAACTCCGACGTGCACGAGGAGGTGGTCGCCGAACTGCTGGCCTGGGCCGGTGTGCACCCGGACTACGCCTCGCTGCCCGAAGACGAGCGGGTCGAACTGCTGGTGGCCGAGTTGAGCACCCGCCGGCCACTGGTCGGCGACCGGGCCAGGTTGTCCGCGCTGGCGCGCAAGGAACTCGACATCGTCGGCGCCGCCACCCACGCGGTCCAAACCTACGGTCCCGCAGCGGTTCCCAACTACGTCATCTCGATGTGCCAGTCGGTGTCCGACATCCTGGAACCGGCCCTGCTGATGAAAGAGGTGGGCCTGCTCGACGCCTCCGGCGACGAATCCTACTGTCCGGTGGGGATATCGCCGCTGTTCGAAACGATCGACGACTTGCACAACGGCGCGGCCATTCTGCAGGCGATGCTGGAGCTTCCGCTGTACCGCGGCATGGTCGCCGCACGCGGTGACATGCAGGAAGTGATGCTGGGTTACTCCGACTCGAACAAGGACGGCGGATATCTGGCCGCCAACTGGGCGGTCTACCGCGCCGAGCTGGCCCTGGTGGACGCAGCCCGCAAAGGCGGAATCCGGTTGCGGCTGTTCCACGGTCGCGGCGGCACGGTGGGCCGCGGCGGCGGCCCGAGCTATCAGGCGATCCTGGCGCAGCCGCCCGGGGCGGTGAACGGTTCGCTGCGGCTGACCGAGCAGGGCGAGGTGATCGCGGCGAAGTACGCCGAACCGCAGATGGCCCGGCGCAACCTGGAGAGCCTGCTGGCCGCGACGCTGGAGTCCACGCTGCTCGACGTCGAAGGTCTCGGCGACGACGCGGAACCGGCCTACCGGGTGCTCGACGAGATCGCCGCCCTGGCCCAGCGGGCATACGCCGAATTGGTCCATCACACAGACGGTTTCGTGGAGTACTTCAAAGCCTCCACGCCGGTCAGTGAGATCGGGTCGCTCAACATCGGCAGCCGGCCGAGTTCACGCAAGCCGACGGAGTCCATCGCGGACCTGCGCGCCATCCCCTGGGTGCTGGCCTGGAGCCAGTCCCGGGTGATGTTGCCCGGCTGGTACGGCACCGGTGCGGCCTTCGAGCAGTGGATCGCCGCGGGCCCGGACAGCGAAGCGGACCGGCTTGCGGTGCTGCACGACTTGTATGAGCGGTGGCCGTTCTTCCGCAGCGTGCTGTCCAACATGGCGCAGGTGCTGGCCAAGAGCGATCTGGGCCTGGCGGCCCGCTACGCCGAGCTGGTCGACGACGAGGCCCTGCGCAACCGCGTTTTCGACAAGATCGTCGACGAACACAAGCGCACCATCACGATGTACAAACGCATCACCGGTGAGGAAGATCTGCTGGCCGACAACCCGTCGCTGGCGCGTTCGGTGTTCAACCGGTTCCCCTACCTCGAACCGCTGAACCACCTGCAGGTCGAACTGTTGCGCCGCTACCGCTCCGGGGAGGACGACGAACTGGTGCAGCGCGGCATTCTGCTCACGATGAACGGGCTGGCCAGCGCGTTACGCAACAGCGGATAACGGGCATCCCCGGTACCGAGGGGGTTCCATGTTCGAGAACGCACGGTCGGTCAGCGGGGTGCAGGTCGCGCAGAACGAGGTGTTCGAAAAGTTCGCGCGCGCCGGGTTCGTCGTCTCCGGCCTGCTGCATCTGATCGTCGGCTACCTGGCCATCCGGATCGCACTCGGCGACGGCGGTACCGCGGACCAGTCCGGGGCGCTCGCTACCCTGGCGGACCAGCCCGGCGGTCCGGCCGCGCTGTGGGTCGCCACCGGCCTGCTGTTGACGCTGGGCCTGTGGCGATTGATCGAGACGTTTCTCGGACGTGCGGTCGACCGCGAGTCGTCGGACTCGTCGCCGGGATTGCTGGACCGGGCCAAGGCTTTCGGGGTGGCGGCGGTGTATCTCGGATTCGCCTATTCCGCATGGGGTTTCGCGCGCGGTGCGGGCCGGGCCTCGAGCGAACAGAGCTCGACCATGAGTGCACGCCTGATGCAGTCCACGGCGGGCACCATCGCGCTGGTCGCCGCCGGGGTGGCGGTGGTCGCAATCGGGGGGTACCACATCTACAAAGGGGCGGCGCGCAAGTTCGTCGACGACCTCAACGGCACGTCGGGCAAGGTGGTCCGCCACCTCGGGGTGGCGGGCTACGTCGGCAAGGGTGTGGTGCTCGCGGCCGCGGGCCTGCTGGTGGTCGTAGCCGCGTGGCGCTCCGAGCCGAGCCGGGCCACCGGTCTCGACGGCGCCCTGCGCACGTTGGGGGCGCAACCCTTCGGTTCAGCCCTGCTGATCGCCGCCGGCCTCGGGATCATCACCTACGGTCTGTTCAGTTTCGTGCTGGCCCGATCGACCAAGATGTGAGGGCTGCGCACCGCTGTCGAAGATGTCGTCGAGCAGCGGGCCCGGAGCTGCCGCCGGGTCGACGAACCATTCGTAACTGAACACCGCGCCGAATACCTGCGGGGGCAACCGCATCAACACCCCGTACAGCCGGGCGGCCAGTCCGTCACCGAGCTGGGAACGGTGCGCGGCGAAGGCATCTCGCTTCTGCCGCGCGAACCGTCGCACATTGACCCGGTGGGTGATGGTGACCCGCGGCGCATAGGAGCTGTCGATGATCTCCGGCTCGTACGGCGCCGGCAGCCGCAACAGTCGGCACAGGTCGCTGACACGGCGCAGCAGTTCCCGGGGCATCGTCACCTCGAGTAGCCGTGGCGTACCGGCCAATTCAGCGGCGCGCTTGCCCACGTGGTGCACCTGCACATGGTCGCGGTGACCGTAGCCGCCGTTGGGCTGATAGCTGATCAGCAGCTGGGCGTCTTCGGCGCGCAGGATGTCGGCCAGCCGCGCCGCCGCCTCCTCGACGTCGGCGCGGCCGAACCGCACCCGCCCCGGCGGGTCCGGATAGAAGTCCGACCCGTACCCACTGTCGGCATAACCCAGGCATTCCACCCGGTGGACGCCCAGAGTCCTTGCACTCGAACGCAATTCGTCCAAGCGAGTGTCGTCGGCGTCGGAGCCCATCCGCCCGTCGGTGGCGCTGACCACGACCACGCGGTGTCCGGCGGCCGCGGCCTTGGCCAGGGTGCCGCCGGTCAGGATGACCTCGTCATCCGGATGTGCGTGAAACGCCACGACGGTGGACGCGGCGCTGGCGCGGGCGCCGTCCGGGCGGGTCACACGCTTCTGTTGCGGAGCTTGTCCAGCACGCCGCGCATCATGTGCTCGGTCACGTTGATCGGCGCCATCATCGTCTCGCCCCAGCTGACGATGTTGTCCATCCGCTCCAGAATGGCTTCCACCGGCTGCAGTACGCCGAGCAGCCGCTTGGCGAGGTCATCGAGGCTGGACAGGGTGCGGTCCAGATGGTTCAAAGCGTCTTCCATCCGTTCGACCGTGGCATTGAGCGCCTTCAACGACTTGTTCAGCTCCACCAGGGAAGTGCTCAAGCCGTCCAGCACATCCTCGACCTGCTCCACCGTCTTGTCGGCGTTCAGGGCCGCCTGGGTCAGCGTCTTCACTCTTTGCCGAGCCGGCTTCGGTCGGGTGCCGCTTGTGTCTGCCATGGAGGTCATTATTACTCCCGCAGGCGAAGCCACCTACCCCCGGGAAAGCTTGCTGGCCGCACCTTCGTCCAGGAACCACACCGTGGCCTCGCGGCCGACAGCACCGGCAGCCGGCAACGACACCGGCTCGGCGCCGTTGACCGCGGCGGCCACCGCGTCGGCCTTGCCTTCGCCGGACACCAGCAGCCAGACTTCCCGCGAACGCTGGATCGCGGGCAGTGTCAAGGTGATTCGCAGCGGCGGCGGCTTCGGGCAGTCCTCGACCGCGACCACGATGCGGCTGGTTTCGCGCACCGCCGGGGTGTCCGGGAACAGCGAGTTGACGTGGCCTTCCGGACCCATGCCCAGGAGGTGCACGTCGAAGCTGGGCGATGTGTCACCCGCTGCGGCGTTGGCGGCCAGCACCTGCTCGTAGGCGAGCGCGGCGGCGTCGATGTCGGAGCCGAACTCGCCGTCGTCGGCGGCCATCGGATGCACCTGGCTGGCCGGAATGTCGACGTGGTCGAGCAGCGCCTCGCGCGCCTGCTTCTCATTGCGCTCGTCGTCGTCTTCGGCGACGTAGCGTTCGTCGCCCCAGAAGATGTGCACTTTCGACCAGTCGATCTGATCCGCCCGGGTCGCCAGGTAGCGCAGCAACCCGATGCCATTGCCGCCGCCGGTCAACACGATCAGCGCCTGACCGCGCGCCTCGATCGAGTCCCGGACGGCACCGATCAGTCGCTGGCCGGCCGCCTCGGCCAGGGCGTCGCCGTCGGCGAACGTCTGGATCTCGGTGCTCATGCGTACTGCACTTTCTTGATCCCTTCCAGTGCGGACAGGTAGATCTCGTCAGCGTCGAGCCGGCGCAGATCTTCGGCCAGGCATTCACCGGTCACCCTGCGCGGCAACGGAACCCGGGCGTCGGGCTTCGCGGTGCGGCTCAGCGTGGCGGTGGTGCCGTCCTGGGGCCGACTCAGCGTGATGGTCTCGCTCGCGCGCACCAGCTCCACCTTCAGGTCGCCGACTTCGCGGCGTACCGGTCCGTCGATCCGGCTGGCCAGCCACCCGGCCAGCACGTCCAACGCGGGCTCGGTCCGCAACCCGGAGATCAGCGCCGATTCGATCGGCTCGTGGGGTGGCAGATCGACGGCCGAGGTCAGCAGCGCGCGCCAATAGGTGATGCGGCTCCAGGCCAGGTCGGTGTCGCCGGCGGTGTACCCGGCCAGCCTGCTCTTGATCGCCGACAGCGGGTCTTCGCCGTTGGTGGCGTCGGTGATGCGGCGAATTGCCAACTTGCCCAACGGATCCTGTGCCGGCACCTCGGGAGCGATGTCCGGCCACCAGGCCACCACCGGGATGTCGGGCAGCAGGAAGGGCACCACGACGCTGTCGGCATGCCCGGACAGCGCGCCGGACAGGCGCAGAATCAGCACCTCGCCGGCGCCGGCGTCGCGCCCGACCCGGATCTCGGCGTCCAGCTTGGGCTTGTCCGCGTACGGGTCGCCGCGCATCGCCACGATGATGCGGCTGGGGTGTTCGTGGCTGGCGTCGTTGGCGGCCTGGACCGACTCTTCCAGCACGGCGTCGCTGTCCGGTGCGATGATCAGCGTCAGCACCCGGCCCATCGTCACGATGCCGGCCTCTTCGCGCAGTTCGTCGAGTTTCTTGTTGACCGCGGTGGTGGTGGTTTCCGGTACTTCGACGATCATCCGCGCCGCCCCTCCTCGCCGGCGATCATGGCCGCCGCCATTCCCGGCCGGTGCGGCGCAGCATCTCGAACGCCGACTCCGGACCCCAGGTGCCGGCCGCATAGGGCTCCGGCTTGCCGTGCGCCGCCCAGTTGTCGAGCACGGGATCGAGTATCTGCCAGGCCAATTCGACCTCTTCGTTGCCCGGGAACAGCGACGGCTCACCGAGCAGCACGTCGAGGATCAGCCGCTCGTAGGCCTCCGGCGATTCCTCGGCGAACGCCGAGCCGTAGGAGAAGTCCATGTTGACGTCCCGGACCTCCATCGCGGTGTCGGGAACTTTGGAGCCGAACCGCAACGTGATGCCCTCGTCCGGCTGCACCCGGATCACCATGGCGTTGGCGCCGAGTTCATCGGTCATGGTGGCGTCGAACGGCAGATGCGGGGCGCGCTTGAACACCAGCGCGATCTCGGTGACCCTGCGGCCCAACCGTTTTCCGGTCCGCAGATAGAACGGCACGCCCGCCCAGCGACGAGTGTCGACCTCCAGGGTGATGGCCGCGAATGTCTCGGTGGTGGAATCCGTCGCGAAGCCCTCCTCCTCGAGCAAGCCGACCACCCGTTCCCCGCCCTGCCACCCGGCCGTGTACTGGCCGCGGCTGGTGGTCTCGTCCAGCGGCTCGGCGAGCCTGATCGCGGAGAGGACCTTGATCTTCTCCGACTCTAACGACTTCGGGGTGAAGCTGACCGGCTCTTCCATCGCGGTCAGCGCCAGCAGTTGCATCAGATGATTCTGGATCACATCCCGGGCCGCGCCGATGCCGTCGTAATAGCCTGCGCGACCGCCCAATCCGATGTCCTCGGCCATGGTGATCTGCACGTGGTCGACGTAGTGGGAATTCCAGATCGGGTCGAACAGCTGATTGGCGAACCGCAGCGCCATGATGTTCTGCACTGTCTCTTTGCCCAGGTAGTGGTCGATGCGGAAGACCGCGTCCTCGGGAAAGACCGCGTTGACGGATTTGTTGAGTTCCTCAGCGCTGTGCAGGTCGTGGCCGAAGGGCTTCTCGATCACCACCCGGCTCCACCGGTCGTCCTGCGGGCGGGCCAGTCCGGACTTGTGCAGCTGGTCGCACACCACTGGAAACGACTTCGGCGGAATCGCCAGGTAGAACGCGTGATTGCCGCCGGTGCCCCGTTCGGCATCGAGCTTCTCCAGCGTCTCGGCGAGCCGACCGAATGCGTCGTCGTCGTCGAAAGAGCCTGGCACGAAACGAAATCCCTCGGCCAGCCGGTCCCAGTTCTCCTGGCGGAACGGAGTTCGGCAGTGCTCCTTGACGGCCTGGTACACCACGTCACCGAAGTCCTGTGAGCTCCAGTCCCGGCGCGCGAACCCCACCAGGGAGAAGGTCGGCGGCAGCAGACCGCGGTTGGCCAGGTCGTAGATCGCCGGCATCACCTTCTTGCGGGCCAGATCGCCGGTGACACCGAAAATCACCATGCCGCACGGGCCGGCGATGCGGGGGAGTCGTTTGTCGCGCTTGTCGCGCAGCGGGTTCTGCCAGGACTCCTGACTCATTTGTCGGCGGAGTCGAGCTGCGCCTGAGTTTCCTCGAGCAGTTCCTTCCAGGAGTCCTCGAACTTCTCCACGCCTTCTTTCTCCAGCGCGATGAACACGTCGTCTAGATCGATGCCGATGGAGTCGAGCTTGTCGAACACCTGCTGGGCCTCCGCGGCGGTGCCGGTGACCGTGTCGCCGCTGATCTGACCGTGGTCGGCGACGGCGTTCAGCGTCTTCTCCGGCATGGTGTTCACCGTGTTGGGGGCCACCAGTTCGGTGACGTACAGGGTGTCGGAATAGTCCTCGTTCTTGACCCCGGTGGACGCCCACAGCGGCCGCTGCGCCCGGGCTCCGTCGGCCTTGAGCGCCTCGAAACGCTCACCGCCCTCGAAGACCTCTTGGTACGCGGCATAAGCCAGGCGGGCATTGGCGACCGCGGCCTGCCCGAGCAGCGCTCGCGCGTCCTCGGAGTCGATCTTCTCCAGCCGCTTGTCGACCTCGGTGTCCACCCGGGACACGAAAAACGAAGCCACCGAGTGGATCTTGGACAAATCGTGGCCGGCCTCTTTGGCCTTCTCCAGCCCCTCCAGGTAGGCGTCCATCACCGCGCGGTAGCGCTCGACGGAGAAGATCAACGTGACGTTGACCGAAATGCCTTCTGCCAGAGTCGAAGTGATGGCAGGGATGCCCTTTTCAGTGGCCGGGATCTTGATGAACAGGTTGGGCCGGTCCACGATCTTCCACAGCTCGATCGCCTGCTGCGCGGTCTTGTCCGCGTCGTGCGCCAGCCGCGGGTCCACCTCGATCGACACCCGGCCATCCACGCCGTCGGAGGATTCCCACTGCGGCCGCAACACATCACACGCGTCGCGCACGTCATCGGTGGTCACCGTACGAATGGTGGCGTCCACGTCGGCGCCACGCTCGGCCAGCTCAGCGATCTGGTCGTCGTAGGTGTCGCTGTCGGCCAACGCCTTCTGGAAGATGGACGGGTTGGTGGTGACTCCCACGACACTCTTGGTGTCAATCAGCTCCTGCAGATTGCCGGACCGGATTCGGTCGCGGGACAAGTCGTCCAGCCATACCGATACCCCCGCCTCGCTCAGTGCAGCCAGATTCGGGTTCTGGGTCATCTTGAATCACCTTTTCTCAGTTATCGAGTGCTTCTTCCGCCGCGTCGGCGACGGCTTCCGCGGTGAAGCCGTACTCCTTGAACAGCGTCTTGTAGTCGGCGGATTCGCCGTAGTGCTCGATGGACACGATCTTGCCGGTATCGCCGACGAGCTTGTGCCAGGACTGGGCGACACCGGCTTCGACGGCCACCCGCGCCGACACCGACGGCGGCAGCACCTTGTCGCGGTAGTCGGCCGGCTGCGACTCGAACCACTCCACGCACGGCATCGAAATCACCCGCGCGATAATGTCCTTGTCCGCCAACAACTTCTGCGCCTCGACGGCGAGCTGGACCTCGGAGCCGGTGGCAATCAGCACCACGTCGGGCTCGTCGCCGCCGTCGTCGCCGAGGATGTAGCCGCCGCGCGCCACCCCGTCGGCGTCGGTGCCGGCCAGGATGGGAACGTTCTGGCGGGTCAGGATCAGCCCCACCGGGCCGCTGCCATTGCCCCGGGCCAACACGGTGCGCCACGCGTACGCGGTCTCGTTGGCGTCGGCCGGTCGCACCACCGACAGGTTCGGTATCGCGCGCAGCGCCGAGAGGTGCTCGATCGGCTGGTGCGTCGGACCGTCCTCGCCGAGTCCGACCGAGTCGTGCGTCCACACGTAGATGGTGTCGATGTCCATCAGCGACGCCAACCGCACCGCCGGACGCATGTAGTCGGAGAACTGCAGGAACGTGCCGCCGTACGCGCGGGTGGGTCCGTGCAGCACGATGCCGGACAGGATCGCGCCCATCGCGTGCTCGCGCACACCGAAGTGCAGGGTGCGGCCGTACCAGTCGGCCTGGTAGTCCTTGGTGGAGATCGACGGCGGACCGAAGGATTTGGCGCCGTCGATGGTGGTGTTGTTGCTGCCCGCCAGGTCGGCCGATCCGCCCCACAGCTCCGGCAGCTTCGGTCCCACCGCATCCAGCACCTTGTTGGAGGCTTTGCGGGTGGCGATCTCGTCCTCGCCCGGCTCCCAGCTCGGCAGGTCGGCGTCCCAGCCGTCGGGCAACTCCTGCGCGGTCAGGCGGTCCAGCAACGCCTTGCGCTCGGGTTCGCGCTCGGCCCACGCGTCGAAGTCGGTCTGCCACTTCTCGTGAGCAGCCTTACCGCGCTCGACCAGCTTGCGGGTGTGCGCGATCACGTCGTCGCGCACCTCGAACGTCTTGTCGGGGTCGAACCCGAGGATCTTCTTGGTCTCGGCCACCTCGTCGTCGCCCAGGGCCGCGCCGTGCGCCTTGCCGGTGTTCATCAGGTTGGGCGCGGGGAAGCCGATGATGGTGCGCAACGAGATGAACGACGGCCGGCCGGTCTCGGCCTTGGCGTTGGCGATCGCTTCTTCGATGCCGACGACGTTCTCGCCGCCCTCGACTTCTTGCACATGCCATCCGTAGGCGCGGTAGCGCGCCGCGGTGTCCTCGCACAGGGCGATGTTGGTGTCGTCCTCGATCGAGATCTGGTTGCGGTCGTAGAACACGATGAGGTTGCCCAGTTGCTGCACCGCGGCCAGCGACGACGCCTCGGACGTCACGCCCTCCTCGATGTCGCCGTCGGAGGCGATCACGTAGATGTGGTGGTCGAACGGGCTGCTGCCCGGTTCGGCGTCGGGGTCGAACAGACCGCGCTCATAGCGCGCCGCCATCGCCATCCCGACCGCCGAGGCCAATCCCTGGCCCAACGGGCCGGTGGTGATCTCGACGCCCTCAGTGTGCCGGAACTCCGGGTGCCCGGGGGTCTTGGAGCCGAAGGTGCGCAGCGATTCGATGTCGGAGAGCTCCAGACCGAACCCGCCCAGGTAGAGCTGCAGGTACAACGTCAGGCTGCTGTGCCCGGCCGACAGCACGAACCGGTCGCGGCCCAGCCAGTGGACATCGCTGGGATCGTGGCGCATGGCCCGCTGGAACAGCGTGTAGGCCAGCGGGGCCAGGCTCATGGCGGTTCCGGGATGGCCGTTGCCGACCTTCTGCACGGCGTCGGCGGCCAGAACCCGGATGGTGTCGACCGCAGCCGAATCGATCTCGGTCCAGTCGTCGGGGTGGTGCGCTTGAGTGAGCTCGGAGATCTCTTCGGCAGTGGTCACTAATTCAGTCCTCAGTCCAGTCCACAGTCGGGGGTCATAAAACTGATCAATTTCACCCTAGTGCCGGTTGGCGGCCGGTAGCAGGTCCAGAATGGGGTGTACCCAATGAAGCCGGTGTGAAAATATTTCGTTGGGGTTCAGCACCGCGAAACCGCCGAATCGACCCCTGCGGGTCCGCGGGCGCGCTCGCGCCGTCTACCATCGTGCGTAGTAGAAGCTGCGCGCGGCTGCGATTTCACCGAGGAGTTAATGCGTGAGCGTTCGCGGGCGCCCAGATATCGTGGCGCCGGGCCGGACCGAAGGCCTGTTGCAGGGCCGGGTCGTCGGCAAGGTGCTGGCCTATGTGGCGTTGACCAAGCCACGGGTGATCGAGCTGCTGTTGGTCACCGCGATTCCGGCGATGCTGCTGGCGCACCGTGGCGCCGTCGAGCCGTTGCTCATCCTGAACACGCTGCTGGGCGGCATCATGGCGGCGGGCGGCGCCAACACGCTGAACTGCGTGGCCGACGCCGACATCGACAAGGTGATGAAGCGGACCGCGCGCCGGCCGCTGGCCAGGGCGGCGGTGCCCAGGCGTAACGCGCTGATCTTCGGCCTGGTGCTCAGCGCGGGCTCGTTCGGCTGGCTGTGGTGGACCACCAACCTGCTCTCCGGCCTGCTGGCCGTGGCCACCATCGCGTTCTACGTGTTCGTCTACACATTGCTGCTCAAGCGGCGCACCTCGCAGAACGTGGTGTGGGGCGGGGCGGCCGGTTGCATGCCGGTGATGATCGGCTGGTCGGCGGTCACCGGCACCATCGGGTGGCCGGCGCTGGCAATGTTCGCGGTGATCTTCTTCTGGACGCCGCCGCACACTTGGGCGCTGGCGATGCGGTACAAAGAAGACTACAAAGTGGCCGGCGTGCCGATGCTGCCCGCGGTGGCGACCGAGCGTCAGGTCACCAAGCAGATCCTGATCTACACCTGGCTGACGGTGCTGTCGACGCTGGCGCTCGCGCTGGCCGCCGGGTGGCTGTATGCGGCGGTCGCGGTGGTGGCCGGGGTCTGGTTCCTGGCGATGGCCCACCAGCTGTACGCAGGCGTGCGCGCCGGCGAGGAGATCAAGCCGCTGCGGCTGTTTCTGCAGTCCAACAATTACTTGGCGCTGGTGTTCTGCGCGCTGGCCATCGACTCGGTGATCGCGCTGCCGACGTTGTTCTGACCCTCGACTCTCTGCGCCGAGCGTCCCGAAATGTACGTCGACACGCCGTGCGGCACCGGCATTTTGAGGACGCTGGACCTAGGGCAGCAGCACGATCGAGCCGGACGTCTTCCGCCCCTGCAGATCGATGTGCGCACGCGCGGCGTCGGCCAGCGGATAGCTGTGGCCGACCTCGACCCGCACCGCCCCGCTCTCGATCACCTCGAACAATGCGGCTGCGCGCGAACTGAATTCGGGTCCAGTGCGGATGAAGTGGGCCAGTGAGGGCCGGGTCAGGTACACCGAACCGGCGTGGTTGAGCCGCTGCGGGTCCACGGGCGCGACGGGTCCGCTGGCAGCGCCGAACAGGGCCAGCGTGCCGCGCACCGAGAGGCTGGCCAGGCTCGCGTCGAAGGTGGTCGCCCCCACGCCGTCGTACACCGCAGCCACCCCCGCACCGTCGGTGAGCGCGCGGATTCGCTGACCGAACTGACCGGCGTCGTCGGGGTAGGGGAGCACCTCGGCGGCCCCGGCCTGCCGCGACAGCGCCTCTTTCTCCGGCGTCGACACCGTCGTGATCACCCGCGCTCCCAGTGCGGTGGCCCACTGCGTCAGGATCAGGCCCACCCCACCGGCGCCGGCGTGGATCAGGATGCTCTCGCCGCTCTGCACCGCATACACCGACTTGAGCAGATACTGCGCGGTCAGGCCTTTCAGCAGTGCCGACGCGGCGACCTCGGAGCTGACTGCGTCGGGCACCTTGGCGGTCAAATATGCTGGGGCAGTGCAGAATTCGGCGTACCCGCCGTTGGCTGACGGGCTCACCACCCGGTCGCCGACGGCAATGTCGTCGCCCGCTTCGGGGCCGGCCGCGACCACCGTTCCGCACACCTCGGAGCCCAGCACGAAGGGCAGCGGGCGCGGGTACTGGCCGGAACGGAAGTAGGTGTCGATGTAGTTGACGCCGATGGCCTCCGCCTTGATCAGCAGCTCGCCGGGGCCGGGCTCGGGCTGGGCCACCTCGGTGTAGTTCAGGACCTCGGGACCGCCGGTTTCGCTGACTTCGATCGCACGCATGGGGGATATCATGCCCGGGCATGAAACTAGCCCGACCGGACGTCTTCCATCCGCGCATCGTGCTGGCGGGCAGTCCTCAGCGTCCCGCCGGCGACGGCGACGACGCGGGGCTGGTGGCCGCGCTGCGACACCGGGGTCTGCAGGCCCGATGGTTGTCCTGGGACGACCCGGAGGTCGCCGCGGCACACCTGGTGATCCTGCGGGCCACCCACGATTACGCCACCCGGCTCGACGAGTTCCTGACCTGGGCGCACGGTGCGCAGCAGGTGCTCAACCCGCCCGCCGTCGTCGCCTGGAACGCCGATCGGCGCTACCTGGACGATCTGGCGGCTCGGGGGGTGCCGACGATGCCGGGCTCGACGTGCGCGCCCGGCGAGCGGGCCCGGTTGCCGCGCGAGGGCCACATCTTCGTCGGACCCGTCGTCGGCACCGGGACGCGGCGATTCAGCGTTCCGGCAGCGGCCCGCACTGAAGTCGACGAGCAACACCGCGCCGGCCGGACCGTGTTCGTCCAGGCGGGCTCTGGCCCGGAAACGGTGCTGGTATTTCTCGGTGGCAGGCCGTCGCACGCGTTCGTCCCGCGGGGCGACACCCTGCATCAGGGGGAGGTGGACTTCGAACTCTGGGACGTCGGCGCCGCCGCGCTGGCCGCCGCACCGGGGGAGCTGCTGTATGCACGGGTTCATCTGGTCGGTCACCGGGTGCTCGAACTGCAGCTGATCGACCCGGCGCTGGGCTGGCTGCGCCTGGACACCCAGACCCGTGAGCAGGCTCAGCGGCAGTTCGCGCTGGCCGTGGAGTCAGCCTGCGAAGGTCTCGGGCTCGGCCCGTTCTCGCATCGACGCCCATAACGCCGCGGTAGCCGCGGTGCACGCCGCCGCGCCGGCCACGTGGAGGGCGACCAACACCGCGGGGACCCCGGTGTAGAACTGGGCGGTGCCGACGGCGGCCTGGGCGGTCACCAGCGCGAGCAGGACGCCGAGCCGCCGCAGGGTGTCCCGGCAAGAGTGCACCGCCACCAGCCCGAAGCACAGGCCCACCAGCAGCGCGAAATAGGACACCAGCAGCGACGAGTGGGCGTGCACCAGGGTGGTGACCTCGACCTTGAGCCGCGGGACCGTGCGGCTGGGGCTCTTGTCGCCGGCATGCGGGCCGGCCGCGGTCACCAGCGTGCCGGTCACCAGAACCGCGGCCAGATTCAGAGCGCTGAGCACGGTGAGCAGGCGCAGCGGCCGGGGCACCCGAACCCGGACCACACCGTCATCCGGCTCGCCGACCTTGACGTAGAGCAGCACCGACAGCCACACCATCGTCATCGACGCCAGCAAGTGGATCGCGACGGTCCACCACAGCAACCCGGTGCGTACGGTGATGCCGCCGATGACCGCCTGCACCACGGTCGAGGCCGGCATCAGCCACGCGTAGACCAGCACCTCGCGGCGGCGTCGCGCCCGGGTGACCGCCAGTACGGCCAGCGCGGCGGTGACGACGACCGCGAAGGTGATCATCCGGTTGCCGAACTCGACGGCCTGGTGGATGCGCGGCACTTCGGCGTGGGCGACGGGGGTGAAGCTGCCCGGAAAGCACTGCGGCCAGGTCGGGCAGCCCAGGCCCGAGGCGGTGACGCGGACGATCGCGCCGGTGACCGCGATGCCGCCCTGGGTGAGGATGACGGCGGCGGCGATCCAGCGTTGGATGCGCAGGCTGGGGTCGGGGAGCCGGTCCACCAGCCGCATCAACGCCCCTCCGACCGTCACCGAACGATCGTATCGACGACTACGTCGTGTAGTAGAGCAGCCCCCGGCCGTTGACACTGCGCTGAGGGCGCGCGCTACTCGAACTTTCCCGCCCCGGGCGCAGAGCCAACGCCCCCGGACGGCTCAGACGAAGCGGAACCACCGCCGCGCCGCCAGCGCCGCCACCGCACCCCACACGGTCAGCACGGCGATCCCGAACCAGTCCACCCGCAAGCTCATGGCCTGCGACAGCGCCTCGGTCAGCGCTCCCGACGGCGTCACCCGCGCCGCCCACTTGATCGCCGTCGGGACCAGGTCCGTCTCGAGTGTCAGGGCACCGAAACCGGCGAAGACGAACCACAACAGGTTGGCCAGCGCCAACACGATCTCGGCGCGCAGCGTCCCGCCGAGCAGCAGACCCAGCGCGGCGAACGCCCAGGTGCCCAGCCCGATCACCACCGCGCCCAGGGCCAGCGCAGCCGGCGCCGGCCGCCAGCCGACCGCAATTCCGATGCCGCCCAAGATGATTGACTGCAGGAACACAGTGAACATCACAGCCAGTGACTTGCCGACGATGATGCCCCAGACCGGCAGCGGGGTGGCCCCCAGCCGCTTCAGGGCGCCGTAGCGGCGGTCGAAGGCCACCGCGATCGCCTGGCCGGTGAACGCGGTGGAGATCACGGCCAGCGCCATGATGGCGGGGGTGAACACCGCGGCACGCGGCTCGCGGAACGACCCGAACGGCAGCAGGCTCAAGCCCACCAGCAGCGTGATCGGGATGAACATGGTCAGCAGCAACTGCTCGCCATTGCGCAGCAGCAGCTTGGCTTCCAGACCGAATTGCGCGGCCAGCATCCGGGATACCGCGCTGGGGCGCGGGTCCGGGGTGAAGGTTCCTGCCGGAAAGCTCATGACCGCAACTTTCTGCCGGTCAGGTCGAGGAACACGTCTTCGAGGCTGCGTTGTTCGACCCGCATGTCGGTGGCCAGCACGTCGATCTGAGCGCACCACGCCGTGATGGTGGCCAGCACCTGCGGACCGACCGGTCCCTCGACCAGGTACTCGCCCGGGGACAACTCGCTGGCCTGGTAGTCCTCCGGCAGCGCCGAGCTCAACAGCGACAGGTCAAGGCGCGGCGGCGCGCTGAACCGCAGCTGGTCTTTGGCGCCGCTGCGCATCAGCTCGGCAGGCGTGCCGGACGCGACCATCGTCCCGTGGTCGATGATCACCAGCCGGTCGGCGAGCTCTTCGGCCTCTTTGAGCTGGTGCGTGGTCAACACCACAGTGACGCCGTCGCGGCGCAGCGCGTCGATCAGTTCCCACACCAGCAGCCGCGCGTGGGCGTCCATCCCGGCGGTGGGCTCGTCGAGGAAGACCAGTTCGGGACGGCCGACCAGGGCGCAGGCCAGCGCGAGCCGCTGCTGCTGGCCGCCGGAGAGCCGCTTGTAGGTGGTGCGGGCCGCTTCGGTCAGGCCCAGGATGTCCAGCAGCCACGTCGGGTCCAGCGGGTCGGCGGCATAGGAGGCCACCAGATCCAGCATTTCCCCGGCGCGCGCCGCCGGGTAGCCGCCGCCGCCCTGCAACATCACGCCGATCCGGGGCCGCAGGCGCGCGTTGTCGGCGATCGGGTCCAATCCGAGGACCTCGATGCTGCCGGCGTCCGGTCGCACGAAGCCCTCGCACATCTCGACGGTGGTGGTCTTACCGGCGCCGTTGGGACCCAGCAGGGCGAAGACTTCGGCGGCATGCACGTCCAGATCGAGGCCGGACACGGCCTGGACGGACCCGTACTGTTTGCGCACCCCGCGCAGCCGCACCACGCATTCGCGGTCGAGGGGGACTGAGCTCACGTGGAATCAGCGTAGGCGTCGGGAGTGGTGGCCGTCGCCGAGGGCTGGATCTCGGTCGCCGGCTCGGCAGGTGCCGGTTCCGGGTTCTCCTCGTCCAGGGGTCGCCACGGCAGCCGGTGATAGGTCAGCGAAATGAGCACCACCACGATGAACGCGCTGGCCAGCGTGGCGTCGACGATCTGGAACAGGGCGAACCGGTCCCCGTTGGCGGTGGGACCGAAGATGCCCACGATCAACGTGATCACGATAGCCGCGGCGCGGAATCCGGTGCGGGTCGCCCATGCGGCCAGCGGAATGATGGCCCAGAGCAGGTACCAGGGTTGCACCACCGGGAACAGCAGCACGGTCAGCCCCAGCGCCACGCCCAGTCCGCCGATCGGGTGTAGCCGGCCGCGGAAGACGGCCAGCAACAGCCAGCAGACCATCACCATGATGATCAGCACGCCGATGGCACGGGTCAGCGACAGTATCGCGGTGGTGTGATCGCCCAGGCCCAGCAGAATGCCCACCTGCCCGGTCCCCAGCGCCAGCAGCGTGGGCGGTGACATCCAGCTGCGCACCACGTTGGCGGTGCCCAGGGTGTAGATCCAGCCGAAACCCAGCCCGCTGGCCGATCCGACGATGCCCATCACCGTCAACGCCAACCCCGCCATGCCGAGGCCGGAGAGCAGCAACGCCTTGATGCTGCCGCCGCAACGGTAGGCCAGCGCGCCGGTGACGAAGCCCAGCGCCAGCAGCGAGGGCAGTTTCACCTGTGACGACAGCACGATCAGGACCGATCCGAACACCAGCATCCCCAGCGGGCGCCAGTCCGGGCCGATCCGCCACGAATGCGGCAGCAGGCGGTCCGAGCCGGTCGAGTCCAGGCCCCGCAACGCGAATTCAGCGCCGGTGAGCATCAGTCCCAGCATCAGCGCCTCGTTGTGGATGCCGGCCACCAGATGCATGAACAGCAGCGGGTTCGCCGCGCCCAGCCAGAGCGCGCTGACTTCGGCCACCCCGCACCGCCGGGCCAGCCGCGGCGTGGCCCACACGATCAGGGCCACCCCCAGCAGCACCACCAGCCGGTGGAACAACACCGCGGCGACGATGTTCTCGCCCGTGATCGAGGAGATGCCGCGCCCGATCCACAGGAACAGCGGACCGTAGGGCGCCGGGGTCTCGCGCCACAGGCTGGGCACCGACAGGGTGAACACGTGGCCCAGGCCTAGGCCGGACGCCGGACCCACCCGGTAGGGGTCCAGGCCGTCCAGCGAGATCTGGCTCTGGGCCAGATACGAGTAGACGTCTTTGCTGTACATCGGGGGAGCGATCAGCAGCGGCAGCATCCACAGCACCAGGGTGCGGTCCAGGTCGCCGCGCGACATCCGCCGCTTGCCCGACGCGAACCGGCCCAGCATCAGCCAGGCCAGTGCCATCATCACCGCGCCGGTGGTGGTCATCGTCAGCGCGACGGTCTGGATGCGCGACGGCAGGTTGAGCAACCGGACGCCGAAGGTCGGGTCCTGCACGACGGGCCGGGCGCCGTCGCCCAGGGCGCCGATCGCCATCAGCACGGTGCCGGTGGCGCCGAAGAGCCGGGTGCGCTTGAGTGCCGCGAATTCGGTGGCGTTGAGTGGCTTTCCCACCGTCTGCTCGTCGCCGTGCAGGGCGGCGATCGACGAGCTCAAGGTGCGGTGGCGGGCTGCCATCTGAGCAGCGTAACGGCAGCTGCTGTTGCTCTCGTCACGTAAGGGCACCCTTGCTGGACCGCCGGCGGGAATTGCGACACACTGGTGTTGTGAAAATCCAATCCGAGCTGGGCGCCGCTGTGTCTGCGGCCGCCCCTGCCGGGGTGCCCGCGGTCAGCGCTGCCGGGTCGGAGGGTCACACCAGGCGCGCGATCGTGCGACTGCTGCTGGAATCCGGGTCCATCACCGCCACCGAGATCAGCGAGCGACTGGGCTTGTCGGCCGCCGGAGTGCGCCGCCACCTCGACGCGCTCATCGACGCCGGCGAGGCCGAGTCCGTGGCCGCCGCGTCCTGGCAGCAGGTGGGTCGGGGGCGGCCGGCCAAGCGTTACCGCCTGACCGCAGCGGGACGCGCCAAGCTCGACCATTCCTATGACGACCTGGCTTCCGCGGCGATTCGGCAGCTCCGCGAAATCGGCGGCGACGCTGCGGTGCAGAAGTTCGCGCGCCGCCGTATCGACGCGCTGTTGTCCGATGTGGCGCCGGCCGACGGCGCCGACGATTCCGCTGTCGAAGCTGCCGCGTCGCGCATTGCGCAGGCGCTGACGCAGGCCGGTTACGTCGCCACCACCACCCGGGTGGGTGGGCCGGTGCAGGGTGTGCAAATCTGCCAGCATCACTGCCCGGTGTCCCACGTGGCCGAGGAATTCCCGGAGTTGTGCGAAGCCGAGCAGCAGGCGATGTCTGAGGTGCTCGGCACCCACGTGCAGTTGTTGGCGACGATCGTCAACGGTGACTGTGCCTGCACCACCCACGTGCCACTCAAACTGGCGCCCAGCCCGCGCCCGACCACCAGCAATGAAGGAGCGTCCTGATGACCCTCGAAGCAGCTAGAGAGCCGCTGACCCAGGAGCAGACGATCGACTCGCTGGGCCGCTACGGCTACGGCTGGGCCGACTCCGACGTCGCCGGCGCCAGTGCGCAGCGCGGCTTGTCCGAGGCGGTGGTGCGCGACATCTCTGCCAAGAAAAGCGAGCCGGAGTGGATGCTGGACATCCGACTGAAGGCGCTGGGAATCTTCGACAAGAAGCCGATGCCGAACTGGGGATCCAACCTTGAAGGCATTGACTTCGACAACATCAAGTACTTTGTGCGCTCCAGCGAGAAGCAGGCCGCGACCTGGGATGATCTGCCCGCCGACATCAAGAACACCTACGACAAGCTGGGCATCCCGGAGGCCGAGAAGCAGCGGCTGGTCTCCGGTGTCGCCGCCCAGTACGAGTCAGAAGTTGTTTACCACTCCATTCGCGAGGACCTCGAAAAGCAGGGCGTCATCTTCCTGGACACCGACACCGCGTTGCGAGAGCACCCGGAGATCTTCAAGAAGTACTTCGGCACGGTGATTCCCGCCGGGGACAACAAGTTCTCCGCGCTGAACACCGCGGTGTGGTCGGGCGGCAGCTTCATCTACGTGCCGCCGGGCGTGCACGTCGACATCCCGCTGCAGGCCTACTTCCGGATCAACACCGAGAACATGGGCCAGTTCGAGCGGACGCTGATCATCGTCGACGAGAACGCTTATGTGCACTACATCGAGGGCTGCACCGCGCCGATCTACAAGTCGGACTCGCTGCACTCCGCGGTGGTGGAAATCATCGTAAAGCCCGGTGGCCGTTGCCGTTACACCACCATCCAGAACTGGTCGAACAACGTCTACAACCTGGTCACCAAGCGCGCCCGCGCCGAAGCCGGCGCCACCATGGAATGGGTCGACGGCAACATCGGATCCAAGGTCACCATGAAGTACCCGGCGGTCTGGATGACCGGTGAGCACGCCAAGGGTGAGGTGCTCTCGATCGCGTTCGCCGGCGAGGACCAGCACCAGGACACCGGCGCCAAGATGCTGCACCTGGCGCCCAACACGTCGAGCAACATCGTGTCCAAGTCGGTGGCCCGCGGCGGCGGTCGTACCTCCTACCGCGGTCTGGTTCAGGTCAACAAGGGTGCGCACGGGTCGCGCTCGTCGGTGAAATGCGATGCGCTGCTGGTGGATACGATCAGCCGCAGCGACACCTACCCCTACGTCGACATCCGTGAAGACGACGTCACGATGGGCCATGAGGCCACCGTCTCCAAGGTCAGCGAGAACCAGCTGTTCTACCTGATGAGCCGCGGCATGACCGAGGACGAGGCGATGGCGATGGTGGTGCGCGGGTTCGTCGAGCCGATCGCCAAGGAACTGCCGATGGAGTACGCGCTGGAGCTCAACCGGCTGATCGAGCTGCAGATGGAGGGTGCGGTCGGATGACGGCCGGCACCGCAGCAGCTGCCCTGAACAAGGGGGAGCTGTTCTCCTCCTTTGATGTCGACGCCTTCGAGGTGCCGCACGGTCGCGACGAGTTGTGGCGGTTCACCCCGCTCAAGCGGCTGCGCGGCCTGCACGACGGCTCCGCGCAAGCCACCGGCAGCGCGCAACTTGCCGTCACCGAACACGACGGCGTGACCACCGAGAAAGTGCGCCGCGGCGACGAACGCCTCGGTCAGGGCGGTGTCCCCGCTGACCGGGTTGCGGCGCAGGCGTTTTCGTCGTTTAACTCCGCCACGCTGGTCACCGTCGGCCGTGACCGACAGATCGCCGAACCGATCAACATCACCGTCGCGGGTCCCGGTGCGGGCGCCACCGCCTATGGGCACCTGCAAATCCGTGTCGAGGAACTCGGCGAGGCCGTCGTCGTCATCGATCACCGGGGCAGCGGAACCTACGCCGACAACGTGGAATTCGTCGTCGCGGACGCCGCCCGGCTCACCGTCATCTGGATCGCCGACTGGGCCGACGACGTGGTGCACCTCAGCGCCCACCACGGCAGGCTCGGCAAGGACGCGGTGCTCAAACACGCCACCGTCACGCTGGGCGGTGAGGTGGTGCGGATGTCGGCCACTGTGCGTTTCGCCGCTCCCGGTGGCGACGCGGACCTGTTGGGTCTGTACTTCGCCGACGACGGTCAGCACCTCGAGTCGCGGCTGCTGGTCGACCACGCTCAGCCCGACTGCAAGTCCAACGTGCTGTACAAGGGTGCGCTGCAAGGAGATCCGTCGTCCAAGCGACCCGACGCGCGCACCGTCTGGATCGGCGACGTGCTGATCCGCGCCGAGGCCACCGGCACCAACACCTTCGAGATGAACCGCAACCTGGTGCTCACCGACGGCGCCCGCGCGGACTCGGTACCCAACCTGGAGATCGAGACCGGTGAGATCGCTGGGGCCGGACACGCCAGCGCCACTGGACGTTTCGACGACGAGCAACTGTTCTACCTGCGCTCCCGCGGCATCCCCGAGGAGCAGGCCCGCCGGTTGGTGATCCGCGGATTCTTCGGTGAGATCATCGCCAAGATCGCGGTGCCCGAGCTACGGGAACGCCTCACCGCAGCCATCGAACACGAACTGGAAATCACGGAGAAGAACACAGCCTCATGACCACTCTGGAGATCAAAGACCTGCACGTCAGCGTCGAAAACAAAGATGCCGCGGCTGGGGAGCGCGAGATCCCCATCCTCAAGGGCGTCGATCTGACCGTGCAGTCCGGTGAGACACATGCGCTGATGGGCCCCAACGGCTCCGGTAAGTCGACGCTGTCCTACGCCATCGCCGGCCACCCCAAATACCTTGTCACGTCCGGATCCATCACCCTGGACGGCGCGGACGTGCTGGCGATGAGCGTCGACGAACGTGCGCGGGCCGGGCTGTTCCTGGCGATGCAGTACCCGGTCGAGGTGCCCGGTGTCTCGGTGTCGAACTTCCTGCGTACGGCCGCCACCGCCATCCGCGGCGAGGCGCCCAAGCTGCGGCACTGGGTCAAAGAGGTCAAAACCGCGATGGCCGCCCTGGAGGTTGACCCGGCCTTCGCCGAGCGCAGCGTCAACGAGGGTTTCTCCGGCGGCGAGAAGAAGCGCCACGAGATCCTGCAGCTCGAGCTGCTCAAGCCCAAGATCGCCATCCTGGACGAGACCGACTCCGGCCTGGACGTCGACGCGCTGCGGGTGGTGAGCGACGGCGTGAACCGCTACGCGCAGGCCGAGCACGGCGGCGTCCTGCTGATCACGCACTACACCCGCATCCTGCGCTACATCCGGCCGGAATATGTGCACGTGTTCGTCGGCGGTCGCATCGCGGAATCGGGCGGGCCGGAGCTGGCCGACGAACTCGAGCAGAACGGTTACGAGCGCTTTCAGCAAGCAGCACCCACCGGGGCCTAACATGCTGGACCTGACGGCCATCCGCGCCGATTTCCCCATCCTCAAGCGCATCATGCGCGGCGGAAATCAGTTGGCGTACCTGGATTCCGGCGCTACCTCGCAGCGGCCGTTGCAAGTCCTCGACGCCGAGCGCGAGTTTCTGCTGACCGCCAACGGCGGCGTGCACCGGGGTGCGCATCAGTTGATGGAAGAGGCCACCGACGCCTACGAGCAGGGTCGGGCCGACATTGCGGGCTTCGTCGGTGCCGACCCCGACGAACTGGTGTTCACCAAGAACGCCACCGAATCGCTCAACCTGGTGTCATATGTGCTGGGGGACAGCCGGTTCGAGCGTGCGGTAGGGCCGGGCGACGTGATCGTCACCACCGAACTCGAACACCACGCCAACCTGATCCCCTGGCAGGAGTTGGCCCGCCGGACCGGAGCCACGCTCAAGTGGTACGGCGTGACCAACGACGGCCGCATCGACCTGGACTCGTTGCAGCTCGACGAACGCGTCAAAGTCGTTGCCTTCAGCCATCATTCCAACGTCACCGGTGCCTTGGCGCCGGTCGCCGAACTGGTCGCCCGCGCCGGCGCGGTGGGCGCGCTGACCGTCCTGGACGCCTGCCAGTCGGTACCGCACCAGCCGGTCGACTTCCACGCGGACGGCGTCGACTTCGCCGCCTTCTCCGGACATAAGATGCTGGGGCCCAACGGAATCGGCGTGCTGTACGGCCGGCGTGAACTGCTGGCCGCCATGCCCCCGTTCCTCACCGGCGGTTCGATGATCGAGTCGGTCACCATGACGGCCTCCAGCTACGCGCCCGCCCCGCAGCGCTTCGAGGCGGGCACACCGATGACCTCACAGGTGGTCGGCTTGGCCGCGGCCGCACGCTATCTCCAGGCCATCGGGATGGACGCTGTCGAGTCCCACGAACGCGAACTGGTTGCCCAGGCCATCGACGGCCTGTCCCGCATCGACGGCGTCCGCATCGTCGGTCCGACATCCATGCAGGACCGCGGGTCGCCGGTCTCGTTCGTCGTCGACGGCGTGCACGCCCACGACGTGGGTCAGGTGCTTGACGACGACGGTGTGGCGGTCCGGGTCGGACACCACTGCGCGCTGCCGTTGCACCGCAGGTTCGGTCTGGCCGCCACCGCCCGCGCATCGTTCGCCGTGTACAACACCGCCGAGGAGGTCGACCGGCTGGTAGCGGGCGTGCGACGGTCCGTGGATTTCTTTGGGAGAGACTGACTTTGCGTCTCGAGCAGATGTACCAGGACGTGATCCTGGACCACTACAAGCATCCGCACCACCGCGGACTGCGCGAACCGTTCGGCGCCGAGGTGTTCCACGTCAACCCGGTGTGCGGCGACGAGGTGACGCTGCGGGTGGCGCTGTCCGAGGACGGCGAGACCGTCGCCGACATCTCCTATGACGGGCAGGGCTGTTCGATCAGCCAGGCGGCGACCTCGGTGCTGACCGATCAGGTGATCGGGCAGAGCGTGCCGCAGGCGCTGCAGACCGTCGACGCGTTCAGCGCGATGGTGTCGTCGCGGGGCAATGTGCAGGGCGATGAGGATGTGCTGGGCGACGGAGTAGCGTTTGCAGGGGTGGCCAAGTATCCGGCGCGGGTCAAATGCGCGTTGCTCGGCTGGATGGCGTTCAAAGATGCGCTCGCGCAGGCCCACGCAGCTTTCGAGGAGGTCGACAGATGAGCGAAACCGCACTGCCCGGTAGCGAGAACAGCGCACCCGACGAGGAACTGCTCGCCGAGATGGAAGAGGCGATGCGCGACGTCGTCGACCCGGAGCTGGGCATCAACGTCGTCGACCTGGGCTTGGTATACGGCCTCAACCTGGAAGAGGGCGAAGAAGGCACGATCGCTCTGGTCGACATGACGCTGACGTCGGCGGCCTGCCCGCTGACCGATGTGATCGAGGACCAGTCGCGCTCGGCGTTGATCGGCAGCGGGTTGGTCGACGAGTTGCGCATTAACTGGGTCTGGAATCCGCCGTGGGGTCCGGACAAGATCACCGAAGACGGCCGCGAGCAACTCCGGGCGCTGGGTTTCACCGTCTGATTCAGCGGCGGTGTGGTTGGCCGCCCTCCGGGCGGACAGCCGCACGGTGTCGTGTCATTGGCCAGCCGGAACCCCGAGGGCCAGCAGGGCGACGTCGTCTTCGACGCCACGGCCGAGGTCGGTCAGCAATCCTTGCAATGCGGCCAAGAGGTCCGCGGCCGTCGACGGAGCGTGCGCTTGCGCGAACCGCAGCAACGCGCCGTCGTCGTCGTACCGTTCACGGCCCCGTCCGGTGCGGGCCTCGGTCAGCCCGTCGGAGTAGAGCAGCAACGTGTCGCCGGCGACCAGACGTAGCCGGGTGGCCACGAAGTCCGGTCTGGCCAGGATGCCCACGGGTTGGCCGCCCGCGGTGGAGACTTCCCGGACCTCGCCGGCCGAACCGAGCAACAGGGCAGGTGGATGCCCACCGCTGGCCAGATGAACGTCAATGCCGGACGGGGAGGGGCGAAGGGTCCCGACGATGACGGTGGCGAAGGTGTGTGCATCGCGGGGAGCGCGCTGTTTGAGAACCTTGTCCACGGTGTGCAGCACCGACACCGGGTCGGCGGTGGACATCACCGCCGCAGCCCGCAGGGTGTACCGGGTCAGCGAGGTCACCGCGGCCGCTGCCGCACCCTTGCCGGCGACGTCGCCCAGGAAAAACCCCCAGGTGTCGCCCGCCAGGGGGAACAGGTCATAGAAGTCGCCGCCGACCTCGCCGGTAGCGGCGTGATAGTGGGCGATGGCCTGCACGGACGGCGGCGGGGACAAAGACGGCGGGAGCAGCGACCGCTGCAAGGTGGCGGCCAGCAGTTCCGCGCGGGCCTGCTCGGCCTCCGCGCGGCGCCGTTCGTCCAGCAGTTCGCGTTCATAGGAGCGCCGCTTGCGCGCATCGTGGATCGCCATCCGGATGAGTTGCGGCGATCCTTTGGCGTTTGCTGTGATCAACACCGGCAGCCGGGTCGCGTCGGCTCGCACCAGGTCGATCGCCATCTCGGCGACGCTGAGATTGACCTGGAGCAGCGGTGCGAAATGGGTCTCGTAATGGATGCGGGCGCCGGCGCTGAACAGCTCGGTGAACTGCCGGCCGACCAGCTCGTTCGGCGAGTACCCGAGCCAGTCGGCCAGCACGGCATTGACCGCGGTGATGCGCCGGTCGGTGGTCGCGCACAGCAGACCGCAGGGCGCGTTGTCGAAGAAGTCTTCGGGTTGGAAATCTGTCACTGAGCAAACGCTGCGATTTGGGCGGCGGTGGCCTCGGGTGCGCTCAGCTGCGGGCAGTGCCCGGTCGTGTCCAGGGTGACCAGGGTGCTGCCGGCAATGTGTTCAGCGACGTACGCGCCGACACCGGTGGGGGCGATGGCGTCCTCGGCGCATTCCAGCACCAGCGTAGGTAGTGACACCCGGGACAGGTCCGCGCGGTTGTCGGAAAGAAAAGTCGTGCGCGCGAACACTTTTGCGCACGCAGGGTCGGTGCGGCAGAAGGTCTCGGCGAGTTCCTCGGACAGTTCGGGGCGGTCCGGGTTGCCCACGATGGTCGGGGCGATCGCGTGCGACCAGCCCAGGTAGTTGCTGTCCAGCGAGTCGAGCAGATCGTCGATGTCGGCGCGGGTGAATCCGCCGCGGTAGTCGGCGTCGTCGATGTAGCAGGGTGACGGCGTCACCAGCACCAGCTTGGCAAACGCGTCGGGACGCTCGGCGGCGGCCAGCACACCCATCATCGCGGCAACCGAGTGGCCGACGAAGACCGGATCGCGCAACTGCAGCTGGTCGACGAGCTCGAGGATATCCGTCGCGTAACCGTCCAGGCTGGCGTAACGCTGCGGATCCCACGCCGAAGGGTCAGCACCGCCCGAGCCGACGTGGTCGAACAGCACGACGCGGAAATGCCGGCTCAACGGCGCGGTGACGCGGCGCCACATCTCCTGGTCGCAGCCGAATCCGTGCGCCAGCATGAGCGTCGGCGCCTCCTCGGGGCCGAGGAAGTGCACATTGTTCCGGACACGGACATCCATGCCGTAATAATCGCACGTCCGCCCGCGGTCGGTCCGTGCGTCAGAACGCCTCTTCGGGCATCCGCATGATGTCGTCGTCGGTGTTCTCGATGACGCTGCGCAACCCGGCCAGTTTGGGCAGCACGTTCTTGGCGAAGAAGCCCGAAACCGCGACTTTGCCCTGATAGAAGGCCTGGTCGCCGGGTGACGGATCGCCGGCCAATGCCGCCTGGGCCACGCCGGCCTGGACCAGCAGCCGCCAGCCGATCAGCAGGTCACCGACGGCGAGCAGGTAGCGCACCGATCCCAGGCCGACCTTGTAGATGTCGGTGGGGTGCTGGGCGGCCGACATCAGGTATCCCATCAACGCGGTCGTCATGCCGGTGACGTCGTCCAGCGCGGCCTGCAGCAGTTCGGCCTGATCTTTGAGCGACTCGTCGATGTTCTCGATGGTTGTGTTGATCTGGTTCGTCAGGTGGGTCAGCGACTGGCCGTGGTCGCGAACGATCTTGCGGAAGAAGAAATCCATCGCCTGGATCGCCGTGGTGCCCTCGTAGAGTGAGTCGATCTTGGAGTCCCGGATGTACTGCTCGATGGGGTAGTCCTGCAGGAATCCCGAACCGCCCAGTGTCTGCAGGGATTCCGTCAAGATCTCGTATGCCCGCTCGGAGCCCACACCCTTGACGATCGGCAGCAGCAAGTCGTCGACGCGATGCGCCATGTCGTGATCTGCTCCCGAAACATGTTGTGCGACATCGTCATCCTGATGTGCAGCGGCATAGAGGTACAGCGCGCGCAGCCCTTCGGCGTAAGCCTTCTGGGTCATCAGGCTGCGCCGCACGTCGGGGTGGTGCATGATCGTGACCCGCGGCGCGGTCTTGTCGGTCATCTGGGTGAGGTCGGCGCCCTGCACCCGTTCCTTGGCGTAGGCCAGCGCGTTGAGGTAGCCCGTGGACAAGGTGCCGGAAGACTTGACGCCGATCGTCATTCGGGCGTGCTCGATCACAGTGAACATCTGCGCGATGCCGTTGTGCACGCCGCCGACCAGGTAGCCGACCGCGGGGACGTCGGTGGCGCCGAACGTCAGCTCGCAGGTCGGCGAGGTCTTGAGCCCCATCTTGTGCTCGAGGTTGGTGACGTACACGCCGTTGCGTTCGCCGAGTTCACCGGTCTCCGAGTCGAACAGATAGTTGGGGACGTAGAACAGGCTCAACCCTTTGGTGCCGGGGCCGGCGCCCTCGGGCCGGGCGAGCACCAGATGGAAGATGTTCTCCGTGGTGGCGCCGACGTCGCCGCCGGAGATGAACCGCTTGACGCCCTCGATGTGCCAGGTGCCGTCGGGCTGCTCGACGGCCTTGGTGCGCCCCGCGCCTACATCGGAGCCGGCGTCAGGCTCGGTGAGCACCATGGTGGCCTGCCAGCCGCGCTCGATTCCCAGTGCGGCCCAATGCTTTTGCTCCTCGTTGCCTTCTAGGAAGAGGGGTTGGGACAACACCGGGCCGAAGTTCAGGAAGGACACCGACGGGTTCGCGCAGTAGATCATCTCGTTGACGGCCCAGGTCAGCGGCGGAGGTGCGGCCATGCCGCCGATCTCCTCGGCCAGGCCGAGCCGCCACCACTCGGCGTCTTTGATGGCCTGCAACGTCTTGACCACCTCGGGCGGGATGCTGATGCTGTGCGTGGCCGGGTCGAACACCGGGGGGTTGCGGTCGGCGAACGCGAAGGTTTCGGCGAGCGGCCCCTCGGCCAGGCGTGCCGCCTCGGCCAGGATGGTGTGCGCGGTGTCGAGGTCGAGATCGGCGTACCGCCCGGCACCGAGCACCGCCCCGATGTCGAGAACCTCGAACAGGTTGAACTCGAGATCCCGAACGTTGGCGATGTAGTGCCCCACTGCGGTTCCTTCCACTCAGACCGGTGGGTCTCAAGTGTGTCCGACGTCGGAAAACGTACGCAACCGTAAGTACGGGGTACTAACCGTTGGCGCCGTTCTGGCCGAAGAGCAGGCCGCGGGTGCCGCCCAGGCCGTCAGTGGAACCGACGGCCGTGCCGGTACCGCCGGCGCCACCGTTGCCGAACAGCAGCGCGTTTCCTCCGTTGCCGCCGTTGCCGGGCGGGAATGCCCCGCCGTCGCCACCCTCGCCGCCGTTACCGATCAAGCCGGACTGGCCGCCGGGGCCGCCGCTGGCGTTGGACACGAGCCCGCCGCCGCTGCCGCCGCCGCCACCGTTGCCGATGAAGAATCCGCCGGCACCGCCGGCGCCACCGATTCCCGCGGAGGTGGCTGTCCCGCCGACCCCACCATCGCCGAACAGCCAGGCGCGACCGCCGGCGCCACCACCGAAGAATCCGGTACCTCCGGCGCCGCCCCCGCCGTAAAGCAGTCCACCGTTTCCGCCGGCGCCGCCGACCGCGGCCGTACCACTGGCGCCGCCGGCACCCCCGAACCCGAGCAACCCGGCGGATCCCCCTCTGCCGCCGGCTTGTCCCGGGGCGACACCGGCACCGCCGGCACCGCCGTTCCCGAAGAAGATCCCACCGTCCTCACCGGCCATGCCGGCTGCGCCGGTGCGGCCGTCGCCGAAGAACGGCCGGTTGAACAGCGCGCGGCTGGGCGCGTTGATCAGGTCGAGCACCGGCTGCAACGGCCCGAGGTTGGTGGCTTCGGCGGTGGCGTACGCACCCGCGTTGCGGGCCAGGGTTTGCACGAACTGTGCGTGAAATGCGCTGGCCTGCGCGCTGATTGACTGATAGGTCTGGGCGTGCGACCCGAAGACCGCCGCCACCGCCCGAGACACCTCGTCGGCCCCGGCAGCCAGCGCGTTCGAGGTTCGTGCTGCCGCCGCCGCGTTGGCGTCGTTGAGTAGCGAGCCGACCCGGGCCAGATCGCCCGCCGCCTGCGAAACGAACTCGGTGTTAGCGACCACGTACGACATTTCGCACCTCCACATTGAGACAGCGACCTACGAAGCTTAACGCTGTTCGGCACCGATGGATCCAACTTTTTCCGGATCGAATTCAGCGGGACCTGCGCGGGTCACCGGACTTCATCACACCGTCGTTTTCATTTGTGGCAGAAGCCAATTCATTGACATACCGCAACGGAACCGAGACCTGGGCGGATCCCTGCGTCAATACACTCGGTGCATCCAGCCCAACTTTGTCCCCGCGAGGCCGCCGCAATGACCGTGTCCGCAGTCGAAGCGCCCGCTGCGGCGGCCGCCGAGCGTGGCCCGACGGTAGGCCCGTTGTGTTGGCCCGCGGCGCTGTGGTCGGTGATGTCCGTGCGCTGGGCGGCGGTGGCGCTGCTGCTCTTCGCGGCCGGCTTCGCGGCACAGCTCAGCGGTGCGCCGCAGGGTATCTGGTGGTCGTTGTACCTGGCGTGCTATCTCGCCGGCGGCTGGGGATCGGCGTGGGCCGGGGCGCAGGCGTTGCGTCACCGGGAGCTCGACGTCGACCTGTTGATGATCGTTGCCGCGGTGGGCGCGGTGGCCATCGGGCAGATCTTCGACGGCGCGCTGCTGATCGTGATTTTCGCGACCTCGGGGGCGCTCGACGAGGTCGCCACCAAGCACACGGCGGACTCGGTCAAGGGATTACTGAACCTGGCGCCCGACCGGGCTGTGGTGGTCGACGGGCACGGCAACGAACAGACAGTGCCGGCCGGCGAACTGGTGGTCGGTGACCGGGTGGTGGTGCGGCCGGGAGAGCGCATCCCGGCCGACGGGGCGGTGCTGGCCGGCGCATCCGAGGTCGACCAGTGCTCCATCACGGGTGAGTCCATGCCGGCCGCCAAGTCGGCGGGCGATGAGGTGTTCGCCGGTACGGTCAACGGATCCGGGGTGTTGCACGTCGTCGTCACGCGCGACCCGTCGCACAGTGCGGTGGCCCGCATCGTCGAGCTGGTAGCAGCGGCGTCGGCGACGAAGGCGAAAACCCAACTGTTCGTGGAGAAGATCGAGCGGCGCTACTCGGTGGGCGTGGTGGGTGCCACCCTCGCCCTGATCGTGATCCCACTGTTGATCGGCCTGCCACTGCAGTCAGTTCTGTTGCGCGCCATGACTTTCATGATCGTGGCCTCACCGTGCGCGGTGGTCTTGGCCACCATGCCGCCGTTGCTGTCCGCGGTCGCCAACGCCGGTCGGCACGGTGTCCTGGTCAAGTCCGCGCTGGTCATGGAACATCTCGCCGACATCAGCGTCGTCGCGCTGGACAAGACCGGCACGCTGACCTGTGGGACACCGCAATTGAGTACCGTCGAGGTGTTGCGGCCGGAGCTGGCGGACGCGCGCCGAATACTCGAATTAGCTTCCGGCGCAGAGCAATTCAGTGAGCACCCGCTGGGTCGCGCGATCGTCACGGCAGCCCGCCGTCGTGGGGTCGCCATCGCGGCGGCCGAGGACTTCCGCGCCCTGCCCGGCCGCGGGGTGCGGGCGACCGTGGACGGTGCTTTCGTCGAAGTGTGCAGTCCGGACAGCTATCGGGGGGAACCGCCGGCCGCGCTGGCGGCGATGTTGGCGGATGGTGCCACGGCGGCCGTCGTCGTCGTCAACGGAGTGGCGGTCGGGTTGCTCGGACTCACCGACCAGATTCGCGGCGACGCCGCGGTGTCGGTGGCTGCGCTGAGCGCGTTGACCACGACGCCACCGGTCTTGCTGACCGGCGACAACGTGCCCGCGGCGCGACGGGTGGGCCGGGCCGCCGGCATCACCGACGTGCGCGCGGCCATGCTGCCCGACCAGAAGGCGGCGGCAGTCCGCGCGCTACAGGGCGCGGGGCACCGGGTGCTCGTCGTCGGCGACGGGGTCAACGACGCGCCCGCCATGGCCGCGGCGTGCGCGTCGGTGGCGATGGGCGCCGGGGCCGACCTCACGCTGCAGACCGCCGACGGGGTGACGGTCCGCGACGAACTGCACACCATTCCGACGATCATCGGGCTGGCCCGGCACGCCCGCCGGGTGGTGGCGGTGAACCTCGCGGCCGCCGGCAGTCTCATCGCGGTGCTGGTGCTGTGGGATCTGTTCGGGCAGCTCCCGCTGCCGCTCGGGGTCGCCTGCCACGAAGGTTCCACGCTGCTGGTCGCCCTGAACGGACTGCGCCTGTTGACCGACCGGGCGTGGCGGGCCGCCGCGTCGGGTTGCGGCCCGGCAGCCCCGCCGGGAACAAAGACCGTGGTCGCGGCGTTACCGCTGACGTGACTACCCAAGACCTCACCGCTACACAGTTCAACGACACGATCGCCGGCAACGAGATGGTGCTCGTCGACTTCTGGGCGTCCTGGTGCGGCCCGTGCCGGGCCTTCGCGCCGACGTTCAAGGCGGCCTCCGACAAGCACCCCGATGTGGTGTTCGCCAAGGTCGACACCGAAGCCGAGCAAGAGCTGGCCGCGGCGGCCCAGATCCGGTCCATCCCCACGCTGATGGCGTTCAAGAACGGCCAACTGCTGTTTAACCAGGCGGGCGCCCTGCCGCCGGCCGCGCTGGAAGACCTGATCCAGCAACTGAAGGGCTACGAGGCTGCGGAGGCTGAAGTAACCGAGGTCTAGACCCGGCAGCCCGCGGGCGCTCTGCGATACCGTGCACAGGTGAGTCTGGTCCTCCTGGAACACCCGCGGCCCGAGATCGCCCTGATCACCCTGAACCGTCCCGAGCGAATGAACTCGATGGCCTTCGACGTCATGGTTCCGCTGCGGGAGGCCCTTGAAGAGGTCGGCACCGACAACTCGGTGCGGGTGGTGGTGCTCACCGGCGCGGGCAAGGGCTTCTCGTCGGGGGCGGATCACAAGTCCGCGGGCTCGGTTCCGCACGTCGATGGCCTGACCCGCCCGACGTATGCGCTGCGGTCCATGGAGATCCTCGACGACGTCATCCTCAAGCTGCGCCGCCTGCATCAACCGGTGATCGCCGCGGTGAACGGCGCGGCCATCGGCGGCGGACTGTGTCTGGCCCTGGCCGCCGATGTGCGGGTGGCCTCTACCACCGCATACTTCCGGGCGGCGGGCATCAACAACGGCCTGACCGCCAGCGAACTCGGCCTCAGTTACCTGCTGCCCAGGGCCATCGGGTCGTCGCGGGCCTTCGAGATCATGCTGACCGGCCGTGACATCTCCGCCGAGGAGGCCGAACGGATCGGATTGGTGTCCTGCCAGGTGCCGCCCACCCAGCTGCTGGACACCTGTTATGCGATCGCGGCGCGCATGGCGGCGTTCTCGCGTCCGGGTATCGAGTTGACCAAACGCACACTTTGGAGTGGACTGGACGCCGGTAGTCTCGAGGGACACATGCAGGCCGAGGGCCTGGGACAGCTTTTCGTCCGTCTACTCACCTCCAACTTCGAAGAAGCGGTTGCCGCACGCGCGGAGAGACGGCCGGCGGTGTTCACCGACGAAAAATAGGGAGCAGATGTGATCACGGCTACGGACCTGGAGGTCCGCGCTGGTGCGCGCATCCTGCTCTCACCCGACGGGCCGGCGCTGCGGGTGCAGCCCGGTGATCGGATCGGGTTGGTCGGCCGCAACGGTGCGGGCAAGACCACCACCCTGCGGATCCTGGCGGGGGAGGGCCAGCCCTACGCCGGTACGGTCACCCGCAAGGGCGAAATCGGTTATCTGCCACAGGATCCCAAAGAGGGCGATCTGGACGTGCTGGCTCGCGACCGGGTGTTGTCCGCCCGCGGTCTCGATGTGCTGCTCACCGACCTGGAAAAGCAGCAGGCGTTGATGGCCGAGGTCGCCGACGACGACGCGCGGGACCGCGCCATCCGCCGCTACGGCCAACTCGAGGAGCGCTTCGTCGCGCTCGGGGGTTACAGCGCCGAAAGCGAGGCGGGCCGCATCTGCGCGAGTCTCGGTCTGCCCGAACGAGTGCTCACCCAGCAGTTGCACACCCTGTCCGGCGGGCAACGGCGCCGGGTGGAGTTGGCGCGAATCCTGTTCGCCGCCTCCGACAGTGGCGCGGGTTCGTCCACCACGTTGCTGCTCGACGAGCCCACCAACCACCTCGACGCGGATTCGGTGGGCTGGCTACGGGACTTCCTGCGGTCGCACACCGGTGGCGTGGTGATGATCAGCCACAACGTCGACCTGATCGCCGATGTCGTCAACCGGGTGTGGTTCCTCGATGCGGTGCGCGGTGAGATGGACGTCTACAACATGGGCTGGCAGAAGTACCTCGACGCCCGCGCGACCGACGAGCAGCGTCGCCGCCGCGAGCGCGCCAACGCCGAACGCAAGGCCGCCGCGCTGCGCACCCAGGCCGCCAAGCTGGGTGCCAAGGCCACCAAAGCCGTTGCCGCGCAGAACATGTTGCGCCGCGCCGACCGGATGATGGCCTCGCTGGACGAGGAACGCGTCGCCGACAAGGTGGCCCGCATCAAATTCCCCACCCCGGCCCCGTGCGGCCGCACCCCGCTGGTGGTCAAAAGCCTGAGCAAGACCTACGGCTCCCTGGAGGTGTTCACCGGGCTCGACCTGGCCATCGACCGCGGCTCGCGGGTGGTCGTGCTCGGGCTCAACGGTGCCGGCAAGACCACGCTGCTGCGGTTGCTGGCCGGGGTGGAGACGCCCGACACCGGCGGCCTGGAACCCGGACACGGTCTGCGCATCGGCTATTTCGCGCAGGAGCACGACACCTTGGACAACGACGCGACGGTCTGGCAGAACATCCGGCACGCCGCTCCCGAATCCGGCGAGCAGGAGCTGCGCGGGCTGCTCGGTGCGTTCATGTTCAGCGGCCCGCAACTCGACCAGCCGGCGGGCACGCTGTCCGGGGGTGAGAAGACGCGGCTCGCGCTGGCCGGCCTGGTCGCATCCACCGCCAACGTGTTGCTGCTCGACGAACCGACCAACAACCTCGACCCGGCCTCACGCGAGCAGGTCCTCGACGCGCTGCGCAGCTACCAGGGCTCGGTGGTGCTGGTGACCCACGACCCCGGTGCGGCCGAAGCCCTGGACCCGCAACGCGTCCTGTTGTTGCCCGACGGCACCGAGGACTACTGGTCCGAGGACTATCGCGACCTGATCGAACTGGCCTGAGCTCCCGCTGGATCTACCGGACGGCGAGTTCGAGGCGGTTCAAGCGACGGACCAAGATGCTCGGAAGCCACTCGCCGACGTCTGCCGGCTCGATCCAGGTCGTGCGTTCCAGCAGCATCCTGAACACGATGTGCGCCTCCAGCCGCGCAAGGGCGGCGCCGACGCAGAAGTGCACTCCCTTCCCGAAGGCCACATGGCCTTTGGCGCCGGCGCGGTCGAGGCGGAACTCGTCGGGCGCTTCGAAATGTGCTGGGTCGCGGTTGGCGGCGCCCCACATCAGCAACAAGTGGGAATCGGCCGGCACCGGCACCCCGCCCAGGGTGGTGTCGCGCCACACGTGGCGATAGTGCCCGCGGAAGGGGGCCTCATACCGGAGTGCCTCTTCGATGAAGGCGTTGAGCAGGTCGGGATGCTCGCGCAACTGCTGTTGTATCGCCGGCTGTTCGGCCAGCACCCAGGCGGCGCTGCCCAGCAACGATGCGGTGGACTCGCCGGCAGCGCTGAACAGCGTGATCATGATGCCCATCGCCACCATCTGATCGACTTCGCCCGATGCGTACCGAGCCGCCAGGTCGGCGATCAGACCGGATTCGGCTGAGTTCCCGGCCTTCTCGAAATGCTCCATGACATAACCCGACAATTCGAATGCAGCCACGCCGGCTGCCTCGAGTTGAGATTGTGTGACGACTCCGTCGAGCATCGTGGTGGTGGCGAAGCCCAACCTGATCAGGTTGTCGACATCGGCGTCGGGCAGACCCAGCAGCTTGGCAACGACCATCATCGGAAGCCGGTTGGCTATCGCGCTCATCCACTCGATACGCCCGTCCCGCAGGCCCTCGACCCACAGCCGCTGGGCGACCTCGCCGGCAAATTGTTCGATGATGCGGACGCGCTTGGCAGCTAGATGTGGCAGCAGGATCTTGCGGTGAACCGCATGGATCGGATCATCGGCGGTGGCCAGAGCGTGGTGGGGGCTGCCGGCCTCCATCATCGGGAACGGGGTGATGGTCCCGTCGTCGTGGTAGACCATCGTCGCGGTGAGGTTGGAGGAAAAGTCTTCGACCCGCTGGACGGCATCAACGACCGCATCCCAGCCGCAGACCGCGTAGAACGCCGAGTCCCCGATGCGGTGCACCGGGGCCTGGGCGCGCATCCGTGCATACAGCGGATAGGGATCCTGCAAAGCCTGCGCGCCGAAGAAGTTGAGCGGCTCATCCAGCACAGGCATGCCCTCAGGTTCGTGCCAATCAGCTAACCGGTCAACACTTCCCGCTGAAGTTGATAACCGTTGCAGATTCCCACCCAGCTGCGAATCCTCAGATCGGCGACGCCATCAGCTAATTAGCGTGAGAAGATTCCAGTCAAAATTCTCATGGTGCGAAATGCCTTGCAATGACGTCGACGCCGGTGGACCATCGTCGTATGCCCCGGACGGACTGGCTGGTCGGGCGGGACCGCCACACCGAAGCTGCCGAACGGATCTACGCCGCTGCGGCCGACCTCATCGCCGACGTCGGATACGACGCATTCACCATCGAGGCCTTGGCCGCCAGGGTGCACTGCTCTCCGGCGACGATCTACCGGCACGCCGGCGGCAAAGCAACCATCCGCGATGCCGTCGTCGCCCGGCTCGGCACGAAGATCGTCGATTCCGTCCGCGGTGCCATCGAGGACCTGACCGGCCCCGACCGCGTTGTCGCCGCGACCATCGTTGCGCTCCAACGGGTGCAAGCTCAGCCCATGACTCAGCTCTTCCAGTCGATGAACATGAACTCCGGCAGCGACTGGCTCGCCAATTCGCCTGCCGTGCAAGCCTTTGCCGCTGAAATGCTCGGCCCCGACAACCCCGACCCACTGGCCGTGCAGTGGCTGATCCGGGTGTTCCTGGCGCTGTGGTGTTGGCCGTTGAAAGACCCGGAAGCTCAAATGGCATTGCTGCGGCGCTTTTTCGCAGCGTCCTTCGCCGACGACTGACGGTCCCGTGCAACAGCCGGGTAGGCGACCATGACACTGTCCCCAACGAAGATGGATCAGGCCAGATCCGGCCGCCGCACCGAATTCTCCACCAGGTCCAGCACCGCCGCCAACCGCTGCGGGTCTTCGCCCGACGCCAGCCGCGCCACCAGACCGTCCAGCACCAGGTCCAGGTAGCAGTGCAGCACGTCGGCGGGCACGTCGTCGCGAACCCGGCCGGCCTGCTTCTGCCGGTGCAACCGTTCGGTGGTCGCGGCCGCCAGCTCGGCGGACCGTTCGGCCCAGCCGCGGCTGAACTCGGGGTCGTGACGCAGCTTGCGCGCGATCTCCAGCCGAGTGGCCAGCCAGTCGAACTGCTCGGGAGCGGCCAGCATGTTGCGCATCACCTGGATCAACCCTTGGCGCGAGGCGACTTCCGCCATGCGCTGGGTGTCCTCGCGCGCGAGCGCGAAGAACAGCGCGTCCTTGTCGCGGTAGTGGTGAAAGATCGCACCACGCGACATGCCGATCTCTTTCTCCAGCCGGCGCACCGTGGCCTGGTCGTAGCCATACTCGGCGAAACAGCGGCGCGCGCCGTCCAGGATCTGACGGCGCCGCGCCTCGAGATGGTCCTCGCTGACTTTGGGCACAGGCGGGGGATGTGGTTGCGGCTAGCCAGAGTTCAGCATGTTGCGCAGTACGTACTGCAGGATGCCGCCGTTGCGGTAGTAGTCGGCTTCACCCGGGGTGTCGATGCGGACCTTGGCGTCGAACTCGATCGGGTCGCCGGTTTCCTTGCTGGCCTTGACCTTCACCGTCTTCGGCGTCTTGCCGTCGTTGAGTTCTTCGATGCCGGTGATGTCGAAGGTCTCGGTACCGTCCAGGCCCAGCGACTGCGCCGACTCCCCGTCCGGGAACTGCAGCGGAATCACGCCCATGCCAATCAGATTCGAGCGGTGGATACGTTCGAAGGACTCGGTGATCACCGCCCGCACGCCCAGCAGCCGGGTGCCCTTGGCCGCCCAGTCGCGCGACGAGCCCGACCCGTACTCCTTGCCGCCCAGCACCACCAGCGGGATGTCTTCCTTCGCGTAGTTCTGTGCCGCGTCGTAGATGAACGCCTGCGGCGCATCCTCTTTGGTGAAGTCGCGGGTGTACCCGCCGGACACGTCGTCGAGCAGCTGGTTGCGCAACCGGATGTTGGCGAAGGTGCCGCGGATCATCACCTCGTGGTTGCCGCGGCGTGAGCCGAAGGAGTTGTAGTCCTTGCGCTCGACGCCATGCTCGTCGAGGTACTCCGCGGCCGGGGTGCCCGGCTTGATGCTGCTCGCCGGCGAGATGTGGTCGGTAGTGACCGAATCACCAAGCAGCGCAAGAACTCTGGCGCCCTTGATGTCACTGACCGGCTCGGGTTCCTTCGACATCCCGTCGAAGTAGGGAGGCTTGCGCACATACGTCGAGTCCTCGTCCCATTCGAAGGTGTTGCCGCTGGGCGTCGGCAGGTTCTGCCAGCGCTCGTCGCCCTTGAACACGTCGGCGTAGTTCTTGGTGAACATCTCCTGGCTGATGGCCGAGGCGATGGTGTCCGACACATCCTTCTGCGACGGCCAGATGTCCTTGAGGAAGACATCGTTGCCGTCCTTGTCCTGGCCCAGGGGGTCCTCGTCGAAGTCGAAGTCCATCGACCCCGCCAGCGCATAGGCGACCACCAGCGGCGGCGACGCCAGGTAGTTCATCTTCACGTCCGGGTTGATGCGGCCCTCGAAGTTGCGGTTACCGGACAGCACGGCCGCGACGGCAAGGTCGTTGTCGTTGACCGCCTTCGAGATGTCCTCGGGCAGCGGCCCGGAGTTGCCGATGCAGGTGGTGCAGCCGTAGCCGACCAGGTAGAAGCCCAGCTTCTCCAGGTACGGCCACAATCCCGCCTTGTCGTAGTAGTCGTTGACCACCTGCGAGCCCGGCGCCATCGTGGTCTTCACCCACGGCTTGGAGGTCAGCCCCTTCTCGACGGCGTTACGTGCCAGCAGCGCCGCGCCCAGCATCACTTCGGGATTGGAGGTGTTGGTGCACGACGTGACCGCCGCGATCACCACCGCGCCGTGGTCCAGCACGAACTCGCCGTATTCGTCGGACTTCACCTCGACGGGGTTGCTGACCCGACCCTTGGCATGCACTGCGGCCGAATGGACCTTGGGAGCGTCGTCGGCGTGGCCGTTGTCCGGCGAACCGGGATCGCTGGCCGGGAACGACTCGTCCACCGTCTCATCCAGTTTCGAATAACCCTGCTTGTCGTCGGAGCCGTCTTCGACGTAGCTGGTGATGTGCTTGCGGAAGGTCGACTTGGCTTCCGACAACGCAATTCGGTCCTGCGGGCGCTTCGGGCCGGCGATCGACGGCACCACCTCGGACAGGTCGAGTTCCAGGTACTCGGAGAAGTTCGGTTCGTGGTCGGGATCGTGCCACAGCCCTTGCTCTTTGGCGTAGGCCTCGACCAGCGCCAGCTGCTCTTCGCTGCGCCCGGTGAACTTCAGGTAGGAGATGGTCTCTTCGTCGATCGGGAAAATCGCTGCGGTGGAACCGAATTCGGGGCTCATGTTGCCCAGCGTGGCGCGGTTGGCCAACGGCACTTCGGCGACACCGTTGCCGTAGAACTCGACGAACTTACCGACGACGCCGTGCTTGCGCAGCATTTCGGTGACGGTCAGCACCACGTCGGTGGCCGTGACGGCCGGCTGGATCTCGCCGGTCAGCTTGAAGCCGACGACGCGGGGGATCAGCATCGACACCGGCTGACCGAGCATCGCGGCCTCGGCCTCGATGCCGCCCACGCCCCAGCCGAGCACCCCGAGGCCGTTGACCATCGTGGTGTGGGAGTCGGTGCCCACGCAGGTGTCCGGGTAGGCGACTGTCTTACCCGCGCCGTTGGCGCGGGTCATAACGACACTGGCCAGGTATTCGATGTTGACCTGGTGCACGATGCCGGTGCCGGGCGGCACCACCTTGAAGTCGTCGAACGCACCTTGCCCCCAGCGCAGGAACTGGTAGCGCTCGCCGTTGCGTTCGTACTCGATCTCGACGTTGCGCTCGAAGGCGTCGGCGGTGCCGAACAGGTCGGCGATCACCGAGTGGTCGATCACCAGATCGGCCGGCGCCAGCGGGTTGACCTTCTCGGCGTCGCCGCCCAGGTCGCCGATCGCCTCGCGCATGGTGGCCAGGTCGACGATGCAGGGCACCCCGGTGAAGTCCTGCATCACCACCCGGGCGGGGGTGTACTGGATTTCGATGCTGGGTTCCGCCTCGGGATCCCAGTTCGCGATCGCCTCGATGTGCTCCTTGGTGATGTTGCTGCCGTCTTCGTTGCGGAGCAGGTTCTCGGCGAGCACCTTGAGGCTGTAGGGGAGTTTCTTGGTCTCAGGGACGGCATCGAGACGGTAGATCTCGTATTCTTTGTCGCCGACCTTGAGGGTGTCGCGGGCTTCGAACGAGTTCACCGAACCTTTGCTAGTCACATCAACTCCCGAGGATTAAGTTCTTCCCGCCGACGGGCCGTGTCGGCGGGGGCGGTGCAACTTTAACAGTACGCTTGTCCTGCATTAGATTGCCACCCGCTCTTGCCCAGTCTTGTCGCATCGCGCGCTCCTGGGAAGGTCGGGTCTCACCCCCGGCCGCACCGGGCGTCGCACGGCCGAGCGTCGCACCGCCGAGCGTCGCACCGCCGAGCGTCGCACCGCCGGGCGTCACACCGCCGAGCGTCACACTAGAGTGATTGCGGTCGCCGAGCGTCACGCCAGCGTGGCACCTGGGGTCACGGCGGGACCCTGCGGTCGCCGAGCGTCACGTCAGCGTGGCAGTCGGCGTCGAACGTCACGCCAGCGTGACAACCTGGGGTGACGGCGAGACCCTGCGGTCGCCGAGCGTCACGCCAGCGTGGCAGTCGGCGTCGAACGTCACGCCAGCGTGACAAACCTGGGGTGACGCCCAGACACCCGGCGCCTGCGGGACACCCGGGTCGAAGAGATGACGACGGAGGAAGTACGCGATGACCGAACTGCCGTTGCCGCAGACGATCCCGTTTCTGCCCGCATACATCCCGCAGGACGTCGACATCAACGCGATCAAGGCCGAGGTGCACGCGGACGGCGTCGCGGCGCCCCCGGGACCCGAGCCGGGTCTGCTCGACATCGTCAACCATGCCCGCAGCGAAGGCATCACGCTCAAGATCGTGCTGCTCGACCACAACCCGCCCAACGACACCCCGCTGCGCGATATCGCGACCGTCGTCGGCGCCGACTACCCGGACTCCACCGTCCTGGTGCTCAGCCCCAGCTACGTCGGCAGCTACAGCTCGCACTTCCCGCGCGTCACGCTGGAAGCCGGGGAAGACCATTCCAAAACCGGCAATCCGGTGCAGTCTGCGCAGAATTTTCTCAACGAGCTCAATACCCCAGAGTTCCCCTGGACTGGCCTCACCATCGCTTTGCTGATCGGGGTGTTTGCCGCGGCTGCGGGCACCCGACTGATGCAGCGTCGCAATCGCCGACCAGCAACGTCGCCGACTCGGCCCGAGGTGGCTTCCAGCGCCGACGCGTAGGGCATCCAAGCAGGTGGCGACCCTGCGTTGCAGCGCCTGCAGGCTCTGATCCTTCCTGGTTGGCAAACCCTCCAGGTCACTGTTGGGTCACAGTAAACGCACTTCCTGAGTGCAATTTGTGACTTGCGTTTCTTTAGCGGCAAGTGTGACGTACGGTGCGAATGATGCTGATGTTGTTTATGGCGCGTTCTGCGAAAACCGGCGCCGTCCGTCCGATTTAAGCCGTAGGAGATCCAAGTCGAATGAGACGGACACGCCCTGGCTCTGCCTCTCAAACCGCCGCCCGGCTGGTGCGCCCAGCCGTTCCGGCGGTATTGAGCGTGGCGCTGTTGCTGGGCACCCCCGAACTTGCCCACGCCGAGCCTGCCGCGGACAGCATCGCGGTGCTGATTGCCAACGTCGCCCGGGCCAACCAGCGCCTCGAAGACCTGAGCGCCACCGTCGAAATCGAGCAGGAGAGCGTCAACAAAGCCCTCGTCGCCGTCGAGGACGCCCGCGAACAGGCCGAGGTCGCCGGTCGCGAACTCGAAGCCAGCCAGCAGGCCGTCAAGGACGCCGGTGCGGCCATCACCGCAGCCCAGCGCCGGTTCAACGTCTTCGCGGTCGCGACGTACATGAACGGCCCCGACGGCGGCTACCTGTCCGCCCACAGTCCCGACGAGATGATCGCCGCCGCCGGTGCCGCCCGCACCATGGCCGCCAGTGCGCAGGCCGTGCTGACCCGGTTGCAACGCGCCCGCACCGAGCAGGTGAACAAGGAATCAGTGGCGCGGTTGGCCAAGCAGAAGGCCGACCGGGCCGCTGTCGACGCCAAGGCCAGCCAGGACGCCGCGGCCCACGCGCTGGAGGACACCCGGCGCAAGTTCGACCAGCAACGCGAAGAAGTCAATCGCCTGGCAGCCGAGCGTGAAGAAGCCGAAAACAAGCTGCAGCAGGCCCGATTCGTCGCGTGGACGCAGTCGGGCGGCCAGGGCACCCCGCCGAACATGTGGGACACCGCCGGCGGCACCGGCGGTGGCCGTCGCTGGGACGGCTGGGACCCCTCGCTGCCGCAGGTGCCCAGCGCCAACGTGCCCGGGGACCCGATCGCGGTGGTCAACCAGGTGCTCGGCTACTCGGCGACCTCGGCGCAGGTCACCGCCACCATGGGCAAGCAATTCCTGCAGGGGCTGGGCATCCTCAAGCCCGACGACACGGGCATCACCAACGCGCCGACCGGTGCGACGTCGGGGCGCATCCCGCGGGTGTACGGACGGCAGGCCTCCGAGTACGTGATCCGTCGCGGCCTGTCCCAGATCGGCGTGCCGTACTCCTGGGGCGGTGGCAACGCGGCCGGACCCAGCCACGGCATCGACTCCGGCGCCAACATCACCGGCTTCGACTGTTCCGGACTGGTGCTCTACTCGTTCGCCGGCGTGGGCATCAAGCTGCCGCACTACTCGGGTTCGCAGTACAACATGGGCCGCAAGATCCCGACCTCCCAGATGCGCCGCGGCGACGTCATCTTCTACGGCCCCGGCGGCAGCCAGCACGTCACCATCTACCTCGGCAACGGCCAGATGCTCGAGGCGCCCGACATCGGTTTGAAGGTGCGAACTGCGCCGGTACGCACCAGCGGCATGACGCCGTTCGTGATCCGCTACATCGAGTATTAACGAGGACTCATGCGCCACAAGCGAATTCATCTGCCCCTAGCCCGGCTCCTGCCCCTGATCCTGGGGTTGGTCGCCGGGCTGGTGGTCGCTGTGGCGCCCCCCGCCGCCGCCGACGGGGAGTGGGATCCCACCCTGCCCGCCGCGGTGAGCGCCGGCGCCCCGGGCGACCCGCTGGCGGTTGCCAACGCCTCGCTGCAGGCCACCGCACAGGCCACCCAGACCACGCTCAACCTCGGCCAGCAGTTCCTCAGCGGCCTCGGCATCAACCTCGGCGGTACGCCGGCGGCCGCCAACACCAGCGGCAGCCGGATTCCGCGGGCGAACGGCCGGGAGGCCATCGAGCACGTGATCCGCCGTGCCGGATCCCAGATGGGCGTGCCGTATTCGTGGGGCGGTGGCTCGCTGGAAGGCCCCAGTAAAGGAGTGGACTCCGGTGCGGGCATCAACGGCTTCGACTGCTCGGGTCTGATGCGGTACGCGTTTGCCGGCGTCGGTGTGTTGATCCCGCGGTTCTCCGGGGACCAGTACAACGCCGGGCGCCACATCCCGCAGAACGAGGCCCGGCGCGGCGACCTCATCTTCTATGGCCCCAACGGCAACCAGCACGTCACGATGTATCTGGGCAACGGACAGATGTTGGAGGCTTCCAGCCTGGCCGGCAAAGTCACGATCAGCCCGGTGCGCAAGCCCGGCATGACTCCGTATCTGACTAGGATCATCGAGTACTGAGCCGAAGAGCCGGGGGGCGTACCAGGGGTGGTGCCGGCCCGTCAGCGAAGCCGGTGACGTCGACGGATTCCAGGACGCCTGGAATAGTTGAACGCGGGCACGTCGCTGCCCCGCGATATTGGTCGTGACGGCAGTCGTGTCCGAAAAGAGCTGTGGAGGGTTATTGATGACAACAGCAGGTGGCGGTTACCCGGGCCAGGGTGCACATTCTGGTCCCGCACTCGCCAAGGAGGCGCCGTCGGGCGGCGCTGATGGGCTGGCCGCCGAAGTGCACACCCTCGAGCGGGCCATCTTCGAGGTCAAGCGGATCATCGTGGGCCAGGACCAGCTCGTCGAGCGGATGCTGGTCGGTCTGCTCGCCAAGGGGCACGTACTGCTGGAAGGTGTACCCGGCGTTGCCAAGACGCTGGCCGTGGAGACCTTCGCCCGCGTCGTCGGCGGGACATTCGCCCGCATCCAGTTCACCCCGGACCTGGTGCCCACCGACATCGTCGGTACCCGCATCTACCGGCAGGGCAAGGAGGAGTTCGACACCGAGCTCGGCCCGGTGGTGGTGAACTTCCTGCTCGCCGACGAGATCAACCGTGCCCCGGCAAAGGTCCAGTCCGCACTGCTCGAGGTGATGGCCGAACGTCACGTGTCCATCGGCGGCAAGACTTTCCCGCTGCCCAATCCGTTCCTGGTGATGGCCACCCAGAACCCGATCGAGCAGGAGGGCGTCTACCCGCTGCCCGAGGCGCAGCGCGACCGCTTCCTATTCAAGATCAACGTCGGTTACCCGACGCCCGAAGAGGAACGCGAGATCATCTACCGGATGGGTGTCACCCCGCCGCAACCCAAGCAGATCCTCGACACCGGTGACCTGCTGCGCCTGCAGAACGTCGCGGCCAACAGCTTCGTCCACCACGCGCTGGTCGACTATGTGGTCCGCGTGGTGATGGCCACCCGCCAACCCGAGCAGCTGGGCATGAACGACGTCAAGACCTGGATCGCGTTCGGCGCCTCACCGCGCGCCTCGCTGGGCATCATCGCCGCGTCGCGGGCCCTCGGGCTGGTGCGCGGGCGCGACTACGTGATTCCCCAGGACATCATCGACGTCATTCCCGACGTGTTGCGCCACCGCCTGGTGCTCACCTACGACGCGCTGGCCGACGAGATCACCGCGGAGACCGTGATCAACCGGGTGCTGCAGACGGTCGCCCTACCGCAGGTGAATGCCGTTCCGCAGCAAGGGCATTCGGTGGGACCGGTGATGCAGGGCGCCACTGTGGCGGCTGGCGGTCGGTGACCGACTCGAAACCCGCCGCGGCTAAGCCCGCGGTGCGTCATCCGCCTTCGATGATGCGTGGCACCATCGACGACCCGAAGTTGTCGGCGGCGCTGCGCACCCTCGAGCTGACCGTGAGCCGCAAACTCGACGGCATCCTGCACGGCGATCACCTGGGCCTGATCCCGGGGCCGGGCAGCGAGCCGGGGGAGTCGCGGATCTACCAGCCCGGTGACGACGTACGCCGGATGGACTGGGCGGTCACCGCGCGCACCACCCACCCGCACGTGCGGCAGATGATCGCCGACCGCGAACTGGAGACGTGGCTGGTGATCGACATGTCGGCCAGTCTGGACTTCGGCACGTCGGTCTGCGAGAAGCGCGACCTGGCGGTGGCTGCCTCGGCGGCCATCTGTTACCTCAATGTGGGCGGTGGAAACCGGATCGGGGCGCTGGTGTCCAACGGCACCGACACCATCCGGGTGCCGGCGCGCTCTGGTCGCGAGCACGTGCAGACCCTGTTGCGCACCATCGCGACCACGCCGAAGGCGCCGGTCGGGGTGCGTGGAGACCTGGCCGCCACCATCGACGCCCTGCGCCGGCCGGAACGGCGCCGCGGCATGGCGGTGATCATCAGCGACTTCCTGGGTCCGATCAACTGGATGCGACCGCTGCGTGCGATCGCGGCCCGGCACGAGGTGCTGGCCGTCGAAGTGCTCGATCCGCGTGACGTCGAATTGCCCGACATCGGCGACGTGGTCCTGCAGGACGCGGAGTCCGGGGCGGTTCGCGAATTCACCATCGACAGCCAGCTGCAATCCGACTTCTCCCGGGCCGCATCGTCACATCGCGCCGACGTGGCCCGCACGATCCGCGGTTGCGGCGCATCGGTGATGACGCTGCGCACCGACCGCGACTGGATCGCCGACATCGTTCGTTTCGTGTCCAATCGCCGACGCGGGGCTGTGGCGGGGCGCCGGTGAACCACACCCATCCCGCGACGGCCACATATTCCACGACGGGTTTGTTATGAGATTGCCCCTGCTCGGGCCGATGAGCCTGTCCGGCTTCGAACACTCCTGGTTCTTCCTGTTCCTGCTGGCCGTGGTCGGCCTGGTTGCGTTGTACGTGCTGTTGCAGCTGGCGCGGCAGCGGCGCATGTTGCGGTTCGCCAACATGGAGTTGCTGGAAAGCGTTGCGCCCAAACGGCCTTCGAAGTGGCGGCACGTCCCGGCGATCCTGCTGGTGTGTGCCCTGGTGTTGCTGACCATCGCGATGGCCGGGCCCACCAACGACGTCCGTATCCCGCGTAACCGCGCGGTGGTGATGCTGGTGATCGACGTGTCGCAGTCGATGCGCGCCACCGACGTCGAACCCAACCGGATGGTCGCCGCGCAGGAGGCCGCCAAGCAGTTCGCCGACGAGCTGACCCCCGGCATCAACCTCGGTCTGATCGCCTACGCGGGTACCGCCACGGTGCTGGTGTCGCCGACCACCAACCGGGACGCCACCAAGGCCGCGCTGGACAAGTTGCAGTTCGCCGACCGCACCGCCACCGGGGAGGCGATCTTCACCGCCCTGCAGGCCATCGCCACCGTCGGCGCGGTGATCGGCGGCGGGGACACGCCCCCGCCGGCCCGCGTGGTGTTGTTCTCCGACGGCAAAGAGACGATGCCGACCAATCCGGACAACCCCAAGGGGGCCTTCACCGCGGCGCGCACCGCCAAGGACCAGGGCGTGCCGATCTCCACGATTTCCTTCGGCACCCCCTACGGCTTCGTCGAGATCAACGACCAGCGCCAGCCGGTGCCCGTCGACGACGCGACGCTGAAGAAAGTCGCCCAGCTCTCCGGCGGCAACTCCTACAACGCCGCCACGCTGGCCGAATTGAAGGCGGTCTACGCCTCGCTGCAGCAGCAGATCGGCTACGAGACCATCAAGGGCGACGCCAGTGTGGGCTGGTTGCGGCTGGGCGCGCTGGTCCTGACGTTGGCCGCGTTGGCGGCGCTGCTGATCAACCGACGGCTGCCTACTTGAGCTTCAGTTCAACGCGATGACCGCCGACGGCGGGTACGACGCCGGGATCGGGTTGATGTTCTGCACGATCGGCGAGCCCGGTGGCGGCGGCAACACCCGGCTCAGCGTGAAGCGCGCGCCGTCGGCCAATTCCTGACGGGTGCACATGAACTCCTCGGTGGTCCGCAGCCGCCAGCGGTCCTGACCCAGACAGGCGCGGTTGCCGTCGCGGGTGACGGCAAGCGCCATCGCCAGTGCGTCGGCCCACGATTCGTCGGTTCGGGTCTCCAGCACCACCGGGCGGCCGTGCGCGTGGGCGGCGATATAGCTGAGCGCTGCCGGCACCCCGGCCAGTTCGTCACGGTCCCGCCGCAATGCGGGCGTGTTGAGCGCGAGCGTCACCCCGACCGTCAGGCCCAGGGCCGCCGCGGCGACCGGCAGTCGGCGTACCCAGCCCTGGTCGCGGGCCGTGGCCAGCAGCACCAGCGCCACCGCGCCCAGCATCAGCAGCGCCAGCGGCAGCGCGTAGGAGAAGATGCCGATGTAGGACGCGAAGAGTTGGTCCACCCCGTACCAGCAGTACAGGCCGAACAGCGCGGTGGCCACGGCGGTCACCCGCAGCAGCTGACGGCAGAAGTCGTGCGGGGTGCCGTCGGGCAGCGTGGCGAGCGCACGGACCAGCAGGACGTTCCCGACGAACAAGACGACCAGGATCACCGCGCCGGCCGCCGGGTTCGGCCCCCAGAACTGCACCAGGAACCGCGCCGTGTCGAGCAGCGGGTTCGGCGCCCGGTGGCCGTAGGAGATGTACTTCGCGATCTCCCCGGGCCAGTGCAGCATCTCGTTGAGCACGATGGGCAGCAGGAACACCACCAGCACGACCGCGGCGATCAGCAGGTCGCGGCGGTGTGCGAGCAGGTTGCGCCGCTGCGGGAGCAGCGCCGCCAGGGCCAGCAGCGGGACCAGTGCCAGGAACTCGGCGTGCCCGTGCACCAGCAACCCGCCGGCGAGCACCATGATCCACAGGTGGCGCAGCCGGCCGGCCGCGACCGAGGCGACCGCGAACAGATACAGCAGGAAAGGCGCGAAGCAGGCGTGCGGGATCCAGGTCGAGCAGACCAGCTGGGTGTGCTTGGCCAGGAAGATCAGCAGGACACCGAACGCGGTGAGCACCGCGGGCACCGAACGCACCCAGGTGTAGAGGATGGTCAGCGCCAGCCCGAGCAGCGTCGCATTGAGCGCCATGATCGTCATCGCCTGCCCGTTGTAAGGCGCCGGAACCAGGTGAGTCACGTCGTGCAGCAGCCACTCGCCGAAGGCCTGCAGGTAGAAGTAGGCCGGGCCGGGGTGATGGAAGCCGACCCGGGAATAGTGCCCGGTCAACAGGTCGAAGTGCTTGGCCTGGATGGTCAGCATCGAATTCGACGCGGGATCGCCGGCCTCGTAGATGGCCTGGGTGAACAGGTCGGTATTGCGCAGCAGCAGCAGGATGAACAAAGCGCCGCCGCAAGCGGCGAAGATCGCTCGGGCGGGCGGGGTCCGGGAACGGGTCGACGGGTCGGCCATGCGGCCCTGATCCTATGCAGCCGCGTGGCCGCCAGGGTTTGTCGGGGGCACCGGGTTTCGGGCCGACCGCGGTGAGGCGATAGGTTGACGGGGTGACTGGTGCAGCCACTGAAATTGCCTTCGAACCTCCGGCCGACGGCGGCAAACCGCCGTTCGTGTCGCGATCAGTCCTGGTCACCGGCGGAAACCGGGGTATCGGACTGGCCATCGCCCAGCGGCTGGCCGCCGACGGGCACAAAGTGGCCGTCACCCACCGCGGCTCCGGTGCGCCCGAGGGGCTGTTCGGCGTCGAGTGCGACGTCACCGACAACGCCGCCGTGGATCGTGCCTTCACCGAGGTCGAGCAGCATCAGGGGGCGGTCGAGGTGCTGGTGTCCAACGCCGGCATCTCCGCGGACGCCTTCCTGATCCGGATGACCGAGGAGCGGTTCCAGAAGGTCATCGACGCCAATCTCACCGGCGCGTTCCGGGTGACCCAGCGGGCCTCGCGCAGTATGCAGAAGAAGCGCTTCGGCCGGATCATCTACGTGGGCTCGGTCTCCGGCAGCTGGGGGATCGGCAACCAGGCCAACTACGCGGCCTCCAAGGCCGGCCTGATCGGCATGGCCCGCTCGATCTCCCGGGAACTGTCCAAGGCCGGGGTGACGGCGAACGTGGTGGCTCCCGGGTACATCGACACCGAGATGACCCGCGCGCTGGACGAACGGATTCAGGCCGGGGCGCTGGATTTCATCCCCGCCAAGCGGGTCGGTACCGCCGAGGAGGTGGCCGGAGTGGTCAGCTTCCTGGCGTCCGAGGACGCGAGTTACATCGCCGGCGCGGTCATCCCGGTCGACGGCGGCATGGGCATGGGCCACTAGGTAAAGGACGGACATGGCAGGCTTGCTCGACGGCAAACGGATCCTGGTCTCCGGGATCATCACCGACTCATCGATCGCGTTCCACATCGCCCGGGTCGCTCAGGAGCAGGGCGCTCAGCTGGTGCTGACCGGGTTCGACCGGCTGCGGCTGATCCAGCGCATCGCCGACCGGCTGCCGGAGAAGGCGCCGCTGATCGAACTCGACGTGCAGAACGAGGAGCATCTGGCCAGACTGGCCGAGCGGGTCAAAGCCGAGATCGGCGAGGACAACAACCTCGACGGCGTGGTGCACTCCATCGGGTTCATGCCGCAGACCGGGATGGGCATCAACCCGTTCTTCGACGCACCCTACGAGGACGTGTCCAAAGGCATTCACATTTCGGCGTATTCGTACGCGTCATTGGCAAAGGCGTTGCTGCCGATCATGAATCGCGGTGGCTGCATCGTCGGGATGGACTTCGACCCCACCCGGGCGATGCCGGCCTACAACTGGATGACGGTTGCCAAGAGCGCTCTGGAATCGGTCAACCGGTTCGTCGCGCGCGAGGCCGGCAAGGTCGGCGTCCGCTCGAATCTTGTTGCGGCCGGGCCGATTCGGACGTTGGCGATGAGCGCGATCGTGGGTGGCGCGCTCGGCGAGGAAGCCGGCGCACAGATGAAGCTGCTCGAGGACGGCTGGGACCAGCGCGCCCCGATCGGTTGGAACATGAAGGACCCGACGCCGGTCGCCAAGACGGTGTGCGCTCTGCTCTCCGACTGGCTGCCGGCCACGACGGGTGACATCATCTACGCCGACGGCGGCGCCCACACGCAGCTGTTGTAATGGATTTCGACGCGCTCCTGCTGCTGTCCTTTGGTGGTCCGGAAGGGCCGGAGCAGGTGCGGCCGTTCCTGGAGAACGTCACCCGGGGACGCAACGTGCCCCCGGAGCGGCTCGACGACGTCGCCGAGCACTACCTGCATTTCGGCGGGGTCTCACCGATCAACGGAATCAACCGGGCGCTGATCGCCGAGTTGCAGGACCAGCAGGGTCTGCCGGTCTACTTCGGCAACCGCAACTGGCAGCCCTACGTGGAAGACACCGTTGCGACGATGCGCGACAACGGGATTCGCCGGGCGGCGGTATTCACCACCTCGGCGTGGAGTGGCTACTCCAGTTGTACGCAGTACGTCGAGGACATCGCCCGGGCCCGGGCGGCGGCCGGGCCGGATGCGCCCGAACTCGTCAAATTGCGAACGTACTTCGACCATCCGCTGTTCGTGGAGATGTTCGCCGAGGCGGTCGCTGCCGCAGCCGGCACCGTGCCCGACGATGCACGGTTGATCTTCACCGCGCACTCCATTCCGATCGCCGCCGATCAACGCTGCGGTCCGAATCTGTACAGCCGCCAAGTGGCTTACGCCGCACGGTTGGTGGCGTCGGCGGCGGGGTACCGCGACTTCGACGTGGTGTGGCAGTCGCGGTCCGGGCCGCCGCAGGTGCCGTGGCTGGAGCCCGACGTCGGCGACCATCTGGCATCGTTGGCGGACAAGGCCGTAATCGTCTGTCCCATCGGCTTTGTCGCCGACCACATCGAAGTGGTCTGGGATCTGGACCACGAGTTACGGCTGCAGGCTGCAGATCTCGGCGTTGCATTCGCCCGCGCCGCCACCTTCAACGCCGACGCCCGGTTCGCCCGGCTGGCCATCGATCTGATTGACGAACTGCGCGACGGCCGCGCGCCGGCACGGGTGTCCGGCTCCCGTCCGGTGCCCGGTTGTCTCGCCAGTGCCAACGGCCAGGCATGCCTGCCGCCGCACTGTGCCCGCGAAATCGCGTAGGGCAGGTTCGGCTGCCGCGCCCCAAGCCGCTTTGGCGGCGGTGACTCCGTTGCCCTGAGCAATCGCGCGACCATCCCCCGGATGCTGACGGATGGGGCGCGCGTGGTCAGGCCGCGGCGATAGCAAACACGCCGCGCCCGGGTCTGACACCGCTACCCGTCGGCGCAGAATTCAGTCGGCCCACGCGGACTGCAGGATCGCGGTGACCGCGGCCATGCGCGCCGAGCGGACCACCGCGCTGAGCGGCCGCAGGGCATTGGAAGCGAGCTGCGTTTCCGAAGAAGATTGCGTACCAGTCAATTCCGGTGCGGCGGTACGGTCGGGCAACCGGCTCAGCCCGGCGCTGACCGCGATGATCGCATCGACATGCGCGGCGTTCTCCAGCACCCGCAGCGCGCGGGTGGGCGCGTGGTCGGGAATCCGGTGTTGCCGTGCGGATTCCAGCATCTGCTCGACGAGCCCGCGCGGATTGTCAACGCCGCTGGCCGATTCCAATCCCATCACGCTCAACGCATCGGCAGCCGACCGCACTGCCGAACGCAGTGTGTATTCGGCGTCGCCCAGTTCGTGGTGGTCGAACACCGGGACGCCGGGCAACGAGTACACCATCCACGTCAGCGCGCACAGTTCGGGTTCGTCGGCTTCGTCGTCGTCGCTGTAGGCGTACTCGGGCACCAGTCCGATCGCGCTGCGCGCATCGTCGGGGTTGGTGACGATCACCGCCTCGCCGGCAGCCAACGCGTCGCGTTCAAACTGGGTGCCGGCGCACAACCCGCGCACATCGCCGGGCACCGGGATCACCACGTTGATGGTGCCGCGCGGACGGTCGGGCGTCTGACGACCGACTGCCGCCCGCAGCGTCTGCAGCAGCGACACCGTCCCGGCGTCGCTCACATCGGGCCACGGCAGCCCGGTGTGGCCCGCCGCGACGGCGTCGTAGGCCGCAACGGATTGCGTTGGCGCCCAGAGGGATAACGCATCAAGGACGTCGTCGGGCGCGGCCTTGCCTGCGAGCCAGGCGTTGGCCCACATCGACAGTGAGACACTGGGGCACCACATGGTCTCGCAGTGTAGTGGCTCGCCGCCACGGGCGTGGATTGTCGGAGATCACGCGTATTCTGTGCCCATGCCCGTCGCACTGATCTGGCTCATCGGAGCTCTGGTGCTGGTCGGTGCGGAGGCCCTCACCGGCGACATGTTCCTGCTGATGCTCGGCGGCGGCGCGTTGGCCGCCGCGGGGGTCAGCTGGCTGACGGACCTGCCGGTCTGGGCGGACGGAGTGGTGTTCCTGGTCGTGTCGGTGCTGTTGCTCACCCTGGTGCGGCCGCAACTTCGCCGGCGGATGACCCCGCAGACCGCGCTGCGGACCGGCGCGGAGGCGCTGGAAGGCAAGCACGCGGTGGTGCTGGATCGGGTCGCCCACGACGCCGGGCAGGTCAAGCTGGACGGTCAGGTGTGGACGGCGCGCCCGCTCAACGACGGCGACGTCTACGAACCCGGCCAGTCCGTCACCGTCGTGCACATCGACGGGGCCACCGCCGTGGTGTTCAACAACGCATAGCGACCGACTGAAGGAGTTCCGGTGGAAGGTGCGGTGACCGGCCTGGTCCTGCTGGCCGTCCTGGTGGTATTCGCCATCATCATCGTGGCCAAATCGGTGGCCCTGATACCGCAGGCCGAGGCTGCGGTCATCGAGCGACTGGGCCGGTACAGCCGCACGGTCAGCGGCCAGCTGACGTTGCTGGTGCCGTTCATCGACCGCATCCGGGCCCGCATCGACCTGCGTGAACGGGTGGTGTCCTTTCCGCCGCAACCGGTCATCACCGAGGACAACCTGACGCTGAACATCGACACCGTCGTCTACTTCCAGGTCACCGTCCCGCAGGCGGCGGTCTACGAGATCAGCAACTACATCGTCGGTGTCGAGCAGCTGACCACCACCACGCTGCGCAACGTGGTCGGCGGCATGACCCTCGAGCAGACCCTGACCTCCCGCGACCAGATCAACGCCCAGCTGCGCGGCGTGCTGGACGAGGCGACCGGCCGCTGGGGGCTGCGGGTGGCGCGGGTGGAGCTGCGCAGCATCGATCCGCCGCCGTCGATCCAGGCGTCGATGGAAAAGCAGATGAAGGCCGACCGGGAAAAGCGCGCGATGATCCTGACGGCCGAGGGCACCCGGCAGGCGGCGGTAATGCAGGCCGAGGGGCAGAAGGCGGCGCAGATCCTGGCCGCCGAGGGTGCCAAGCAGGCCGCGATCCTCACCGCTGAGGCCGATCGGCAGTCCCGGGTGCTGCGCGCCCAGGGTGAACGCGCCGCCGCCTATCTGCGGGCGCAGGGGCAGGCCAAGGCCATCGAGAAGACGTTCGCCGCGATCAAAGCCGGCCGACCGACCCCGGAGATGCTGGCCTACCAGTATCTGCAGACGTTGCCGGAGATGGCGCGCGGCGACGCCAACAAGGTGTGGGTGGTGCCCAGCGACTTCAACGCTGCGCTGCAGGGCTTCACCAGGTTGCTCGGCAAACAGGGCGAGGATGGGGTGTTCCGGTTCGAGCCGTCCCCGGTGGACGACGCGCCGCGGCACTCCGCGGACGACGACGACGCAGAGGTGGCGGACTGGTTCACCACCGGCAGCGATCCGGCGATTTCCCAGACGCGCGCCGCCACCGATGTCCTGCCGCTGCAGCCCGGTCAACGCCCGGTGGATGGGCCGCCGGAGCTGCGTCAATAGGATTGCCGGATGAGCACTTTGACTTCACCGAAGACCTACGCCGGACTGGCTGCGTTCCACGCCCTGGACGCGGTGTTGTGCGCGGTCGAGGCGCCGCCCATCAAGAAGGCGCTGGACACCGTCCAATGCCCGGAGAACGTGCGCCCGGTGTTGCCGGTGGTGAAGGTGGCCGCCGCCGTCGGCCTGGCGTCGGTGAACCGGTTTCCGGCGCTGGCTCGGCTGACCACGGCGATGCTGACGCTGTATTTCACATTGGCGGTAGGCGCGCACCTGCGGGTGCGGGACACGGTGGCCAACACGTTGCCGGCCGCGTCGTTCCTGGCGTTGGTCCTGGCGATGACGGTCAAGGGGCCGGACACCGCCGACGCTTCGTAGCCTCGCGGTGTCCGCGCCCGCGACCGAAAGCCGTGCTAGCGCGGAGCAGTCGGCGATGCGCTGGGCCCCGCGGAAGGCGATGCCGGTGGCTGACCCGGCCCCGGTGGCTGCTGCCCGGCCGGCCCACCCGGCCCAGCAGGTCCCATTGGGGGCGGCCCGCCCGGGAACGGCGGCGGCAGCATGCCGTGTGGACCGCCCATCGGGCCTTTACCGCCGGCCATCGGACCGCCCGGTCCGCCGGGACCGGGGAAACCCATGTGCGCTGCGCCGGGTGGCGGTCCGAAGCCTGGTGGCGGCGGTGGAGGTCCGAAGAAGGTGATCGCCAGCACGGCGGCTCCCGCGGTGAACATCGAACCGATCAGTCCACCCAGCAGTCCGGCGCCGAACAGCGCGCCGAGGGGAAAGCGCCGTTTCTGCGCCGCCGCCGGAGCAGCAGCGGGCGGCGGAGCGACGACTGCCTCGTCGCTCGGTGTCGTGGTGTGGTCGGAGGTCATGGGGACTCCTCGGGTCGTTGGTGCGTTGCTGGACGCGACGGTAGGAGCCGAACTTGAAGCAAAGCTGAAGATTGCCGGAGCCGGCCCGGCGCAGTCCGGACCAAGCAGCGTCGTGTGAACAATGGGGGGCATGACTCGCGCCGATCGCACCGGTAGCAGGACCGGCCAATTCAGCGTCGGCACCCCGCGGGTGTTGGTGGTCGAGGACTCCGAAACGATTCGGGTGATGGTCAGCGAGGCGCTGTCCGACGTCGGTTATCACACCGACACCCGTTGTGACGGAAACCGATTGGAAGAGGTGCTGGAAGGTCTGCGGCCCGATCTGGTGGTGCTTGACGTGATGTTGCCGGGCCGGGACGGATTCGAACTCATCGACGTCGTGCGGCAGTGGGGCGACATCGGCATCGTCTTGATCACCGCCCGTGACGGCCTGCCGGACCGGTTGCGCGGCCTGGACGGGGGCGCTGACGACTACGTGGTCAAACCTTTCGAACTGGCCGAGCTCGTCTCTCGGGTCGGGGCGGTGTTGCGGCGACGGGGACGGCTGCCCACCGTGGTCCAGTTCGGTGACGTGATCCTCGACGTCGACGCAGGCGTTGCGGCGCGCAACGGTCACCCGCTGGACCTCACCGCCACCGAGCTGCGGCTGCTGACCTTCCTGGTGGAGCAGCGCGGGCGGATCGTCAACGCCAACCAGATACTCAGTGCGGTGTGGGGATACGACGCCTACGACCCGAATCTGGTGCAGGTGCACGTCAGCGGGCTGCGGCGCAAACTCGAGGCGCACGGCCCGCGGATTCTGCAGACCGTTCGCGGCATCGGTTACCGCCTGCAGCCACCGCAATCGTGACGGGCACGGTCACGCCCACCCCGTCGCTGCGGCGACGGGTGGTGCTGCTCGTCGTGGCGCTGCTGGCGGTGCTGCTGGTCGTGCTGGGCGTGACGGTCGATATCAGCCTGCGCGTCCAGGCGCGGCACAACCTGAACGAACGGCTGCTCGCGGCGACGTCGCGAGTTGATGCTCTGGTCGCCGCCCACACCGCGCCGGATCTGATGGCCGCGCAGTTGAATGGTGGCAGCGTGCGCGCATTGATCGTGACGGCCGATGGTGTCACCTATGGCGATCCGGGCATCAGCCCCGACACTAGAGCGGGTTCTACTGTGCCGCCGCCCTTTCCGCCGCCGCCGGTGCACCGGCCGGGGCCGCCGCCGTCGGGCAGGCCGCCGCTGCCGCCGGGCATGTTGCCGCCGCCGCCACCGCCTAGCGGCACCCCTGCTGACGCGAGTGCGACCGTGGTGGTGCACCCGCTGCCCGACGGCGCCCGCTTGATCCTGGTCGCCGACACCACCCAGACCACGCAGGTGACCCGTCAGCTGCGCCAGCTGATGATCGGCGCCGGACTGGCGACGCTGGTGTTGGCTGCACTGTTGCTGGTCGTCGTCAGCCGGACCGCGCTGCGGCCGCTGGACGGGTTGACTGCGCTGGCCAAGGACATCACCACCGGTGACCGCGGCCGGCGGCTGCGGCCGTCGCGCACCGATACCGAATTAGGCCGCGCTGCAGACGCTTTCGATGGGATGCTGGATGCGCTGGAGGATTCTGAGTTGCGCGCCCGGCAGGCCGCCGAGGCCGCGCAGCGCGCCGAAACGGCGACGCGGCAGTTCCTTGCCGACGCCGCGCACGAGCTGCGCACCCCGATCGCGGGCATCCAAGCCGCCGCCGAGCAACTCGCCGCCCACGAGACCGGCTCGGAGTCCAGCGCGCAGCTCCGGCGGGCCGCCTTGTTGCAGTCCGATGCCCGACGGGCCGGTCGGCTGGTTGCCGACATGCTGGATCTGAGCCGCATCGACGCCGGCTTGACGCTGGACGTCCGGGAAGCCGATCTGGCTGCGATCGTCGAGTCCGAAGTGCAGCGCGCCGCCATGTTGGCGCCGGCGGTCTCGGTGCGGCGCACCGGGGTGTCCGAGCTCAACGTGACGGCGGACCCGACCCGGGTGGCGCAGATCCTGTCCAACCTGCTGGACAACGCGCGGCGGCACACGCCGGCGGGTGGCTCGATCACCGTCGAACTCGGTGCCGATCCGGGCGCGGCGACGGTGACCGTCACCGATACCGGGCCCGGCGTTCCCGACGACGAGCGGAACCGCATCTTCGAGCGTCTGGTCCGGCTGGATGCCGACCGTGCCCGCGACCACGGCGGGGCGGGACTGGGACTGTCGATCGCCCGCGCGCTGGCCCGGGCCCACGGCGGCGACCTGGTGTGCCTGCCCCACGACGGGGGTGCACAGTTCCGGCTCAGCTTGCCAAATTACCTTGTCAGGTCGGCAAATTCAGGTAACCGGGCGGCTATCTGATCCCATGTCAATTGGTTGCCCGCTATCGCAACCACGAATTGCTCGGCGGCATCGACATCCAGGTCAGTCGAAACCCGATAGCCGTTCAGGCCGAGGAGGAGCCAGCAGGCCGCCCAACCGGTGCGCTTGTTCCCGTCGGCCAACGATTGTGTCGTCACCAGTGAGTGCAGCAGCGCTGCCGCTTTATCCCAGACCGACGGATATGCATCTGTACCGAAAACCGTTGCCGCAGGGCGCATCAGACTGGATTCGAACAGACCGGGATCACGCACCAACGGCCGAAAGCCGCAGGCGTACTCCGCTGCGATCAAGACCTCGTCGGTGCTCGGGAAGTCCGTCACGCCAAGCGGCGGTTCAGTTCGGCGGAGCGCTGAGCTATCTCCTGACTTAGAGCACGTATCCGGCCTTCGCGATCGACCGCCTTGGCCAGGATCGCCTGTTTCGCGAACGCCCGCATGGAGGTCCCTGTGCTGCTTGCCGCCGCACGTACGGTTGCCAGTTCCTCTTCGGAGAATTCGACATTCAACGCTGGCATGGTTGACCCCCAATTACTTGGTACTACGAAGGTACCAGATTTGGTACCTGGGCAACGAGCGGCCAAATGGGGGCGGGGCTCCAGGCATGGACGGCAACGGTGGCGCGGGTGGCCAGGCGGCGCGGGCGGAGCGTTTGCCAGCGGCGGCGCCAATGGAGCGGTGCTCGGCAATGGCGGCATCGGCGGAATGGGTGGCGCCGGTGGCAACGCCGGCTATCTGTTCGGCCACGGTGGGAATGGTGGTGTCGGTGGTGCTGGGGGTGGCGGTTCGGCTGGCGAGGGTACTGGCGGCACCGGTGGCTCGGGAGGTCTGTCCGGGCTCTTTGGTGACGGTGGCGTCGGGGGAAGCGGGGGAACGGCGTTCAGCGTTGCCGGCACTGGGGGCACCGGAGGCAACGGCGGCAACGCTCAGCTGCTAGGCAACGGCGGCAACGGCGGCAACGCTCAGCTGCTAGGCAACGGCGGCAACGGCGGCAATGCGGGCACCGGACTCTGCCGTCGGGCTCCGGGAGTCGGCGGCAGCGCCGGGCTGCTGTTCGGGCTGGCTGGGATCAGTGGCAGCTGACATCGGTTCCCGTTGCCTGCAGCCAGTTAGAGCTGCACCCACTCGCCGCGAGCTGCAGAAGTCAGCACCGCCTCGGTGAGAACCGCTGCGCGATAACCATCTTCGAACGTCGGCAGCCCGTCCGGCGCCCCGCCCCGAATGGCCGAGTACACGTCGGCGACGAAAGCGTCGAAGCAGTCCTGATATCCCTGCGGGTGGCCGGCCGGAACCGTCGAGAGCCGCACCGCGTCGGCGGCGGAGAAACCGGCGCCGCGCTCCAGCAGCGTCGAACCCTCGGCTCCGCCGACCCAAAGCCGGTCGGATCGCTCCTGCTCGAAGCCGAAGGCAGCGCGTTCGGTGTCGACGTACAACTCGAGTCGGTTCTTGCGACCCCAGGACACCTGGCTGACGTTCATCGATCCGATCGCGCCGTCGGCCGTGCGGAACAGCAGTGCTGCAAGGTCTTCCGTCGGCTGCGACGCCTGGCGGTCGTGGACCGTTGACGTCATAGCCGACAACGCGACGATGCGGTCGCCGGTGACGAACTCGGCAAGATCGCACCAGTGGACTCCGATGTCGGCAAACGCCCGCGAGGGTCCCCCCGATGCCGGATCGACGCGCCAGTTGGACGCCCCCGCATCGCCCAGCCAATCCTGCAGGTACCCACCGTGGATGAGAAAGATGCGTCCGCTGTCGCGCAACCTGGCGCGCATTTCCCGCACCGACGGGTAGAACCGATACGCGAACGGCACCGCGTGCACCACCCGTCGCGCCTTCGCCTCGGCAAGCATGGCGGCGGCTTGCGCAGTGGAAACGCCGATGGGTTTCTCGCAGATCACGTTGGCGCCAGCGGCCAGAGCAGCTGAAACCTGTTGGGCGTGAACGGCATTCGGGGTACAGACGTGTACTAGGTCGGCATCGCCAAGTAGGTCGTGCGGCGACGACGACGATGCGGCCACACCCCACGCGTCGGCGGCACGGGCCGCGCCCTCTTCGGTGCGACCCACCACCCCGACGACGACGCCGCCGGCCCGGCGCACCGCCCTGGCGTGAACGGCGCCGATGAACCCGGTCCCGATGATCACCGAACGCAGCATCGAGGCGATACTACGGATGTGCCTGATGCCCGTCCGGTCGTAGTCCTTTCGGCTGCGCCGCGAGCGATCGATCAGCTTTTCCGGCCGGGCAGGTTCGAGGCGCTCGAGGCGGATTTCGAAGTCATTGTCGACGATGGCTTTACCCGGCTCGACGAGTTGCTGCCCGAGGTTTTCGCGATCGTCGGTCAGCCCGACCTGCCCCGGGAACGGCTGGTCCGCGCCGAGAAGTTGCGGGCACTGGTGAACGTCGAGGGGAATTTCTTTCCCAATGTGGACTACCCGGTGTGTTTTGCGCGCGGGATTCGGGTGCTGGGGTGTGGTCCGGTGTACGCGCAGCCCGTCGCCGAGTACGCGCTGGGTCTGGCGCTGGATTTGTGTCGGGGAATCAGCCGGGAGGACCGCGCTTTGCGGGCCGGCACGGAAAGCTGGAGTGCCGAGAGCACCGCGGACTCGATCCTGCTGTCCGGTGCGGACGTCGGCCTGATCGGTTTCGGCTTTCTCGGTCGCGCACTGCGCGCGCTGCTGGTTCCGTTCCATCCGGTGCTGCGCTGCTTCGATCCGTGGCTGCCCGACAGTGTGATCCGCGAGCATCAGATGATTCCGGCCGAGCTGAACGAGGTGCTGGCGCGCAGTCAGGTCATCGTCGTGCTGGCCACGGTCACCAGCGAGAGCGAACATCTGCTCGGCGCGGCGGAGTTGGACACCATTTCGCCAGGTGCCCGGGTCGTGCTGGTCAGCCGCGCCGCCGTCGTCGACCTCGACGCGCTGCTGGACCGCGTGGCGGACCAGCGGTTCCTCGCCGCCGTCGACGTGTGGCCCGACGAGCCGCTACCAGCTGACCACCGCGCCCGCGGCATCGAAGGGCTGGTGCTGTCCGCACACCGTGCGGGCGGGATCGCCAGCGCCTTTCATGACATCGGCGAACTGGTCATCGACGACCTGCGGCTGATCAAGGCCGGCCTGCCGCCGGTACGGTCGCAGCTCGCCGCACCGGAGTTGGTGGGCCGGTACCGCAACCGCCCGGTGGGTTGAGTCTCAGCCCGTCACCACACTGAGACCCCACTGCTCCAGCCACGGCCGCACCAATTCGGCCACCGAAAACGTTGCCGGCGTCGAACATCCGGGATTGGGGTCGTTCTGCCGTCCGCCGCGGATGTGGATGCCGACCGCCGCTGCGCCGTCCCGACGAATGAGGTAGACCGGGCCGCCGGAGTCGCCGCACTGACTGGCGGCCAGGAACACCACCTTGCTGTCGGTGACATCGGTGATCTGTCCGCATTCCACCCGGCCGGTCTTCATGCCGAATTTGCACAGCTGCTGGCCGAGCTGCAGTTCGTCGGCGACGCCACTGACCGGCATCGAGGCGGTGATCGCCGCCGTCTGTGGCACCTTGTCGGCTTCGAGGGTGATCAGCCCGATGTCATGGTCTTCGCCGCGGGTACCTTCGCTGACCGTCTGGGTGAACGTGCCCACGGTCACGTACGACTCGGCGGCGGAATTGATGCTGACTTTGCTTGTCTCGCCGGGCTTGTTGCAGTGACCGGCAGTGAGCAACGCCCGCTGGCCGGTGTTGGTGTGCACCAAAAATCCTGCGGTACAGGCCATTCCGCCGGTGCCGTCGGCGTAGCTGACCGCGATCGCGGTGCCCGGGCCGACGGTGGCTGCGGCCGGCAGCGGGAACGGGATGCGGATGGGCGGCTCGGATGCCCGGAGGATCGGTGTCCTGGGGCCGGGCAGGAACATCGCGCACACGAAGGAGGCGGCGCTGAGGAGCGCGAAGAACGACAGTCGCCAGCTGTGGAAGCGCCGGTCGCGGGTATGGCGCCAGGAGGCCAGCACCGGCCAGGCCGCCACCACCAGGCACAGTGATGCTCCGGCGGCGAGAGCGATGGTGCGCACCAGCGATGCCTGTGGTGACAGGTTCGCGAAGGCACCGACCATGACGTCGATCTTTCAGGTAAAGCCGAGCGTGCTCAAACCGAGCGCGCCGGCTCCGCGTCGACGGCGGGCGGCGGCGTTTCGAACGCCGGCCCGGGGTGCGCGGCATGCTGCTGGCGGTATTTGCGCACCTCGTAGATCAGCCCGCACATGCCCAACGCCCCCGTGCACACCGACACCAGCACCAACAGTGGGTTGCCGTCGCCGGCGAATGCGTTGCCCAGGATCACCACGGCGGCGGTGCCGGGCAACAGCCCGGCGACGGTGGCCCAGGTGTAGGGCAGCACCCGTACCGCGGAGGCGCCGGCGGCATAGTTGATCGCCGCGAACGGCACGGCGGGGATGAACCGCAACGACAGGATGGCCAGCCAGCCTCGTTCGCGCAGGCGCTCATCGAGTCGCGCGATCGCCCGCCGGTGATCCAGCCGCTTCAGCCGCCACCCGATGGCCCGCACCAGCAGCAGCGCCAGCACAGCGCTGGCGGTGCTGGCGCTCACCGCGATGGCCACCCCGAGCGCCGTCCCGAACAGCAGTCCAGCCGCGATGGTGAACGCGGTGCGGGGAAACGGCGCCACGGTCACGACGGTGTGCACGAGCAGGAAGGCGAACGGAAACCACGGCCCCACCGATCGCGCCCAGTCGCGCATTTCCAGCGCGGTGGGCAGCGGAACCAGCAACGCCACGGCCACCAGGGCTGTGATTCCCACCACGGTGAAAATCAGCCGCAGCCGCGAGGTCTGCCGCACCGCCTCAGCCATCGCCGTCGCGACACCGCGCACGGTATCGACGGTTTTGCAGATGAGGGGGGCCGGCATGATTTCCAAGGGTACGGGGCGCAGGTGAATACCGAGTTGCCCTCGGCTGGCGTTTCGCGGCACACCGCGGTGCAGATAGTCGCACCACGATTCCTCTTTTGCGGTGCAAATCAACTAGCGTAATTTGCGAGTTGCACCCCCTCAGACAACCCCAACAGTGCTGGGAAAACAGGAGCAATCGGTGTCCATTGACGTACCCGAGCTGGCGGACCTGGAACAGGTTCGCGGCCGTTGGCGCAGTGCCGTCGCCGGTGTGCTCTCCAAGAGCACCCGCACCGACCCGGCCGAGTTGGGTGACGAGCCCGAACAGCGCCTGGAAACACCCACCTACGACGGTTTCGTGATCCGGCCGCTCTACACCGCCTTTGATGAGCTTCCGGAACCGCCGCTGCCCGGCCAGTGGCCGTTTCTGCGCGGCGGCGACCCGACCCGCGACGTCAAGTCCGGGTGGAAGGTCGCAGAGGCCTTCCCGCTGCCCGGCCTGGCCGTCGAGGAGGCCAACTCGGCGCTGCTGGCCGCGCTCGGCGAAGGGGTCAGCGCGCTGCTGATCCGGCTGGGGGAGTCGGGGGTGGCTCCGGACCAGCTCGAAGCGCTGCTCGACGGTGTGTACCTGAGCATGGCGCCGGTGATCCTGGACGCGGGGGCTGATTTCGTTGCCGCCGCCGACGTGATGTTGCGACTGGTGGATGCGGTCGACGAGGACCAGCGCGCCACCGTGTCGGTGGATCTGGGCGCCGACCCGCTGACCGCGACGCTCAGCGACCGCACCGCCCCGCCGATCCAGGACGTCGTCACGGTTGCTGGGTGGGCTGCTGGCAAACCCGGGGTGCGGGCCGTCACGGTTGACGGCCCCGCCTTCAACAACGCGGGCGCGACCGCGGCCTGGGAGCTCGCGGCCACCATCGCTGCTGCGGTGGCCTATCTGCGGCTGCTCACCGAATCCGGCCTGTCGGTCCCAGATGCGTTGCGGCAGATCAGCTTCCGGCTCGCCGCCGACGACGACCAGTTCATGACGCTGGCCAAGATGCGCGCCGTGCGTCAATTGTGGGCGCGGGTGGCCGAGGTCGCCGGCGATCCGGACGGAGGCGCGGCGGTGGTGCACGCCGAAACGTCGCTGCCGATGATGACCCAGCGCGATCCGTGGGTGAACATGCTGCGCAGCACGTTGGCGGCCTTCGGCGCGGGTGTGGGTGGGGCGGACACCGTACTGGTGTACGCATTCGACGTGGCCATCCCGGGCGGCTGGCCGGGCACCGCCACCAGCTTCGCGCGCCGCATCGCCCGCAACACCCAGTTGCTGCTGCTCGAGGAATCGCACGTCGGCCGGGTGCTGGACCCCGCCGGCGGGTCCTGGTTCGTCGAAGACCTCACCAAGCAGCTGGCCGAGCGGGCCTGGCAGCACTTCCAGTCCATCGAGTCCGAGGGCGGATTCGTCGACGCCCAGGATTACCTCAAAGGTCAGTTGGACGAGCTCGCCGCAAAACGGGCCGACGACGTCGCGCACCGCCGCATCGCGATCACCGGCGTCAACGAGTTCCCGAACCTCGGTGAAGCGCCGCTGCCGCAAGGTGACTCGCTGGGGCGCGCCGGTCATGTCGTGCGTTACGCGGCCGAATTCGAGGCATTGCGGGATCGTTCCGACGTTTACTTCGCCGAGCACGAGGTGCGGCCACAGGTGCTGTTGCTGCCGCTGGGGCCGCTGGCCGAACACAACATCCGCACCACCTTCGCCGCCAACCTGCTGGCCTCCGGCGGCATCGAGGCGGTCAATCCGGGACCGCTGGATGCGGCCGGGGTCGCGGGAGCCGTTCAGGAAGTGGGTTCGCTGAAGGCGGTGGTGATCTGCGGCACTGACAAGCGCTACGCCGACGATGCATCCGAGGTGGTGGCCGCCGCGCGCGACGCTGGCGTCGAGCGGGTGTATCTGGCCGGGCCGGATAAGGCGGTGGCCGAGGCCGAGCACCGACCGGATGAGTTTTTGACTCTGAAAATCAATGCGGTGCAGACACTTTCGGATCTGCTGACTCGATTGGGGGCTTAGCATGACCACGACGGTTCCCTCGATTGGCAGCTTCGCCGACGTCCCACTGGAAGGCGATAAGGACGTACCGAAACCCACCGCGGAGGCGGTGAACGAGTACGTCGAAGCGGCCGCCAAAGCGCACTGGTACACCCCCGACCAACTGCAGTGGCAGACGCCGGAAGGCATCGACGTCAAGCCCGTCTACATCGCTGAGGACCGCCGGGAGGCCGGGGAGGCCGGCTACCCGCTCAACAGCTTCCCTGGTGAGCCGCCATTTGTGCGCGGGCCGTACCCGACGATGTACGTCAACCAGCCGTGGACCATCCGCCAGTACGCCGGCTTCTCCACGGCGGCGGAGTCCAACGCGTTCTACCGGCGCAACCTGGCAGCCGGCCAAAAAGGTTTGTCCGTCGCCTTCGACCTGGCCACCCACCGCGGGTACGACTCCGACCACCCGCGCGTGCAGGGTGACGTCGGAATGGCCGGTGTGGCAATCGATTCCATTCTCGACATGCGGCAGTTGTTCGACGGCATCGACCTGTCGACGGTGTCGGTGTCGATGACCATGAACGGTGCGGTGCTGCCGATCCTGGCGTTGTACGTGGTGGCCGCCGAGGAGCAGGGGGTGCCGCCGGAGAAGCTGGCCGGCACCATCCAGAACGACATCCTCAAAGAGTTCATGGTGCGCAATACCTACATTTATCCGCCCAAGCCGTCCATGCGGATCATCTCCGACATCTTCGCCTACACCAGCGCCAAGATGCCGAAGTTCAACTCCATCTCGATCTCCGGCTACCACATCCAAGAGGCCGGGGCCACCGCGGATTTGGAGCTGGCCTACACGCTGGCCGACGGCGTCGAGTACATCAAGGCAGGCCTGGACGCTGGGCTGGACATCGACAAGTTCGCCCCGCGGCTGTCCTTCTTCTGGGGCATCGGGATGAACTTCTTCATGGAGGTGGCCAAGCTGCGGGCCGGGCGGCTGCTGTGGAGCGAACTGGTCGCCAAGTTTGACCCGAAGAGCGCCAAATCGCTGTCGCTGCGCACCCATTCGCAGACCTCGGGCTGGTCGCTGACGGCGCAGGACGTGTTCAACAACGTGGCTCGCACCTGTATCGAGGCAATGGCCGCCACCCAGGGCCACACCCAGTCGCTGCACACCAACGCCCTGGACGAGGCACTGGCGCTGCCCACCGACTTCTCCGCGCGCATCGCCCGCAATACCCAGCTGGTGCTGCAGCAGGAGTCGGGCACCACCCGGCCGATCGACCCGTGGGCAGGTTCGTACTACGTGGAGTGGCTGACCCATCAGCTCGCGCAGCAGGCCCGTGCCCACATCGAAGAAGTTGCCGAGCACGGCGGCATGGCCCAGGCGATCGGCGAAGGCATCCCCAAGCTGCGCATCGAGGAGGCCGCCGCGCGAACCCAGGCCCGCATCGACTCCGGCCAGCAGCCGGTGATCGGGGTGAACAAATACCAGGTAGAAGAGGACCAGGAGATCGAGGTCCTCAAGGTAGAAAACAGCCGGGTGCGTTCTGAGCAGCTGGCGAAGTTGAAGGATCTGCGGGCGAACCGGGACGCTGAGGCGGTCGAGGCGGCACTGGCCGAGCTGACCCGGGCGGCGTCGGCGTCCGGACCTGCGGGTGAGGACGGGTTGGGCAACAACCTCATGGCACTGGCGATCAACGCGGCCCGGCACAAGGCCACCGTGGGGGAGATCTCCGACGCCCTGGAGAAGGTCTACGGGCGCCACCAGGCTGAGATTCGCACCATCGCGGGGGTCTACCGCGACGAAGTTGGAAAGGCGCCCAACATCGCTGAAGCCACTGAACTCGTCGAAAAGTTCGCCGAGGCCGACGGCCGCCGGCCCAGGATCCTGATCGCCAAAATGGGCCAGGACGGCCACGACCGCGGACAGAAAGTGATCGCCACCGCGTTCGCCGACATCGGGTTCGACGTCGACGTGGGTTCGCTGTTCTCCACCCCCGAAGAAGTGGCCCGGCAGGCTGCCGACAACGACGTGCACGTGGTCGGGGTGTCCTCGCTGGCTGCGGGACACCTGACGCTGGTGCCGGCGCTGCGCGACGCGCTGGCCGAGGTGGGGCGCTCCGACATCATGGTGGTGGTCGGCGGGGTGATCCCGCCCGGAGATTTCGACGAGCTGTACGAGGCCGGGGCTGCGGCGATCTTCCCGCCGGGGACGGTGATCGCGGACGCGGCAATCGGGTTGCTGCAGAAGCTGGGCGAACGCCTGGGATACGAACTAAGCGAATGACCTGAGGATTCCGCTTCGCGCGGTGGCTGGAAAGTGCACTGCCACTTGAGTTTTGGCGAAATTCATACTGGCTCCAGGCAAAGGCGCGCCGAGCGTAATAAATCGGTCCACGCAGACCGAGCTTGCGCTCTGGACTAGAGCGGGTTTGATATGCGGCGGAGCTGCTTTGACAGCCTGTGCCCACTGTCTGATTCGCGCATGGAATCGCCCACTTGAAGGCCGTTGGTCAATTAGATTGGCTGAATGCGTGCTGCCTTCACCCGCGTCAGCAGGCAGCGCGGAATTGTCGGCGCCGCCGATGGATGCGCGTCGGGGAACCCGACATTGGAAGGCCGCGAGCCTGGTCCGGATGTCACGAGGACGGCGAAGAGGAGACAGCGTGTATTCATACTTCTGACGCTGTGGGTGCTAGCCTGCACAACTTTCCACGTGTTTGTTGTGATGTCGGTCTATTCCAATGCAGTCGTATTGCTGCAGTACTATGCTATCAATTATAAATACGGATTTGTACGCCGTGGTTTAGCCGGTGAGTTGATCCGAATATTTCCTGAGCACAACTACTTTGATGTCGCATATGCGATTCTGTGGGCTTCAGCGATAACGTGGCTGATCTGCTTGGCGTTCTTCGTCTGGCTTGTCTTGAAGCCCAACCCAGGCTCAGAGCGGCGGAGGATGCTGGCTCTACTGGTTCCCGTCCTGCCCTTCTCGGTTTCCTACCTGGTATATAACGCGCATCCCGAAATATGGGGCATGTCTGCTCTCGTCATATTCAGTATCGCCGTTCGAAGTGCTGGCAGCCGCCGGTCGAGGGTCATCTACTGCGTGATCTACGGTGCGACCGGAGCAGTCTTCACCTTGATCCATGAAGCCATGGCGGTGCAGTTCGCCCTCGGCGCAGTCCTTGCGATAACCGTTCTTGCGAAAGACACTACGAGCGCGGCGAAGCGCCTACTCAGTCTATTAGCCGTAGGACCAGGCCTGTTGGCGCTGGTTTTTGTGGCGATGCTGGGTCGTCGTGATACCGCGACGTCTTTGTGTACTCAAATTCCACATGGACTGGTTGACGATCCCGTAGGGACATACGATGCCCCCCATCGAAGCCTGAGTTTTTTATTCGGTCAGTTTCAACATCAGTCGGATTTCCACGACTGGGTGTGTACGAAGACCATGCCGTTTTTTTACATGGATATTTTTGACGGTGCTAGGGTGGTGGCGTCCTATGGACTGCCTAAGCTTTTCGCTTCACTGGTCCTTGGTATCGCTATATTGTTTCTGACATTGTCGGCTGTCCGCTATGTATGCGGAGTTTCTGCCCGTTCATTTGCCCAAGAAATTTACAATGATCGTCGGATGGTGTTGCTCAGCATAGCACTCCTGCTTCCGCTTTTCGTGACCGCCGTTGATTGGACGCGTTGGTATACCGTCATTGCTCTGGACATAACCACTGTTTATATTCTTTATGCGATTGAGAGACCTGAAATCGATCAGAGGGTGACCCGACGTGACTGGCAGGTATTCGTCGCAGCTGTCGTCGTCTTTGCGGCCATACCTTTCGGCAACCTCAACAACGTTGGCTCGTAGTCAGGCTCAGTGCTCGTAGCTTGTGGCGGGCAGTCTGGGGATCGCACGTGCCCACCCCGGGATGGCCGTCCCGAACCAGCCTCGCGATATGGGATTCTGGAGAACCGACAAGAACCCGTCCAGGCAGTCAGCCGTCGTGGGAAGGCTAAACCGTGACCGTTCCCCATCTCGCTCGCGTCCCGGCAAGTAAGTGATGTCGCCAACTGGCAGCTCCGTGACGGAGCTATCCGAAGCGATCCGAGGAGGCGACCGCGCAGCCCTGCCGCGGGCCATCACACTGCTGGAATCGACGCGCGCCGACCATCGAGAGCGGGCGCAACAACTGCTGCTGGAACTGCTGCCCGATTCCGGCAATGCCCATCGGGTCGGCATCACCGGCGTGCCGGGGGTGGGTAAGTCCACCAGCATCGAAGCCCTGGGCATGCATTTGATTGGACAGGGCCACAAAGTGGCGGTGTTGGCTGTCGATCCGTCCTCAACGCGGACCGGTGGCTCAATTCTGGGCGACAAGACCAGGATGGCGCGCCTGGCAGTGCACCCCGATGCCTACATCCGGCCGTCTCCCACGTCGGGGACTCTGGGCGGCGTGGCAAAGGCGACCCGGGAAACGGTTGTGTTGTTGGAGGCAGCCGGTTTTGACGTGATCCTGATCGAAACCGTGGGCGTCGGCCAGTCCGAGGTCGCAGTGTCCAACATGGTCGACACGTTCGTGTTGCTGACGCTGGCGCGAAGTGGGGATCAGTTGCAAGGTATCAAAAAGGGCGTGCTGGAGCTGGCCGATATCGTGGTGGTCAACAAAGCCGACGGTGCCCACCTCAAGGATGCGCGGATGGCCGCGCGCGAACTCTCCGGAGCCATCAGGCTGATCTATCCGCGCGAAACCCTGTGGCGGCCACCGGTTCTGACCATGAGTGCGATGGAGGAAACCGGCCTGGCCGAGTTGTGGCAGACCGTGGAGAAGCACCGCGACGTACTCACCGAGGCCGGCAAGTTCGAGGCGCGTCGTCGCGACCAGCAGGTGGACTGGACCTGGCAGATGGTGCGGGACACGGTGCTGGACCGGGTTTTGTCCAACCCGGAGGTGCGCAGGATCCGCCCCGACGTCGAGCGGCAGGTGCGCGACGGTGAGCTGACCCCCGCTCTAGCCGCCCAGCAAATACTTGAGATCGCGACGACTTAACAGATCGGTAAATATGTCCGGGTTTGCCGGTGGGCAGTTAGACGGGTGAAGTAAATTCAGATTCGTGACGGTAGACATCGGAGTCGATCGACGCGCTGTTCCTTCCCACGATGCCCCTGACGCAGGGCATGGTGTGTTCGGCGCCGCGGACTCCCACTTCGGATGCGTCGTTCGTGCTTTCTCTACCATGTGGCCCGGTCACCGCTTCGGCGGCGGCGCGTTGGCGGTCTATTTGGACGGGCAACCCGTCGTCGACGTGTGGAAGGGCTGGGCGGACCGGGACGGCAAGGTGCCGTGGTCGGCTGACACCGCGCCGATGGTGTTCTCGGCCACCAAAGGCATGGCCGCCACCGTCATCCACCGACTCGCTGACCGCGGCCTGATCGACTACGAGGCACCGGTCGCCGAGTACTGGCACTCGTTCGGCGCCAACGGCAAGGCCGACATGACGGTTCGCGAGGTGATGAAGCACACCGCCGGCCTGTCGGGCCTGCGCGGAGCCACCCAGGCGAACATCTTCAATCATGTCGAGATGGAGGAACGGCTCGCAGCGGCGGCGCCGGGACGGCTGCTGGGTCAACCGGCCTACCATGCGTTGACCTTCGGTTGGCTGATGTCGGGACTGGCCCGCGCAGTCACCGGCAAGGACATGCGGGCGCTGTTCCGCGAGGAACTCGCCGAACCGCTCGGTACCGACGGCTTTCACCTGGGCCGTCCGCCGGCCGGCTCACCCACCCGGGCCGCCGAAATCATCATGCCCCAGGACATCGCCGGCGCCCCGATCGTCAACTGGGGGATTCAGAAGATCGCCAATCACTTCTCCGGCGGGTACCGCTCCATGTATTTCCCGGGAGTCATCGCCTCGGTGTCGGGGAACATGTCGATGCTGGACGCCGAGATCCCGGCTGCCAACGGCGTGGTCACCGCACGAGCTCTCGCCCGGATGTACGGTGCGATCGCCAACGGGGGAGAGGTCGACGGCACCCGGTTCCTGTCCCGACGGCTGGTCGCCGGGCTCACTGGTGAGCGGGTCGTGCAGCGGGACCGGAACATCTTCGTGCCCATGGCATTTCACCTTGGATATCACGCACTGCCCATCGGCAACGTGATGCCGGGCTTCGGCCACGTGGGCCTGGGAGGGTCAGTCGGTTGGGCCGACCCGGAATCGGGTCTGGCGATCGCGGTGGTGCACAACCGTCTGCTCACGCCATTGGTGTTGACCGACCACGCTGCGTTCGTCGCTCTGGCGGCGCTGATTCGTCAAGGTGCTGCGAAGGCACGCAAGCGGGGGTATCGGCCGGTGCACGGGTTGGGCGCTCCGTATTCGGAGCCGGGTGCGGTGGCGGGGTAGGGGCTACCCGAGGTTTTCGAAGGCGCCGATCTTCTCCAGGGTTACCGCGAGCGGGTCGGCGCCGTCGTGTACGCGGCGCTCCCAGTCGATAGTCCAGCCGACAGCGTCGTGGAAGCGGAGCCGGTTGCGCCAGCCGAGTTCACGCTGCGCCTTGGTCGCGTCGAGGGCCAGCAGATTCGCTTCGTGCGGATGTTCCCCGGGCTGGTTGTCCCAGTGGGCGCCGCCGCCCCACAGTTCGGCGGCGAGTGTCGCAACCTGGCCGACCTCGACGAAGCTGTCCCGGCCGGGGCCGATGTTCCATTGGTCCTGGCCTTTTGCGCCGTCGGACAGCAGGGCCTCCGCGATGACCAGGTAGCCATTGAGGCAGTCCAGGACGTGCTGCCAAGGCCGCACTGCCTGGGGGAAACGCAGCAGGGGTGGTCGTCCGCCCGCGTAGGCGCGCACCAGGTCCGGCATCAGCCGTTCGGGGCTGACGTCGCCGCCACCGATTACGTTGCCGCCGCGAGCGATAGCCGTAGGGCAACCGGGATAGCTGCGGACCCATGACTGCGTGAGCAGGTCGGCCATCGCCTTGGAGGCGCTGTACGGGTCATCGCCGCCGAGTGGGTCGGTCTCGACGTAGCCGGCCTCCTGGTTGATGTTGCGGTAGACCTTGTCGGTGGTGACGACGACATGGGCGCGCACCGACGGCGTTTTCGTCACTGCCTCAAGCACGTTGAGGGTGCCCATCGCGTTGGTCTCGTAGGTGTAGCGCGGGTCCCGATAGGACTCGCGCACCTGCGATTGCGCGGCCATGTGTATGACGACATCGGGGGCGGTGGATCGGATCGCGGCGGTGGTTGCCTGCGCATCGCGGATGTCGACTCGGTGATCGGTGAGCAGTTGCCTGGTCAGCGCGGCCTGCTCGAAGAGGCCGCCTGGGGGGGCGTCGAGAGCCAGGCCGGAGACCGTATGGCCGCGGCTGCGCAGCAACAGGATCAGCCATGGACCTTTGAAGCCGGTGTGACCCGTGATCAGGTAGTGCATCAGCTAATTGTGCGTACGGGCTCAGGTGCGCGAATCACTCCATCTGGCCGCGTGCGGGCGGATCGATATGTCCCAGTGATGAAGGTCCCCTTGTTCCGTTGTGAGCGGCGAACTGATCATATTAAAAGACCAGCGGGGCTACCCGTGGGTCCTAGCCGGGTGCGGCCCAAATCCGATCGCTTGTTGCAGTGTCGCTACGATCGGCACGACAGATCGAGGTCGCACAGGCCGGAACGTCGCCGTATTTGGCCCCCTTCGGGTCGTGTGTGTACTCCGCACCTTTGAACAGCCACCGGTCGAGCACTAGGAAGCGTCCTACCCACACGATGCCGAAACCAATGACCTGCGCACACAGCACAGCTGCGCCCCGAACGACAGTTGCATGGTCAGCAATTAGCCGTTCGACCAAGTAGGTAAATGCGGTAGCCAGTGAAACGCCTAGCATTACGGCGAACCAGAATACAAGTATCTGCCTGTGAAGTTCTCGTCCCGAACGGTCCCGCCAAACCAAGTGCCTATTTGCGAAAAAATTCGGGACCGCAGCGATGGAGGCGGCTAAGACAGAAGCCGTGACGTAATCGTCGAGCCAGCGGCCCAACAGCAGGAGTAGACCTTGTCCAACGGGAAGAAAAGCTAGCGAAACCCACGCATACCGTAGCTTCCTGCGGATCGCCTCAGGTAGCGAGTAGGAAGCTGCACCCGACGGCCACAGGTTCATGTGGATTGAAATTAGTTGTCAACGAGGCTGCTCGGGCGGGAATCACAGAATTAGTCGGCGAGAGCACTGACGAGATGAACCCGGTGAAAGCGCTGACGGAAGTCTGTACGGCACAACTTCGCCGACGTGCACCTCTCGTTCGGCGAGGGCTCGGGAGCGATGTGCTGTGAGGTGGCTGCGGTCAACACGACTATTTGCCAACAGTGAATGAATTACACTAACGCCACTGGTAAGTTCTCGGCTTGCTGTCGTGACGATCTGAGCATTTCGTTATCCGGCTAGCGGCACCAGCTAATTACAGTATGTCTAGATGCGTCACCGTCGATCTGCCACTGTCGATGAACGGGGATGGAGTACAGGATGCAACGGATGGCGAGGCAAATAACCATTAACCGTCGGTGCTTGCGGCTCAGATACAGCAATCGGGCTGCAAGTTCTTACAAGTGATTTTCTATATCTGTTCGTCCGCGCCGGTCATTACATTAACTACCGCAAGCCCCCGTAGTGACTCGGCTCTCATTGCGCCCCGCAAATAGTTTAGCCGGCCTTTCTTGTCACGAGATTCCGCAAATCTTGATTCGATGTAGCCCTGCGCAGCGGTCAAAGGCTCGAGTCCATGACATAAGCTGGCTTTTACGAAAAATGCGTTGTTACCTGCCGTATTGCTCCCGATGAAGTCATAGCCTTTCGACAGCGCGAGATGGCACAATGCACCCAGGGAGGCACCGTAATAGAGGTTGCCATGCAAACCCCAGCGATTGAACTTTGGGTCGTAGGGAATGGTGATCGCACGGTCCCGTCCGAAAACACTATTGTATTCGACGATGACGACAGCCGGGTCAATCACCGTAATGGCCTGCCAGACCCAGTAGTCGTTACCGTCGATATCGATATGCAAGATTCCAACTTCGCCAGCGAAACCATGATTGAGAAGCAATTGATTGATGTTCTCGGCGGTAACAAAAGCGCAGGCGCTCTGTAAGTCATATTTCCAGGAAATCTCGTCGCGACGGATCGCATCAATATTGCGTTGCGACCCATCCATCACCAAACCCCGCCAGTTGTTGTTAATCAACAAGAAACGAGTGTTTGCTTCAGTGTAGGTTTCGACGCCGAACTCGACAAAAGATTGATTTATCCCTGGCAGGCGTTGTATTAACCACTGGATGATGCCATCGTCGCCCCATTGGCTGAACACCGAAAACTCAACTTCAGCAAGATTGCGGACGGCTGGCTTGTCGCGCACCACCCAAGAGAGTTGCCGACCCACTAGGGCCTTTAACTTCTCGTCTTCCGCAGTCCCCACTGTCTCTCCTGCTGCTCGTATTCGATGGTTGCTCATTGAGCATGTCGGTCACTAAGGGTCATCGTAGGACGCGCCGACCCCGGTGTGCACGAGCGATGTTCCGTGCGTCCAGGCACAACTGGTGCGGTCGCCGCCCGGCAACTGAGTAGCCACGCGAAACGCTTAGGTTCTATCAGGGTTCGGCCTGGCCAAATATGGAACCTCCTAGGCGGAAGCGACCATCCTCGGCGAGCTGTCGACTTGTATCGGATGGAGCCGTCGAGCAGCGGAATATCACGTGCGAGTTGTACTGAGACATCTAACCGAATCCCGACGACAAGACGGCTGGTCGACTGCACATCGCTGAATACCGTTAGCGGGCGGAGTCGACGCCGCATGGACATCCTTGAAACAGTTTATGATCTCTATCTCGTGTGTATGCCCCGGCTTGACACAGGTACCGTTCGCCGTTCGACGCAGGGGGCGTTCGGCACTCTCTACTAGTCGTGCGACGTCGCGGTGCCAGCCACGACAAATCCCCGTTCGGAGGTCGGTTACGTTGCTAAGATGACGCGGTTGACGCGATTGAGGCAACCTGGCGCCTCGGCGAGCCGACTGCCTGGGTCTTGCTACTGCAGATCATAGGTGGTCTATCGGGGTGCACCAGGCCTCGCCATATCGAGTTGAAGCGGGATAGGAGCCAGTCGACATGCAAGCGCTCGTCGGTCGAGATCTTGGCCAGGACAAGCACCGGGTTCGCTTCTGGCTCGCAGAAGATGCACACAGTGTGCCGCGCACGTCACGGCACGGCCAGTTCGGAAGGCTTGCCCACCTTGTGTGGCTGGAAGTCTCTCGTCTTGGTTATTCAGCACTTGCGAAGCCGGCTAGTTTTGGCAACGTTTTCTCTATCCGGCGGCGACCCGGTGCCCGCGACATCAGCAACCTTGCGGTGCAGCGTCGGTCGGTGTTGTCGCAACGTCCCCGTGTTCTGACAAGTCCGATTGTTAATGCATCTGTCAAATAAGGATCGCCGTCTTGAGTCAGTATCAGATACCTATATATCGACCCGACTTAAATGGCAATGAAAAGAAGTATGTCACCGAGTGCTTAGACACTTCGTGGATCTCTTCGCGCGGTCTTTTCGTCAACGAATTCGAGGCGCGTTTTGCCGCGCGAATCAACGTCGAGCATGCTGCGTCCGTATGTAATGGCACGGCCGCACTCCACGTGGCGTTGATGGCTCTCGGTATCGGACCAGGCGATGAGGTCATCGTTCCGACGCTGACTTACATCGCCGCGGTGAACGCGATTGCCTACACGGGTGCGACTCCTGTATTCGCCGACTCTCTGCCGTCTACTTGGCAGATTGATCCTGAAGACATCCGCCGCCACATAACGGCGCGCACCCGCGCCATTATGCCGGTACACCTCTACGGGCAATCATGCGATATGGATTCGATCGTCGCCATTGCCAACGAGCACCGACTATTCGTGGTGGAAGATTGCGCCGAGGCCTTCGGTGCGCTGTACAAGGGCCGTCACGTCGGCACCTTCGGCGATGTAGCAACATTCAGTTTCTTCGGTAATAAGACCATCACTACCGGTGAAGGTGGAATGGTGGTATCCAACGATAAGACGCTCATTGAACGAGTGCGACACCTCAAAGGCCAGGGTTTGGCTGCGCATCGTGAGTACTGGCACGACGTGGTGGGCTATAACTATCGCATGACGAATATAGAGGCTGCTCTGGGGCTTGCGCAGCTGGAGCGCGCCGACGATTTTATTACGCGTAAGCGCAATTTAGCCGAGCGTTACATTGCCGCCCTAAGCCACTTGCCTATCGAAGTGCACAGAGAAGCACCGGATACTTTTCACAGCTATTGGATGTTTTCCATCCTCGTCGATCAATCTGAGCAGCGCGACGCATTGCGCATGCATCTCGCGGACGCAGGAATTGAAACGCGACCGCTGTTCTATCCAGTGCATACTATGCCCATGTATGCCCGGAATTATCGCAAGCACAGAGTAGCGGAAGATCTGGCCTGGCGTGGAATTAATTTGCCCAGCTGGCCTGGACTGCAGCAGCAACACGTGGAGCAGATTGCCAAGGAAATCGACAATTTCTACTCCAATGCCACGTGATCTATTAATCGCGGGGTCCAGCGGGCAGGCCAAGGAGGTCGCGCAATTAGCCCGGCGCATCGACCCTATGGGGGCGAGGTGGTCGCACATTCGATATGTCACGGATCGGGCTGCCGAACTAGGTACAAGCCTGCTATATGGTCAGGTAGAGCTATTAGACGAGCAACTGTTGCATCGAGACGTTGAAGCTGACGTAGTAATAGGTGCGGGCAAGCCCACTTTGCGCCGTAGTATCGCGCATAAGTTCCTCGCCAACCCGGTGCTGAGATTTCCAAACCTCGTCCACCCGTCGCTGGACATCGATCTAAGTATAGTCCGACTAGGCCGAGGCAACATAATTACTCAGGGTACGGTCATGACCTGTGATATAGAGATTGGCGATTTCAATTTATTTAATTGGAACTGCACCGTGGGCCACGACGCTCGGATTGGCTCCTTCAACGTGATCAATCCTGGAGCCGCAATATCCGGTCGTGTTGCGCTCGGCGATGCGTGTCTGTTAGGCACCGGTTCTCGAATTCTGGAGACGTTAAGCATTAGCTCAGAGACTGTCATCGGCGCGGGAGCCGTTGTCACACGGTCGATCGTGAATCCCGGTGTATATATGGGGGTCCCGGCTCGCCTTCAAGGCATGCCGCTATGAAGATCGGCGTCCTAGGGCACAAATTCATCGAGTGGGAGGGGGGCATCGACTTCCTGCGGACAATCTGCGAAAGTTTGGCGGCAGCAGACCGAGCGGCTGAGTTGCATGTTCTCGTTCCCACACATGGACCACGCGTCGCCGTTCAAGCACTTGAACTAAGAATATACCGTATGGCTAAACGACTTCAGGGACAGCAAATTGCGACTCAGCGGACGCCGGATTTGCGTAATTTATACGCCTCGGCCCCTGATGCGCGCACGACAGTCGCAGTTCACCGAATAGACCTAGGTAGTACTGCTATTCGCCGTGCCTTCAGAGATTTGCAACTCGAGATACTGTTGCCCTCTTTCGAAACTCTAGCATTCGGTGACGAGATTCCCTGGCTGGGTTATCTGTACGATATGCAGCACAAATACCTGCCGCATTTCTTTTCACCGCAAGAGCTAACGCAACGAGACTTAGCTATGGGGCGCATGCTGCGAGAAGCCAAGGCAGTAATAGTGAACTCTCGCAGCGTAGCCACTGACGTGCGGACCTACTTCCCAGGCGCTTCTGCGCAAGTCTTAGCACTTCCCTTTAGCGCGGCCCCTCAGCCGGACTGGTTCCAACTCGACCCGCAGATTGTTTGCGCGAAGTACTCGGTTCGCCCCAACTACTTTGTAATCTGCAATCAGTTCTGGAAACACAAGGATCATGGCACGGCCTTTAAAGCGTTTGCATCCCTGGCCCGACTTTATCCGGAGCTCCAATTGGTCTGCACCGGGGATACATCTGACTATCGTGACCCTCAGTACTTTCCCGGGCTGCAGCAACTACTGAGCGAACTGGGCATTGAAGACCGGGTCGCAATCCTGGGCCGCATCCCAAAGCCAGATCAAATCGCACTTGTACGCGGTTCAGTGGCACTAGTACAGCCCACGATGTTTGAGGGCGGGCCAGGTGGTGGTGCTGTCTATGATGCGGTTGCGCTAGGCATACCCTGCATTGTGTCTGACATACCAGTCAACCTGGAGATCAACGAGTCCGAGGTGCGTTACTTTAAGTCACGGGATTCAGCATCTTTACTCGAGGTCATGTGTCAGAGCTACGCCGAGTCCGCCGCGTCGAGCCCGCCCGATGCGGCCGAACTAGTTGCCCGAGGGCGAAGACGCCGGAAGGAATGTGGCAACGTCCTCATGCAAGCCGCAGTGGCTGTCATTGAGCAGCGGCCGGCACCTTGATTTCGAAGAAAGTCCACTGAGCGTGAGGGGGTCGCACCCTTACGGCCTCGGTTTACCGGTGATATTCCGTCCGTGAGCGGTGCAAACGATAGGACCCATTCGATGTCTGCAGACTGTGCTTCCACACCGGATGATCCGATCATGCGCCTACCGCAACATATGCCATCATCGACACCACCCGACGGCGCCGAAACGACAGTCGCCGCGCGAAGTCCCACCGACGAGACTTCAAATGCACGACCACGGACGTTGGCGCTCCTCTCAGCGATCGCGTGCACGGTCTTTGGTGTCAAACTCATCGTGATCGCCACTCTGGGTTCGACGATGCCGTTGTTTGACCAATGGGATGGTGAAGCGGTTAAAACCTACCTGCCTTACTTGCACGGCACGTACTCTATTGGTGATTTGTTTGAACCCCACAACGAACATCGAATTGTATTCACACGGCTTTTGGCGCTAATTCATCTGGAGCTAGCGGGCGAGTGGAACACTCACTTGGAAATGATTTTCTGTGCCGTCATTCATGCTTTCTTAGTCACTTGGCTTTGCGCTTTACTGATTCCGCTTGTTGCGCCGAGGCGACATATGCTTTTTGCTTGCTTCATTGTGGTAGTGTTTACACTTCCACTAGGATACGAGAACACTCTGTTAGGGTTCAATTTTCATTTCTATCTGACCCTGCTGTTCGGACTCGCGGCCATTGCTACGTTTGCCTCAGCAGCTCCTTTCACGTGGCGTTGGTTCATTGGATTAGCCGCCGCGATCCTCAGCTACTTGTCGTTCTCTTCGTCAGGCATTGCTGCGATTGTTACCGCCGCAGTACTCGTCACCTTGCAGCTAGTGACAAAGGTGAGAGAACGGTGCAATCGTGAGTTTTTGGGCGTGACCGTCATCGCGTTGATCGGTATAGGCATGCTGCTGTGGGAAATTTCCGTCGTAAATGCGTCTGGTACGCCCTCGAATGTAACCCCTCTAGGGTTCCTCTTGGGGCTTCTCTTTCTTGCCGGTCCCACAATTTTAGGAATAATCGGTATTCAAGGTCCAGCTATATGGTTCTGCCGAAATACAATGATCAATCGGCCGCCGTCCCATGATCGGGCATGGGTTGCGGTGGGCATTACCGCCTGGGTAGCTATCCAGCTGGCAATAGTTGCATATGGTCGAGGGACTGCTATCGGAGTGCGGTATATGGATATGCTACTTCCCGTCTATCCAGTCGCGTTCGTAGCGGTATTTTTGTTAGCTGATCATATATCTAGTGATCGCCTGAAGCGGTACGCGAGAACGGGTGCGGTAGCGTGGGTTTTCGTTACGGTAGTGTTGATTACGGCTCTGGGCTACTATATGGCCATCCTTCAGGCGATTGATTGGAATAAGTCTGCTCGACAACAGGCAATTAATGCTAGAGCGTACATGGCAACACACAGCCGCGAATCACTAAAGGTGAGAGATCATAGTTATCTGGTTGACGTCACTTTCCCCAACCTTGACGAATATGCGCGGATTCTTGATGATGCCGATGTTAGGGCAATAATGCCGCCAGAAATCCGGCCAGTTGACGCCGACAATATGAGTGCCCGCAAGCACTTATTGCTTGAGGGGGCGCTCGCTAGCGCCACGGCTAGTAGCGTTCGCTTTGTGTTGGGCCTCGGACCGGCACTCGTTGCGTTAGGTGTAGGTTTATTTTTTTCGCTCGCGGCCCGCGGTACTTTGTACGCCCGCGGGGAGTCCCAGAGCCTGAGCGCACCCGGATCTCGAGTCGAATCGGTCTAATCTCCATTTCAGCTGATGGTGCGGGCCACCGAGATGTAGGGCACCTGCAGGCGGCAGCGCGCCTCGGGCGGCGTCCGGTGGATCTTCGCGCTCAACTAGGGCCGTTCTGCGCAAGTTGGTCGTTTACTGTCGCACTGTACTTGCGTGCTCTAAATACCAGGCCACGGTGGCCTCGACACCCGTGCGAAGGGTGATCTCGGGTTGCCAACCGGCCTCCCGGAGCACTGAGACATCTAGGACCTTGCGCGGTGTGCCGTCGGGTTTGGTTGTATCCCAACGGGTTTCGCCGGTATAGCCTACCGCTGCGGCCACCAGGGTGGCGATCTCACTGATCGTGTGGTCGACGCCGGTGCCGACATTGACCTGCTCAGGCCCATCGAAGTTCTCAAGCAGGAACAGACACGCACTTGCCAGGTCATCGACATGCAGCAATTCACGACGGGGAGTTCCGGTACCCCAATTGGTCACTTCTGGTGCACCGCTCGCTTTCGCGTCTTCATATCTGCGGATCAGAGCCGGCAGCAGATGGGAGCCTGATGGCGAAAAATTATCGCCAGGCCCGTAGAGGTTGGTCGGCATCGCCGAAATCCACGGCAGACCGTGTTGTCGCCGTACCGCCTGGACCTGGATGATGCCGGCGATTTTCGCTATCGCGTACGCGTCGTTTGTCGGTTCTAGGGGTCCGGTGAGAAGGGCGCTTTCTGGGATGGGCTGCGGGCTGAACTTCGGGTATATGCAGGAAGATCCGAGGAACAACAAGCGCGGTACCTGCGCGGCGACGGCAGCATCGAGAAGATTGACCTGAATCTGCAAGTTCTCGGAAAGAAAATCGGCGGGGTACGTGCTGTTAGCCATGATGCCGCCGACCCTGGCTGCGGCATCGATGACGACGTGGGGTTTGGCTTCCTGAATGAAGTCAAATGTTGCGGCTCGATCGGTCAAATCGACGTCGCCGCGTGAGCGAAGGATCAAGTTGGTGAAGCCTTCATCGGTGAACTTCCGCACCAAGGCCGATCCGACCAGCCCGCGGTGACCTGCGATATAAACCGGGACGGCACGGTCAAGCACGCCGACAGCGGTGTTTGCGCTCATGTCCGACCAGAGAGCACTGGTTTGTCGATCCACGGTTTGCCTTCATACTCGAGCGCAGCGATGTCGGCGTCCACCATGATTCGTGCCAGCTCGCCGGTATGGACCGAAGCCCGCCACCCGAGAGCGTCGGCTGCCTTGGAAGCATCACCGATCAGCGAGTCGACTTCGGTCGGCCTCAAATATCGCTCGTCGAACTTGACATGGTCCTGCCAGTCCAGACCGGCATGCGCGAAGGCTGTCTGGGCAAATTCCTGTACCGTGTACCCCCGACCAGTGGCCAATACATAGTCATCCGGCTCTGACGCCTGGAGCATTCGCCACATTCCTTCGACATACTCAGGTGCGTAGCCCCAGTCACGAACGGCATCGAGGTTGCCCATGTAGACCTCAGACTCTATGCCGGCTTTGATGCGTGCTACCGCTCGCGTGATTTTACGAGTGACGAATGTTTCGCCACGACGCGGTGATTCGTGATTGAACAAGATGCCGTTGACCGCAAACAACCCGTAGGCCTCGCGGTAATTCCGTGTCACCCAGTAGGAGTAGACCTTTGCCGCGCCGTAGGGGGAGCGTGGATAAAACGGTGTCAGCTCGTTCTGCGGGGGTGGCGACGCGCCGAACATCTCCGATGAAGAAGCTTGATAGAACCGGCACTGCACCCTCGAGAGTCGCACCGCTTCCAGCAAACGCATGGATCCGGTGCCGGTGGTATCGCCAGTGTGCACCGGCTCGTCGAAGCTGACCCGCACATGGGACTGCGCCGCAAGGTTGTAGACCTCGTCGGGTTCGATCGTGCTCAGCAGGGTCACCAGGCGGGTCCCATCAATCAGGTCACCGTAGTGCAGGAACAATCGTGCACCCGATTCATGGGGGTCGACATACAGATGGTCGATCCGCGATGTGTTGAACGTCGAAGCCCTGCGGATGAGCCCGTGCACCTCATAGCCTTTGCTGAGCAACAGTTCGGCGAGATATGAACCATCCTGTCCCGTGATTCCGGTGATCAGGGCTCGTTTCATCGGATTCCTCAACGTTTGATGGCGGCGTCCCGCACCCATTGTTGCTGTAGCCGGCGCGTTACCGGCGCTGACTCATCCTAGTTGGTGACACCGAGCTGCCGGTCACGATTGCCACCTCGTGCCACTGGTGCGTCGTTCGGCCGCGCAGCAGGACGATCTGGCGAATTTGCGCTGTGCGCAGGGGTTATCTTCCTGCGGATCAAGTCCGAGGCAAACTCACTGGTCTGTTCGGCTCTTCACCGCACACTTCTCAGTTTGGGTCGTCTGAGGCGTGCGATCCTCCGGTCGAGCAATTCCAAAGCCGACGCCTTGACGTATAACGGCAATCGTTTTTCCATCTCTCGATCCCGGCCGTTGCTGAGCCCGGAAACGTCGTTGAAGTCCGCGACGACGATATCCATGTATTGGATGTCTAACGCAGGATTCGAGAAGCAACGGATGTTGAAATCCCAGTCCGCCCAGAGCTTGTAGCGCAGGTTGTAGGGGCCGATCCCGGCAAAGAGCCGGCGTCGGTAGAACATCGACTGATGGCAGATGTTCTTCTCGAAGAGTAGGCGGTCGAGGTCGAAGGGCCCGGCATAGCGGGAGGAGGTGGATCGCATCAGCACGTCGCCGTACACCAGGTCGCTGGTCTCGTGCTGGCCAATGTACGCAGCGACTTTGGCCAGTGTCTGCTCGTCGTGCAAGGTGTCGTCGCCGCCCAAGAAGAACACCCATGATCCGGTGGATTTTTCGACGCCGCGGTTCATCGCATCGTAGACGCCATCGTCGGGGTCGCTCTGAATCACCAGACGCTGCGACAATTGGGGCCGGAAACCTTCGGCAACCCCGACGGTGTCATCGGACGAGTCCCCGTCCATCACGAGTAGTTCGTAGTCGCTACAGGTTTGGCGGGCGACGCTCTCAAGGCAGGCATGCAAAGTCGACGCCACGTTGAAGGTAGGAACGATGATGGAAAACATGGGCTCGGCCACGGCGCGATGCTAGCAGCGGCCCACGGATCTGAGGCGGCGATTGCGGCTCGGATTTTGACTGAGCAGACGCGACGAACCGCATGTTTGCCCCGATGCAGAAGAACTGTCGGAGCCGACCATGGGCGGAACCGCCCTCGGGCGGACCTCAGCCGATGTACGGTTACGTCGTGTCGTTACTGATCGCCGTGCCGGTCTACGGCCAGCACGAGTACACGCACGCTCTCATCGCCGATCTCGAGCGCGAGGGTGCCGACTACCTCATCATCGACAATCGCGGCGACTATCCGAAGATCGGCAGCGAACGGGTCGTCACACCCGGTGAGAATCTTGGTTGGGCCAAGGGCAGCGACGTGGGCTTCCGCACCGCGTTCGACGAGGGCTACACCCATGCGATGACGCTTAACAATGACACGCGCTTGTCGAAAGGGTTCGCGGCCGGCCTGCTCGATCCAAGCCTGCCGAAGGATGCGGGGATTGTCGGCCCGATGATCGACCAAGGCTTTCCCTGCGCAATACCGGAGCTACAGCCGGCCGCCGCGGATTACGTCCCGCGACCGCGATATCGCGCCGTTCCCGCGGTGGAGGGTACGGCGTTGATGATGTCCCGCGAGTGCTGGGATGCGCTGGGCGGCATGGATTTACACAGTTTTGGTCGCTACGGGTGGGGGATCGACCTGGATCTGGCTCTGCGTGCCCGTAACGCCGGATACGGCGTGTACGTCACCGAAATGGCCTACATCAACCACTTCGGTGGCAAAACAGCCAAGGCTAATTTCGGCAGCTGGCGATACGAGTGGAACGCCAATTACGCGCTGGTGCGCGGATTGGGCCGCGTGCATGGTCGCAAGTGGCGCGACAAGTTCGACGGTGCGCTGATGGGCGGCGGCCCGGGCCCGTCCGGATGGCGCGCCAGGGCCTTGCTGACAGCGGCAATGGCCGGTGAGGCGGGTGCCTTCGTCGACCGTCGCAGAAGCAATTCAGGGAAGCGGTAACCGCGCCCTCGAAGCTTTGACATACTCACCCAGTGAGTCTTCGCGCGCGAGTGAGATCCAGCCCGTTCGTCATGAAAGCCGTAGCGAAATACGGCTATCCGATAGGGACCCGCCTGATGGGTCGTGACGAGATGCTGTTCATCAACTTCGCCTACGAAGAAGACCCTCCGTTGGGAATTCCTTTGTCGGACACCGACGAACCCGACCGGTACTGCATCCAGCTCTACCACCAGACCGCGATCCAAGTGGACCTCACCGGAAAGCGGGTGTTGGAAGTCAGTTGCGGCCACGGTGGCGGCGCCTCGTACATCACCAGGACTTTCACACCGGCCGCGTACACCGGCCTGGACCTCAACTCGGCTGGTATCGCGTTCTGCCGCAAGCGTCATCAACTGCCTGGACTCGACTTCGTACACGGTGACGCCGAGAATCTGCCCTTCGACGACGAATCTTTCGACGCCGTAATCAATGTCGAGGCCTCTCATCACTATCCGCACCTGCCGCGCTTTTTCAACGAGGTGACCCGCGTACTGCGTCCGGGAGGGCACCTTCTCTACACGGATTTCCGCGTGTCTCACCTGGTGGATGAGTGGGAGGCGGTGCTGGCCGACATCCCGCTGCGGCTCGTCTCCAAGAGGGTGATTGACGAGGAAGTCAAGCGGGGGATGAAGGAACGTTCTCCGCGCATCGAAGCGGTGATCAGTCGCCGTCTGCCGGGGTTCCTACAGCGCTACGCGCGCGACCAGGCCGGCATCCCCGGGGGAAGCCTCTACGACTGGGCACAGGCAGGGGTGTTCTCCTACCGCATTTACTGCTTCGTCAAAGACTGAACTCAAAGACTGAACGAGGGTCTTGGCGGCGAGGCCCTAACTCACGCGCTGCACTCAGCGGCAACCCGGTAACCGCGCACCGCAAGCGGAATAAAGAGCCCGATCAACGCGATCGCCCAGCCGAGCGTCAGCGCCAAGGGCAGCAGGACGGGGCCTTCGTGGGCCAGAGCGCGCATGACTTCGATCGGCGGTGACATGGGCTGCACCCGAACCACCGGCTGGATCCAGTGTGGAAACAGCGCGACAGGGGTGGTCCCTGAGCTGATGAACACCAGCGAGGTGATCGCAGCGGCCAGGTACGTCACGATGGCGCGTCCGTTGCTGCGCACCGCCAGGGTCAGCACCAGAGCGGTGAAGCCGACCACCACGAGCGGCGGAATGACGATGTACGCCAGCGCGGTGTGCCAACCGTGCGCAAAGCGCAGCCCCATCGCCGTTCCGACGGCAGTGATCAGGATCGTGCCCATCAGTGCGCGTGCCGCTTCGGCGATCAACCGTCCGCCGATCGCGCTGGCCCGGTGCACCGGCAGCACCCACATGCGGCTGAGCAACCCCGACGACCGCTCCATCGGGATGCCGACGGCGCCACCCAACGCACCGAACATCCCGGCCAGAACCGCGCACATCGGGACCAGGCCGTAGATGCTGTCGACGCCGGTGACTTTATGGATCTGCTCACCGAGCACGGCCTTGTAGACCACTAGCAGGCAGATCGGCAGAATCACCGTCGCCAGCACCGCCGCTGGTTCGCGACGCCACCGGATCATGATCCGACCGGCGTGCAGCCAGCTCTGACTCAACAGAGCATTCAACGAGCCGACCTGCGAGCTCATCGTCCACGCCTCTGCATCCGCAGGGTGATTGCGCCGAAAATCAAGAACATGCCCAAACACCATCCCAAGGCCGCCTTCGCATGGTCGACAGGTACTTGTCCGCTCGCCAACCCGCGCAGCGTTTCCGCGGTCTGGGACACCGGCTGGTTGCGCACGAACGGCCGCACCCACTCGGGGAAAGTCTTCTCCGGTGCCACTCCAGTAGACAGCAGAATCAGCATCAACTGGGGGATCAGCAGCAGTTGACTCGTTGTTTCGATGCTGCCCCCGCTGGACCCCAAGGCGTCAGCGCCCAACGACACGGCCAGGCAAAGGACCAGGGCGAGCAGGATGAAAGCCAGTCCATAGACCGGTCCGCCGGCCATCCGGAAGCCGAATGCATATCCGGCGATCATGGTCGCGGTGAGGGCTATCGACGCCCGCACCAGCGTGGCTGTGATGCGCGCGCCAACCGGTGCCATGGCGGTGATCGGCATAGTCCGCAACCGTGTGCCCAGCCCGAACCAGCGATCGCGGCCCGCACGGTCTGCGGTGAGCGCTGCGGCCATGATCATCGACTGAACCACCACTGCGGGTAACACGTACTGCGGGTAGGTCAGACGCCCGGTATCGATGAGGCCGTGGGTGGCCATCGTCAGCCCGACCAGGCTGATGATGGGCACGAATATCTCGAAGATGATTCCGGCATCGCGCAGCGTAGTGCGCAGAGATCGCTCGGTGAGGGCAACCAGCGCTGTCATGATTGCGGGACGGTCTGATTGGTCAGGTGCAGGAATGCTTCATCGAGCGAAGGCTTGCGTAGCGAGATGTCGGCGATCTCGATTCCGATCGAGTCGAGCCGGCGAAATACCTCGCCCAGAGTGGCCACGCCATCGCGGGCAAGCACTGACACCGAGTTGTTATCGGCATCGAGGTCGATGCCGTCGAGCCCGGCCAGCGCCTCAGCAACCTGGGGCAGATCAGAGGGGTTGGCGGGCGTCACCTCGCAGTAGCTCATGCCCACCTGGCGCTTGAGTTCCGCGGCGGTCCCATTGGCGATTACCTGTCCGTGGTCGAAAACCACGATGGAATCGCTCAACACGTCGGCCTCTTCGAGGTACTGCGTGGTGAGCAGCACCGTGACATCCTGCTCGGCCAGCGAACTGACGATGCTCCACACGTCGCGCCTGCTACGGGGGTCAAGGCCCGTGGTGGGCTCGTCGAGGAACAGCACTTTGGGTGTGACCACCAACGCACTGGCCAAGTCGACACGTCGCCACATGCCGCCGGAGAAGGTCGATACCCGCCGGTCGGCGGCCGCGACGAGGTCGAATTGACCGATCAGCTCGTCAGCGCGGGCTTTGGCTTGCTTACGGCCGAGTCCCCGCATCCTGCCGAACAGAACCAGGTTCTCCCGGGCGGTCAACATCGGGTCCACCGCGGTGAACTGCCCGGTGATACCGATCTCCGAGCGCACCTTGGCCGCCTGCCGGGTGACGTCGTACCCGGCGACCATTGCGCGGCCCGATGAGGGACGGAGCAGCGTGCACAGGATGTTCAGGGTAGTTGTCTTGCCGGCGCCGTTATGGCCCAGGATCGCGCACACCGACCCCGCGGGAACGGAGAAATCCACCCCACGCAGCGCGTAGGCGTTACCTCCGAATGTCTTTGTGAGGCCATCGACCTCGACCGCAAGTTGGCCCACCGGCCGAGTATTTCATGACCGGTAGTCCCACGCTGGATTATCGCCACAATCGTCAAAATTCCGGCCGTCCCGCAGGTCGGCGGTATCGCTGGCCAGCGGGGCGGGGAAAAGTTGCACGCTAGTGCCTGAAATCGCCCTGCCACCAGCGGCTGGACTGATACTCTACGACCTTCACTGCCCAGCGAATGGAACGACATGACCGCGCTGCAACGCTCTTTCACCGAGGATGGTCCGCGGCCGGACCGCCGCGCCAGATTGCGACGCGCCGGGCGGCGAGCGCAGGCCACACTCATGCCGTGGTCCCCTCGGGTGCTGGGAAAGCGGCTGGAAAGCCAGGCCCGGACGCTGGGTGACCACATCAACCGGGGCGACACGGTCCTGGACGTCGGATGCGAGACGGGGCACCTGTGCAAATACCTCGCAGAGATGCACGGGGCGACCGCATCCGGCATCGACGTCCACGACGCGACGACGATCCCGATCGACTTCAGTGTGTTCGACGGCAGATCAATACCTTTCGAGGACAATGCGTTTGACCACGTTGTGCTCAGTTTCGTGCTGCACCACGCAAACGACCCGATGGCGTTGATCAAGGAATGCCGGCGAGTGGCACGACGCAGCATCATCGCGTTTGAGGATCTGCCCGAGACGAGGGTGGAAAAACTGCTGACCAAAGGCCATATCGGCTTGTTCAGAGTGGCTTACCGACTAGAAGCTGCCGGCGACTACCGCACAGCGCTCGAGTGGATCGAAAAAAACGCCCTCGAAGTCTCCGAAACGCCGCTGCCGCTGGACTGGTTCGACGTGCTGTACCGGGTTCCGCACGTCATGCTGGTCTACAAACTTGCGAATGACTGAAGGACGATGAGATTCGTCCTTGCCAGCTGCGGGACGCGGGGCGACGTCGAGCCCTGCGCAGCGGTGGGTCTTGAGCTGCTGCGTCGAGGGCATGACGTCGTGATGGCCACTCCGCCTGATCAAGTCGGCTTCGTTCAGAAAATGGGGCTGGCGGCGGTTCCCATGGGTCCGCCCACTGGGGACATACCGGATGTTTTCGTCACCCCGTGGTCTGTCAAAGACCCCATCAAACCCGTTCGCGATGCGATGGAACACATCCACCAGCGGTGGGCCGATGTGAGTGAGACATTGAAATCGCTGGCCGCCGGGGCCGACCTGATCTTCACCGGTGTCTCTTATCAGGAATCCGCCGCCAACGTCGCTGAGTATTACGACATTCCGGTTGCTGCATGGCATCACGTCCCGATGCGGCCCAATGGCCACCTGATCTCTGTGGTGCCGGCGCCGTTGCTCAGATCTGCGATGCGGGTGACCGATTGGGCGCAGTGGCGCTTGATCAAACGCCCAGAGGATGCGCAACGGCGCGACCTCGGCCTACCGCACACCACCGCGCCAGCATCACGGCGGATGGCGCAGCGCGGATCGCTGGAGATACAGGCTTACGACGCGCTGTGTTTTCCCGGCCTGAGTGAGGAATGGACTGCACAGCGCCCGTTTGTCGGGGCACTTACCGCAGAGTTGCCAACGGACTCGGACGACGAGACGCTGGCGTGGATTGCCTCGGGCACCCCACCGATCTACTTCGGATTCGGCAGCATGCCAGTGGAATCGCCGGCCGACATGGTGCGCATGATCACCACGGCCTGCGCGGAACTCCACCAGCGCGCTCTAATCTGTTCTGGCGCAACCGATTACACCGACCTGCCCAATTCGGATCGGGTCAAGGTCGTACGCGGTGTGAGCCATAGCGTCGTTTTCCCCAAATGCCGGGCAGTAGTCCATCACGGCGGCGCCGGCACTACCGCTGCGGGACTGCGCGCCGGAGTGCCGACCCTGATCCTGTGGGTTGCTTCTGACCAACCGATATGGGCGACGGTGGTGCGGCGGCTCAAAGTTGGTAAAGCTCGCCGCTTTTCACGCACGACCGCGAAAACTCTGACGAAAGATCTGCGGCGGGTCCTGAGCGCGCAGCCGGTTGGCCGAGCCCGCGACGTTGCCGCAGAGCTGACGACAGCCACTACCAGCGTCGTGACTGCGGCCGACCTGCTCGAGCAGGCCGGTCGTGGTAAACGATTCCGCTGATATGAGTCCCGCATCCGTTCCGCTCGGTCTGCTATGCCGGCCCGGAGTGGTTACCGTCAATGTACGGTTGCTGGCGTGTCGGTTCTGATCACCGTCCCGGTCTTTGGGCAACACGAGTACACGCACGCCTTGGTAGGCGATCTGGAACGCGAAGGCGCCGACTACTTGATCGTCGACAATCGAGGCGATTACCCCCGGATCGGCAACGAACGCGTAGACACACCCGGGGAGAATCTCGGCTGGACGGGCGGTAGTGAATACGGCTTTCGAATTGCCTTCTCAGAGGGTTACTCCCATGCGATGACCCTCAATAACGACACCCGGATCTCGAAAGGCTTCGTCGCCGGCTTGCTCGATCCGAGGCTGCCCGACGACGCCGGGATCGTCGGCCCGATGTTCGACCACGGGTACCCGTACGCGATGGACGAGCAGAAGCCCCACGCCGCGGATTACCGGCCGCGGCCGCAATATCGCGTAGTGCCCTCCGTGGAGGGAACCGCCCTGGTGGTCTCCCGCGAATGCTGGGAGGAAACCGGCGGTATGAACCTGGTGGACTTCAAGCAGTACGGGTGGGGGCCCGACCTCGACCTCGCGTTCCGGGCACGCCGGGCCGGATTCGGGGTGTACACCACGGAAATGGCCTATATCAACCACTTTGGACGCAAGACCGCAAACGCGCACTACGGCGCGTGGCGGTATGAGTTGTGGGCAAATATCGCGATGCTGCAAGGGTTGCGGCGGCTGCACGGCTCGGGCGCTGCGCTTAATATCATGCGCCAGATCGGCCTGGCTCACGATCGCAAATGGCATAGGCCAATCCCGCTGATTAACCCCACTGGCCAGGCGGCCGACTGATCTGGATACCTTGACGGTTCCTGAACGGAAACCAACGGGTCGAAGGTAACGTGATGTCCGTGGTTGAGTCCTCCCTTCCCGGCGTGCTGCGTGAGCGCGCCAGTCTGCAGCCCAACGACACGGCGTTCACATATGTGGATTACGAGCAGGACTGGGACGGCGTTCGTACCTCATTGACGTGGGCGCAGTTGTACCGGCGAGTGTCGAACCTGGCCGAAGATCTCAAGGCTTACGGTTCGACGGGCGATCGGGCGCTCATCCTGGCGCCACAGGGGCTCGAGTACCTCGTCAGTTTCTTGGCTGCGATGCAGGCAAACCTGATCGCGGTTCCGCTGTCGGTACCTTACGGCGGTGCCCACGACGAGCGGACCGTTTCGGTTCTGGCCGACACCTCGCCGGCCGTCATCTTGACGACCTCAACCGTGGCGGAGAACGTCCGAGAGGTGGTGGAGGCAAACGGACCGGCTACCAAACCGGCGATTGTCGAGGTTGACGGGCTGGACTTGGATTCACGGCGGAGACCTTCGGGGCCACGGTCACGGTCCGCGCGGAATGAACAACCGGATTTTCTTTACCTGCAATACACGTCCGGATCGACCCGTACGCCTGCCGGCGTCATGGTCAACAACCGAAACGTCTTCGCCAACTATGAGCAGATCATCGGGGACTTCTTCAAGGCTCGGGGCGGTGTCGCGCCCCCGGGCCTGACGATTGTGTCCTGGTTGCCCATGTATCACGACATGGGACTGCTGCTGGGGATCGTCATGCCGATCCTGGGTGGCTTCACCACGGTGCTATCCAGCCCGGTGGGCTTCCTGCAACGGCCGCTGCGTTGGTTGCAGCTCATGGCCGAGCCTGAGTGCACCGTCTCGGCAGGCCCCAACTTTGCCTTCGAACTAGCCGTGCGCAAGACGAGGAACGAGGACCTGTCCGGACTCGATCTCGGGGGACTGCACAGCATTCTCAATGGCAGCGAACGGGTGCAACCGGCGACGCTCAAGCGATTCACGGACCGATTCGCACCGTTCAATTTTCCGCCGGAGGCACACCGTCCGTCTTATGGGATGGCCGAAGCCACCGTGTACATCGCCACCCGCGAACCTGGAAATCCGCCAGAAATCGGCTACTTCGACAGCGACAAGTTGCCCGAGGGTACCGCGGTCCGGTGTGAGATCGGGTCGGGCACACCATTGGTGAGCTACGGTTCACCCCAATCCATGGACGTTCGCATTGTGGACGCCGACACCGGTCGGGAATGCCCAGAGGGAACCGTCGGTGAAATCTGGGCGTCCGGCGACAATGTCGCAGCCGGATACTGGCAGAAACCTGAAGAGACACAACGTGTTTTCGCGGCAAAGATCGTTGACCCGGCACCGGAAACGCGCGAAGGCCCCTGGCTGCGGACCGGCGACTCCGGGTTCGTCTCTGACGGTGAGCTTTTCATCATTGGCCGCATCAAGGATCTGCTGATCGTCTACGGCCGCAATCATTCTCCCGATGACATCGAAGCGACCATCCAGGAGATCACCTCGGGCCGCTGCGCCGCGATAGCCGTTCCCGACAAGGGCATCGAGAAGCTGGTTGCCATCATCGAACTCAAGAAGCGCGACGACAGCGCGGAATCGGTGGACCGCCTGCACGACGTCAAACGTGAGGTAACTTCAGCGATTTCGAAGTCTCATGGACTGAAGGTCTCGGACCTGGTGCTGGTGTCGCCCGGCTCGATTCCGATCACCACAAGCGGCAAGATCCGGCGATCCCAATGCGTCGAGTTGTACCAACAGGACGTATTCGCCCGCCTGGATGCCTAGCCGGCATTACGTCAGAGGCGCGCTTCCGCTGCCATTCGATTCGCCGTTGCCGGCGCCATTGCCCACCGTCGCTGCGACGACCGGTTGTTGGGGGATGACGCTGTAGCCGAACAGCGGCAGTGAATGACCGAGGAATTCGTCCTCGTGCTTCTTTTTCTTCTTGCCGTTGGAATTGACCGGGGCTGAAGCTCCCCACTGCAGATCATCGGTGAGTTGTTTGCGCACCCCGGTGAGGTCGAACAGCGGAAGCGAGTGGCTGGGTTCGAAGTGGCCCGGCCGGCGGTTCTTGGTAGCGGCGCCCGCCGGTCGCTTCCGCCGGTTGGCGGGCGCGGTGGCGCGGGTCCGTGTTTTCGGCGGCGGTCTCCGCTTGGCCGGGTCCGGAATCAAATGAAGCCTGATCAGATGGGGGGAGATCTTCTTCCACGTCTGCTGCAGCTTCTCGTTGAGCACGTCGTTTCCGGAGCCGTCCAATTTCGACGGCCACCAGTTTTTCTGACCGATCATGGCGGCCAAGGCCGGTACGGTAATGGTCCGCACCAAGAAGGTGTCGATCACAATGCCGATGCCGATGATGAAGCCGGCTTCCTGCATGGTGCTGATGCTGGCGGACAGCAGGCCGAACATCGATGCCGCGAAGATCAGCCCTGCCGAGGTGATCACGCCACCAGTGGTTCCCACGGTGCGGATGACGCCGAAGCGCACCCCGTGCGGCGACTCGTCGCGTATTCGCGAGATCAGCAACATGTTGTAATCCGCACCGACGGCGACGAGCAGGATGAACGAGAGCCCGGGCAGACTCCAGTGCAGTTCCTTACCCAGTAGGAACTGGAATACCAGAACGCCGATGCCCAACGCCGACATATACGAAAGCAGCACTGAGGCAATCAGATACAGCGGTGCGACAATAGCGCGCAGCAGAAGCACCAAGATCAGGAACACGATGACGATGGTGGCGATGATGATGAAGTTCATGTCGGCGTTGTAATAGTCGCGAGTGTCCCGAAGTCCCGTCGGAACTCCCGCGACCATGATTTTCGCGTCCGACAACTCGGTGTTCGGTGTGGCTGCGCGCGCTGCCTTCTCGATCGCGGTGATCTGGTCCATCGCGGCAGTGCTGAACGGACTGAGCCCGCTTTGAATGAAGTATCGCGCCGCGTGACCGTCAGGCGAGATGAACAGCTGGGCGCCCTTCTTGTACTCCTCCCTGGTCGTGATCTGCGGGGGGAGGTGGAAGCCCGCCATGGACGGCTTGCTGGCGTCGTGCTTCATCTCCAGCAGGAACCCGGACGCTTCATTCAGACCCGACCCGATCCGTCGGGTCTGATCTACCAGCTCCTTGACTCCGAAGGCCAAGGCACGGCTACCGTCTGCGAGGGCATTGGAACCTGCTTGGGCCTGGTTCATGGTGGACTGCAGGTTCTTGATGGTCTTGAGGGCGTCGGAGGCTTGAGTCAGCATCTGCTGAATCTTGGCCAGCGTTTGACCAATAGTCGAAGCTTGTTCCGCCGCTTGCAGATTGCGCGCCATCGCCTTGATGGACAGCAATGTTCCGTTGTCATCGGCGGAAACCATTGCCGCCAGGCCGGCGCGTGAATTCACACACGCCGGATCGATATTGCAATCGGGGCTGGCATAGAGCGCTCGGACCATCGGCCCGGCCCAAGCGGCCACGTTCTCCGCATTCGTGGTCGAGGCGTTCAAGCTGTCGCTGAGGTTCTTCATCTGACCGGTGAACCGTGCGCCCTGCTCCAGCGCGCTGATGGCTTTGTCGCCGCCCAGCATCTGCTCCATGGCGGTCAGTGCCGCGACTGTTCCGCTGAGGCTGGAGACGGCGCCGGTGACTTGGTCGCGAAGCTGGGAGAGAGCGTCCGCCAATTGGTTCGCGCCGCCGACCAACCGGTCCAGGTCACCCCCGTGATTCTCGATCTGGTTGGAAGCTTCGTCGAGTTTGCCACCGACTTCACCGGCCTGCCACGACACCTTCATCTGTTCCAGCGGTTCCCCATTGGGCCGCGTCAGGCCGCGCACCATCGTGATGTCCGGGACTTGACTGACCCGACCGGCCACCTGCTCCAGATCCGCCAGCGCCGACGGTGTCCGCAAGTCGTGGGATGACTGGATGAACAACATCATCGGAGTCATCGCGTTCATCGGGTAGTGCTTGTTCATCGCCTCGTAGCCCTTGGAGCTGTCGACCTCGTCCGGCAACGATTTGAGGTCGTCGTAGTTGTAACGCACGGCTCCCATGCAGGCGGCGAGGGCAATGAGCACGACAAGACTGGCGGCCAGATGGATGCGCGGCTTGCGCACGATGCGGATTCCCGAGCGCCGCCACAGTTGGGTGGTGAGGTCGCGGCGCGGCTTGATCCAGCCACGCCTGCCCGCGAGTACCAGCACTGCGGGCAGGAACGTCACTGCCGCCAGCAGCGACACCACGATCGAGATCGAAATTGCCGGACCGATCGCGGAGAACACTTCGAGTTTGGTGAACACCATCGCCAGGAAGGTGACCGCGACGGTGGCGGCGGACGCGGCGATCACTTTGCCGATCGACATCAACGCCTTCTTGACCGCGATGTCGGAATCGTCGCCGTGCCTCAAATAGTCGTGATACCGACTGATGAGGAAGACGGCGTAGTCCGTTCCGGCGCCCATCATGACCGCGGTCATGAAGACGATGACCTGCAAATTGGTGTCCAGGCCGAGTTCAGCTGCGCCAGAGAGCACGCCCTGGGCGGTGGCCAGCGAAATGCCGATCGTCGCAAGCGGAATGAACATCGTCACGATGTTCCGATAGATCACGATCAGGATGATCAGCACACTGAGGACGGTGGCGATCTCGATGAAGTGAATATCTTCCTGACCGATGTCGGTGATGTCGGAGATGGTGGCCAACGGCCCGCTGAGGTCGGCGTGCAGTGTCGTGCCGGCCACGGTTTGTTTGACAATCGCAGCTACCCGCTTGTAGGTGGCCAGGGTGGCCGGATCGTTCTGGTCCCCAGGAACATTCACCGGCAGGATGAACGCTTTGCCGTCCTTGGCGACCAATAGCTTGCGCATCTCCGGGTCGTCGAGGGCGTTCTGCACGGACATCTTGTCCTGCGTGTCTTCGTTGAGTTTGGTGACGAGTTTTCGGTAGGTGGCGTCGTCGTCGGGGGTCAGACCCTTCTCGTTGGTCAAGACGACCATCAGCAGGGCAGTGGGCGTCGCCGCTGCGGCGGTCGAATCGCTTTTCTCTTCTTGCTTGCCGTCGGGTGTCGTGCTCCACGCCTTGGCCATCTCTCTGGCGACGACCATCGTCGGGGCATCGTCAGGGAACGGACTGGGCGGGTGTTTTCCCGCTTGTACCTGCAGCGGCGGGAAGGAAAGGAAGAGCACCACCGCCACGGCGATCCATGCTCCGATGGTGAGCCACGGATACCGCACCACGAACTGACCTAGGCGGTCGTAGATCCCCCCGACCTTGGCAGCCTCACTAGAACCGCTCGACACCCCTACAAACCTACAAGGTCATTCCGGTCTCGGTGGGGTAACGAGGCGCCGCCGTCAATCGTGACGTTAGCGTTACACCTGTCGCGGTCATGAGAGCTTTCCGCTCCCGCGTACTGGTACTGCCGAGCCAGATTGACGAACCTTCTCCTCGATCAGATCCGCGGCCTTCTGCACGCTGACCGCTGTCGGGGTCATGCGTTTCGCCATCTCGCGAGCGCGATTGACGTACTTGGGCTCGAGAATTTTGCGCAGATCTTTCAGCAGTGATTGTTTGGTGACGCCGGCGAATCGTCGCGCTTTGCCGATCCTGAGCTTGACCACCTGGGCTGCCCACAGGGGCTGTTCGGCGCTGATCCAGAGCACCAGGGTGGGCACGCCGGCTTTCATCCCGGCCGCGAGAGTGCCGGGGCCACCGTGGTGAACAACGGCGCGACACTTCGGAAAGACGGCGGCGTGGTTGGCGTCGGCGACGAGTTTGACGTTGTCGGGAACCGGGATGTCACCCAGATCGGTGACACCGCCGCAAATCAGAGCGCGAGTGCCCAATTCGGCACAGACTTCGCTGATCAAAGCGACTGTGTTCTCGGGGGTTTCCACCCGCATACTGCCGAAGCCGAAGTAGATCGGTGGGGTGCCGTCGGCGATCCAGGACAGGACTTCGTCGTCGGAGGAGGTCGGCAACTCCAGCGTCAGCGCGCCGACGAACGGACGCTGGTCACCCCACTCTTCCTTGAGCCCGGGAAAGAACACGTCGTCGTAGCCCTGGATCTCCAACCATCCGTGCCGGCCGATCCGCTTCGCGGACGACACCTTGGTGGTCGGCATGCCCAGCGCGCGGCGCTGCTCGTTCTCGGGCCCCTTGGTCATCAACCAGTACAGGCCATAGACCCCTCGCATCACGGTGCGGATTGCCGGCGGCGGAAGCAACGGAAGGATGTGTCCGTGTACGCGCTGCGGAAAGTAGTGCAGTGCGGCCAACGGGATATCGAGGTATTCGCAGACGTTCGCCGGAACACCCTGATAAGTCTGGCCCGAGACGATGACGTCGGCATCCTTGGCCAGTGCCACCAAGGTTTCACCCATCTCAGCCCAGCCCCGGGTGAGGTACTCCGCGCCCGGACGTAGCACACCGAGCGGATTGCGGACCCGCCAGAAGCTGCGGAAGATCTCTTCCTCTAACTGCGCATGCGAATCCGGGCCATAGGCAACGGCTTTCAGGCCCGCCGACTCGACGAAGCGAACGAGATTCGGCGGCACCGCCATCTGCACTTCGTGCCCCCGACGCTGAAGCTCTGCACCGACCGCAGCGCAGGGTTCAACGTCGCCGCGGGTGCCATGGACGGCGAGGACAGCTTTCATTGCCGGTAATCAACTCCGTTAAATCTCTTCGCGTAGCGAAGGTGAGCCGTGTCGACTCTATTGCGCCACCCGAACGGGAGTGTTCGCCAACGTGCCGGCCACCACCCGCTGGAACACCGACTTCAGCTGGTCGGTGAAGCGGGTCACCGATTCCCGCGCGATCGGGTTGTTGGGGTAGGACACCATGATCGAGACCTCGTCGAACAGGCGGAACACCGTCGAGTACTTGTACGCCGGGCTGCGTCCGTCGGTGTATGCCGCTGCGTTCACCCCGTCCAGCGCGGTCGCGACGATGCCGGACAGCGGCGGCAGGCCGGCATCCATGTAGCTCATCATCGTGAACTGCGGGCCGGGCTTGCGCAGCCACGGGGCCAATTCCAGGACGCGATCGAAGGGCACCTCTTTGACGTTCATGTTGGCGTCGAAGGATGCCTGGGCGGCGCGCGCCGTCTCCTCGAAAGAGTTCGGGTCGATCGGCACGGTGAAGGGCACGATCCCGGTGAACCAGCCAACCGTCATGTACTCCGCCGGAGTCTTGCGCTTGTCGGTGGGGGTGAGCCCGTAATACGTGAGCTCGCCGGTCATTTCGTAGTACGCCAGGGCGGCGCACGCGAACAGCCCGCCGCTGAACCGGGCATCTGCCTGGCGGCACATGTCCTCGAACTTCGCCGTCTGGTCGGCGGCCAGCAACTGCTCCACGCGGACGTCACCGCCGCACGCGATCGACTGGTCGCCCAAGGGCAGCGGGAAGTCGGGCAGCGTCCCACCGTTGGCTTCGGCGAACTCGACCCAGGTCCGCACCTCCGGCGACTCCAGCGTCATGGACGCAATGGTTTCGGCTTCGCGGATGCAGAAATCGTCGTAACTCGCCGCCGGCGGCATGGTCATCGGGGCCCGGCCCTCGACCAGCGCGTTGTAGTTCATCACGATCTCCACGTACAACCCGGCGATCAGCATCGGATCGCAGTGCAGGTGGTCCACCACCGCGTACAACGCGAATTTGTCTTCGTATTGAATGATGCCGTACCGGAAGCAGTCCCACTGCAACGGATCCGGGGTGGCCATCACGTGGGCTTCCCAGTCGGGCTGCGTCATCGTGCCGTACGTCTTGGCGACGAAGTTGATGTCACGCGGGTTCTTCAGGGTGTGGCGGACGATGTTGTCCGGATCCTTGAACTCGAACCAGCTGTGGTACGTGCCGTGGCGGCGCAGGTGCGTGTTGATGACGTACGTCATGGCGCGAATGTCGCAGCGGCCGGGCACTTCCCACGAGCCCATGATCGCGCGCGAGTAGTCGAGCCCCTTGTCGCGGAACTCGACGTAACCGCGAAGGTGACCCGCCTGCATGCAGCTCGGAGGCACAGGAGTAGCTGGAGCTTGCTGTGCCTTCGCGAGGCACCCGGCAGTCGGCTCCCACGCGATGACGGTGCCCTGACCCGGGTCCCAGTCGTACGCGTTACCGACACGCAAGCTGTCGTGCTCAGACCCTCCGCCTATGAACACGCTTCCTCCTATGTTAGAAGTCCTGCAGGACAAGTCATTTCGCGATCACATCAAGTCATGCGGACACACCTTCTTTGGGTGCCATCTTGTCGACCAGGTGATCCGCCAATCCTCGGACGGTGGTGATGTCCGCGGAGGTGATGCGTACGCCGGTCTGAGCCTCGATGTGCGTGCGCAACTCGAGATTGCCCAGCGAGTCGAGGCCGTACTCCGACAACGGGTGATCGGGGTCGATGTTGCGACGCAGGATCAGCCCGATCTGCTCGGACAGCAGCCGGCGCAACCGGCCGGCCCATTCCTCCAGCGGCAGCTCGGACAACTCGGCGCGCAACTTGCTCGAGCCAGAACGCTTGTCGCCCGCGGTCTTGAACATCTCGAGGAACTTGCTCCGCGCAGCGAACGACGCGATCCACGGTGTCCCGATGAGCGGGGTGTAGCCCGAGTACGCCCGGTCGTGGCGCAGCAGCGCCTCGAACGCGTAGGCACCCTCATCCGGAGCGATCGCGGCGCCGCTGTCCTCGGCGAAGTCCGCGCCGCGGCCGATCTCACCCCACGCGCCCCAGGCGATCGCGGTGGCGGGCAGGCCCTGTGCGCGCCGCCAGGCGGTGAACGCGTCCAACCAGCTGTTGGCCGCCGCGTACGCGCCCTGACCCGGCGAGCCCAGCAACGCGGCCGCTGAGGAGAACGAGCAGAACCAGTCCAGCTCCGCCGTGGCGCACGCCTCGTGCAAGTTCCACGCGCCGTACACCTTGGGAGCCCAGTCCCGGTCGATCAGCTCATCGGTGATGTTGGTCAGCACGGCGTCCTCGACCACCGCGGCACCGTGCAACACGCCACGCAACGGCAGCCCGGTGGCCGTCGCTGTCGCCACCAACTTGTGGGCCGTGTCGAGCTGCGCGATGTCGCCGCACATCACCACCACGTCGGATCCGATCGAACGGATGAGTTCGATTGTCTCCAAAGCCTTTCGCGTCGGCTGCGACCGCGAGCTCAGCACGATCCGGCCGGCTCCGGCCGCGGCCATCTTCTCGGCCAGGAACAATCCCAGACCGCCCAGGCCACCGGTGATGATGTACGAGGCGTCCCGCAGGAACGTCGGCGCCTGCTCCGGGGGCAGGACCACGCTGCTGCGTCCGGCCTGCGGAATGTCCAGGATCAGCTTGCCGGTGTGTTGCGCACCGCTCATCACCCGGATCGCCGTTGCCGCCTCGGCCAGCGGGTAGTGGGTGGCCTCGGGCATCGGCAACTTGCCCTCGGCGGTCAACCGGTACACCGTGCTCAGAATCTCGCTGACCTGCTGCGGGTGGCTGACGGACATGATGCCCACATCCACACCCCAGAACGCCAGGTTCCGGCGGAACGGGAACAGGCCCAGCTTGGTGTCGCCGTAGATGTCACGCTTGCCGATCTCGACGAACCGCCCGCCCAGCGCCAACAGCTTGAGGCCGGCGAGTTGAGCTGCCCCGAACACCGAGTTGAGCACGATGTCGACGCCGTAGCCGTCGGTGTCGCGCCGGATCTGCTCGGCGAAGTCGATGGTGCGGGAGTCGTACACATGCTCGATTCCCATGTCACGCAACAGCTGTCGACGCTGCTCGCTGCCGGCGGTCGCGAAGATTTCCGCACCGGCCATCCGGGCGATCGCGATCGCGGCCTGCCCCACACCGCCGGTCCCCGAGTGGATCAGCACCTTGTCGCCGGCCTTGATGCGGGCCAGGTCGTTCAGGCCGTACCAGGCGGTGGCGTGGGCGGTGGTCACAGCTGCGGCCTGCGCATCGGTCATCCCGGCCGGCAGTTTGGTGGCCAGGCGCGCATCGCAGGTGACGAAGGTGGCCCAGCAGCCGTGCGGAGACATGCCACCGACGTGGTCACCGACCTGGTGGTTGGTGACGCCGGGGCCAACCGCAGTCACCACACCCGCGAAGTCGGTGCCCAGCGCCGGCAGGATCCCGTCGAGGCTCTGGTAGCGGCCGAAAGCGTTCAGCACGTCGGCGAAGTTGATGCTCGACGCGGTGACCGCGACCTCGATCTGCCCGGGCTCCGGGGGAACCCGGTCGAAGGCGGCGAACTCCAGCGTCTGCAGATCACCCGGCGTGCGGATCTGCATGCGCACCCCGTCGCTCTGATGAGACGCGACGGTGGTCTGCCGCTCCTCGGGGCGCAGCGGCGCGGGGCACAGGCGAGCGGTGTACCACTCGTCGTTACGCCACGCCGTCTCGTCTTCGTCGGTGCCGGCCAGCAGCAACTGACGCACGACCTGCTCGGCGTCGGTCTGCTCGTCGATGTCGATGTGGGTGGTGTGCAGGTGCGGGTGCTCGGCGCCGATGACCCGCAGCAACCCGCGCAATCCGCCCTGCTCGAGGTTCGGGACGTCTTCGGTGAGCACGATCTGCGCACCCCGGGTGACGACGAATAGCCGCGGCGCCTCACCCTGGACCTCCGCCAGCTCCGTCGCGATGCGAACCAGGTGGTGGACGTAATCGCTACCGCGGCGCGGTGATTCGCTGTCCGGGGTGCCGTTGCGCGGCGCGGTCAGCACCACCAGTCCGGTGAAGCCGCCACGGTTGAGCTGGTCGCGCAGCCGCTCGGCCATCGCGGCGTGGTCGCCATCCAGATGCCAGGACAACGTCGTCGACTCCGCCTCGTGCAGCTTCATCGTGTCGGTGAGCGACGTCGCCATCAGATCGGCGGCTTCAGAGGTGCTGACGATCAGCCATGAGCCAGGCTCGGTGGCGGCCACGTCAGGCAGTTGCCGCTGTTGCCATTCGACGGTGAGCAGCCGCTCGCCCAGCACGCGAGCCCGCTCGCCACTGGCCGATACACCGGTGCCCATCTGCAGTCCACGGACGGTCAGCACCACGGCGCCGTGCTTGTCGAGCAGGTCGAGGTCGGCCTCGACCGCTCCGCCGGTCGCCGAAGTCACCCGGGAGTGGCAGTACTTGGCGGTGTGGACGGGTCCGTGCAGCCGGAGCTCACGAACGCCCAGGGGAAGCAGCAAACCGCCGAGACTGGCGATCGCGACGCTGGGGTGCGCGGCCACCGACTGGAAGCACGCGTCGAGCAGTGCCGGGTGCACCCCGTAGTTGGTCTGCTGGGTGCGGATGACGCTGGGCAGGGAGATTTCGGCCAGCACCGAGGTGCCGGTTTCTTCCGCGGTGTGTGCGACCGACAGGCCGGTGAAGGCGGGCCCGTACTGAATGCCGCACAGGTCCAGGGCGTCGCGCAGGTCGCCGCCCTGCACGGCACTCGGGTGCACCGACTGCAGGGCCTCGATGTCCTGCGGTGCCGGCGCGGGGTTTTCGTCGGCGGCGTGCAGCACGGCGGAAGCCCGGCGCGCCGAGACCCCGTCCTCGTTGGTCTCGACAGCGAAGTTCAGCTCGTCGGGCACCTCAGCCGTCGCGGTGAGGGTGACCTGAGTTTCCTCGTCGAGCAGCAACATCTGCTCGAACCGGATGTCGCGCACCACGGCGCCGTCGCCGAAGATGGTGCGGGCCGCGGCCAGCGCCATTTCGCAGTAGGCGGCACCGGGCAGGGTGGCGGTGCCGTGCACCTGGTGGTCGCCCAGCCACGGCAGCGCGTCGGTGCCGATCTCGGCCTGCCAGACGTGTCGCTCGGGGTCCTCCGGCAGCCGCACGTGCTGACCCATCAGCGGGTGCACGGCGACGCTTGAACTCAGCGCGCGCGAGCTGTGCCCGTCGCGGCTCAGCAGCAGCGTGCGGTGAGTCCACGCGGGCAGCGGAGCATCGATGAGGTGGCCGTAGGGGTACACGACGGAGAAGTCGACGGTCGCACCCGTCGCGAACAGGTCGCCGACGAAGCCGCGCAAACCGAACGGCAGCGGCTGCTCGCGCCGCATGGCGGCCAGCGCTGCGGCCGTCATGTCGAGGCTGCGTGCGGTCTGGTCCACGGCGTGGGTCAGCAGCGGGTGCGGCGACAGTTCACCGAAGACGCGGTAACCGTCCTCGAGCGCCGCCTGCACCGCCGCCGAGAACCGGACGGTGTGGCGCAGGTTGTCCACCCAGTAGTTGGCGTCGCAGTACGGCTCCTCGCGCGGGTCGAAGGAGGTCGCGGAGTAGTAGGGGATCTCCGGGGTCAACGGCTCGATGTCGGCCAGCGCGTCGTACAGGTCATCCAGAATCGGGTCGACCTGTGGCGAGTGCGACGCCACGTCGACGGCCACTTCGCGGGCCATCACGTCGCGGTCCTCCCACGTTGCGATCATCTCGCGAACGCTCTCGGTGGCACCGCCGATCACGGTGGACTCCGGCGAAGCAACCACCGCGACCACCGCGTCGTTGATGCCACGGGCCATCAGCTCCGAAAGCACCTGCTGGGCAGGCAGCTCCACCGACGCCATGGCTCCGGAACCGGAGATCTTGGTCATCAGCCGGGACCGGCGGCAGATTACGCGTGTGGCGTCTTCCAGGGACAGCGCCCCGGCGACAACGGCCGCCGCGCACTCGCCCATCGAATGGCCGACGACTGCGGCCGGGTTCACACCGTAGGACTTCATCGTCGCCGCCAGCGCTACCTGCATGGTGAACAGGGTCGGCTGCACGCGGTCGATGCCGGTCACCTTGTCGGGCGCGGTCATCGCTTCGGTCACCGAGAAACCGGACTCGGCGGCGATCAACGGCTCGATCTCGGCGACCTTCGCCGCGAAGACCGGCTCGTTCGCCAGCAGATCCGCACCCATGGCGGCCCACTGGGATCCCTGACCGGAGAAGACCCAGACCGGACCGCGTTCCTCCTGACCCACCACTTCTGGGTAGAGCGCTTCGCTGTCGGCGACCTCGCGCAGCGCGGTCACCATCTCCACGGTGTTCCGGGCCAGCACGGTGGTCCGCACCGAACGGTGACCACGGCGGCGCGCCAGGGTGTATGCCAAGTCCCGCGCGGCGAATTCGGTCGCGTGCGCCTCGACCCAGTCGGCCAGCCGCGAAGCGGTCCGGCGCAGGCCGTCTGCAGAGGAAGACGACAGGGGGAGCAGCAGGGTGTCATCGCCGGCCGGGGTGGTGGCGATGCCATTGGGCGAGGTCGGAGCGGGTGCCTGCTCCACGATGGCGTGCACGTTGGTGCCGGAGATTCCCCACGCCGACACGCCTGCGCGGCGCGGACCATCGCCGGCCAGCGGCCACTCGGTGTTTTCCACCGGCAGGAAGAGTTTGGTGTCGATCTGCGCCAGCTCGTCCGACAGCGACTCGAAGTGCAGGTTCTTCGGCACGATGCCGTGCTGAAGGGCGAGGACCGTCTTCATCATCCCGAGTGCGCCGGCAGCCGCCTGGGTGTGCCCAAAGTTGGTCTTGGACGCGCCGATGGCGACCCTGTTGTCTTTGGCGTACACCTTCGAGAGGCTGGTGTACTCGATCGGGTCACCGACCGGTGTGCCGGTTCCGTGCGACTCGACCATGCCGATGCTGCCGGCGTCGACACCCGCGGCCTGCAATGTCGTCTGGTACAGCGCTGCCTGCGCTTCCCCGGAGGGCATGGTGATGTTCGGGGTGCGGCCGTCCTGGTTGGCCGCCGTCGCACGAATGACAGCCAAGATCCGGTCCCCGTCGCGCTGCGCATCCGAAAGACGCTTGAGCAGCAACAGCACGCAACCCTCGCCGGAAACGAAACCGTCGGCGTTGGCATCGAAGGCGTGGCAACGCCCGGTCCCGGACAGCATGCCGCCCGCTGAGGCCGATGCCGACCTGCGCGGCTCCAGCATCACGTTGACGCCGCCCGCGAACGTCATGTCGCTCTCGCCGTCGCTGATGCTGCGGCAAGCCTGGTGAATTGCGAACAATCCGGAAGAACACGCAGTATCGATCGTGGATGCAGGCCCTGCGAGGCCCAGGGCATGGGAGATGCGCCCGGATGCCATGCTGAACAGCGATCCCGGGTTTCCGTACGGACCGTCGAAGGCGTCCGAGGCCATCTGAACTTGCTGATAGTCGGCATAATTCACGCCGACGAAGACACCGGTCTGTTTGGCGATGGTGTCCTTGGTGAGGCCGGCATGCTCCATTGCTTCCCACGCGGTCTCCAGCAGCAGGCGGTGCTGCGGGTCCATCGCAGTGGCTTCTTTTTCACTGATGCCGAAGAATTCGGGATCGAAATCGCCGACGTCTTTCAGGAACGAGCCCCACTTGCAGACCGAGCGTCCGGGCACTCCCGGCTCGGGGTCGTAGTAGTAGTCGTTATCCCAACGGTCGGCAGGAATCTCGGTGACGAAGTCGTCGCCGCGGAGCAGTGCGTCCCACAGCAGGTCTGGTGAATTGATGCCCCCCGGCATCCGGCAGGCCATCCCAATGACAGCTACCGGAGTGACGCCCGTCCTAGCCACTAACCCTCCACCTCTCTGCCTATCCCCAAGTTCCTATCACCGCCGCACGCTCTTATCAGCGCTTCGGTAAATTTCGCTGGACCTTTAATGGGCCTGCAACATTGCAGTGCCGCAATCCAGCCACCTATCGACCCCCGCAGCGAAGCAGCCTGAAGAACTTGATGCGTCCAAAGCGTAGCTGGTTCGTTGCGCACGCGTGGAAAAATCGTGCGATCGTACAAAAATTTTATGTTGCAGTGCACGTGGGCACCTGACCTTCGTCCGGATCTGGACGCATCTCGGCGGCCTGTCGCCGGCCAGGTGCGGACATCGACCGGCTGAGCTGGGGCTTTCATACTTGTTGTGCGACAGTGCAGTACGGCGTGTGTACAGGTCAGCGCGCTCGAGAACCGGGATTTGGGCCCGCAGGTGGGGTGGGGGACGCTCACCAGCCCAGACATGTGATCTACAACACATCGTAATGAGGAAGGCCGCATACGCCGAGTTTGCTCGGACCCGGGCGGCCGACTGGTTCGCCCCCAGCGGAGGGGCTGCGGGCTACAGCGGGTTGAGCGCCGTAGAGGTGCAGTCGGTGAGGCCATATTAGGCGTTGTTGCAACAGCGTGTGCGGCTTTTGGAAGATTTTCATCGGCTATCTGCGGGGAGGTGAAGAGGGCGAAGACAGGGCGCTAAATCCAGATCAAGCTTTGCCCTCCCCGGCCAAATCATCACGGTATCGTCGAGCCGTGTTCGAGCCCTCCATCCCCGTTCTGCTGCGCGAATATGCCGAACTGCGGCCCGACGAGCCGGCGTTCACTTTCGTGGATTACGAGCAGGACCCGGAAGGCAGCGCAGAAACTCTGACCTGGTCGCAGTTGTATCGGCGGATCCGCAATGTCGCGCGGATCTTGCGGACCTATGGGGCGACCGGCGATCGCGCGGTGGTGTTGGCGCCGCAGGGAATGCATTACGTCGTCGCGTTTCTCGGCGCATTGGAAGCCGGTCAGATCGCGGTACCGCTGTCGGCTCCGCAAGGTGGCGCCAGCGACGAGCGCGCCAGTTCGGTCCTGGGCGACGCGTCGCCGACTGCGATTCTGACCACGTCCTCGGTGGCCGGCAGCATCGCCGAACACATCGAGCCGGGGAAAACCGCTCCGGCAATGATCGAACTCGATTTGCTGGATCTCGACACCGCTGATCCAGCCCCACACGAGATCCCCGATCTGCCCGACATCGCCTATCTGCAATACACCTCCGGATCCACCCGCACCCCGGCGGGCGTCGTGATTTCGCACCAGAACATGGTGGTCAACACCCAACAGATCATCGCCAGCTACTACCGGGAGGACGGCGGGATTGCGCCGCCGGATACGACGGTCGTGTCGTGGCTGCCGTTCTTCCACGACATGGGTTTGATTGTGGGCATTAGCATTCCGATCGTTGCCGGGGTGCACGGTGTGCTCTCCAGCCCGCCCGCGTTCCTGCAGCGACCGGCACGCTGGATGCAGTTGTTGGCTACCCACACCCAGCCATTCACCGCGGGCCCCAACATCGCTTTTGAATTGGCGGCGGCGAAGACGTCGGACGACGACCTGGCGGGACTCGACCTGGGTCACGTGCGCAACATCCTCAACGGCGCCGAACGCGTGCAGCCTGCCACGCTGCAACGCTTTGCTGAACGTTTTGCCCGATTCAATCTGCAGCCCAAGGCGCTGCGGCCGTCCTACGGTCTTGCCGAGGCCACCGTGTACGTGGCGACCCGTGAAGCAGTCGGGCCGCCGGAAATCGTGTACTTCGAGTCCGAACAACTGACGGCCGGTGTTGCGAAGCGCTGCGCACCCGGCGAGGGCACGCCGCTGGTCAGTTACGGCACGCCCCAGTCGCCGATCGTGCGCATCGTGGACCCCGAGACCGGCATCGAATGTCCGGCGGAAACGGTCGGGGAAATCTGGACGCACGGCGAGAACGTCGCCGACGGTTATTGGCAGAAGCCCGACGAGTCGGCACGCACGTTCGGTGCAACACTGGTCGACGCCGCCGCCGGCACCCCGGCCGGACCCTGGCTGCGGACCGGGGACCTGGGCTTCTTCTCCGGTGGCGAGATGTTCATCATCGGCCGCATCAAGGATCTGCTGATCGTCTACGGGCGTAACCACTCTCCCGACGACATCGAGGCGACGATCCAGGAGATCACCGCCGGTCGCTGCGTTGCGATCTCGGTCACCGGCGATGACGGCGTCGAGAAACTGGTCACCATCGTCGAGTTCAAAGTGCGCCCGGATGCCGAAGACGCCGCCGCGCGGGTGGGGGCCGTCCGACGCAAAATCACGTCGGCAATAGCAAAAGCGCACGGTCTGAGTGTGGCCGATCTCGTTCTGGTGCCGCCTCATTCCATTCCGCTGACCACGAGCGGCAAGGTCAGGCGGAGGGAGTGCGTACAGCGTTATGGGCGCGATGATTTCACCCGCTGGGACGCGCTGATCGCACGTCCGGAGCCGCACCCGGCCGCCGAGACTGACGTGCGCCCCGCCGCGGACGCGGGTTTGCCGCAACGGCTGCGCGCGCTGCGACATCAGCAGCACGAGCTGCTGGTGGGGCTGGTCTGCGAGCAGGCGGCTGCGGTACTGGGTCATTCCAGCACCAGCGACATCGATGCCGAATCCGCTTTTCAGGACCTCGGCTTCGACTCGGTGAAAGCTACTTATCTGCTGGACCGCCTCAAAGCCGTCACCGAGTTGCCGTTGTCACCCACCCTGGCCTTCGACTATCCGACCCCGGCGGCGTTGGGCGCCTACCTCGGGCAGCTGTTCGGCGGTTCGGTCGCGGCGGGTTCGCCGGTGCCCGCGCAGACGGCGTCGGACGAGCCGATAGCAGTGGTAGGCATGGCCTGCCGGTTTCCCGGGGGAGTGGACTCGGCCGAGGCGTTGTGGGAGCTGGTGGCTGGCGGCACCGACGCAATGGTGGGTTTCCCGACCGATCGCGGTTGGAATCTGACGGATTTGTTCGACTCCGATCCCGACGCCGTCGGCAAGACCTATACCCGTGCCGGTGGGTTCCTGGCCGGGGCGGCCGGGTTCGACGCGGAGTTTTTCGGCATCTCGCCGCGCGAGGCCCAGGCCATGGATCCCCAGCAACGGTTGCTGCTGGAAGTGTGTTGGGAGGCCCTGGAAACCGCCCGACTCGACCCGGCCTCGTTGGTGCGTTCGCAAACCGGGGTGTTCGTCGGCACCTGGTCGCAGCCGTACGGCGCGGAGGCTGCCGGCGGCGCGGAGGGGTACGCGTTGACCGGCCAGTCCACCAGTGTGGCGTCCGGGCGAGTGGCCTACGCACTGGGTCTGCAGGGTCCGGCCATCACGGTGGACACCGCGTGCTCCTCGTCGCTGGTCGCCACCCATCTGGCGTGCCAGTCGCTGCGCAACGGCGAGAGCACTCTGGCGCTGGCGGGTGGGGTCACGGTGATGACGACGCCGCTGATCTTCACCGAGTTCGCCCGGCAACGGGGCTTGGCGGTGGACGGGCGATGCAAAGCGTTCTCCGCCGACGCCGACGGCACGGGCTGGGGTGAAGGCGCAGCGGTCCTGGTCTTGGAGCGGCTCAGCGACGCCCGACTCAACAACCATCCGGTGCTGGCGGTGATCGCGGGATCTGCCATCAACCAGGACGGCGCCTCCAACGGCCTGACCGCACCCAACGGTCCCGCGCAGCAGAACGTGATCCGCCAGGCGGGCGCCAACGCCGGCATCGGCTTGGATCAGGTCGACGTCGTGGAGGCCCACGGTACCGGCACCACCCTCGGCGATCCGATCGAGGCGGGCGCACTGATAGCCACCTACGGTGCCGGCCGCGACCCCGAGCGTCCGCTGTGGCTGGGGTCGATCAAGTCCAACATCGGGCACACTCAGGCCGCGGCGGGCGCCGCCGGGCTGATCAAAATGGTTCAGGCGCTCAATCACGACGTACTGCCCGAGACGCTGCACGTCGATCAACCCAATCCACGTGTCGACTGGTCCGGTGGAGCGGTCCGGCTGCTGACCGAGGCGGTGCCATGGCCGGTCACGGATCATCCCCGTACGGCTGCGGTGTCCTCCTTCGGCATCAGCGGCACCAACGCGCACGTCATCGTGCAGCAGGCCCCTGACGCCGCAATAGATTCCGACGCGTCGGCCAGTGCGGCAACCCCGGTACTGGTGTGGCCGGTCTCGGCGCGCAGTCCGCGGGCCCTGGCCGGTCAAGCCCACCGGTTGCGCGACTACCTGCACGATCACCCCGAAACCGGACTGACCGATCTCGGCTTCAGCCTGGCCACCACCCGTACCCACCACCCGTACCGGGCCGCCATCACCGCAAGTGGCCTCGGCGGAGATCCCCGCCGCGAACTGGTGGAGGGCCTGGAAGCGCTGATTGCCGACCTGCCCCATCCGCACGTGTCGCGCCACCACCTCGCCGCACACCACCAACCGCCGGAGACGGTGTTCGTTTTTCCCGGCCAAGGCGCCCAGTACGCCGGCATGGGCTTGGAGCTGTACCACCATCACCGCGAATTCGCGCGCAGCCTCGACGAGTGCGATGCAGCTCTGCGCCCCGCCACCGGGTGGTCGGTGCTCGGCGTCTTGCGTGAGGAGCCCGACGCGCCGTCGCTGCAGCGGGTGGACGTTGTCCAACCCGTCCTGTTCGCGATCATGGTGTCGCTGGCCGAATTGCTGAAGTCCTACGGGATCGTTCCGGATGCGGTAGTGGGGCATTCGCAGGGCGAGATCGCGGCGGCCTACGTTGCCGGTGCGTTGTCGCTTGCGGACGCTGCCAAGATCGCGGCGCTGCGCAGCCAGGCGCTCACCACACTGTCCGGCAGCGGCGGGATGGTCTCCATTGTGCTTCCCGCACAAGAGCTTCAGCCCCGGCTGCAACGTTGGGACGGAGCTGTCAGCATCGCCGCGATCAACGGGCCGTCGCACACCATTGTCAGTGGCGACCCCGTCGCACTCGAGCAACTCACTGCGGCGTGTGAACGTGACAATATTCAAATACGTTCCATCGCAGTGGATTACGCGTCGCACGGCAGCCAGGTGGAGCGGCTGCGGGACCATCTGTTGACGGAGCTGGCCGGGGTGTCCGCGTCGCCGGCACGCATCCCGCTGTATTCCACCGTGGACAGCGCGCGATCGGGTCAGCCGCTCGACACCACCGAGATGAACGCCGACTACTGGTATCGCAACCTGCGGGAGCCGGTTCGGTTCCACGACGTGGTCGCCGAGTTGCTGGGCCAGCGCGAGCGCTTGTTTGTGGAATTGTCGCCGCACCCGGTGCTGGCTGCGGCGATCACCGACACACTGGCCGGCACCCCCGAGCGGCCCGGCTCGGCGGTGCTCACCATGCTGCATCGCGACCGGTCGGACCTGGACACCGTGGCTGCCGCGCTGGGTCAACTCCACAACCACGGCAAATCGCCGTCCTGGGCGGCGCTCTACCCCGACGCCCGAGCCGTTGGGCTACCCACGTATGCCTTCCAGCACCGTTCCTATTGGGCGACGCCCACTCCGGTGTCCGGAGCCGCCGGACTGGACACCAGTGTTGAAGGCGCGCTGTGGCAAGCCGTCGACGCCGAGGCGGTTGACGCCTTCGCTGAGGTATTGGGCTTGGGCGACCAGGTAACCGGGTCGTCCCTGGAAGCTGTCGTGCGCGCCCTGCGGCAGTGGCGCGGCGACGTCGGCGTTCGGTCAGCGGCGAACACATTGCGCTACCGCGTCGACTGGCGTGCAGTGACCCCGAACACTTTCCCGACCACTCGTCGTCGCTGGCTGGTGCTGGCGTTCCCGGAACAAGCCCACGATGCCTGGGTCGCCGGTATCGCCGAGAAGTTCGCGACCGACGTGCTCACGGTAGATCCGAGCGAACTCGGCCGAGAGTCGTTGTCCGCCTTGTTGAAGACGGCCAGTGCGCGGGCCCACTATGACGGGATCGTCTCGTTCCTGGCCACCGACGAACGACCACACCCCGACTTCTCGGGCCTATCGGTTGGTCTGCTCTCCACACATTCTCTTGCGCAAGCACATTGCGATTCCGGTCTCGGAATTCCGTTGTGGGTCATCACCCAGGGCGGTGCGACGGTATCCACCGACGATGACCCGCCGAGTCCGAGCCAGGCCGCTGCGTGGGGGCTGGGACAGTCGGTGTGCCTCGAGCACCCGGACCTGTGGGGCGGATTGGTTGATCTCCCGCCGAGCGCGACACCGCGCGACATCGCCCACCTGTACGCGATTTTGAGCTGCGTGCAGGACGAAGACCAACTCGCGATCCGGCAACAGGGCGTGAGCGCGCGTCGATTGGTCGCGGCGCCGTTGGTGCAAGAACGTGCCGGCAGCTGGACGGCTTCGGGAGCGGCTCTGATCACCGGTGCTACCGGGCGGCTGGGTAAGCACCTGGTCGGTTGGCTCGCCGAGGCCGGCGCCAATCCCATTGTGCTAGTAAGTCGCAACGCTACCGAACACCCGCAGACCGCTGAACTGGCCCAGACATTGCAGGCCCGCGGGGTGACTGTCGCAGCGTATTCGGTGGATGTGAGCAACCGGACGGCGTTGGCGGCCGCGCTTGCCGGCATCCGCGCCGCCCACGGTCCGCTGCGGACCGTCGTGCATGCGGCGGCAGCTATCGGATGGAACTCCATCTCCGACACGACCGCTGAGGAGCTCGCCGACAGTTACGCCGCGAAGGCGGTCGGTGCGGACAATCTGGTTGAACTGCTGGAGAAAGACCCACCCGAGACCTTCATCCTGTTCTCGTCTGCGGCTGCGACTTGGGGCGGCGCCCAGCAAGGTGCCTACGCCGCCGCCAACGCTCACATAGATGCGCTGGCAATTCGGTTGCGCCGCAATGGAATCAGGGCAGTGGCACCGGCTTACGGCCTGTGGGCGGACGAGGCCAGCAGTATGCCCGCCGAGGTGCTGGACATCTTCCAGCGAATCGGTGTCAATCCGATCCCACCGACGACTGCGCTGGCCGGACTGCGGCAGGCCATCGACGCCGACGACACCTTGATCACCCTCGCGGATGTGACATGGGATCGGTTCCTGCCCGCGTTCACCGTACGTCGCTCACATCCGTTCCTGACCGAATTGACGGCACGCGCGAGTGGCAGCGAAATCGACCGGGTGACGCCTGAACCCGGGGTCCGGGATCAGCTGGCCGGCCAAACCGCGGAACAGCAGCTCGATACGCTGACCGCGTTGGTGACCAACGCCACCGCCGCGGTGTTGGCCCACCACGATCCGGAAGCCCTCGACACCGGGCTTGCGTTTAAAGATCTCGGCATCGACTCGCTGACCGCACTGGAACTGCGCAATACCCTCAGCGCGCAAACCGGGCTGACCTTGCCTGCGTCCCTGGTCTTCGAGCACCCGACCCCGTCGTCGCTCGCCGGCCACTTGCGGGAACTGCTCACCGATGCCGCTGCGCCGGCCGCTTCGACACTTCAGCCCACCACGGTCGAGGACCAGCCCGCGGACAATCTGCTCGAATACCTCGACCAGGCAGCATTTCTCGCAACCCGGGCGGTGCACGGTGCCCTGATTCAGGTGACCTGGATTTACAACCGCGGTGCTGACCTCGACGCGCTGCGGCGCTTCCACCAGAACCTCGGATCGGGGATGTTCGGTCGCCTGGTCGAGCGGTCGCCATTGCCGTTCGCGCGCGACCGCTGGGTGTTGGCGCCGGCGCCGCAAGACATGGACGTCGTCGCTACGCCGCGGCGGCGCGCCGACGTGAGCGAGTGGGCCGACGAGCGGGCGCGGCTACCCATCGACCCGGAATGGGGTCCCGGCTGGCATCTCGGGGTCCTACCGCTCGAGGACGGCGGCACGGCCGTCAGTCTGGTGGTTTCCCATGCTGTCGTCGACGCCATCGCATTCGGCCAGGCGATCGCTGATGCCGCCGAGGGCAGAACACACGACCTGGGGTATCCACCCGCGGGGTCGCGTCCCCGCAGGCGCGCGCTGCGCGAGGACTTCCGGCAAACCGTCAAAGAACTCCCCGATGTCGGTCATGCGCTGGTGGCGGTGGCGCGACGGGCGCGGCGTGACCGCAAGGAACTGACATCATCGATCAAAGCTGCGCCGCCTGCCCAGCTCTCGGCCGATGCGGATCAGACTATCGAGATGCCTGCCCTGACGGCGTACATCGGGCTCGCGGAGTGGGATAACCTCGCGAAAACCCTTGGTGCCAGCAGCCATTCGCTGGTGGCGGGGGTCGCATGCCGACTCGCGGTGCGGGTCGGAAGGGTGAATGACGACGGAGCGGTCACGCTGCGGCTGGTGGCGAACCTGCGAACCAACGGAGACATCCGCGGCAACGCGATCACAGCTGTGGACGTCGCCGTCGATCCCACACCCGTGGCGACGGACCTTCGGGACCTGCACCTCAAGATCACCCAAACCATCCTCGAGGCGATGGACAATTCCGACAACGAATGGTTGGCGCCCCTCCCGCTGACACCGCTGACACCGAAGCGGGTGGTCCGGCGCCTGGCGGGGGTGGCAGCCGGTGGCGCCACGCTGCCGGTGACTGTCTCCAACATCGGCGAATTGCCCCCGGCGCTGAACCGGCCCGACGGCACCGACGCCGACGAAGCGCACATGCGACCGTTCGAACCTGGCATGAAGAAGAGCACACTCGAGCGCATGGGGGGACAACTGCTGCTGGTTTCCGGGCGGGACCGCGGCAAGATCTTCATCAGGATTTCCGCGTACCTGCTCGGTCAGCCGAACACCAAAGACGTTCTGCGCGAACTCATTGTGAGTACGTTCGCCGAATTCGGTCTGACGCCGGAGATCGACTGGTAGCCCCCGTCAGGGCCGCTGCGACCGCAGCTGGACAGGGCTGCGGGGCACCGCGAATTCGCGGCCCTCGGCCACCCGCAGGTAGACCTGCTTCAGCGTCTGCAGATACCGATCGATGGACTCATAGGCCACCGGGTTGCTGGGAAATGACGCCGTCACGGTGGTTTCCTCATGAAACTTGTTGACCCACATGCATACTCGTGCCGCGATTCGACCGTCGCTGAACGCCTGGATGTTCATCCGGTCCAGTTGGGTAGCGATGACTGCGGACAGCGGCGGTACGCCGGCATCCAGGAACGACAGCATGGGAAAGCTGCCCTGCGCGGGCGGTCGGCGCAACCAGGGGGCGAGTTCCAGGACACGCTCGAACGGCACTCGGGCCAGGTGGGTGCCGGAGTCGAAAGCGGTCTGGGCGCTGCGGGCGGTCTCGCCGAAGGAGTCGCCGACGTGGACGGCGAACGGGACGTGGCCGATGAACCATCCGGTGGTCATGAACTCTGCGGCGGTGCTACGGGTGCCGACCGGGGTGACGGCGCAATACCTCTCCGAGCCGGTCAGCTCGTATTCGCAGAGTGCGGCGCACGCGAACACGCCGCCGCTGAACCGCGCGCCGGCCGCGGTGCATGCGGATTCGAACCGGGCGGTCTGCTGGGCGTCCAGCAGTCGCACCGAGAGCAACTCACCGCTGGTGAGCATCGTTGTGTCGCCGAGCGGTAGCGGGAAGCTCGGCAGCGTTCCGTCGTTGTCGTCGAAGAAGTCGATCCACTGCCGGATTTCGGGGGAGCGCAGGGACAGCCCCGCGGTGTAGGCGCTCTCGCGCACGCAGTAGTCGGTGTAGCTGCCGGCCGGCGGAAAGGCGATGGGACCGTCGCCGTCGATCAGTGCGTAATACATCTCCCTGATCTCCCAGAAGATGCCGCCGATGAACATCGGGTCCACGTGCAGATGGTCGACGCTGATGCAGACGGTGAAGTGGTCGTGGCGCTGGATGACCGCGAAGCGGAAGCAGTCCCACTGCAGCGGATTTGGTGTCGCCAGCACCTGGTCCTGCCACTGCGTCGCCGACATTTCGCCGTGTTGTTCAGGCGTGAGCTCGATGTCCGCGGGGTCGGCGATGGTGTGCCGGACGATGTGGTCTCGGGCGGTGAACTCAAACCAACTGTGGTAGGTGTCGTTTCGGCGTAGGTGGGCGTTGAGCACGTAGGTCATCGCGCGGATGTCGCACTGGCCGCCGATGTCGAAGGCGATCACCAGTAGCCGCGACATGTGCAGCCCGCGCTGCTGTTGTTCCCGGAAGCCGCGCAGATGTCGAGCCTGGATGTAACTGGGCGGGACGGCACTCGTCGGCGCCTGCCGTGCCGCTCTCACCGAAGCCGGCGCGGGACGCCACCACCAGACCGAACCCGGAGCCGGGGCCCAGTCGCGGACTGTCCCCAGACCCAGCTGACCCATCACCACCACCGCGCGCTCCTGTCAGTCCGGCGAATTCTCAGGGTATTTCGTATCCGCCGGGGACCCTCACATTGACACCGGAGCGTCCTGCACCGGGGCGAGTTTTCCGTACAGGCGATCGGCCAGGTCGCGCACCGTGGTGATATCGGTGGAGCGCAACCGTATTCCGGTGTCGGTCTCCAGTCGGGTACGCAGCTCGAGATTCCCCAGTGAATCCAGGCCGTAGTCCGATAACGGCCGGTCCGGATCGACACTGCGGCGCAGGATCTGGCCAAGCTGATCGGACACCAACCGTCTCAGCCGGCCCGCCCACTCATCGGCCGGTAACTCCAGCAGCGCGGTGCGGAACTCTGATCCGTCGTGTCGCCGCCCGGCAGCACTGAACATCTCGGCGAATCGGCTGCGTGCCGCGAGCGCGGAAAGCCACGCTGAACCGGTGGTGGGGGTGTAGCCGGAGTAGCAACGGGTATGGCCCAGCAGGGCTTGGAAGGCGTACGCGCCGTCGTCGGGGGCGATCATCGTGGTGCCCGTATCCGCCAGCGTTGCGCCACGGCCGATTTCGGCCCACGCGCCCCACGCGATCGCGGTGGCGGGCCGACCGTGCGCCCGCAGCCAGTGCGCGAAGCCGTCCAGCCAACTATTGGCCGCCGCATACGCGCCCTGCCCCGCAGAGCCCAGCAGCGCCGCCGCCGACGAGAATAGGCAGAACCAGTCCAGCGGGGCTGTCCTGCTCGCCTGGTAGAGGTTCCACGCACCGCGGACCTTGGGCGCCCAAACGCGTTCCAGCAGGTCGTCGGTGATGGTCGTCAACGTCGCATCCTCGACCACGGCGGCCGCATGCAACACACCGCGCAAGGGCAGGCCGGTGGCCGTTGCCGCGGCGACCAGGCGGGCCGCGGTGGCGGGGTGGGCGATATCGCCGCACACCGTCACCACGTCCGCGCCGGTAGATCGGATGAGTTCGATTGTCTCCAGCGTTCCTTGGGAGGGCAGCGTCCGTGAATTGAGCACGATGCGACCCGCGCCGGCCATCTGTTCGGCGAGAAACAAGCCGAGCCCACCGAGTCCGCCGGTGATCAGGTAGGCGCCGTCGCGCCGGAACACCGGTGCCTGTTCCGGCGGCACTCGGGCAGCGCATGTCGTTGCCCCGGGAACGTCAAGGATGAGTTTTCCGGTGTGCTCGGCGGCGCTCATCGTCCGAATCACGTTGCCGGCGTCGGTAAGTGGATAGTGGGAGCGCTGCGGCTGCTTCAGACCGTCCGCGACGAGCCGGTAGACGTCCGATAGCAGCTTCTGGATGCGCCACGGCTGGGTGGCGGTCATCAGAGCCAAGTCGACGGCGTGCAGCGACAGGTTGCGCCGGAGCGCGTAGAGCCCCAACCTCGTGTCGTCGTAGATATCGCGCTTGCCGATCTCGATGAACCGGCCGCCGAAGGCGAGCAGGTCTATGCCGGCGCGCTGCGCGGTACCTGTCAGCGAGTTGAGCACGACATCAACACCGTAGCCGTCGGTATCGGCTCGGATCTGCTCGGCGAAATCCGTGCTGCGCGAATCGTAGACATACTCAATCCCCATGCCGCACAGCAATTCCCGGCGTTGTGGGCTGCCGGCCGTAGCGAAGATCTGCGCTCCGGCAGCACGGGCGAGCGCCGCCGCGGCCTGGCCGACACCGCCGGTGGCGGAGTGGATAAGCACCTTATCGCCGGCGCGCACGCGAGCGAGTTCGTTCAGACCGTAGAACGCGGTGACATAGGCGGTGGTGACGGCAGCGGCCTGGCCGTCATCCAGGCAGGGCGGCAGTTTCGCGGCGAGCCGGGCATCGCAGGTGACGAAGGTTCCCCAACACCCACCCGGCGCCATACCGCCGACTCGATCACCGACCTCCAGGTTGGTCACTCCGGCTCCGACCGCACTCACCACGCCGACGAAGTCGAGACCTAATTCCGGCTGCTCGCCGTCGAAAGACGGATAACGTCCGAACGCCGCCAGCACGTCGGCGAAATTGACGCTGGACGCGCGGACCGCGACCTCGATCTGCCCGGCTCCCGGCGGTCTGCGGTCGTCTTTGACGCACTCGACGGTTTGCAGGTCGCCCGGGATGCGGACCCGCAACCGCATGCCGTCGTGCCGCGGGTCGATCACCGTCGTCATCCGCTCGTCCGGGCGCAGCGGCGCCGGGCACAATCGTGCCGTCAGCCATACGTTGTCCCGCCACGCGGTCTCGTCTTCGGTTGTGCCCGAAAGCAGTTGACAGGTAACCAGGTCCGCAGCGGTCTTGTCGTCGAGGTCGATCTGGGTGGGGTGTAGATAAGGGTGCTCGGCGCCGATCACCCGCAGCAACCCGCGCAGGCCGGCCTGAGCGAGGTTGACGGCGTCGCCGTCCAGAACCGGTAGGGCATTCCGGGACACCACATAGAGCCGGGGCGCAGCACCGCGGACCTCAGGGAGTTCGCGGGCGACGTGGACGAGCCGGCGGACGGGTTCGGTCTTCAGCGGGTCGGTGGTTTCAGGTCCGGCGATCACCACGACACTGCCAGTTTCGTCGGCGGCCAACTCACTGTGCAGTGGCGCGGGGTCGTCCGTCCATCGGCAGACGGTGCATCGCGCTCCGCGTTGTCGCAAGGTGTCGGCCAACTCGCTGGGCAGCGGGTCGTCGTCGGAAAAGCTTAGGAGCAAATAGGTTCCACCGGCGCCTGCGGGTTCGGGCAGTTTCTGTCGTTGCCAGTCGATGGCCAGCAGTCGCTGGTCGAGCAACCGGTCTCGGTCGGCGGCCGCCGAGTTTCCGGTGCCCATCAGGAGCCCGCGGACCACCAGCAGCACAACGCCGCGGTCATCCAGCACGTCGATGTCGGCCTCGACACCGGCGACGCAGGTCGTCACCGTGGTCAGGCAGTACCGCGGCATCGAAGACGAAGCGTAACCACGCAACCGGCGTACCCGCAGCGGCAGCAGCAGCCCGCCAGAATCCATGCCGTACACGGCGGGATGCGCTGCCACCGACTGAAAGCAGGCATCCAGCAAGGCGGGATGCATCGTGTATCCCGCTTGCCGCGTGCGGATCGGATGGGGCACGGCGATCTCACCCAGGACGGTGCCGACGACACCCGCGGCGACGTGTGTCACATCCAAACCGGTGAATGCCGTGCCGAACCGAATCCCTCGCTCGCCGAACCATTCTCGGAGTTTGGTGCCCTCGACCCGTTGTGGGTGGGCCGCGAGCAGCGCGTCGAGGTCGTGCGGTTGCGGTGAGTCGTCCTCGGTACGGTGCAGGGTCGCGGTGGCCCGGCGGGACTTGTCACCGCCCGACTCCGTTTCGACGACGAACGTGACAGCGCCGCCAGGTTCCACGGTCGCCGAAGCTCCGACGGGTGTCACGCCGTCCAGCAACAACATTTGCTCGAAGCGGATGTCACGGACCTCGGCCCGCCCACCCAGCACCGCGGTGGCCGCGGCCAAAGCCATCTCGCAATACGCCGCACCCGGCATGGCCGCCACGCCGTTGATTCGATGATCACCCAGCCACGGCAATGCGTCGGTGCCGAGTTCTGCCAGCCACGCGTGCCGTTCCGGTCTCTCCATCAGGCGCACGTGTGCACCCAGCAGGGGATGTGCGGCAACGGTGTTGGCGGCTGGTTTCGCGGCGGTGATGAGCAAACGCCGGTTGCTCCAGACCGGCAGCGGCGCGTCCACCAGACGCCCCTCGGGGCACAGCGTTGCGAAATCCACTGCGGCACCCGCGCCGTGCAGATCGGCCAGCAGGCCGCGTAACCCGTCGGGCATGGCCACTTCACGGCGCATCGCCGGGATCACAGCCACGGGCATGTCGAGACTCTGCGCGGTTTGCTCGACGGCTCGGGTCAACAGTGGGTGCGGTGAGAGCTCGCCGAATACCCGGTGCCCATCGGCGAGCGCAGCCTTGACCGCGGCGGAGAACCGCACGGTGTGGCGCAGGTTGTCCACCCAGTAGCGCCCGTCGCAGCTGGGGCGTTCGCGTGGGTCGAAGGAGGTCGCCGAGTAGTAGGGGAGCTGCGGTGGCTGCGGATTCAGCTCGGCCAGTGCCTCGGCCAGTTCGTCGAGGATAGGGGTGACCTGCGCAGTGTGCGAGGCCACGTCGACGGCGACCTCGCGGGCCAGGATGTCGCGCTGTTCCCACCCCGCGACCAGTCGACGCACCACGTCGGTAGCGCCGCCGATCACGGTGGACTGCGGTGCGGCCACCACGGCGATCACCACATCTGTGATGCCGCGGTGGGCAAGCTCGTCGCGGACCTGCGGCGCGGGCAACTCCACCGCTGCCATCGCGCCCGCACCCGCCAGCCGCATACACAGCCGCGAGCGGCGACAGATGACGCGGACACCGTCCTCGAGCGAAAGTGCCGCTGCGACAACGGCGGCCGACACTTCACCCAACGAATGCCCGATCACCGCACCCGGCCGGACACCGTAGGCCTGCATCGCCGCGGCCAGCGCGACCTGCATGGTGAACAGGGTCGGCTGCACCCGGTCGATGCCGGTCACCATGTCTTCAGTCATGGCCGCGGTCACCGAGAAACCCGCTTCGGCGGCGATCAGCGGTTCGGCGGCGGCCACCGTCGCCGCGAAAGCCGGTTCGGTAGCCAACAGGTCCGCGCCCATCGCCGCCCACTGCGAACCCTGCCCGGAGAACACCCACACCGGACCGCGGTCATCACGGCCCGCCGCAGGTCGCAGCGGGTCATCGCGACCGGCCACGGCACGCAGCCGCGCGACCAATTCGGCGTTGTCGGTGGCCGACAGCAGGGTGCGCACCGTGCGGTGCGCGCGCCGCCGCGCCAGCGTGTAGGCCAAGTCCGTGGCTGAGGGTTGCTGCGTCGCCACCCAATCCGCGGTCCGGCGCGCTGTCTGGCGCAGCGCGTCGGGTGAGCTGGCTGACAACGCGAAGATCCGCGAGCGTGACTCCTCCCGAGCAGGGACCGAAACCATAGGCGCTTGCTCGAGGATGGCGTGCGCATTAGTTCCCGACATGCCGTACGACGACACCGCGGCCCGCCGTGGCATACCGCCGGGCCACGGCGTAACCTGTTGTGGCACAAACAGTCCGGTGTCAATAGCAGCCAGGTCGTCGGGCAGTGCGGTGAAGTGCGCCAGCGGTGGCACCACTGCGTGCTGAAGAGACAGCACCGCTTTGAGGACCCCCACCACGCCGGCGGCCGCCTCGGTGTGCCCGAGGTTGCTCTTCGCCGAACCCAGCGCGCACCGATGCCCGTCAACCCCGTACACGGTTGCCAGACTGCGGTATTCGATCGGATCTCCGACCGGTGTGCCGGTGCCGTGCGCCTCGATCATCCCGACGGTGCCCGGGTCGACGCCGGCCGCCGACAACGCCGCGCGGTACGCCGCGACCTGCGCGTGCAACGACGGCATCGTGATCGTCTCAGTGCGGCCATCCTGATTCGTCGCGGTGCCGCGCACTACGGCCAGGACCCGGTCGCCGTCGCGCAGCGCGTCGGGCAGCCGTTTGAGCAGCACCACCGCACACGCTTCGGAACGGACGAACCCGTCGGCGCCGGCGTCGAACGGACGGCACCGTCCGGTGGCAGAGAGCATGCCCTGCCCGGAGGCGGAGGCGAACATCTGCGGTTCCAGCATCACCATGCACCCGCCGGCCAGGGCCAGGTTGCTCTCGTATTCATGCAGACTGCGGCACGCCATGTGCACCGCAACCAGACTCGACGAGCACGCGGTGTCCACCGTGATCGACGGCCCCCGCAGACCCAGGGCGTAGGACACCCGGCCCGAAGCCATGCTGAACGCGGTGCCGGTGAACCCGTACGCGTCGCCCAGGGCGCCGGCCGCGTCGGTAACGTGGGCGTAGTCGTCGTGACACATCCCGATGAAGACGCCGGTCAGCGAGTCTGCCAGCGACGTCGGGGGCAGCCCGGCGTGTTCGACAGCCTCCCACGAGGCTTGCATCAGCAGCCGGTGCTGCGGGTCGATCGCGGTGGCCTCGCGTTCACTGATGCCGAAGAACTCTGGGTCGAAACCGCCGACGTCGTCCAGGAAGCCACCCCAGCGCGAGACCGACCGGCCGGGCACCCCCGGCTCGGGGTCGTAATAGGCGTCGGCGTCCCAGCGGTCGGCGGGCACCTCGCCCACCAGGTCGTCGCCGCGCAGCAGCGCGTCCCAGAACTTGGCCGGGGAATCGATGCCGCGGGGGAGTCGGCAGGCCATGCCGATGACAGCCACCGGAGTGACCTGTCTGGGCTCCATCGTCGTGCCACCTCGCCGTCCTGCACCGGGCTTCGTGGCCATCTTCCGTGCGCAGGGACCTCGTCGTCGGGATCAACGCGCCGATGGTTTGATTCGCGCACCGCGTCACTTCGGGCGAGTAGTGTTCCAGCCGTGGTTGGCGCTGCTGTCCCCGCTGAATACGTGAAGTTCAGATGACCCGCGCCGACAAGCCCGCCCGCATCCCCCTGCTGCCCGTCGACGAAGCCAAAGCCGCCGCCGACGAGGCGGGCGTACCCGACTACATGGCCGAACTCAGCATCTTCCAGACGCTGCTGAACCATCCGCGGCTGGCGCGGGTATTCAACGACATGCTGGCCATGATGCTGTGGCACGGCGACCTGGACCGCCGACTGCGTGAGCTGGTGATCATGCGTATCGGCTGGCTCACCGGATGCGACTACGAGTGGACCCAGCACTGGCGGGTCGCCTCCCGCCTGGGAGTGTCGCCCGAGGATCTGCTCGGCGTCCGGGATTGGCAGGCCTACAACGGGTTCGGGCCCACCGAGCGGGCGGTGCTCGCCGCCACCGACGACATCGTGACCGACGGCGTGGTCAGCGAATCCAGCTGGGCGGCCTGCGAGGCCGAATTGAGCACCGACAGAACGGTTCTCATCGAACTCGTGACCGCCATCGGCGCATGGCGGATGGTTGCCTCCGTCCTGCGGAGCCTGCAGGTGCCCCTGGAAGAGGGCGTGGCCAGCTGGCCACCGGACGGCGTAGCGCCCTCGAACGGGTAGTGGTCGCGGCGTAGCGTCGGCGGCATGCGAACCAGGGTTGCCGAGATGCTCGGCGTCGAGTTTCCGATCTGCGCCTTCAGCCACTGCCGCGATGTGGTGGCCGCGGTGACCAATGCGGGCGGGTTCGGCGTCCTGGGCGCCACCGCGCACAGTCCCAGACGTCTGGACAGCGAACTCACCTGGATCGAGGAGCAGACCGGCGGCAAGCCCTACGGCGTCGATCTGTTGTTGCCGCCCAAGTACGTCGGCGCCGACACCGGTGGGATCAACTCCAGGCAGGCCCAAGACCTGCTGCCGGAGGAGCATCGCGCCTTCGTCGATGAGCTGCTGAACCGGTACGAGGTAGGTCAGGCCGCCGACGACGAACCGGTGCGTGGCGGTCTGAACATCTCGCCCAAGGGCTACGAGCCTCTGCTGGAGGTCGCGTTCGCCCACAACATCCGGTTGATCGCCAGCGCGCTCGGGCCGCCGCCGCGCGACCTTGTCGAGCGGGCGCACCGCCACGACGTGCTGGTCGCCGCGCTGGCTGGAACGACCGAACATGCGCGCCGGCACGCCGCGGCCGGGGTAGACCTGATCGTTGCCCAGGGCACCGAGGCCGGCGGACACACCGGTGACGTGGCCACCATGGTGCTGGTGCCCGAAGTGGTCGACGCGGTGGCGCCCACTCCGGTACTGGCCGCGGGTGGCATCGCCCGGGGCCGCCAGATCGCCGCGGCGCTGGCCTTGGGCGCCGAAGGCGTGTGGTGCGGATCGGTGTGGCTGACCACCGAGGAAGCTGAGACCGCGCCGGTGGTCAAGGACAAGTTCCTGGCCGCCACCTCCTCGGACACGGTGCGGTCGCGCTCGATGACCGGCAAGCCGGCGCGGATGCTGCGCACCGCCTGGACCGATGAATGGGAGCGGCCCGACACCCCCGCGCCGCTGGGAATGCCACTGCAGACCGCCCTGGTCACCGATTCGCAGGTGCGGATCAATCAGGCCGCGGCACATCCGGGCGCGAAGGCACGCGAGTTGGCGACCTACTTCGTCGGACAGGTGGTCGGTTCCCTGGACCGGGTGCGGCCCACCCGCGCGGTGGTGCTGGACATGGTCGAGGAGTACATCGACACCGTCGGGCGGCTGGAAAGCCTGGCCGACTGACCCCATCCTTGCCGCGAGCGTCCCTCGAATGCCGCTGATTGCGGGCGTTGAGCGCACATATGGGGTCGCTCGTGGCCTGACACGGGGCCGCTCACCCGCTCAGCGCGAGCGTCCCCGAAATGCCGCAAAGTGCGGCCTCTGACCGCACATCTGAGGGCGCTCGCGCCCAACAGGGACCCGCACTGTGACATTGAACACGTCGCAGTCGCCCCAGGTCAGGGTGCCTCAAGGCTGCGAGACAGCTGTGTGCCCGCATGGAGATGACATAAAGATCGCGAAACTGCGGGATGGCGCGTTGACCGGGCAGGGCCTGTGGTGCATTATCGGTCAGGCAAGCACCTCGTTAGGTGAGGCGGCTACACGAACATAGGCCACTGACCCCGAACGTCGAAAGACGCCCCGGGTCAGGACAGCTCTTCCCGGCTTAAGGGTTGAGCCCAGGTGGCTTCCGGTTTACCGGACACGTCGGGTAGTGCCAAAGCTCTGACGAGAGGGGTGCGGATATCCGACGATGGTCGGATTCTGTTCTCCTTCGTGCACCCAGACAACATGTGTGTCGTGGCTGAGAGGAGGTGAGGGACGCATGAGTTCCAGTGGCAGTCCGGGTCGAGATCCGGATGTTTCGTCCCTGACCGGTCTTCGGCGCGACGTGTGCGGCTGAGTCGCTCACTTCCTCCGACCGGAACCGTTGCGGGACGGGACTTACCAAGATTCCTTTGAGGTCCACCTGTCAACGTTTGGTCAACCGCTAGGAGGCGATCATGACCGCTGCACTGTACGACGAAGTCACCACCCTCACCGCCGCACCACGGCTGCACCTCGTGCGCGACGTACCCGCGCCCACGAAGCCGGCCCGCCGCATCGACGTCGCCGGCGCCGGCAACGACCCACTGGTCGACGGCGCCGCCCGCCTGCTCACCGTGCCGCTGCGGCACGTCTACGCCGCACTGTGGCGCATTGGTGTGCTCGAAGTCCAGGCGTGACGCATGGATATCGACCAACCGCGGACTCCGAGGGACTAGCCGACTGCAGGCGCGTCCTGCGGTGAGCCAGTCCCTCGGAGTCGTGCAGTTCCATTCGCCATTAGAATCCAATTGGCGTTGATCCGGCCATCACCGGGGAGCCTTCGGAAGAACAGCCGGTACGGCCCAGTAGAACCGAACGGGTGGGCCCGTCACAGCCCTCTTGAGCGGTCACGCGCCAGCGTGGCAAGCGGGGTGGTACCGCGGCGCTTGCGCACCAGCGCATCGTCGTCCCCGGCCAGAGGTGGCTAGAGGGAGACGACGTACGTGACCGATCGGGTTTATCCGAAACTCGCTGCCGGGGCGCCTGATTTTCCGGCCCTCGAACTCGAGGTGCTCGACTACTGGTTCCGCGACGACACCTTCCGTGCCAGCATCGCAAATCGGGACGGCGCAACCGAATACGTGTTCTACGACGGTCCGCCGTTCGCCAACGGTCTGCCGCACTACGGACACCTGCTGACCGGCTACGTCAAAGACATCGTGCCCCGCTACCGCACCATGCGCGGCGACAAGGTGGAGCGCCGATTCGGTTGGGACACCCACGGATTGCCCGCCGAGCTGGAGGTTGAGCGACAGCTGGGCATCACCGACAAGTCCCAGATCGACTCGATGGGGATCGCCGCGTTCAACGACGCCTGCCGCGCGTCGGTGCTGCGCTACACCGACGAGTGGCAGCAGTACGTCACCCGCCAGGCCCGCTGGGTCGACTTCGACAACGACTACAAGACACTGGACCTCAGCTACATGGAGTCGGTGATCTGGGCGTTCAAACAGCTGTGGGACAAAGGCCTGGCCTATGAAGGCTACCGGGTGCTGCCGTACTGCTGGCGCGACGAGACCCCGCTGTCCAACCACGAATTGCGGATGGACGACGACGTCTACCAGAGCCGGCAGGACCCGGCTCTGACGGTCGGGTTCCGCGTTCAGGGTGGCCCGCTGGACGGCACCTATCTGTTGATCTGGACGACGACGCCGTGGACGCTGCCTTCCAACCTCGCGGTCGCGGTGCACCCGGACGTGACATACGTGCATGTGCAGGCCGGCGAGCGACGCTACCTGCTGGCCGAGCCGCGGCTGTCCGCCTATGCGCGCGAACTGGGCGAGGAGCCCGAAGTGCTTGGGACACTGCGTGGCTCGGAGCTGCTCGGCACCCGCTATCTACCGCCGTTTGCCTATTTCCTGGACTCGCCCAACGCCTTTCAGGTCTTGCCGGCCGACTTCGTCACCACCGAGGACGGCACCGGTCTGGTGCACATGGCTCCGGCGTACGGCGAGGACGACATGGCGGTGGGGGATGCGGCCGGGATCAGGGCGGTCACCCCGGTCGACGCCAAAGGCCGATTCGATGCGACCGTGCCGGATTACCAGGGCCAGCACGTCTTTGCCGCCAACCCGCAGATCATCCGCGATCTGAAGAACCAGAGCGGGCCCGCTGCGGTGAATGGCGCGGTGCTGCTGCGGCACGAAACCTACGAGCACCCCTACCCGCACTGCTGGCGCTGCCGTAACCCGCTGATCTACCGCGCGGTGTCGTCGTGGTTCGTGCGGGTGACCCAGTTCCGGGACCGCATGGTCGAGCTGAATCAGCAGATCACCTGGTACCCCGAACACGTCAAGGACGGCCAGTTCGGCAAGTGGCTGCAGGGCGCGCGCGACTGGTCGATTTCCCGAAACCGGTACTGGGGCACCCCGATTCCGGTGTGGAAGTCCGATGACCCGGCCTATCCCCGCATCGACGTCTACGGCAGCCTGGATGAGCTGGAACGCGATTTCGGGGTGCGGCCGTCGAATCTGCACCGCCCTTTCATCGATGAGCTCACCCGACCCAATCCCGACGACCCGACCGGGCAATCGACGATGCGCCGCATCTCCGATGTGCTCGACGTGTGGTTCGACTCCGGTTCCATGCCGTATGCGCAGGTGCATTACCCGTTCGAGAACCAGGACTGGTTCGACGGTCACTATCCCGGTGACTTCATCGTGGAATACATCGGGCAGACCCGCGGCTGGTTCTACACGCTGCACGTGCTGGCCACCGCGCTGTTCGACCGGCCGTCGTTCAAAACCTGCGTGGCACACGGGATTGTGTTGGGCTCCGACGGCCAGAAGATGAGCAAATCGCTGCGCAACTATCCCGACGTGACCGAGGTGTTCGACCGGGACGGCTCCGACGCGATGCGGTGGTTCCTGATGGCTTCGCCGATCCTGCGGGGTGGCAACCTGATCGTCACTGAGCAGGGTATCCGCGACGGGGTGCGCCAGGTGCTGTTGCCGTTCTGGAACGCCTACAGCTTCTTGGCGCTGTACGCGCCGAAAGTCGGTGTCTGGCGCACTGATTCGGCGAATGTGCTGGACCGCTACATCCTCGCCAAGCTGGCGGTGCTGCGCGAGGACCTGACCGCGGCGCTGCATGTCTGCGACATCTCCGGCGCCTGCGAACAGTTGCGCCAGTTCACTGAGGCGTTGACGAATTGGTATGTGCGACGGTCGCGTTCGCGGTTCTGGGTCGAAGAGGCCGATGCGATCGACACGCTGCACACGGTGCTGGAGGTCACCGCGCGGTTGGCCGCGCCGCTGCTGCCGTTGATCTCCGAGATGATCTGGCGAGGCGTGACCGGCGGGCGCTCGGTGCACCTGACCGATTGGCCGCAGGCCGGTGAGCTGCGCGCGGATCCGGACCTGGTCGCGGCGATGGACCAGGTCCGGGAGGTGTGTTCGGCGGCGTCCTCGCTGCGCAAGGCCAAGAAGCTGCGGGTACGCCTGCCACTGCTGAAACTGACCGTGGCAGTGGAGCATCCGGAGACCCTGGCGCCGTTCACCGACCTGATCGGCGACGAGTTGAACGTCAAACAGGTCGAGCTCACCGACGCGATCGACACCTACGGACGGTTCGAGCTGACCGTCAACGCCCGGGTGGCCGGACCTCGTCTGGGCAAGGACGTGCAGGCTGCGATCAAGGCGGTCAAAGCGGGCCAGGGCGTGGTGAACCCGGACGGCACGCTGACGGCGGGTCCGGCGGTGCTGCAGCCTGAGGAGTACAGTTCGCGCCTCGTCGCGGCCGACCCGGAATTCACCGCGGCGCTGCCCGGCGGCGCCGGCCTGGTGGTGCTCGACGGGACCGTGACCCCGGAGTTGGAAGCCGAGGGTTGGGCCAAGGACCGCATCCGGGAACTACAGGAGTTGCGCAAGTCGACCGGGCTGGACGTGTCCGACCGGATCAGCGTGGTGATTGCGGTACCTGCCGAGCGCGAGGAGTGGGCCGCCACGCACCGGGACCTGATCGCGGGCGAGATCCTGGCTACCAGGTTCGAATTCGGTGAGCCCGCGGATGCGACGGAAATCGGCGACGGGGTGCGGGTGGCGATAACCCGCGCGACCGGATAGGTTCCGCGCCGGTGCGGGGGGCGTGTTAGCCGAGGAGGCCGAGCAGGCCGCCCCCGCCCGTCTGGCCGCCGGTCCCGAGCAGGTCACCGCCGCCGAGCAGGCCGCCGGTCCCGAGCAGGCCACCGCCGCCGAGCAGGCCACCGAGGTCTGGCAGGCCGCCGAGACCCGGTAGCAGGCCGCCGAGACCGGGCAGCAGGCCGCCCAGGTTTGGCAGGCCACCGAGACCCGGCAGCAGGCCTCCCAGCCCGCCGAGCAGCCCGCCCAAGTCCGGCAGGGCGACGTCGGGCAGCAGGCTGCGCACCCCGTCCAGTAGACCGCCCAGGTTCGGCAGGGAACCGATGCCCGGCAACACGACTTCCGGCAGGGGCACCAGCGGACCGCTGATATGCGGTGCGCCGATGGCTTCGGCCAGTTGTTGCGGTGCGTAGAGCAGCAGACCGGGCAGGATGCCGCCGGTCGGCGTCCCGCCGAGGGGCACCGACAGCAGCGGGGTCGGACTGCCCAGCGGATTCACCACAAGCGTCGTGACGTCGAGGGGGGTCAGGATTCCGCCGAGCGGAATCTGCGCGGTCAGCGGCACAGTCACGCCGCTAAGCGCACCGAGCCCGAGCGGCAGGGTGACCCCCGGTAGGCCGACACTCCACATCACCTGACCATTGAGGAAGCCGTCGGTGACGACCGCCGGGGCGGTGAGGACCGCAACTAACGCCCCGAAACCGTCGCCGCTCTGTATTGCACTGCCGAAGGCCGACGCGACGGAATACATCGCGTTGGCCGTGGTGATCGGTGAGCCGATGAAATCTATACCCAGCGCGATCGGGAACCCGAAGAACGCGGCGCCAAGCTCCAACTGGCTGAGGGCGATCGGTGATGTCAACGGGTTGATATTTGTTCCGACGGAATACGAGAAGTCGGTAAGCGTGCCCAGCACATTCACGAAGTTCTGCCCGATTCGTGCCGGTATCGACGCGATGGGTGCCAGGTCCGCCAATACCATATTCGCGGCCCCGCTGCTCAAGTGCTGCCCGGCATTGGCAAACGCGGTGGAGATTATCTGGCCGTAGCTGATCTGATTGGCGATGAATTGGCGCAAGAACGGGAACGGGTTGGCGGCCAAGCCGTTTCCGAGACTCTGCAGGTTGGCGATCGTGTTGGCGAACAGTCTCTCGTACGGTCCGGTGATCGCCGTCAGGCTCACCGGCGTCGGACCGGGCGCCGGCCCGAAAACGCCGGGCAGCAGCGCATTGAGCGACGGCAGACCAAGACCACCGAGTAACCCGCCCGGGTTGAACAGACCGAGTCCGCCCAGCAATCCGCCGGAGCCGCCCAGCAGCGCGGCGGGGTTGCCCAGCGCACCGGTCAGGCCATCCAGAATGGACGCTGCCGGCAACGCGGCGGCTGCGGCAGCTTCGGTACCCAGGTAGGCGCCGACACTCGCGTTGAGCACCCGGACGAACTCCGCGTGGAACGCGCGCGCCTGGGCGCTGACCGCCTGGTATTCCTCGCCGAATTCGGCGAAGAGCGCGGCGACCGCACCTGATACTTCATCGGTGGCCGCGGGCGCGATATTGGTCGTGAAGCCGGCCAGCGATTGGGAGACTTCGGATAGTGATCCGTTCACGCCTGCGAGATCTTGAGCGGCGGCTTGGACCCATTCCGGCACAACGACAAGTGACATAGCGATCTCCCTCGACCCGTGTCAACGTTAACCGGCATCCGCTGAGGGGGGATCACCATCGATAAAGCTAATTAAACATGCGTTTAATATTATATTTTAGGTTAACTAAAGACCTCCCGGCACCGCGGCCGCGCCGAGCCGTTCTGAGCGCTCGCGCTCAGCCCCATAGCATCGACAACCGTGGAGTCCCGATGGGTGCTGCACCTGGACATGGATGCGTTCTTCGCATCGGTGGAGCAGCTGACCCGGCCGACCCTCAAGGGCCGGCCGGTACTGGTCGGCGGGCTGGGCGGTCGGGGAGTGGTGGCCGGTGCCAGCTACGAGGCGCGGGTGTTCGGCGCGCGCTCGGCGATGCCGATGCATCAGGCTCGCCGGCAGGTCGGTGCGGCCGCGGTGGTGCTGCCGCCCCGCGGCGTGGTGTACGGCGTGGCCAGTCGCCGTGTCTTCGACGCGGTGCGCAGTCTGGTCCCCGTCGTCGAGCAACTGTCGTTCGACGAGGCGTTCGGCGAACCGGCCCAGCTGGCCGGTGCGTCGGCCGACGAGGTGCAGACGTTCTGTGCAACGGTGCGCCGACGGGTGCGTGAGGAGACCGGTCTGGTCGCCTCGGTGGGTGCTGGGTCAGGCAAGCAGATCGCCAAGATCGCTTCCGATCTGGCTAAACCCGACGGTGTCCGGGTGGTCCGCCGCTCCGAGCAGCAAGAGCTGCTGAGCGGATTACCGGTGCGGCGGCTGTGGGGGATCGGCCCGGTCTCCGAGGAGAAACTGCACCGCCTGGGCATCGAGAACATCGGGCAGCTCGCAGCGCTGGCTGACGCGGAGGTCGCCGACATCCTCGGTGCCACCGTGGGGCCCGCGCTGCACCGGTTAGCGCAGGGCATCGACGACCGTCCCGTCGCCGAGCGTGCCGAGGCCAAGCAGATCAGCGCCGAATCCACCTTCGCGGCCGACTTGACCACGCTGGACCAGCTGCGCGACGCGATCGAGCCGATCGCCGAGCACGCGCACCGTCGGCTGCTCAAAGACGGTCGCGGCGCCCGCACGGTCACGGTGAAGCTGAAGAAGTCGGACATGAGCACGCTGACCCGCTCGGCGACGCTGCCCTACGCGACGACCGAACCCGGTGCGCTGGTGTCGGTGGCCCGCCGGCTGCTGCTCGATCCGTTGCAGATCGGGCCCATTCGTCTGCTCGGTGTGGGCTTTTCCGGCCTCAGCGACGTGCGCCAGCAGTCGTTGTTTCCCGACCTGGACCTGCCGCCGGAACCGGCTGAAGCGCATCAGGATTTCGAGACCCTGCGTGCGGTGCTGCTGACCGGGCAGGACGGCGGGTCCTGGCGGATCGGTGATGACGTTGCGCACCGCGACTTCGGGCACGGCTGGGTGCAGGGCGCCGGCCACGGCGTCGTCACCGTGCGGTTCGAAACGCGCGGCACGGGACCGGGCCAGGCCAGAACTTTCCCCCTCGACACCGCCGACCTCGCGGCCGCCAACCCGGTCGACAGCCTGGACTGGCCCGACTACGTCGAGGCACTGCGCGAGCACGTTCGGTCAACCCCAGCGGTCGAGGATGTCGCCCACGGGTAGGCCGGCGGCCAGCGTCGCCATCAGCAGCACCCGGGCCTGCGGCGGTGCCAGCCGCGGCACCAGCACCGCGCCGGCCTGCACCAGATCGTGGCCGGGGCCGTAACCGGCGCTCACCCCGCCGTTGGGCACCCGGGTGGACACCGCGACCGTCACCCCGGCGCGGCACAGGCGCCGGACACCGTCGACGACCGCGCGTCCGGCGTTGCCGGATCCCAGCGCCTGCAGCACCACCGCGCGGGCACCCGCGGCGGCGAAGGCGTCCAGCGCCACCGCGTCGCTGCCCAGGTAGGCCGCCGCGATGTCGACGCGCGGCGCGTCAGCGGCCGCCAGCTCGCCGAGAAACGTCCGCTGCTTGGGGTGCGTCAAAACCAGATCGTTGTCCAACACGGTGCCGGCCAGCTGCCCGGCGAAACCGCTCAGATCCTGGGTGACCTCCTTGCGCAAACCCAGCGGCTGCAACACCCGGCCGGCGAAGCACACCAGCACCCCCAGGTCGCGAGCCACCGGGCTGGCCGCCACCGCGACGGCGTCGCGCAGATTGGCCGGGCCGTCGGCGTCCGGCGCGTCCGCGCTGCGCATCGCGCCGGTCAGTACCACTGGGACGGGGCCGGCGTGGGTCAGTTCGAGCCACAGCGCGCTTTCCTCCATGGTGTCGGTGCCATGGGCGACGACGATCCCGTCGGCTCCACTGGCGACCGCCCGATGCATGGCCGCGCGCATCAGATCCCAGTCCGGCGGAACGAGTTCGGAACTGTCGACCGCCAGCACGTCGACGACGTCGAGGTCGATATCGACGTCGAATCCCGACAACAGTTGCGCGCCCGAGCGGGCGGGCCGGCGCACCCCGTCGGCGCCGGTGCTCGTCGAAATCGTCCCTCCGGTGGTGATCACGGCGACGCGCCCCATCCCGGCATCATCCCGCACGCCCGCCCCGGCACTGCTGGGGGATGATGGTGAGGTGCCTGACGAACCAACCGGATCCGCAGATCCGCTGACTTCAGCCGGTGACGCCGAGGAACCGCGCGCACCCGGGGCTGCCGCGCCGCGGCGGTTGCGGCTGCTCGTCTCGGTTGCGGCTGTGGTGCTCGCGCTGGACGTGGTGACTAAGGTGTTGGCGGTCAAACTGCTGCCTCCCGGTCAGCCGGTGTCGATCATCGGTGACACGGTGACCTGGACGCTGGTGCGCAATTCCGGTGCCGCGTTCTCGATGGCGACCGGATACACCTGGGTGCTTACCTTGATCGCGACCGGTGTCGTGGTCGGCATCTTCTGGATGGGCCGGCGGCTGGTCTCGCCCTGGTGGGCGCTGGGGCTCGGGATGATCCTGGGCGGTGCGATGGGCAACCTGGTCGACCGCTTCTTCCGGGCGCCGGGCCCGCTGCGCGGACATGTGGTGGATTTCCTGTCGGTGGGCTGGTGGCCGGTGTTCAACGTCGCCGACCCGTCGGTGGTGGGTGGCGCCATCCTGCTGGTGGTGCTGTCCATCTTCGGCTTCGATTTCGACACCACAGGTCGACGGAAAGTCAACGGCGACAACGCTATTCCGCCGGAACCCGAGAACGCGGGTGACTGAGCGCACGTTGCCGGTCCCAGAAGGATTGGCGGGCATGCGCGTCGACGCCGGGCTGGCCCGGCTGCTGGGACTGTCGCGCAGTGCCGCGGCGGCCATCGCCGAAGACGGTGGTGTCGAACTCGACGGCGTACCAGCCGGGAAATCCGACCGACTCACTTCGGGTGCCTGGCTGCAGGTGCGGCTACCCGAACCGCCGAAACCGTTGGAAAACAGGCCCGTTGACATCGAGGGCTTGACAGTGCTGTATGCCGACGACGACATCGTGGCCGTCGACAAGCCCGCCGCGGTGGCCGCCCACGCCTCGGTCGGTTGGACCGGGCCCACCGTGCTGGGCGGCCTGGCCGCCGCGGGCTACCGCATCACCACCTCGGGGGTGCACGAGCGGCAGGGCATCGTGCACCGTCTGGACGTCGGCACGTCCGGGGTGATGGTGGTGGCGCGCTCCGAGCAGGCCTATACCGTGCTCAAGCGCGCGTTCAAACAGCGCACCGTCGACAAGCGGTATCACGCACTGGTGCAAGGACATCCGGACCCCTCCAGCGGCACCATCGATGCGCCGATCGGCCGGCACCACGGCCCGGAGTGGAAGTTCGCGGTCACCAGCACCGGCCGGCACAGCATCACCCACTACGACACCGTGGAAGCACACGTGGCCGCCAGCCTGCTCGACGTGCACCTGGAAACCGGCCGCACCCACCAGATCCGGGTGCACTTCGCCGCGCTGCACCACCCCTGTTGCGGTGACCTGGTTTACGGCGCCGATCCGAAACTCGCGAAAAAGCTTGGCCTGCAACGTCAATGGCTGCATGCGCGGTCGTTGGCTTTCGCGCATCCGGCCGATGGCCGGCGTGTCGAGATCGTCAGCCCCTATCCGCCCGACCTGGAACACGCGTTGAGCGTGTTACGCGCTGAGGGCTGACACGTCCCGCTCACTGGGTGTGGCACACGAAGTTGATGCCGTTGAGGTTCAGCCTGACCTCGCCCTGGTGCTCCCAGTACTCGGAGCCCTGCCGGCTGTAGCGGGCGCCGCTGCCCGACGGCTGGACGAACAGGATGATCCGGGTGCCCTTCCAGTTCAACACCGCCGCCTTGGGATCCAGATCGTTGTAGAACTGTGCGGTCAACGGACCGTCCCCGGGCGGACAGTTGTAGGTCACGACCGGCGGGGCGACCGTGGCCGGGTCGGCGATCGCCAACTCGACCAGCCGCGTCTGGTAGGCCTCCACCAGGCAGGTCCGGACGTCGACGCGGTCGGTGCAGCCGTCGCGCACTGTCATGAAAGCGTTCTGCGCGGTCGCGAGCGTGGACTGGTCAGCCCCGGGGCGTGCCAGTGCCTGCTGATACGCCGTCTGCGCCCGGCGGTCCAGGACGGTCAGTTCCGGGTCGTTACACACCAGCTGCTGAGCTTTGACGGTGGATCGGGCGCAGTCCAGGGCCGGTGTCGGCGAGGTGGTGGTGATGCTGGCCGACAGGCCCGGTGCGGCGCTCGCGGTCGACGAGTCCGGGTGCGACGGTCGCGAACCGCACCCGCCGAGCAGCACGGTGGCCGCGATCACGGCGACGACTGAGACGAGCTTGCCCGACATCGGCATTCGGTACCTATTCATCGGTCGATATCCTAGGTTGGCTTTATGACCTGTGTCACACCGTCCACACTGCCCTCAGGAGCAACTGTCAATGAACCTCGGTGATCTCACGAACCTGGTTGAAAAACCGTTCGCGGCCGTGTCGAACATCATCAACACGCCGAACTCCGCCGGGCGATATCGGCCCTTCTACTGGCGGAATCTGCGCGACGCCGTGCAAGGCCGCACACTCGAAGAGGCGGTCGATGGAAAGATCGCGCTGATCACCGGCGGGTCCTCGGGCATCGGCGAGGCGGCCGCACACAAGATCGCCGAGGCGGGCGGCATCGTGGCGCTCGTCGCGCGCACCAAAGAGAACCTGGACAAAGTCGCCGACGACATCCGCGCCAATGGCGGTACCGCCCACGTCTACCCGTGCGACCTGTCCGACGTCGACGCCATCGCCGAGATGGCCGATAAGGTCATCGAGGACCTCGGCGGCGTCGACATCCTGATCAACAACGCGGGCCGGTCCATTCGGCGATCGTTGGCCCTGTCGTACGACCGGATCCACGACTACCAGCGCACCATCCAGCTGAACTACCTGGGCGCGGTGCAGCTGATCCTCAAATTCGTCCCAGGGATGCGCGAACGCGGCTTCGGGCACATCCTCAACGTGTCCTCGGTCGGCGTCCAGACCCGGGCACCGCGGTTCGGCGCCTACATCGCCAGCAAGGCCGCGCTGGACAGCCTGTGCGACGCGCTGCAGGCCGAGACCGTCAGCGACAACGTCCGGTTCACCACCGTGCACATGGCGCTGGTGCGCACGCCGATGATCAGCCCGACCAAGATGTACGACAAGTTCCCGGCACTCACGCCGGACCAGGCCGCCGGCGTGATCACCGACGCGCTGATCCACCGGCCGCGGCGGGCCAGCTCGCCGTTCGGGCAGTTCGCCGCCGTCGCCGACGCCGTCAACCCAGCCGTCATGGACCGGGTGCGCAACCGCGCATTCGGCATGTTCGACGACTCGTCTGCTGCCAAAGGCAGCGAAAGCGATACCGACACAAAGGATCTCGACAAGCGCAGCGAAACGTTCCTGCAGGCCACCCGCGGAATCCACTGGTGATGTCGTGAGCCTTCCCAAACCGAGCAAGCAATCGACCGTCGTCATCACCGGCGCCTCCTCAGGCATCGGCACCGAACTGGCCAACGGGCTGGCCCGCCGGGGCTTTCCGCTGATCCTGGTCGCGCGGCGCCGCGAACGCCTCGACGAGCTGGCCGAAAAACTGCGTGCGGAACACAGCGTCGACGTGGAGGTCTTCCCACTTGACCTGTCCGACAACGAATCCCGCGCAAAGCTGGCCGAACGGCTGCGCAACGAGCCGATCGCCGGGCTGTGCAACAGCGCGGGCTTCGGCACCAGCGGGCGCTTCTACGAGCTGCCGGAGGAGCGGGAAAGCGAGCAGGTCACCCTCAATGCACTGGCGTTGATGGAGCTGACCCGCGCCGTGCTGCCCGGAATGGTCAAGCGGGGCGCCGGTGCGGTGCTCAACATCGCCTCGATCGCGGGCTTCCAGCCGATTCCGTTCATGGCGGTGTATTCAGCGAGCAAGGCGTTCGTGCTGACGTTCTCTGAGGCCGTGCAGGAGGAGCTGCACGGTACCGGCGTGTCGGTGACCGCCCTGTGCCCGGGCCCGGTTCCGACCGAGTGGGCTGAAATCGCCAGCGCCGAGCGGTTCAGCATCCCGATCGCGCAGGTGTCCCCGAAGGACGTCGCCGAGCAGGCCATTGCGGGCATGCTCGCCGGCAAGCGCGGGGTGGTGCCCGGTGTGGTGCCCAAGATCGTCAGCACCGGCGGCAGGATTCTGCCGCGCAGCCTGCTGCTGCCCGGCATCCGGATCGGCAACCGGCTGCGCGGCGGCCCGAGTCACTGACCGGGCGTCAGCCCTGTCGCCACGGGTGGGCGTCCAGCCAGTTGGTGACCGTCGAGATCACCTCGGCGTTCGCGTTCTCGTCCTGCTGGCGTAGCTGGTCAACCAAAACCGAAATGCGTTGCAGCAGAGCACCATAAGCTGCGGCTGCGGCGCCTGCGTACTCTTCTGCCGCCTCGGCCTGCCAGGACGCGGAGTAGTGCGAGGGCAGGTTGTGCAGTTGCTCGGCGAGGTCTCGTGCCTCCGCCTGCGCCGTATCCACCAGGTTGCGCACCGTCTCGACATCCTCGGCCGGGCCCGCTTCCAGAATGCGGTCGAGTTCGCGCACGGTGGCCAGCGCCAACTCGATGGACCTGGTGTGGGCGGCCACCCCCAGCGGGGGCACCGGAAGCGCCAACAGGTTCGCCGCCGCCACACCGGGCTCGCGCACCCGCGCCGCTTCCTGAGCAGCGGCGGCCTGCTCGCGGGCCGCCGCCAGTTCGGTCGCCGAAGTCGCGCGCAACTGCTCGATCTCGCTGTAAGCGCGGGCCACGGCCGCGCCGGCATTCTCGGCCTCGGCGCGGGCACGCGCCACCTCGGCCTGCGCTGCTTCGCGCAGGGCGGCGAGCTGCTGGCCGGCTTGCGCGCGCGCCTCAGTCAACTCTGCGGCCGACGCGGTGCGCACCTGCTCGGTCTCCGCTTTGAGCCGGGTCATCTCGGCCGCGGCGGCGGTGCGGAGCTGCTCGAGCTCTGCCTTGGCCCGGGCCACCTCAGCTTCGGCTGCCCGGTGCGCGGCGGTGATCGCACCGGTGGCCTGCCCGCGGGCCGAGGCGACTTCGGCCGCGGCATCGGCCCGGATCTGGTCGAGTTCGCGGCGCACTTCCTCCAACGCGCGCTCGGCGCTTTCCCGGGCAGTCGCGCGCTCGGCGATGCGCTGCTCAGCACGGGCTTCGGCGGCTGTGGCCCGCTCGTTGGCTGCGGCGATCTCGGCCGCGGCATCGGCGCGCACCCGTTCCAGCTCGGCGCGCACCTGCTCGAACGCCTGGCGCCCGGTCGCCCGGTCCGCGGTGCGCTCGGCGATGCGCTGTTCGGCGCGGCTTTCCGCGGCGGTGACCTGCTCGGTGGCCGTGGCGAGTTCGGCGGCCGTGTCGGCGCGCACCTGAGCGAGTTCGGCGCGTACCTGTTCCAGGGCCCGCTGCGCGGCGGCCCGCTCGGCGGCGCGTTCAGCCTTTGTTGTTTCCAATGTTGTTTCGAAGGCCTGCTGCGCGGCTTGCCGCTCGGCCGCCCACTGCTCTTCCTGCCGCGCGGCCTGGGCCTGCACTTCGCGTGCCCGCTCGCGCGCCGCGGTGGCCACCCGCGCCGATTGTTCAGCCTGCGCCCGGGCCATCGCCACGGCCGCCTCGGCGTCTTTGCGGCCTTGCTGCGCCTCCCGCGCGTGCGCCTCGGCCGCGACCCGCATGTGGTCGGCCTCGACCAGTCGCATCACCGGCGAGAGCCGCTTGCGTGCCGGGCCGGATCGATTTCGGTGCTCGACGAGGTCGCGCTCGCTCATCGCCGCCAGCGCCAGCAATGCCGCGGGCGGTTGCTGTCCGAGCCGCTCGGCGGCGGCGACCGAATCCGCGGCGGCGCGCAGCGTCAACGCCGCCCACTCCGCGGGGTCGAGATCCTCGATGTGTTGTCGTGTGGTGCTCACCCGTGCCGGCGCCTTCCTTTGCCGGCCGGTTCGATAGCGGCCTCATCGGTGGGTGCCGGGGGCTGGTCGGGGGCGGGGGGCTGGTCAGCGGGCGGGACCGACGGCTGGGATTCCCGGGGCTCGCGGGCAGCCGGCGCGTCCCGTCGCGGCGGAGATTGCCGCGCCGCGAGCTGAGACAGCGGTCCAGCCTGCTGCGCCAACACCAGGGAGAATTGGTTGAGGTACACCGTCACCGACCGGGCCAGCGTCTCGTCCCCGAGGAACTCGGCGTCACGCAGCAGCCCGCGCAGCATCTCCAGTGCCAGCTCGGGCCCCAGACCCAGGGTGGCGTTCTCGTGTGCTGCCGGTTCGATCCCCGCGGTCTCCACCACCCACACCAGCCGTTGCCAGCAGCGGTCCAGGGCCGCGCTGCGCTGCGCGTCTTCGCGAAGCTCCTGATGATGCCGGTCACGCTGGTCCTGCTGCAGCGCTTCACGTTTGGCGGCCCGGCGCGCGGCGATGAATGCGATGACCGCCAGAATGATCGCCACCGTCAGGGCAGCCACACCGCCGAATCCCGCCGACGTCAGGAAGTCGCGCGCGGGAGGGAGGGCCCCTTCCGCCACAAAATGACGCTCGTGCAAGCTCATGGCTCGGACCGTATCAAACGGGCCCGGATAAAAATCGCGGCAAAAATCGCGGTGGGAGCGCAGCGGCTATCGGTCCGGCACGATCTTGAGCACCTGTCCGGGTTTCACCAGCTGATCGGACCGGTTCGTGCGCGCCGCGGTCAGCGCGTAGACCGCACCTGCGGAATCCACCGCCACACTCATGGCATGAGAACCCAGCGCCACCTGCACCGGATCGCGTCCGGGCGGCAACTGGAAGAAACCCTTGCCGAAGCCGTCGCCGACGAAGATGTCCCCGGCGTCGTCGAACGCGATGTGATTCGGCTCGATGAGTCCGGGGATGGGCACCACGACGGCAGCGGTGGCGCCGACGGGGAGTTTGAAGACCTGGCCACGTCCGGTACCTCTGATATTCGAGGACACGTAGACGGTGCCGTCTTTGGCGACCGCAATTCCACGGGGCAGATGGAGCCCCTCGAAAGACAAGTCGGTCGGTCGGTTTTGTCCCGGTGCGAGCTTGCGCGCCCCGTACTTCACATTCGGGCCCTCGTCCATGAGTGCACCGACTGCGTAGGTGTTGCCCGCATCGTCGACCGCGATGCCACTGACCGAGGTGAATCCCCGAAACGGCAACCGAATCGGGCTGGATTTGCCCGCCTCCAACAGGTAAACCTGGGCGCCTTCGCTGTAGAAAAGATTGCCGGCCTTATCGACCGCCAGGTCCGTCGCGGAGCGAAAATTCACCCCGGGAACTTCCACCGGGGTCGCCGCGCTGGCCCCCGGCGCCAGCTTCCAGAGCTGCAGCGGGCCGGGTTCGAACATGCTGATGCCCGGATGCGGGATCACCGCGGCCAGCGCGTAAATGTTGCCGGAGCCGTCGACAGCGACACTTTTCGTCGGGAACATCTCGGGAAATGGCAGCACAGTCGGCTGCGCCGTGTAGGTGCGCCGCGGCGGGGCGGCCTTGGTGGTGGATGCCGTCGAGTCGTTGCGGTGCACGACCTTGGGGATCACGATTGCGCCGGTCACCACCACGGCGATCACGGCGACGAGGGCGACAGCCGGGCCGATGTAGCGGCGCCGTCGTGGTGGCGGTATCGGCAGCTGCATCGGCCGGGAGTGCGGAAACGATACGGTAGGTGACTGTCCGTACATCGGAATAGGTTGCGGGACATGATTATTGGATGACTGGCCAGGAGGCGGGAGGGTGAACGTGCGGGTGGCCGCCGCGGACGGCGGTGCCGGGTTGCTGTTCGGCGGCGCAGGGGGCGGGATCGGCGGGTGGACGCGCTGCGCGGCAGCGGCGAATTCGCCGGCGCTGCGGTACCTGTTGGCGGGATCGGCTGCCGTTGCGCGCTCGATGACAGCGTCGAACTCAGCCGGGATTCCGGCTCGCCGCTCGACCGGCGTCGCCGGGTCGAACGGTTGCCCTGTCAGGCACTCGTAAAGCACCCCGGCCAGCGCGGCGATGTCGGCGCGGTAGACCGCGTCGGTGTCGGTGACCAGCACCCGGGTCCGGTCTGCCGAGGGCGTCGCTCCGCCGAGGTCGGCCAAATAGGCTGAACCGTCGCGCGCCAGCAGAATGTTGGCGGTGCTGACGTCGCGGTGGATTCTGCGGTGGGCGTGCGCATCGTCGATCGCCGCCGCGACTTGGCCTACCAGGTGCACCGCACGGACCGGATCGAGCGGGCCACCTTGTGCCAGTAGCGATTTCAGATCGCTGGGCTCCGTCATCAGCCCACCGCGGCTTTGAGCAGCCGGTTGTTCTCGGTCACGTAGATGCCGCCCGCCGCGTCGATCGCCATACCACCGAAGGACTGATTCTCCGGCGCGAACAGCAGGGTCGGGGACGAGGCACCCGCGGACAGCTTGATCAGCCGACCCATGTTGTCGGCGTTGTCGGCCACGTATACGTCGCCCTTGGCGTCCACCACGACGATTTGCGCCCTGCCCAGCTGTCCGAACGGCAGCTGGGTCGGGTTGCTCTCGCCTAGGGCCAACTTCAGCACCCGGCCCGCCTGCAGGGCGTAGACGTTGCCGGCGCCGTCCGTCGCCACGTCCTCGAAAATGCCGGTACCGAACGGCAGCGTGGTGGGGGTCGCGGCACCCGGCGCGAGCGCCAGCACCCGGTCGTTTGCGGCAACGTAGACAGTCCCCGCAGCATCAGCTGCGACGCCATGGGGAAGCATGCGGCCGAAGGGCAACTCGACCGGATCACCGGCGCCGGGCCCCAATTTCAGAATCCTCCCGGCGCCGTCCCGGGGGACATCGGCGACATAGACGTTGCCGGCTGCGTCCACGCTCACCCGTTTGGGCCGGACCAGTCCGCGAAACGGCACCTCAGCGGGCGCATCGGAGTCGGCGGTCAGCTTGTACACCCTGGGGCTGCTGGTGTCGACGACGTAGATTTCCCCGGCCGGGCCGATCGCCACGCCCGCGAGCTGACCGGTTCCGATAATCGGCAATCGGGTGGCGTTCAGGGCGGGGGCGGCGCTGGTGGACGGCGAGCCGGAGCCGCCGGGCGTCGGCGATGCGCTGGTGTTGGGCGCAGCATGCCGGGTCGTGTCGGGCGTGGCCACGACCGCGACGACGCCGACAATGGCGGCTACCAGCGCGATCACGCCCACGGCCAGCACTGCACGGCGACGGGGCTTGCGGTGCAACTTCATTGGCGTGCGCGCAGTGGGCGCGCCCGGGTGTGTCCACGGTTGGGTGGGGACCGCGTGCGGCGGAGTCCAGGGCTGCACCGGGGTGCTCAGCGCGTGCTGAGCGGCCGCACCCAGTTCACCGGCGCTGCGAAAGCGAACCTGCGGGTCCTTGGCCATTCCACGCGCGATCACCTCGTCGAAACCGATCGGGATCCCCGGGTGGTCCTGGCTGGGGCGCGGCGGCGGGGAGGTCAGGTGCGCGGCGACCAGAGCGGGTATTTCGGTGCGACTCTCATACGGTGCGGCCCCGGTCAGGCATTCATACAGCACACAGGCCAGTGCATAGATGTCCGCACCCGGCGTGACCTGGCCGGACGCCAGACGTTCCGGTGCCAGGTAGGCGAACGATCCGATGGTGGTGCCCTCGCTGGTGAGCTTGGTGTCGGTGGCGGCATTGGCCAGGCCGAAGTCCACCAGGCAGGCGAAGTCGTCGGGACCGAGCAGAATGTTGGCCGGCTTGACGTCGCGGTGAATCACCGTTTCGGCGTGCGCGGCATCCAGTGCCGCGGCGATCTGCCGCACCACGTGCACCGCCCGGGCCGGGCTGAGCGCGCCGCCACGTTCCAGGGTGCTCTGCAGATCCGTACCGTCGATCAGGCGCATGTCGATGTAGAGCTGACCGTTGATCTCACCGCAGCCGTGGATGGGCACCACGTGCGGGTCGTGCAGCCGTCCGGCGGTGCGGGCCTCCCGGAACAGCCGCTCCCGGAAAGCCGGGTTCTGCGAGTAGCTGCTGGACAGCAACTTCAGCGCCACCACCCGGTGCATGACCGTGTCCTCGGCTTCGTAGACCTCACCGAATCCGCCGCTGCCCAGCAGCCGGCGCAGCTGATACGGGCCGAACCGCGACCCCGGGAGGAAGCTGGCAGTCATTGCGCGGCACCCAATTCGAGGACTTTGCCGGTCGCGCAGTCGTCGCCGCGGTGACAGTCGACGACGAACAGATCGCCGGCGTCGTCCACGGCGATACCGAACGGGTAGTTGAGGGTGGGAAAGGCGACCTGGGTGGCAGTGCTCGCACCGCTGGCCAACTTGAAGACCCCGCGGCCGTCGATGTCGGTGACGTAGACGTTGCCGTTCTTGTCCACAGCCACACCGTACGGTTGCTGCAGGCCGGGAAACGGCAGTTCGGCGGGGGTGTCGGCACCGGCAGCCAGCTTCAACACCCGCCGCTCCTCCACATCGGCGATGTAAAGGTTCCCGGTGCTGTCCACCGCGATTCCGGCTGGCATGTTCAGCGGTGTGGTCGGCATCAGGGCGGTGGCACTCGTCGCGCCGGGGGCCAGCTTCAGCACCTGCCGAAGCGTGGCGTCGGTGACATAGACGGTGCCGTCGGCGCCGACCGCCACCCCGACCGGTCTGCCCAGGTGCCCGAACGTCAGCGGAGCAGGCCCACGACCGCCCGGCGCCAACTTCCACACCGCGGATGCGTGGAAGTCGGCGACGTAGACCGCACCCGCCGGGTCCACCGCGACCCCTTCGCCGTACAGCTCACCGAACGGTAGCTCGGTAGGCGAGGGCTGGCCGGGTGGCAACCTCAGCACCCGGCCATTGGGGGAGTGGCTGCTCAGCTCGACCGCGTAGACGCTGCCGTCGTGACCGACGGCCACCCCGCGGGCCTGCACCAGGTCCGGGAATTTCAGCACCGTCGGGACCGTCGAGGACGGCCGCGGCGTGCTGGTCGCCGCGCGCCCGGTGGCAGCATCCCGGCGCGTGACAACAACGACGGCCGCCGCGGCCGCCACCGCGACGATGATGGCCGCCGCGACGGCGACCACCCTGCGACGGCGCGGTTTTCGGCGCTCGGGTGGCACCCACGGCGGTGGCGCGGCCGGCACGGGCGGGGGCAGCGGCACCGGCGGCGGCGCGGTGGTCCACTCGCGGGTGGTCGCGGCCGGACCCAGTGCGTTGTGCGCGGCGGCGGCCAGCTGACCCGCGCTGGAATAACGGTCGTCGGGATGCTTGGCCATGCCCCGCGCGATGACCTCGTCGAACCCGGCGGGGATGCCGGCCCGCTGCTGGCTGGGCCGCGGGATCGGGGCGGTCAGCTGGGCGTTGATCAGCGCGGTCAGATCCTGGTGCTGGGCAAACGGTGGTGCCCCGGTCAGTAGTTCATAGAGCACGCACGCCAGCGAGTACACGTCGCAGCGCGGGTCGATCACTGGATTCTCGCAAAGCCGTTCCGGAGCAACGTAATCGAACGTGCCGACCGCCTTTCCGGTGCCGGTCAGCCGGGCGTCGCCGGCCGCGCTGGCCAGGCCGAAGTCGACCAGGCTGGCGAAGTCGTCACCGGAGAGCAGGATGTTCGCCGGTTTGACGTCGCGGTGTAACACCGTCTCGGCGTGCGCGGCGTCCAGGGCTGCCGCGACCTGGCGCACCAGATTCACTGCCCGCGCCGGCGGGAGCGGGCCGTCCCGGCGCAGCACGGTGTCCAGATCCACGCCGCGCACCAGTCGCATGTCGATGTAGACCTGGCCGTCGATCTCGCCGCAACCGTGGATCGGCAGCACGTGTGGTTCCCGCAGCCGGCCGGCGGTGCGGGCCTCCCGGAACAGCCGCTCGCGGAACACCGGGTTTTGCGAATAGGTGCTGCTCAGCAGCTTCAACGCCACCACGCGGTGCATGGCGGTGTCCTCAGCTTCGTACACCTCGCCGTAACCGCCGGCACCCAGCAGCCGCACCAACCGATACGGCCCGAACTGCGACCCCGCCCGATTCTCGACCACCGACCTGCCCTCCGCTTCGCCGCTGAGCGTATCCGGGGTGGAGGGCCGCCGGTCGCGCTGGCGTTACGCTCACCGCTATGGCATCCGTTGACCTGACCCTGGACGTACCGATGACCCCGCAGGAAATGTGGGAGCACGTCTCGGACCTGTCGACCCTGGGCGACTGGCTGGTCTTGCACGAGGGCTGGCGCAGCGAGTTGCCCGACGTCGACGACATCACCGAAGGCACGCAGGTGGTGGGCGTCGCGCGCTCCAAAGGCCTGCGCAACCGGGTGACCTGGACGATCACCAAGTGGGATCCGCCGCACAAGGTCGCGATGGCCGGGGACGGCAAGGGCGGAGCAAAGTACAAGGTCACGCTGACGGTGACGCAATCCAAGGACGGCGCCACCCTTGGCCTGTCCGTTGACCTGGGCGGCCCCGCGCTGTTCGGTCCGATCGGCAAAGTCGCGGCCCGCGCGGCCAAGGGTGACGTGCAAAAGTCGCTCGACAACTTCGTCGAGTTGTACGGCTGAAACCGGCCAAGACACGTGCTGCGACACGCCGGGACCGTGTCGGTGCGCGGTCATAGACTTGCCTCCCTATGAGTGAGTCGTCGTTCGTGCACCTGCACAACCACACCGAGTATTCGATGCTCGACGGTGCCGCGAAGATCTCCCCGATGTTCGCTGAGGCCGCCCGGCTGGGCATGCCCGCGATCGGCATGACCGACCACGGAAACATGTTCGGCGCCAGCGAGTTCTACACTTCGGCGTGCAAGGCCGGGATCAAGCCGATCATCGGGGTCGAGGCCTACATCGCGCCCGGCTCGCGCTTTGACACCCGTCGCATCACCTGGGGCGATCCCGGGCAGAAGGGCGACGACGTATCCGGCAGCGGGTCCTACACCCACATGACGATGATGGCCGAGAACGCGACCGGCCTGCGCAACCTGTTCAAGCTGTCGTCCCTGGCGTCGTTTGAAGGCCAGCTGGGCAAATGGTCGCGCATGGACGCCGAACTCATCGCCGAGCATGCCGAGGGCATCATCGCCACCACCGGTTGCCCGTCCGGCGAGGTGCAGACCCGGTTGCGGCTGGGCCATGACCGCGAAGCGCTGGAGTCCGCCGCCAAGTGGCGCGAGATCTTCGGCGCGGACAACTTCTTCCTCGAGCTGATGGACCACGGAATCTCGATCGAACAGCGGGTCCGGCAAGGTCTGCTCGACATCGGCCGTCAGCTCGGTATCCCGCCCCTGGCCACCAACGACTGCCACTACGTCACCCGTGACGCCGCGCACAACCACGAGGCGCTGCTGTGCGTGCAAACCGGCAAGACGCTCTCGGACCCCAACCGGTTCAAGTTCGACGGCGACGGCTACTACCTCAAGTCCGCCGCCGACATGCGCCGACTCTGGGACGACGAGGTGCCCGGGGCCTGCGACTCCACCCTGCTGATCGCCGAACGGGTCCAGTCCTACGCCGACGTGTGGACGCCGCGGGACCGGATGCCGGTCTTCCCGGTGCCCGAGGGGCACGACCAGGCGTCGTGGCTGCGCCACGAGGTGATGGCCGGCCTGCAGCGGCGCTTCCCGGCCGGCGTGGGCCAGGACTACCTCGACCGGGCCGACTACGAGATCAAAGTCATCTGCGACAAGGGCTTTCCGGCTTACTTCCTGATCGTCGCGGACCTGATCAACTACGCGCGGTCGGTCGACATCCGGGTCGGGCCGGGCCGTGGTTCGGCGGCGGGTTCGCTGGTCGCCTACGCGATGGGCATCACCAACATCGACCCCATCCCGCACGGTCTGCTGTTCGAGCGGTTCCTCAACCCCGAGCGCCCGTCGGCGCCGGACATCGACATCGACTTCGACGACCGGCGGCGCGGTGAGATGGTGCGCTACGCCGCCGACAAGTGGGGTCAGGACCGGGTCGCCCAGGTCATCACCTTCGGCACCATCAAAACCAAAGCGGCGCTGAAGGATTCGGCGCGAATCCACTACGGGCAGCCCGGATTCGCGATCGCCGACCGGATCACCAAGGCGCTGCCGCCGCCCATCATGGCCAAGGACATCCCGCTGTCGGGCATCACCGACCCGGCCCACGAGCGGTACAAGGAGGCCGCTGAGGTCCGCAGCCTGATCGAGACCGACCCCGACGTGCGCACCATCTACCAGACCGCGCGCGGCCTGGAGGGGCTGATCCGCAACGCCGGGGTGCACGCGTGCGCGGTGATCATGAGCAGCGAGCCGCTGACCGAGGCGATTCCGCTGTGGAAGCGACCGCAGGACGGCGCCATCATCACCGGCTGGGATTACCCGTCGTGCGAGGCCATCGGCCTGCTGAAGATGGACTTCCTGGGCCTGCGCAACCTGACGATCATCGGCGACGCGATCGAGAACATCAAGGCCAACCGGGGCATCGACCTCGACCTGGAAACGCTGCCGCTGGACGACAAGCTGACCTACGAACTGCTGGGCCGCGGCGACACGCTCGGCGTGTTCCAGCTCGACGGCGGCCCGATGCGCGACCTGCTGCGCCGCATGCAGCCCACCGAGTTCAACGACATCGTCGCGGTACTGGCGCTGTACCGCCCCGGACCGATGGGCATGAACGCACACAACGACTACGCCGACCGCAAGAACAATCGGCAGGCGATCAAACCGATCCATCCCGAGCTCGAGGAACCGTTACGCGAAATCCTCTCCGAGACTTACGGTTTGATCGTCTACCAAGAGCAGATCATGTTCATCGCCCAGAAGGTCGCCTCCTACACGATGGGCAAGGCCGACGCGCTGCGCAAAGCGATGGGCAAGAAGAAACTCGAGGTGCTCGAGGCCGAGTACAAGGGTTTCTACGAAGGCATGACCGCCAACGGTTTCTCCGAAAAAGCGGTGAAAGCGTTGTGGGACACCATCCTTCCGTTCGCCGGGTATGCCTTCAACAAGTCGCACGCCGCCGGCTACGGATTGGTCTCCTACTGGACCGCTTATCTCAAGGCCAACTATCCCGCCGAATACATGGCGGGTCTGCTCACCTCCGTCGGCGACGACAAGGACAAGGCCGCGGTCTACCTCGCCGACTGCCGCCGGTTGGGCATCACCGTGCTGCCGCCCGACGTCAACGAGTCGCTGGTGAACTTCGCCTCGGTCGGCAAGGACATCCGCTTCGGGATGGGCGCGGTGCGCAATGTCGGCGCCAACGTCGTCGGCTCGCTGATCAAGACCCGCAACGAGAAGGGCAAATACACCGACTTCTCGGACTACCTGAACAAGATCGACATCTCGGCCTGCAACAAGAAGGTCACCGAGTCGCTGATCAAGGCCGGCGCGTTCGATTCGCTCGGGCATGCCCGCAAGGGCCTTTTCCTGGTGCACACCGACGCCGTCGACAGTGTGCTGGGCACCAAGAAGGCCGAGGCGATGGGCCAGTTCGACCTGTTCGGCGGCGCCGACGGCGACGGTGCCGGCGACGCCGTCTTCGCCATCAAAGTGCCCGACGACGAATGGGAAGACAAACACAAGCTCGCGCTGGAGCGCGAAATGCTGGGGCTCTACGTGTCCGGCCACCCGCTCAACGGGGTGGCGCACCTGCTGGCCACCCAGGTCGACACCGCGATCCCGGCGATCCTGGACGGCGACGTCCCCAACGACGCGCAGGTGCGGGTCGGCGGCATCCTGGCGTCGGTGAACCGACGGGTGAACAAGAACGGAATGCCCTGGGCATCAGCACAATTGGAGGACCTGACCGGCGGTATCGAGGTGATGTTCTTCCCGCACACGTACTCTAACTTCGGCGCCGAGATCGCCGACGACGTGGTGGTGCTGGTCAGCGGCAAGGTCGCGGTGCGTGACGACCGGATCAGCCTGATCGCCAACGAGCTGGTGGTGCCCGACTTCTCGAACGCCCAACCCAACCGGCCGCTGGCGGTGAGCCTGCCGACCCGGCAGTGCACGGTGGACAAGGTCAGCGCGCTCAAGCAGGTGCTGACCCGCCACCCCGGCACCTCGCAGGTGCATCTGCGGTTGATCAGTGGCGAGCGGATCACCACGCTGGAACTGGACCAGTCGCTGCGGGTGACGCCGTCGCCGGCGTTGATGGGGGACCTCAAGGAGTTGCTCGGCCCCGGTTGCCTGGGTGGTTAGACCGACCCCGGGACACGCCTTGACGCGTCGCGGGATACGGACTCGGCGGGATGATTGAGCCCCTATTCGGCGGGCCACGGACGTACGCTCACCGTTATGACCGCGCCGCAACCGGCCTGACAGCGAGGGAGTAAGAGTGACTGCACGCGAAGTCGGTCGCAGCGGGGTGCGAAAGCTGTTGCAGCGCACCGGGCTTGTCGACGAAGCCACGACGCCGCTGGCGACCGACCCGGACGCGGTTACCCAGCTGTTGGATGCGCAGTGGTTCGGCGAGCGGCTCGACGCGTTGGCCGGCGAGCTGGGCCGCGACCCGGAGAGCGTGCGGGTGGAGGCCGCGGGTTACCTGCGCGAAGTGGCGGCGTCCCTGGACGAGCGCGCGGTGCAGGCCTGGCGGGGATTCAGCCGCTGGCTGATGCGGGCCTACGACGTGCTGGTCGACGAGGACCAGATCGCGCAGCTGCGCGCTCTGGACCGCAAGGCCACGTTGGCGTTCGCGTTCTCGCACCGCTCCTACCTGGACGGCATGCTGCTGCCGGAGGAGATCGCGGCCAACCGGTTGTCGTCGGCCTTCACCTTCGGCGGCGCCAACCTCAACTTCTTCCCGATGGGCGGCTTCGCCAAGCGCACCGGCACCATCTTCATCCGCCGGCAGACCAAGGACATTCCGGTCTACCGGTTCGTCCTGCGGGCCTACACCGCGCAGCTGGTGCAGAACCACACCAACCTCACCTGGTCGATCGAAGGTGGACGCACCCGCACCGGCAAGTTGCGCCCGCCGGTGTTCGGCATCCTGCGCTACCTCACCGACGCCGTCGACGAAATCGACGGACCCGAAGTGTATTTGGTGCCGACGTCGATCGTGTACGACCAGCTGCACGAGGTCGAAGCGATGACCACCGAGGCCTACGGCGCGGCGAAACGTCCCGAGGACTTCCGGTTCCTGGTCCGGCTGTCCCGCCAGCAGGGCGAACGACTGGGCCGGGCCTATCTCGACTTCGGCGAACCGTTGCCGTTGCGCAAGCGTCTCGAGGAGCTGCGGGCGGACCCGTCGGGCACGGGCACCGTCGTGGAACGCATCGCGCTGGACGTCGAACACCGGATCAACCGCGCCACCCCGGTCACACCGACTGCGGTGGTGAGCCTGGCCCTGCTGGGCGCGGACCGTTCGCTGTCGATCAGCGAGGTACTCGCCACGGTGCGGCCGTTGGCGAGCTACATCGCCGCCCGTGAATGGGCGGTGGCCGGGGCGGCGGACCTGACCAACAAGTCGACGATCCGCTGGACCCTGCACCAGATGGTGGCTTCCGGCGTGGTCAGCGTGTACGACGCCGGCACCGAGGCGGTGTGGGGGATCGGCGCCGACCAGCACCTGGTCGCGGCGTTCTACCGCAACACCGCCATCCACATCCTGGTCGACCGGGCCATCGCCGAGCTGGCGTTGCTGGCGGCCTCGGAATGCCCGACCGAGGGCACGGTTTCGCCGGCATCTGTCCGCGACGAGGCGCTGCAACTGCGCGAGCTGCTGAAGTTCGAGTTCCTGTTCTCGGCGCGCGCGCAGTTCGAGATGGAACTCGCCGCCGAAGTGCGCCTGATCGGCCCGGTCGAAGACACCACCAAAGCGGTCAGCGCCGCCGAGGTACGGCACTTGCTGGAGTCGGCGGATCTGCTGTTGGCGCACCTGGTGCTGCGCCCGTTCCTGGACGCCTATCACATCGTCGCCGACCGGTTGGCCGCCCTCGAAGACGAAGCGCTGGACGAGGATGCGTTTTTGACCGAATGCCTGGAGGTGGGCAAGCAGTGGGAACTGCAGCGCCGCATCGCCAACGCCGAGTCCCGGTCGATGGAGCTGTTCAAGACCGCACTGCGGCTGGCGCGGCATCGGGAGCTGGTGGACGGTCCCGACCAGGCCGACCTGGCCAAGCGACGCCGGGAGTTCGCCGACGAGATCGCCACTGCGACCCGGCGGGTCAACGTGATCGCCGAACTGGCCCGGACGCGCTGATCGTCCTGCGCTCTCGTCAGCAAGGTGGCAGGGAACCCGCAGGCGATCCCCAGTTGGCGGTGAGTCGTGCGTCGAGCTATCGAATGGTGCTGCGGTGCAACGTAATTGAGCAGGCAAACCCGACGAGCGCCGGAACTGTCCGCGGGGAATCCCGCTGGTAGTCTCGCGGCAACAGCAGTGGTGAAAGCCGCCAGTAGCACATGAACGGCAAAAGCTAACGCCTGCAGCGTAATCGAAGCGGAGCCACTCGGATCTCGGTATATCTCGCGCGACGATGAGCCAGGCCGGCGCGTCGAGGAGGTTCCCATGCACGAGCTCGTGATCGTCAGCGGCGACGACGCGCTGGCTACGACGGTCATCGACGAACTGGTACGCGCGGGTGCCAGCGTCGTGCGGCTCAGCGCTGCAGATCTGGCCGGTAAGCAGGTCAACGGTGAACTGGCCAGGGCCGGAATTGCGACGGCCACCGCCGTGGTCTGTGCAGGTGACGACGACGCGATCAATCTGGAAATCGCGCTGCTGGCCCGCCGGGCCAATCCCGACGTACGCGTGGTGGCCCGGCTGACCAACGACGTGCTGCGCGAAGCGGTGGCCGCCGACGAGGGGCCGAGCGCGATCTTCGACGTCGCGACCCTCACCGCACCCGCGGTCGTGGAAGCGTGCCTGGCGCGCACCACACATCCCCTGCAGGTGGCAGGTATCGACTTCGTTGTGTTCGGCGCCGACGCGACCCGCGACGCGACCATCCGCGACATCTTCGGGCAGTTGGCGCCCGTCGCCGTCGTCCGCGGCGAGAACAGTTGCACCCCGGGCGATGTCGTGGCCTGCCCGGGCCGCGACTTGACGGTGCGTGCCGGCGACTGGATGTCGATGATCGGCACTCGGGACGATGCGGCCGCCTACGGCATCCGGGTGCCTCGGACCGAGACGACACGTACCCGCCCGTCGCGCCTACGGCGGTCGCTGGCGTCGCTGCGCGCTCTGCCCAGCGACGTCAACCCGGCGTTCTACCCGGTGATCGCGGCGCTGGTCTGCTTGATCGCCGGGTCGACGACGCTGTTGCACTTCTCCTACACCCATCCCGGAATGTCGTGGGTCGACGCGTTCTACTTCACCAACGAGACCATCACCACCACGGGCTACGGGGACTTCAGCTTCGCGCAGCAGCCCACCTGGTTGCGGATCTTCGCCGCCATGTTGATGTTGGGCGGCGTGACGACCACCGCGTTGCTGGTCGCGTTCGTCGCCGATGTGCTGCTGTCGCGCCGCTTCGTGATGGCGTCCGGGCGGCCGCGGGCCCGGCATCTGCGCAGCCACGTCATCGTCGTCGGGTTGAGCGGGCTCGGGATGCGGGTGGTCAGCGACCTCACCGCGGCCGGTCACGACGTCGCGGTGATCGAACGCGACCCCGGTAACCCGTATCTGTCGGCGATGAACGAACTCGACGTGCCCGTCATCTTCGGCGACGCCACCATGCCGAAGGTCCTGGCTGCGGCGCGTGCTGATCGCGCCCGTGCGGTGGCGGTGTTGACCCGCAGTGACATGATCAACATCGAGACCGGGATTGTGCTGCGCGGGTTGTTCGGCTCGCAGGGGGAGGGCGGGCGAAACCGCTGGGGCCGAGTACCTTTGGTGCTCCGCGTCTACGACCACGAGCTCGGGTCTGCGGTGGCGCAGCGTTTCGGTTTCGAAAACGTCAGATCCACCGTCGAAATGGCGGTGCCGTGGTTCGTCGGCGCAGCGATCGGCCTGCAGGTGCTGGGCACGTTCTCGGTCGGCAACCGGTCGTTTCTGGTCGGCGGAATGCACGTGCAGCCGGGCAGCGAACTCGACGGTCAGCAGATGTTCGAGATGTCGAACCAGATCCGCGTCATTGCGATCACCCGGGACGACGCAGCGGCGCAACTGTTGCCGCGCCGCGACGCCCGGCTCATCGCCGGCGACACCGTGTACCTGGTGGGGCCCTACCGGGAACTGCTGGCCACCCTGCGCAAGGGGCAACCCGATCGAGTCGCTGCCGCGGCGCGACCGGCGACCCGTGCCGAGATGGCCGGGGTGCGCAGTCTGCGATGACGGTCGGGCGCGGGCCTAGAGTGGGTGCATGCCGTTAGAAGGTGAATACGAACCCAGCCCCTGGGATTGGTCCCGCGAGCAGGCCGACAAGATCGCCGAATCCGGCGGAACCGAAGGCACCGAACTCAAGGGCATGAAAGTCGTCCTGCTGACCACGGTCGGCGCCAAGACCGGCAAGCTGCGCAAGACTCCGCTGATGCGCGTCGAGCACGACGGCGAGTACGCGATCGTCGCCTCGCTCGGCGGCGCCCCGAAGAACCCGGTTTGGTACTACAACGTCAAGAAGAACCCCCGGGTCGAGTTGCAGGACGGCACCGTCACGCGCGACTACGACGCCCGCGAGGTTTTCGACGACGAGAAGGCCGTCTGGTGGGAGCGTGCCGTCGCGGCGTACCCGGACTACGCGGACTACCAGACCAAGACCGACCGCCAGATTCCGGTGTTTGTGCTCACCCCGGTGAACTGAGCTGGCGTTGCCGTGGCATGGCACCATTGACCGGTGTCCGCCGAACTGAGCAGGAGCCTGTCTGACCCCACCGGTCTGCCGCTGTGTGCGGCCGACATCGACGGCGCGGCCAAGCGGATCGCGCCGGTGGTCACACCCACTCCGTTGCAGCTCAGCGACCGGCTGTCCCAGATCACCGGCGCCACGGTCTTTCTCAAACGCGAAGACCTGCAGGTGGTCCGCTCGTACAAGCTGCGTGGGGCCTACAACCTGCTGGTGCAGCTGTCCGAGGAGGAGCTGGCCGCCGGCGTGGTGTGCTCGTCGGCCGGGAATCACGCCCAGGGCTTTGCCTTCGCCTGCCGGTCGCTGGGGGTGCACGGCCGCGTCTACGTACCCGCCAAGACGCCCAAGCAGAAGCGCGACCGGATCCTCTATCACGGCGGCGAGTTCATCGAGCTGATCGTCGGCGGGTCCACCTACGACCTGGCCGCCGAGGCCGCCCGCCTGGACGTGGCCCGCACCGGCGCCACCCTGGTGCCGCCGTACGACGATCTGCGCACCATGGCCGGCCAGGGCACCATCGCCGTCGAGATCCTGGACGCGCTGGGAGTTGAACCCGACCTGGTGGTGGTTCCGGTGGGCGGCGGCGGCTGCATCGCCGGCATCACCACCTACCTCGCCGAACGCACCACCACCACGTCGGTGCTGGGGATCGAGCCGGCCGGTGCCGCTGCGATGATGGCTGCGCTGGCCGCGGGTGCGCCGGTCACGCTGGATGCCGTCGATCAGTTCGTTGACGGCGCTGCGGTGGCGCGCGCGGGCGCCCTGCCGTATGCGGCTTTGGCGGCGGCCGGCGACATGGTGTCGATCACCACCGTCGACGAAGGCGCAGTGTGCACCGCGATGCTCAACCTGTATCAGAACGAAGGCATCATCGCCGAGCCCGCGGGCGCCTTGTCGGTGGCCGGCCTGCTGGAGGCCGACGTCCCGGCCGGCTCGACGGTGGTGTGCCTGATCTCCGGCGGCAACAACGACGTCTCCCGATACGGTGAGGTGCTGGAGCGTTCGCTGGTCCATCTCGGTCTCAAGCACTACTTCCTGGTCGACTTCCCGCAGGAACCCGGGGCGCTGCGGCGGTTCCTCGACCAGGTGCTCGGCCCAGGTGACGACATCACCCTGTTCGAGTACGTCAAACGCAACAACCGCGAGACGGGTGAGGCGTTGGTCGGCATCCAGCTGGGATCGGCCGCGGATCTGGATGGTCTGCTGGCGCGCATCCGCGACACCGAGATGCACGTGGAAACGCTGCTGCCCGGTTCACCGGCTTTCCGCTACCTGGTGCACTGAGGCCGTTCCGGCGAGTCCGCGGGCGTGACGATCAGTCCGCGGGTGTGACGACGCCGCGGACCACGGCGACGCACAGATCGGCGCAGATCGTCGCCAAACCGTCGGTGCTCTCGACCGGCTCGCGCAGCCAGGCATCGATGATCTGATTGACGCCGCCGACCATGAACTGGGCGCCGCGGCGCAATTGGTCAGGCGGGGGCGGCTGCGTGGCGAGCACCCGCGGAGCCTGCTCGATGACCGAATCGGTGATCATCTCCAGGATGCTGGTGCGGTGTTCGGCCAGCCCGGCGACGGTGCTCACGTCGCCGGTGGCGATGCGGTGGATGTGCGGGTCGGCGGCGATGATGTCGAGGAAGGCCTGCAGCGCGGACCGCAGTTTGTCCGTCAAGGTGCCGGGATTGGCCACGCCGGCCAGGAGCAGCGCATCGAGGAGCTGATCGCGCACGTCGTCGGACACGGCGAACAGCAGTGCCTCCCGGTTGCTGAACTGCTCGTAGAAGTAGCGGGGGATGAGGCCGGCCGCGGTACACACGCCGCGCACGGTCACCTCCGCGACTCCCGATTCACCCCAGATCTGCCGGCCTGCTGCCAGCAGTTTGCGACGGCGTTCGGCGCGACGGTCGTCGGCGCTGATCCCGCCGTAGTCGCGAACCACCCCCGCGCGCTTCATTGACAGCACCTTACCCGCGCTCTACATTCGGATCACAGCCGTTATCCAAAACTCGGTTTCCCTCAGGAGGGGCGAAATGACTGCCCAGACGCCCATTCCCACCCGCCACCCCGACCGGCCCCGAAGTGTCCCCGCGGCCGTTCGGTTGTTGGCGATGGCGCTGGGAGTGCGGGGGCCGTCGCCGCAGCAATGGCGCCATCTCGGTGAACGGCTGACCGTCGGTGACCCGCCGATGGACCGCTTGGTCGATTGGATGGCGTCGACGGATCTGACGCACGGGCGCTCGTTGTTCGAACGTGCCCTCACCGAGGGCATCGCGAATGTGCCGCAAGCACCGGAACCGTTGCGCGACTTCTTTTTTCAGGTAGAGGCGACACCGGACTGGGTCGACTGGGAAGTGATGCGCCGTGGGCAGCGCGCGCTGCGCCGAGGCGGCGCCGACGGCATGTACATCGCGCGCGACGTCTCGCTGCTCGGCGGGTACCAGTTCTCGGGATTCAATAAGACTCTGGTGCGCACCGGCGCGCTGGAGAAAGGCTCGAACCGGCGCTTCGCCGAGACGATGCGCTGGGCCATCGATGTCATCGACGACGGGGAAATGGTCCCGCACGGTGTCGGCTACTGTTCGACGCTTCGGGTCCGGTTGATCCACGCCCTGGTTCGTCGACACGTGGCGGCGATGCCGGACTGGCGAGCAGCGGACTGGGGATTGCCGGTCAACCAGACCGATATGGCCGCCACGCTGGTGGGCGCCCTGATCGCCCCGACTGCCGGTGCCCTCGGCATGGGCATTCTGCAGACGCCGGGTGACCTCGACGCGATCGCGCATCTGACCCGCTACGCCGGCTGGCTGATCGGGGTCGACGACGACTGGCTGCCAAGGAATTTTCGCGATGGGATCCGGGTGCTCTTCCACACCCTGACGGCGCTCTCCGATCCCGACGAGTCCACCAAACAGCTCGCGGTCCCGATGGTCGATGACCCGCTGACCTGGCACTATCGCACGCTGCCGGGCCTGCGCCGCCGCTTGGCCTGGGCCCAACACCTGTCGCTGACGAGCGGGTTCCTGGGGCCGCGCGCCATGCGCGCGCTGGGTTTGCCGGTGTACATGCCGCCGTGGTTCCCGCTGTTGCGGCTGCCGGTCAATCTGGTCCGCAGTGTCCTCGCCCTGACCCGGCCGGACGGCCTCGACCGTGCGGCCGCCCGCGGCCAGCGCGAGCAGGAAGCGTTGTTGCGCACCATCATCGGTGACGGCGGGGTCACCATCGGCGGAGCCGCCGCGCACCTGACGGCCGGGGTCAGGGCCGCAGATACGGCGGCAGTGGGGTAGCCGGATCGAGTTCGGCGGCCGGTACCGGTGTTCCGGTGGCCAGGCACAGTGGTATCACCCCGGCCCAGTGCGGCAGGACCAGATCTTCCGGCTCGTCGGCCACTCCGCCGGCGCGCACTTTGGCCGACACGTCGACCAGGTCGAGGGCCAGCACCGCGGTGGCGGCGAGTTCACGCGCGTTCGGGGGCCGGCAGTCCGCGGCCCTGCCGTGTCGGATGTGGTCCAGCAGTGCGGTCAGGGCGTGTGCTTTCTCTGTCGGGTCGTGCACCAGGCGTGCGGTGCCCATCGCCACCACCGAGCGGTAGTTCAGCGAGTGGTGCATCGCCGACCGGGCCAGCACCAGCCCGTCGACCACGGTGGCGGTGACGCAGACGCCGATCCCGGCCGTGCGGGCGGCCAGCATGGGACCGGCACCGGATGACCCGTGCAGGTAGAGGGTCTGTCCGACCCGCGCGTGGGTGGTCGGCAGCACCACCGGACGGCCGTCGGTGACGTAGCCCAGGTGGCAGATCAGCGACTCGTCCAGGATGCGGTGCACGGTCTCGTGGTCGTAGCGGGCCCGATCCCGGTACCGGCTGGGAGTTGTGTGCGGAGCAGGTTGATATGCGGTGGCCATCGGCTTGCCTTTAATGTTGTACTAGTACATAATGATTAACGTGCCAGTACGATACAACATATCCGGAACCGGCGCCGACTCGATTGCCGCAAGCGTCGAAGAGGGCATCTCGCAAGGCGCCCTGGCCCCCGGCGACACCTTGCCGTCGATCCGGGAAGTCGCGACCCAGTTGGGCGTGAACCCCAACACCGTGGCCGCCGCCTACCGGCTGCTGCGCGATCGCGGCGCGATCGAGACCGCGGGGCGGCGCGGCACCCGGGTGCGGCACCGTCCCGCGACCACCTCCCGTTCGTTGCTCGGCATCGAGGTTCCCGACGGCGCGCGCGACCTGTCCAGCGGCAACCCCAGTCCCAAGCTGCTGCCGATCGCCGCGGCCCAGCTGGCCCCGCCGCCGGGTGCACCGGTGTTGTACGGGAAGCCGGCCATGTCGAGCGCGTTGCTCGATCACGCCCGCGCCGACCTGTCCGCCGATGGTGTCAGCGCCGAGCACCTCGCGGTCACCAGCGGTGCGCTGGACGGCATCGAGCGGGCGCTGACCGCTCATCTGCGCCCGGGCGACCGGGTTGCCGTCGAGGATCCGGGGTGGGCCAACTTGCTCGATCTGATTGCAGCTCTTGGTCTTTCGGCCGAGCCGGTGCAGGTCGACGACGACGGGCCACTGGTGCTGAGCATGGCGCGCGCGCTGCGCCGCGGGGTGCAGGCGGTCATCGTCACCCCCCGTGCGCAGAACCCGACCGGGGCGGCGCTGTCCAAGGAGCGTGCCGCCGCACTGCGCCGGTTGCTGGCGGGCAAGACCAGCGACGTGCTGGTGATCGAGGACGACCATTGCGCCGGCATCTCCGGTGCCCGGTTGCACCCGCTGGCCGGTGCGACGCGCCGCTGGGCGTTCGTGCGGTCGACGTCGAAGGCGTACGGGCCGGACCTGCGCCTGGCGGTCATGGCGGGGGACCGCCGCACCGTCGAACGGGTGCATGGGCGGCTTCGGCTGGGGCCGGGCTGGGTCAGTCATCTGCTGCAGGACCTGGCCGTGCGCATGTGGCTGGACGAGGAGGTGACGGACCTGGTGATCGCCGCCGGGGACCGGTACGCCAACAACCGCAACGCCTTGTGCGACGCCCTGGCCGAGCGCGGCGTAGCCGCGCAGGGGCGATCGGGGCTCAATGTCTGGGTGCCGGTTCCGGACGAGACGGCGGCCATCACCCGGCTACTCAGTGCAGGCTGGGCGGCGGCTGCGGGCACCCGGTTCCGGATCGACGCGCCGCCGGGGATGCGCGTCACCATCGCCGAGCTGAGCCATGACGACATCGAGCCGCTGGCGGATGCCATCGCCGATGCGGTCCAGGGCACCGGGCGACCCAGCGTGTGACCGATCAAGTGAGCAGCAACCACACGAATACGAACGCGTAAACAGCGAATTGGGCCGCCGACAGCGTGATGCCGGCGATGGCGAACCGGCGCCCGGTGCGGTCGCTTACGTCGGTCTCATACAGCGCGTTCACCCCGAAGGGGATCGTCACCAGCCAGCACGGAATGAATAGGAAGAAGTACTGCAGAACGCCGAAGGCCAGGCTGAGGATGGCCAGGTTGCTGGTCTTGCACCGCTTGCTTGAGCGGGTCTCGAACGTGGCGGTGGCCGGTTGCGGGGCGATCGTCGTCATGCCAATAGCGTCGGGCACCGCGCTTGGTAGATCCTTGGCGGTTTCGCACCGTCGCGGGCAACGCGTGCGGTGCATTGGGGCCGATGGGGGCGACCGTCGACGGTGGTCGGTGGTCGGCTCACTGTCCCCACGCGCCCCAGCCGTCACCGCGCCGGGAATGGGCTCGGCTTCGCCCAGCTCCGAGCGACAATCCCACCTCACAGCGACGATGCGCCGTCGTGGCCTGACTGCGGGACCATCCGCACAACCGCGACCGGCACACTTTCGGACGCGAATTGTCGCTGGTAGGTGAGAAAGTCGCGATGAGGTGGGCAAAGATGTGTTGCCCGCGAAAATCCGCTGCGGCGGGCGGGCAGAGTCATGCCCAGATGCCCTGCTTGTAGCCGCAGTTCCATACTTCGGTGATCCGGCCGTCGACGACCCGGAAGATTTCGATGCTCCCGATGTCCACCGCGGTGCCATCCTTCAATGTCATCGGGGATTGGTAGACCACCGCGACGTGTTCGCCGTCGTCACCGGCGATCACCAGGTTCAGGTCAAAGCGAATGGTCTCGAACATCGCCCAGTGTTCGACGATTCGGTTGACCGCCTGCTCGTGAGTGAGGGTGGTCGCCTCACCCACGTCGTGGCGAATCACCGTGGCGCCCATCAGCTCTTCGGCCAGCGCGAAGTCACGCTGATTCCACACGACCAAGTTGTACAGCTCGACTACCTCGCGCGCGGTGCGGGTGTTCATGGACAGCGCAGCACTGCCACCGAATGACCGGGTAGCCGGGTCGCGTCGGTGCCGACGTCAGGCGTGTCCCAGGCCAACACTGGTTCGCCCGTCACCGGCACGCTCACCGGCCCGGCACTGAGGTTACAGGCGATGGCCAACTGGTTGCGGCGCAGCACGATCCACTGCTGTTCTTCGTCGTAGTCGGTGACGAGATGATCGAGCTGCGCGTCGGACAGATCGGCCTCGTTGTGCCGCAACGCAATCAGCTCTCGATAGAAATCCAGCAGCCGTGCGTGCTGCTCGGAGGTGACTTCGGCCCAATCCAACTTCGAGCGCAGGAACGTCTGCCGATCCTGCGGATCGGGGATGTCGTCGGCGTCCCAGCCGTGTTCGGCGAACTCCGCCTTGCGGCCGTCGCGGGTGGCCTGCGCGAGCTCGGGTTCGGGGTGCGAACTGAAAAATTGGAACGGAGTCGACGCTCCCCACTCCTCACCCATGAAAAGCATTGCCGTGTACGGCGACCCGAGCACCAAAGCGGCCTTGACGGCGAGTTGCCCCGCGGTCAGGTTCTGCGAGGGACGGTCGCCCAGCGCACGGTTGCCCACCTGATCGTGGGTGCAGGTGTAGGCCAACAGTCGGGTTGCCGGCACCCGGGCGGGATCGAGCGGACGGCCGTGCCGGCGGCGACGGAAAGACGAATACGTGCCGGCGTGGAAGAAGCCGTGGCGCAGGGTCTGCGCCAGCGTGGCCACCGCACCGAAGTCCGCGTAGTAGCCCTGCCGTTCCCCGGATACCGAGGTGTGGATGGCGTGGTGGACGTCGTCGGCCCACTGTGCCGTGATCCCGTAACCACCCTGATCGCGCGGAGTGATCAACCGCGGGTCGTTGAGGTCGCTTTCGGCGATCAGTGCCAGCGGACGCCCCAATTGCTGTGACAGCCAATCAGTTTCGGTGGCGAGCTCCTCCAGGATATGCAGCGCGGTGGTGTCCACCAGTGCATGCACCGCATCCAGCCGCAACCCGTCGGCGTGGAAGTCGCGCATCCAACGCAGCGCACAGCCGATGATGTAGCGGCGCACCTCGTCGGAGTCGGCGTCGGCGATGTTGATGCCCTCACCCCAGGGGTTACTGCCCGACGACAGGTACGGGCCGAACCGCGGCAGGTAATTACCGGACGGCCCGAGGTGGTTGAACACCGCGTCGATCAGCACCCCCACGCCCCGCGCGTGACAGGCGTCGACCAGCCGGACCAACCCGTCGGGCCCCCCGTAGGGTTCGTGCACGCTGTACCACAGGACGCCGTCATAACCCCAACCATGGGTTCCGGCAAAGGAATTCACTGGCATCACCTCGACGAAGTCCACGCCGAGATCGACCAGGTAGTCCAGCTTGTCCACCGCCGAGTCGAAGGTGCCACCGTCGGTGAAAGTGCCGATGTGCAGCTCGTAGATCACCGCACCCTCGACCCGTTTGCCGGCCCAGTCGCTGTCCGTCCAGACCGCCGTCGCCGGATCCCACAACTGGGAGCGTTCGTGTACCCCGTCGGGCTGGCGTGGTGAGCGCGGATCGGGCAGCACGGTGGGGTCGTCGTCGAGTAGGAAGCCGTAGCGCGCTTCCGGTGGCGCGGCTACGTCGGCGTGCCACCATCCGTCGTCGGAACGGGCCATGTCGTGCACGGCACCGTCGACGTCAAGTCGCACCTGCTCGGGAATGGGCGCCCAGACCCGGAATTCAGCCACGGTCACGCTCCAGCAGGACGACCGGCAGGTCCGCGAACAGTTCACCGGCCGACGTCGGACCGCTGGCCATGGCGCCGGTCAGCCGATCGGTCCAGGAACCGTCGGGCAGCGGCAGGACCGTGTCACCCCAGCCGGTGTCGGCCAGCCGCACCGTCCAGCGGGTCACCGCAACCAGAATGTCGGGGCCACGGCGAAACGCCACCACGTGGTCGCCGGCCTGACCGACCGGCAGCACCGGTACGTAGTCACCGTCCACAAAGCAATCCGGCCGCGTGCGCCGCATCCGGAGCGCGGTGGTGACAACCCGAATCTTGGGATGTTGCAACTCTTTCAACGCAGCACGGCGGGCCGTGTAATCGACCTCGCGACGATTGTCCGGATCCACCAGGCTGTCGTCCCACAATTCGGTGCCCTGGTAGATGTCGGGTATGCCGGGCACGGTGAGCGCCAACAGCTTCTGGCCCAGCGCGTCGCTGGCGGCGTGCGGATTGAGCTGGACCACCAGTTCGGTCAGCGCGCCGGCCACCGGACCGTCCAGGACGGTGTCCACCCACCGGTGCACGGCGTCTTCGAATTCGGTGTCCGGATCGTTCCACGTCGTATGCCACGCTGCTTCGCGGATCGCTTTTTCGGCGTAGCCGTGCAGCCGGTCGCGAAGTTCGTCGGTCACCTCGCCGGTCACCGGCCACACCCCGAAGATGTTCTGCCACAGGAACTGTCCAGTCGCCGGCTCGGGCGACGGGGCCTGGACCTCCCAGCGTCGGACGAACTCCGTCCACAGCGAGGGCACCTGGGACAGCACGCCGATCCGGGCCCGGACATCCTCGCCTCGTTTGGTGTCGTGGGTGGTGAGCGTGGTCATGGCGCGTGGCCACAGCCGAGCGCGGGTCGCGGCGCTCTGGTGGAATTCGCCGGCGCCGACGCCGAATCGGTGCGGCTCGCCGCCGACTTCGTTCAGCGACACCAGCCGCGCATCGCGGTAGAACAGACAGTCTTCGACCGCCTTGGCGGTGACCGCGCCACACAACTGCTGCAGCCGGGTGGCGGCCTCACCGCCGTCGGCGAGTGCGGCGGCCAGCACCTGCAGCGCCGGGCCGAACTCCGGTCGCCCGGCTTGGGTTTCGGCCAGCGCGGTGGGCAGCAGAGCGGCCAGCCCGCGGTAGTCGCACCGGTAGACGTCGATATGGGTCAGCAGCGCCGCCACCGCGTCGGACAGCAGCGGATCGTCCGCCCCCGCGGTCGCCACGATGCTACGCCGCAACCGGGCCAGTTCACTGGCCAGCGTGTCGGTGGCGGCCCGGATTTTGAGGTCGGCCAACATCTGGGGCATGTCGGCGTAGGACATCCCGGCGGATTCGACGAGCGCGGTGAGCGCCGGGGCACCGGTGGGGTCGACGAACACACCGCCCACTTCCCGCAGCACGTCATATCCGGTGGTGCCGGCCACCGGCAGGGTCGGCTCCAGCGCCTCGTCGACCCCCAGGATCTTCTCGATCACGATCCACGCCTCGGGCCCTACCAGCGTGCGCAGCCACGCCAAATATCCTGCCGGATCGGCCAACCCGTCGGGGTGGTCGATCCGTACCCCGTCCACGAGTCCGTCCCGGAACCAGCGAGCCACCTCGGCGTGGCTGGCGTCGAATACCGTCTGATCCTCCTGGCGCAACCCGGCCAGCGAGGTAATCGAGAAGAAGCGGCGGTAGCCGACGACGCCGCGCCGCCAGCCCACCAGGCGGTAGTGCTGCCGGTCGTGCACGTCCGGCCCGGCGCCGTCGCCGGTGCCGGGGGCGATCGGCAGCGCCAGGTCGCCCAGCCGCAGCAGATCGCCGTCGACACTCAAGTCGGCGACGTCGTCGTCGGAACCCAACAGCGGCAGCACAATTCGGCCGGCATCGTCCAGCGACCAGTCGATGTCGAAGTAGGAGCTGTACGGCGAATCTTTCCCGTGCCGCAACACATCCCACCACCAGTCGTTCTGCTGCGGATCGTCGATGCCGACATGGTTGGGCACAACGTCGACGATCAGTCCCATGTTGCGTGAGCGCGCCGCCGCGGCCAGCCGGGCCAGGCCCTCCGGCCCGCCCAGCTCCGCGGACACCGTCGTGGGATCGGTGACGTCATAGCCGTGCGAGGAACCGGTGGCTGCGGTCAGGATGGGGGACAGGTACAGGTGTGACACCCCGAGTTCGTCGAGGTAGTCCAACAGGTCCTCGGCGTCGGCCAGGGTGAACGCAAAACCGCTGGATTCGCCGCGCAACTGCAACCGATACGTTGCCGAAATTGGAAAAGGCATGCGTCACAACGTCTTACGCAGCACGAACATGGATCGTCCGGGGGCTACCAGCTCTTCGCCATCTCGGAACACCCGCTCGGACGCGCCGGTAGGACAGGTCGTGTCGAGTTCCACGATCCACTCTCGGGCATATTCTTCGCGGGGCATTACGAAGGTCACCTCTTCGTGATAAGCGTTGAAGCACAACAGAAATGAGTCGTCGACCACCCGTTCGCCACGACGGTTGGGTTCGGCCAGCGCCTGACCGTCCAGAAACACCGCGATCGATTTACCGAAGTCGTTGTCCCAGTCCTGGGCGGTCATCTCCTGCCCGGACGGCGTCAGCCAGTTGATGTCGTGCACTCCGGTACCGCTGCGGATCGGCTGTCCCTTCAGAAAGCGTCGGCGCCGAAACACCGGGTGTCTCTTGCGCAGCGTCGTCGCTTTGCGGGCGAACGCCAGCTGGTCGGCGTTGTGTTCCACCAATGACCAGTCCATCCAGGACAATTCGGAGTCCTGGCAGTACACATTGTTGTTTCCCCATTGGGTTCGACCGATCTCGTCGCCGTGCGAGATCATCGGCGTACCCTGGCTGACCATCAGCGTTGCCCAGAAGTTGCGCATTTGACGACACCGCAACTCGGTGATCTCCGGGTCGTCGGTAGGGCCTTCCACGCCGCAATTCCAGGACCGGTTGTGGCTTTCACCGTCGCGGTTGTCTTCGCCGTTGGCGGCGTTGTGTTTCTCGTTGTACGACACCAGATCATGCATCGTGAAGCCGTCGTGCGCGGTGACGAAATTGATGCTGGCCGAAGGGCGCCGCCCCGTCGCCTCGTACAGGTCCGACGAACCCGTTAGCCGGGAAGCGAACTCACCCAGGGTTGCGGGTTCGCCCCGCCAATAGTCGCGCACAGTGTCGCGGTATTTCCCGTTCCACTCGGTCCACAAACCTGGGAAATTGCCGACCTGGTAACCGCCTTCACCGACATCCCACGGCTCGGCGATCAACTTGACCTGGCTGACCACCGGGTCCTGCTGTACCAGGTCGAAGAACGCCGACAACCGGTCGACGTCGTAGAACTCGCGGGCCAGCGTGGCCGCCAGGTCGAACCGGAAGCCGTCGACATGCATCTCGAGCACCCAGTAGCGCAGCGAGTCCATGATGAGCTGCAGGGTGTGCGGGTGGCGCATGTTGAGGCTGTTGCCGGTGCCGGTGAAGTCCTTGTAGTGCCGCAGATCTCCGTCGACCAGCCGGTAATAGGCGGCGTTGTCGATGCCTCGGAAGTTGATGGTCGGTCCGAGCTGGTTGCCTTCGGCGGTGTGGTTGTAGACGACGTCGAGGATGACTTCGATGCCGGCCTCGTGGAAGGCGCGCACCATCGACTTGAATTCGGCGACCGCGCCGCCCGGCTTGCGGGTCGCCGCGTACTGGTAGTGCGGGGCGAGAAAGCCGAATGTGTTATAGCCCCAGTAGTTTCGCAAACCGAGATCGACCAGCCGGTGATCGTGCAGGAACTGGTGCACCGGCATCAACTCGATGGCGGTGACGTTGAGCGACTTGAGATGCTCGATGATCACCGGGTGCGCCAGCCCGGCGTAGGTGCCGCGCAGTTCGGCGGGGACGCCGGGATGGGTTTGCGTCATGCCCTTGACGTGCGCCTCGTAGATGATGGTCTCGTGGTACGGCGTGCAGGGCGCGCGGTCCGATGCCCAGTCGAAGAACGGGTTGATCACCACACTGGTCATCGTGTGGCCGAGCGAGTCGACCATCGGCGGAATTCCGGTCTCCGACGGGTCCTGGGCCGCGACGGCCAGATCATAGGAGTACAGCGCCTGGCTGAAGGTGAAATCGCCGACGAACGCCTTGCCGTAGGGGTCGAGCAGCAGCTTGCTGGGATCGCAGCGATGGCCCGCCGCCGGATCGAACGGTCCGTGTACGCGAAATCCGTAGCGCTGCCCGGGTGTAACAGTCGGCAGATAACAATGCCAGAGGTAGCCGTCGACCTCGTCGAGTTCGATCCGGGTCTCGGTGCCGTCACGGGCGATCAGGCACAGTTCGACCCGGTCGGCAACTTCGGAGAACAACGAAAAGTTCGTGCCGGCACCGTCATACGTGGCGCCGAGCGGAAACGGCGCGCCGGGCCACACCATCTTCACCGACGGCGACTCGTCGGCGCCGTCAAACGCGAAGTCGGTCCCGGCCATCACTCGACCTTAACGGTGTCGGGGTCACACCGGACGGTATGCGGGAAGACCCCTCACCACCAGCCGGTGACCGCCGCGATCTGCCGGCCCAGCTCGGGCGCCAAAGTGCGCATGTACGTCGGGGTCAAGTGATGCGGATCACGGTAGATCAGCACGTTGCCCTCGACCGCTCGGCAGGTGTCCGGCTCGCATATCGCGTCGGACAGATCCAGAGGCTTCAACAGCGGGAACTGCCCGACGAAGTCCAGCGTGCTGTTGCGCTCGGAAAGCAACTCGGAGCGTTTGATCTCGCACGAGTGCGACCCGGTGGCCTTGGCCAGGCAGTCGGCCGGGTTGAACGGCTGTCCATCCTTGACCAGCCAGGGGGTGTCCCGCACGCCCAGGATCGGAATGTTGTTGTCGGACAACGTCTGCCAGATGCCGATGTAGGTGGCGGGCATCACGTCGCCGGACTTGATATTCCAGGGGCGCGTGGTGGTGGTGAACACGTAGTCGGGACGGTCGGCGACCAGCTTGGCCATCGTCGTCTCCACCCATTGGCGGCACTGCGGATACGGCGCGTTGTTGCCCATGATCAGTGGGACCTGCTCGGTGGACAGCGCGCAACCCATCTTCAGGTAGGTCACCACCCGGAAGTGGTGAATGCGGCCCAGCAGGTCAAGCGCGGTGAGCCAGTGTTCAGCGTGCGACCCGCCCGCCAGCGCGATGGTGCGGGGCGCGTCGGTGTCGCCGTAGGTGCAGTTCACCACCGCCGGGTTGACGAAATCGCTGATGCAGCCGTCGCGGGTGGAGGCGGGCAGGTCCTCCTTGACCTCCAGCACAGTGGGCCGCATCCGCAGACTGGGCACCCGGACGTGTTCGGTCAGGGCCCGGGCGCCGGGGTAGTCGGCGGCGCTGAGCCCGCTGAGTTCCTTGCCCGAGGCCCGCTCGACGACCAGGTGCTCGCGCCAGGTGAACGACGTGGCGGTCAGCGTCACGGCCAGCAGTGCCACGACCGATCCCAGCGCGATGGTCGGGCGGCGCAGTCGAACCTGCCAGGTGGCCTCGTGAGATGGCTGAGGAGATGCCCGGTAGCGCAACGGATCCTCGATGTGCCGGGAAGTCAGGTACGCCAGGACCCCGGACACCAGCAGCACGGCCAGGCCCTCGACGAAGTTGGCGTGCTTGTGGCCGGTGTAGGACAGCCAGAAGATGAGCAGCGGCCAGTGCCACAGGTACAGCGAGTAGGCCATCGCGCCCAGCGTCACCAGCGGCCGTGCCGCCAGCAGGCGGCTGGGCAGCGGCATCTTGCCGCCGGTGGCGGGATCGGCGGCCAGGTTGGCCCCGGCCAGGATCATCAGCATCGTGGCGCCGACCGGCACCAGCGCCCACGGGCCGGGAAATTCCTTGACACCGTCGATCAGGGCGCCGCAGGACAGAATCGCCGCCAGCGCCGCGGTGGCGACACCGGTGCGCAACCACATGGGCCAGCGCAGATAGGGCACCAGGGCGCCGACCAGCACGCCCAGCAACAGTTCCCACGCGCGGGCGAAGCTGTTGTAGTACGCGGTCGACTGGTTCGCCTGATGAGCGACGACGGCGAAGACGAACGACGCCACCGTCAGCGCGCTCAGCACCACCACGAACAAGGTCCGCAGATGTCTGCCCAGCGGGGCTCTGAACAGATAACCGCAACCGGCGATCAGAATCAGGAACGCGACGTAGAACTGGCCCTGCACCGACATGGACCAGATGTGCTGCAACGGGCTGACAGCCTCCCCGGCACGCAGATAGTCCGAGGCCGAATTGGCCAGCTCCCAGTTCTGGTAGTAGCCGAGGCTGGCCAGGCTCTGGTCGGCGAAGGTCTCCCACCGGGTCTGCGGCTGCACCAGCACAGTGAGCAGCGCACACGCGGCCAGCACGACGATCAGCGCCGGCAACAGCCGGCGCACCAGTCGGACGAACTCGGTCACCGGCGACAGCGACCCGCCCAGCCCGGCGCGCAGCACCTTGCCACCGAAGAAGAACCCGGACAGGGCCAGAAAGACGTCCACGCCGCCGGACACCCGGCCGAACCAGACGTGGAACACGGCAACCAGCGCGATGGCTATGCCGCGCAGACCGTCGAGATCGTGGCGGTAGAACCCCGACGAACGGGTGCCCATCGCGCCCGACGCCGGGTCGGCGGCCGGTGCGCTAGGCGGGGTCGAAGTCTGCATGATCACCGCTAACTTACCGAAAACCGCCACTTGCTCCTGCCGGAGCAAGTGGCGGTCGCCGGGAGCCTGCCGGGAGAGGGGAGGCTACCGGGCGGGCGCAGCCGGCACCAACTGCAAGGGCGGCGTCGGTACCGGCTGGCCAGGCACCTGCTGGGCGGGCAGCTGCTGCTGCGGAGCCTGCTGACCGGGCAGCTGTTGCACGGGGGCCTGCTGTAGCGGGGCCTGCTGCCCGGGTAACTGCTGGGCGGGGGCTTGTTGCAGTGGCGCCTGCTGCGCGGGAGCCTGCAGCAGTGGCGCTTGTTGGCCGGGCAGCTGCTGCACCGGGGCTTGCTGCAAGGGCGCCTGCTGCCCAGGCAGCTGCTGCACCGGCGCCTGCTGCCCAGGCAGCTGCTGGACCGGCGCCTGCTGCAGCGGTGCCTGCTGGGCGGGCAACTGCTGTTGCTGCAGCGGAGCCTGTTGCGCCGGAGACTGGGCCAGCGGCGCCTGCTGGACGGGTGCCTGTTGCGCGGGGGCCAACGGCGCCGGGGCCGTTTGCGCACCCAGAATCCGGACCAGGTAGGGCGCCATGCCGCTGCTGCGCACCGGGGAAACCTGGACAACGTCGCCGACCTCGAGCATCTGGCCGTTGCCCAGGTACATCGCGACGGCCTGGGTGCCCTCAGGGCCGTAGAAGATCAGGTCACCCTTGCGGGCCTGCTGCGGCGCGACCCTCTCGCCGACCCGGTACATCTGACCCGAGGACCGGGGCAACTTGAGCCCGGCACCGGCGTAGGCGTACTGCATCAGACCGGAGGCATCGAAGCCGACGGTGTTGATCCCGGAACCGGTGCCGCGGGTGGGCCCGGTGACACCGCCGCCGGCCCAGGAGAACGGCACGCCACGCTGCGAAAGACCGCGGGCGATCACCGTGTCGACGGCCTGCTGGGAATCGGCCGGCCTGGTATACGGATCAGCGGACGCGAGTCCTGCTGTGGTTGCCATCGGCGCTCCCAGCATCATCAGGCCGATCGCGAAGGCGTAAACGCGTTTCATCTCGTTGCCTCTTTTCTGGGGCCCGTTGGCCCCTCGGTGCCTCAGCGCGGTGACCGCGCGCATCCGCCGTCGTTCCCCGACGGACGCGATCCGGCCGCCACGTCGGGGCCGAGCGCCGCTGGATGACACTTGGTGCGGTGAACCAGTCGGTAAGCCCGTTGTATTCACACCAGTCACTACAGCCACTTTGACAACAGAGAAGAGTGTTGGCCAGGGAGCCGAAAGAGAATTTGTGAGAACGTGACCAGACGGTGACGGGACCGGCCAATCTCGTAATAGCCGTGAGGATTTCGCTGGCAGATGTGTTGCCGGGGCGTGATGTTGCCGTCGGGAACTCAGCGCCCGAAGGTGGCGCTGAAATCGGTCAGAGCCCGGCCCAGGACCGACGCCAGGCTGAGGACGCCGACCGCAACGATCGGCCAGAACGACATGAACCAGCCTTTCACCAGCGACACGAAGGGACCGACCAACGCCGCGGTACCGGCTGCGCCGATGCCACCCCACACCAGCGGGAAAATGTAGTAATTCACGCCGAACGGCACCGGCGGGCAGTCCTCGCCCTGGCAGACGTTGTCGGTGAAGGCGAACAGCCGCGTCGGCCAGGTGGTCATCGTGAGAGCGGCGATCAGCAACGCCAGCAGCACGAACATGGTGGCCACGTCCCAGGGGGCCAAGCGCAGCCGGATGACGCGGGGGCGTGATTCGTCGTACGACTGCGGCGCGTCGTCGCCCGTGTCGAGGGATTCATTCGGTGCAGCCACGCCAAGCATGCTTCCCGATGGCCGGGCATATCGCGACTCCACGCGGGGAGTCCGGTCACGTGTTGAGTGTGAATCAGGGCTTTGCCAGCGAGGTGACGGCGGAAAAATCGGACATTCTGCGCCCTGACTTCACTACCGAAGCCGTGGCCGCACACCAGACGAGAAACCCGGCGGGACTGCTGGACTACTGTCGATCTCCGTGGCAGCGGCCGATTTTCCCGGCCCGGGGTTGACTCCCGAGCAGATCAGCGCGATCGACGCAGCTCATCTGTGGCATCCCTACAGCACCATCGGCAGCGAAGCGATCCCGCCCGTCGTCGCCGTCGCCGCCCGCGGCGCCTGGCTGACGTTGATCCGGGACGGCCGCCCGATCGAGGTGCTCGATGCCATGAGTTCCTGGTGGACCGCGATACACGGCCACGGCCACCCGATGCTCGACACGGCCATGACCGCCCAGCTGCGCACGATGAACCACGTCATGTTCGGTGGCCTGACCCACGAACCGGCGGCCCGGCTGGCCCGGCTGCTGGTGCAGATCACCCCGCCGGGACTGGAAACGGTGTTCTTCAGCGATTCCGGTTCGGTGTCGGTCGAGGTCGCTGTGAAGATGGCGCTGCAGTACTGGCGCAGCCGAGGCCGGCCGGCCAAACACCGGCTGATGACCTGGCGCGGCGGCTACCACGGCGACACCTTTACCCCGATGAGCGTCTGCGACCCGGACGGCGGGATGCACTCGCTGTGGACCGACGTCCTGGCCGACCAGGTGTTCGCCCCGCAGGTGCCACGCGACTACGACGCCGCCTACAGCACAGCGTTTGAAGAGCAGCTCGTCGCGCACGCCGCCGAGCTGGCCGCGGTGATTGTCGAACCCCTGGTGCAAGGCGCCGGGGGTATGCGGTTTCATGATCCGCGTTACCTGGCAGACCTGCGCGACATCTGCACCCGTCACGACGTGCTGCTCATCTTCGACGAGATCGCCACCGGATTCGGCCGCACCGGCGCACTGTTCGCCGCCGACCACGCCGGTGTCAGCCCGGACATCATGTGCGTGGGCAAAGCCCTCACCGGCGGCTACCTCAGCCTGGCCGCGACACTGTGCACCACCGAAATCGCGCACACCATCAGCACCGGGTCGACGGGTGCACTGATGCACGGGCCCACCTTCATGGCCAATCCATTGGCCTGCGCGGTCTCGGTGGCCAGCGTCGAGCTGCTGCTCGCCCAGGACTGGCGGTCCCGAGTCAACGAGCTCGCCGTCGGCCTCACGGCCGGGTTGGAGCCGGCACGGGCGCTGCCCGGGGTGGTGGACGTGCGGGTGTGCGGCGGAATCGGAGTCATCGAGTGCGCCCGGTCCGTGGATCTGGCGGTGGCCACGCCGGCGGCGCTGCACTGCGGGGTGTGGCTGCGCCCGTTCCGCAACCTGGTCTATGCCATGCCGCCCTATATCTGCGGCCCCGCCGAGATCGAGCGAATCACCTCGGCGATGGTGCAGGTCGCGGGCCTCGTAGGCTGAACGCCATGCAGGCCCCCATCGAGACCTCGCCGCTGGCCTGGCTGGCGGCGGTGGAAACGCAGCGCCGCGCGGCCGGGCTGCGTCGCTCGCTGCGTCCCCGCCCCGCGGTGGGCACCGAGCTCGATCTGGCTTCCAACGACTACCTCGGACTGTCCCAGCACCCGGCGGTCATCGACGGGGGCGTGCAGGCGTTGCGAATATGGGGTGCCGGTGCGACGGGATCCCGCCTGGTCACCGGGGACACCGAATTGCACGCGCAGTTCGAGACCGAGCTCGCTGAGTACGTCGGCGCAGCTGCTGGATTGGTGTTCTCCTCGGGGTACACCGCCAACCTGGGAGCCGTGGTCAGCTTGTCCGGCCCGGGGACATTGCTGGTCTCCGACGCCTACTCGCACGCCTCCCTGGTGGACGCCTGCCGGTTGTCGCGGGCGCGCGTGGTGGTCACGCCCAGTCGCGACGTCGCGGCGGTGGATGCAGCGCTGGGGTCGCGCACCGAGGAACGCGCTGTCGTCGTCACCGACTCGGTGTTCAGCGCCGACGGGGCACTGGCCCCGCTGCGCGAGCTGCACGCGGTGTGCCGGCGGAACCAGGCGCTGCTGATCGTCGACGAGGCCCATGGGCTCGGCGTGCGGGGCGGGGGCCGCGGGCTGGTGCACGAGGTCGGACTGGCCGGTTCGCCCGACGTCGTGGTGACCACGACGTTGTCCAAGGCACTCGGCAGCCAGGGTGGGGTGGTGCTCGGTCCGGCCGAGGTGCGCGCACACCTGATCGATGCGGCGCGTCCGTTCATCTTCGACACCGGCCTGGCGCCGGCAGCGGTGGGTGCTGCGTTGGCGGCATTGCGACTCCTCAAGACGGAAACCTGGCGACCAGACGCAGTGCTTGCTCATGCAGCAGAGCTGGCCCGGGTCTGCGCTGTCCAGCAGGTCCCGCAGTCGGCTGTGGTGTCGGTGATCCTGGGCGATCCGGAGGTGGCGGTGGCCGCGGCGGCGGCGTGCCTGGACGCCGGGGTCAAGGTGGGCTGCTTCCGGCCGCCGACGGTGCCGGCCGGCACGTCGCGACTGCGACTGACCGCCCGGGCGTCGCTGAGCGTCGAGGAATTGGAGTTGGCGCGGCGCGTGCTCGCCGATGTGCTGCAGGCGCGCGCTTGACCGTTCTGGTCGTCACCGGGACCGACACGGGTGTCGGGAAAACGGTTGCCACCGCCGCCCTGGCGTCGCACGCCCGCCAGGCCGGTATCGATGTCGCGGTGTGCAAGCCCGCCCAGACCGGCATCCGCGACGGTGACGACGACCTCGCGGAGATCCGCAGGCTGTCCGGGGTGACCGAACTTGCCGGGCTGGCGCGCTACGAGTTGCCGATGTCACCGATGGCCGCGGCCCAGCAGGCGGGTCTGCAGTTGCCCACCCGTGACCAGGTGCTGCGTCTGATCCGCGACCTGGACCGCCCCGGACGTCTGACCCTGGTCGAAGGCGCCGGTGGACTGCTCGTTGAACTCGCAGCCGGTGGCGTCACCCTGCGCGACCTCGCCGTCGATCTGTGCGCCGCGGTCCTGGTCGTGGTCCGCGCCGGTCTGGGCACCCTAAACCACACCGCATTGACGTTGGAAGCGCTTGCGGCACAGCATATTTCGTGCGCTGGTCTGGTGATCGGCAGCTGGTCGGCGCAACCGGGGCTGGTGGAAACAACCAATCGGGAAGCGCTGAACCAACTGGCTACTGTTCGCGCGGTGCTGCCCGCCGGAGCCGCGTCGCGCGCCGACTTCGCCGCCATCAGCACTACCGCGTTCGATGCCGCATGGGTACGAAATCTGTTGCGCTGATGGCCCATTCGATCGAGCTGCTGTTCGACCCCGACACCGAGGACGTCCTCCGCAGGATGTGGGACGACCTGGCGGCCTCGAGCGTCGACGTCCGCATCCCGCCGGGCCGTCCGCATGTCACCGTGGTGGTCGCCGAACGCATCGACCCCATCGTCGACGAACTGTTGCGACCCGTCGCGCGGCGGTTGCCGTTGCGCTGCTTGATCGGTGCGCCGGTGTTGTTCGGCCGGGACCCGGTGGTGCTGACCCGGCTGGTGGTGCCCAGCCGGGAGCTGCTGCGGCTGCATGCCGAGGTGCACCGGTTGTGCAACGCGCACCTGATCCCGATGCCCAACAGCCTGCCTGGACAGTGGACCGCGCACGTCACGTTGGCCCGCCGGGTCGGTAGCGCCCAACTGGGGCAGGCGCTGCCCCTGGTGACCCGGCCACCGCAGCTGGTCGGTCAGTTCGCCGCGCTACGCCGCTGGGACGGCGACCAGCGGGTCGACTACCTGCTCGGTTAGCGGACCGTCCGCGATCGTGGGGCTCCTGCGTCAGGCGTACTCGTCCCGAAGCCGGGTATCCGCCAGGCAGGTGGTACGGCAGTCCGGAATGTCAGGACCACTCAGCCCTCGGCGGTCCTGAAACCGGCTGCCGGGGGCGCTCCAGGCGACGTTCTACGACGCGGATTAGGGTTTTTGGTATGGCCGGAGAAGCTGCGCAGGATCTCGCGTCGCTTCTCGGCGACCTGGCGGTCCACATGCAGGGTCAGACCGACGTCGGTGAGACCCTTGCCGCGATCGTCGAGGGCGCGGTCGCGCTGGTGCCGGGCACTCGGTGGGCCGGGATTTCACTCATCGAGGCAGGCGCGGTGCGCGCTGAAGTTCCGACCGATCCACGGGTCGCCGAACTGGACGAGATGCAGACCGCACTGAATGAAGGACCGTGCCTGGACGCGCTACGAGAGCACCACACAGTGCTCGTCGACGATTTGAGCAGCGAGAAACGGTGGCCGCGCTACGCCCGGGCGGCACGGGACCGGGGCATGGGTAGCGTCCTGTCGTTCCAGCTGTTCGTCAACCAGCAGAACCTGGGCGCGCTCAATCTGTACGCCGCCGAAGCCGGAGTGTTCGGCGAAGATTCGGTCCACATAGGACTCGTGCTGGCCCAGCATGCCTCGATAGCGCTCGCCGGCTCCGCCGCCGCCACCCACTTCGACGCGGCCTTGACCACCCGTGACATCATCGGCCAAGCCAAAGGCATCATCATGCAGCGGATGAATCTCACTGGCCTGCAGGCATTCAACTTACTCATCAAGACGTCGCAGCGCGGAAACATCAAACTCATCGAGATAGCGCGGTGGATCGTCGAACAGCACGAGGCGGGACTGGACCGTCCGTCCTGAGGCGTCCGCGGCAGCGGCATGATCGTGACAGCGATCGCGCGTTACGCCTGCGCGCACGCCTGTTCCACTCTGGCGCGCCGATTCTCGATGGCGCGGCCCAGCTCCTGCTGCAGCACCGGCCTGCCCATCACGAATTGAGCGAGATGCTCGCGATCTAGTTGCAGCGCGGTCACTTCGCCGATCGCCCGTGCGTCGGCCAGATTGGGCTGACGGGTCAGCGCGGTCGCACCGAGGAACGAACCTTCGTCCATGGTGCCGATCACCACGGGCGATCCGTCGTCGGCGACCGCGGTCAACCGCACGCTGCCCTCGATAAGGAACGTCATGCTCGACGGCACCCGATCAGCGTGTTCGACGATCTCGTCGGCCGCGTACCGCACGATCCTGCCGTACGTGCCCAACGCCTGCCGGTCGTTCTGGGTCAGGCGCAACGCAGGTGCCACCACCGTGCGCAACGCCCAGTCGACCCTTTCCGGCGTCGAATAGTCGTCGTCCTGTTCGTCGAGGCGCAACCCCTCGCGGCGGGCGGCGTACCACAACCAGCGCAGAAAGGTGGCTTGCGCTGCGGAGTCGTCGGCCGGTGAGCGCAATCCGATGGTGACGCGGTACTGGCCGGTGCCGATGGGCAGGGCGGTGCTGTCGAAGTCGGTCCGGCGCTGCGGCAGCGCATCGGCGGTCCGGGTCAGCAGCGCGCACACCCGTTCCGGCGGGTCGGCCGCCGCGAACGCGGCGGTGATGACCAGCATGTGAGCACCGGCCGGCCGGCTCAAATTGGTGAACGACGTCGTGGCCAGCACCGAGTTCGGAGTGATCTGCAGTCCCTGGCCGGTCTGGATGTGCACGGAACGCCAGTTTGCCTCGATGATGCGCCCGCGCGCGGCCGGGGTGTCCAGCCAGTCACCGATGCGGAACGGCTGTTCGAACAACATGAACAGACCCGACACGATCTGGCCGACGGAATTCTGCAGCATCAGGCCGATGACCACCGACGTCACGCCCAGCGCGGTGAAGATACCGCCGACGCGCACTCCCCAGACGTAGGAAAGGATGACCGCCAGCCCCACGCCGATCAGCAGGAATCGGGTCACGTCCAGGAAGATGTCCGGCACCCGCCTGCGCCACGACCCCTGCGGGGCCCCCTCGAACACGGTCGCGCTGAGCCCGGAGAGCAGCAGCACCAGCAGTACGAAGCCGAAGACCGTGGCCAGCAGTCGAACCGAGGGGACGTCGGCGGGCAGCTTCGCGACCTGGACCAGCAGCACCAACAGTGCCCCCAGCGGCACCAGGTAGCTGCGCAGCAGCAACACCGGCCGGGCCAGTGGGCTGGCGCCGCGGACCAGGCTGTGGTGCCACTCGGTCAGTGCGATCAGCAGCAGCGGAAGACCGACCACCAGTGCGGTGGCCCACCAGAGGAATGACGTGTCAGTGCTGGTCATCAGAGTCCTCCGACAATTTCCAGATCTGCACGTCCCGGCCGCCGACGCTGACCACGCCGGCTTCGGTGAACTGCCGGATGTCGCGCATCGCCTCGTACACCTGAGAGGTCACGTAGATCCCCGACCGTGTGGTGCTGCCACGCACGCTGTGGGCCAGATTGACCGCCGCGCCCCACATGTCGTAGACGATGCTGGACCGCCCGACCAGCCCGCTGATGACGTGACCGGTGTTGATGCCGGCGCGCAGCGACACGTGGTAACCGGTCTTGCTGTTGAACCGCTCGATGATGGCCTGCATCTCCACCGCGAACTCGACGGTGCGGTGCACGCTGTCCAGTCGCGGGAAATTCAGTCCGCAACTGGCCAGGTAACCGTTGTGCAGTGTTCGAATCGGTTCCACGCCAAGCGCTTCCGCTGCTGCATCGAGCTCCTGGATGAGGTCGTCGACGATGCCGACCAATTCGTTTCCGGACAGGTGGTTGGAAACTTCGTCCAGTCCGACGAAGTCGGCGAAGATGACAGTGACGTCCTGATGTTCCTGCGCGATGGTCTGTTCGCCCTCGCGGTATCGCTGGGCAACCGGCTCGGGCATCAGCGACCCCAGCAACCGGTCGTTCTCCTTGCGCTGCTCCGAGAGCAGCTCTTCCTTGATCTGCAGGTTGTGGCTCATGTCGTTGAAAGCCTCGGTCAGTTCGCCGATCTCGTCGCGTGATGTCACCGGTATGGCGACGTCGTAGTTGCCTGCGCTGATCTGATGGGTTCCGGCCTGCAACCGCCGGATGGGTCTCACGAAGATCTGGGCTACCAGCAGTGCCCCCACGCATATCACGAAAACCATTGCCGCAGTAGCGATTACGATTGTCTTGGTGAGCGAGAGGAACCGGGCGTTAGCTTCGGAGGTCTCTCGCGACGCGAGTATCGTCCAGTGCAGGTCGGAATTCGGCAGCGAGAGCGGGGCGTACGCGACCAGTTCGCGCCGGCCCAGATAATCTCTGTCAATCATGGTGCCGGTGTCGCCGCGCTGCGCGGCACGCACCGCGTCGGTCGCCACCGGCTGAACCAGTGTCGTTCCGCGCCAACGCATCGCCTCTTCGATGGTGTCGGGCCGCGTGCCTGCCGCTATCGCCTCGGTCTGGTACTGCTGCGGGTCTTCCAGGAACAACCGCGAGTCCGAGCGCATCAGGCTGTCCGGGCCGGCGAGGTAGGTTTCACCGGTCTTGCCCATTCCGGCGGCCAGCCAGTTGCGGTCGGCGGTCATGATGCGGTTCACCTTGGCGATCGGGAGCGGCAGCGCCAGCACCCCCGCGGCCTTACCGGGCGTTCCGATCGGCGCCACCAGCCATGCGACGGGTTGGCCGAGTTGCGCCGCATAGGGTTGAAAGTCGGTGATCCACACGAAATTCGATGAGTTCGCACCCATCGCCCGCTCGAAGGCGCCGCGCAGATTGGACTGACGGTACGGGCCGGTGGCGATGTTGCTGCCGAGCGAGGGATTCTTGCGCACGCTATAGACGACATTGCCGCGCGCGTCGAGCAACAATGCATCCCGGTACTCGAAGCGGGTTGCGATTTCGCGGAAGTACTCGTTGAAGCGGGCGTTGGCCGCCGACCAGGCGCTGCCGTCGCCGGCGTCGTCGAGCGCTGAGGCATTCGGCGCCACCGTGTAATGGGCCTGCAGGTACCGCTGTGCGTTGCTGGCGGGCAGCAGGGCATCGAGGTCCAGTTTGGTGCCGGTCGCGCTTTCGACCGGCTTGATCACCCGATCGTTGTAGTAGGTGACCAGTGCCTGCTGCTGTGCGGGATCCACGGGTGCGTTCGCGAGTTGGTCGAAACCCGCGGTGAACGCCTGAACCGCCTCCAGTGCCGTCGTCCCGCGGCTGTAGATCACCAGCGAATTGGCCAGATCGGAGAACAGCGTCTCCACGGCTCGCTTCTGCGACTCGCGCAACTGTGTCATCCGGTCCGAGGCCGACGGTAACAGCGCGTTGCGCGCGGCGATGTATCCGACCACCCCGATCACGCCCAACGACATCAAGCTGGCGACCAGCAACATCGCCATCACCTTGGATTGCAGACTGAACCACGACGCGACGTGCGGGCGCCGCCATCGTCGGCCGGTCGGGGGCGGGTCGCCCGCAGCAATCTCTTCGGTCGAACTCGGCGAGGTCAATGAGGTTCCTTTCCCTTGCCGCTCACCCTCTCAACCACCAAACAGCAAATACAAGCCCATGAAGGTGTAACCAACCATGACCAGCATCATGGTGAGCTGACCGGTGAGCTGGTGGTCTTTGGGGAGCAGACGTAACGCTTTGTCGTGCGCTGCGATGACCGCCACGATGTGACCCGTGACCACGCACGCCACCTTGATCGTCGACAGCACCGCCGGATGCATCGACAACACGTAAGCGACGTGCTGGTCGGCCAGCCCGAACGGATTCCAGCCGCGTCCCAGCGGATCGGCGAGCGCGATGACGGCCTGCTGTCCACGCTCCACCAGGTAAGTGAGGTAGTGCGCAAAGATATAGCCCACCACGATCGGGATCAACGAGTGCGCCAGCTGCCCGGGCAACTCGCGGCGCTGCCCGGCGTCCACCCCGCCGGTCGCGCGTGCCGCCAGCGAAAAGGTAAGCGCGACAATCGAAATGAAGATGATCAACCCGGCTGTCCGCAGCGCGGAGGAGGTCAGCGTCTCCGGCACGCCGTGCATACCGCGGGCGATGCCGTCCGCGAAATTCCGCCAGGCCGGCGCCGCCGAGAAACTGTCGAAGGCGGTGGAGCCGAGCAACACCGACAGCACCATCACCACTCCCGGGCGCACCGGCAGTGACGGCAGGTGGTCGAACGGGTTGCCGATCACGATCTTGCCGGTTTCGGTGTTGCGCCAGAACGGGCACAGTCGCGACACCGCCATGCTGTACACGCCGAACGGGTCGGCCCGGGCCAGGAAGCGCTGCCCGCACAGCCACGCCCCGACGAACAGCACCACCGCATAGATCAGCAACCATGTCTTCACCGCGGTCAACGAAGCTGGATCCGGGCTCGCCAGTTCCATCCAGACGAATGCGAACAACCCGATCGCGGCCGGACGGTACCCCCAGCTCTCCGGATAAGCCAGTCGGGTTCGACGCAGGCGCTCCGGCAGGCAGCGTCGCACCAGCAGATACACCGTGCGCACCGGGGAGACAACTCGCCAGACCGGGCCGAAGGACAGCGACAGCGCGACCAACCCGACCCACAGCAACACATAGAACGCCCCGAGCAGGCCGTTGGCCTGCGTCTGCGGACCCCACAGCCCGGAGGCCAGCACCCAGCAGGCGAACAGCAACGCCAGACCGGCAGCCACCCACCGGGTGATGCGGGCATCGACCACGGCGGTCACCGCATCCGGTAACGGACGACCCGGTTTGGCCGGATCGAACCGCGGCCGCTTCCAGGCCAGCGCGACCAGGGCGAAGGTGAACGTCAGCGCCCAGGCCGCGCCGATGAGGGCGAACGTGTACGGAACCGGGAGATCGTTGGACCCGCCGAGGCCGTGCGCGAGCACCGACGCCGAGCGGCTGTCGGTCACGGTTGGACTTGGATGGTCGCGATCGTCTTGTGCAGGTGGTGTGACTCCACGTCGACGCTGCCGGGCACGTCAACGCTGAACTGGAACGTCTGGTTCGGCGCGGCCGCGACCTGGAACCTGTGGTCGGGGACCGAGTGGACGTGCAGCTCGTCGGTGGCGTCACTGGTGACGTGCAGGGTGATCTGCTGCTTGACCTTGGCCTGCAGGGTGGCGTTGGTCGGGGAGATCTGTCCGTTGGCGATGGTCACGTTGAGTTCCAGCGCCGCCGGGGCGGAATTGCTCGTCGAATTGCCACCGCAGGCGATCAGCGCCGACATGAGCAACCCCGCCCACGCCGCGGCGAGGGCACGCTTGACTGTCATCGAGCTATGCCGCTTCAGGAAGGGGGTGCTTTTCCTCTTCCGGCTGCCGGGGCTTGGTGGTCTCGTTGTTGATCCGGCCGGCGCCCCACGTCAGCGCCGTGATCACCATCAGGGTGAAGATCAGCACCAGGATCGAGCCTCCGGTGAACAGCCATTCGGGCGCGTTCGGGTCGCGTTCGCGCTGCAGGATGGTGTTCTCCAGGACGAACGGCCGGGTGATGACCGGCTGGGCGGGCACCTCCGGTGCAGGAATCGCCTCGTCGGCCGGTTCATAAATCGGCACCGCGGTCATGGTGTAGCCGTCATGCACGCGCAACAGCGTCTTCCACGAACCCCATACCGGGATGGGTTTGGTGGTGCGGTAGTGCCCGGGACCCACCTTCTCGAGCCGGTTGATGACCAGACCGCGGTCGTTGACCATTTTTCCCTGCCACGATGTGGTCGACAGCCAATAGGGCTCGTCCTGGATCAGGTCCGGCGGGTTGATCAGCACGTCCGCCGAAACCATCCGTTTGCCGGGTTCGCCGGGCAGGTCGGTGAGCGTGATGGTCGCGGTGTTCTGGCTCGGGATGACGATGTGCAACCCGTTGGCCACCGCCACTCCGATGACCAGAACCGTGGCGGCGACGAATCCGATGCCGATGGCACGGCCGGGCAGTTTCTGCCCGGTCAGCACCATTCCGGTCATCGCTCCGCAGACGCCCATCAGCACCGCGACCGGCACTGCCATCGCCAGGGCCTCGCCCCACATGCTGACCGGCCACGGGTAGTGATAGACGGCGCCGATCCAGAGCGACTCCAGCCACAGGCCCACGGTGCCCACCAGCAGGCCGGTGACCGCGCCGAACACGATGGGACGCTTCAACAGCGGGGTGAGCGCCAGGATCTCGACCACCAGCGCGGGGCCGAGGTACAGCGGGAACCAGTTCAGTGGTGCGCCCAGGACGGGACCGACCGTGAAGGCCACCGCGCCGCGCAGCGCGATCGCGAACAGCGCTGCGATGATCGCCGCGCCCTTCCCCAGCGTCATGCGCGCCACGATCAGCGCGAGCGCCGCGACGCCGGCGATCATCATCGGTTGGAATACCAGGCGGAACTGCGGGACGCCGAAGTCGAACTCGATCTGATACACCGACAGGCCGATCAGCAGTCCACCGCAGGACAGGTAACGCAGGAACCGGACGAACGGCTTCTCCGGCGGCGCGTCGGGCAGCGCCCGCCCGCCTTCGTACTCGAGCATGAGCACGGAGAACAGGGACAGGCCCGCCCCACCGATCATCATCAGGTGGGTGGGACCCCACAGAGTGACGTCCTGGCCGAAGATGCGGTGCCAGATGTCGTCAAGCGGAAAACCGAACAAGGCGTACATGCCACAACCGGCCATCAAGATGCCGCCGACGGGGGCGTGCCAGTGTTCGGTGATCCGCACCGGGGCGGGACCGGGCTTGTCGAACGGGAGCGCGATCGCGGTCATGCCGGCCAGGAAGATGCCGAACAACCCGATAATGATGAAGTAGTGCGCCGGGTTTGCCAGCGGACCGGGGTCGCGACCTTCACCGATGTGCCAGCTGACGTCCCAGATGAAGCCGAACAGCGCGCAGATGATGGACGTGGTGTATACCAACACCGGCAGTGCCACCCAGGCCGGACGCTTGAACTTGACGCCGAGCCAGTTGGCGAACTTGTCCAGCCAACTGATCCGGTGGGTGCGATGAGCCCAACCAATACCCAGCATGATCAGCGTGATCACCAGTGCGGCAACTGACAGGCCGATGACCTGATTCAGTTCCGCACCGCGTGCTGCCGGCGCCTCCGCCACAACTGCCATTTCCATCGCGATCGCCTCCCGTTTTGCGCCGCTGATTAGGACGAATCTTTAATGCCCCATTGCAACACTGGTCAATCCTGCTTTTCGCTCGAGCTTCGCCGGTTCCGCATTGCGATATACAACACCACGCCTACGACAATCAACGCAGGAGTCAGTGCCGGAATCGCCAGCCAGACCCCGTGGTCAGCCAGGTAGATGACGTTTTCGTCGGTCATAGTGGTTCTCTACCCTGCCGGATGGACTTGTATCCCGGCAACTGTGTCAGTGCGGCACTGCGAGCCCGCTCCGGGTCCGCCGGGGCCGGGACCGTTAACCTAGCCTGAACATCTTTCGATTCGGGCCGCCGCGGCCGGAACGCGCGCGGGCCCGATCAAGAAGCAGGGGAGTACCTGGTGACCCAAGCGCCAATTCGACCGTCTACCGAGGCCGGCCTGGATCGCGACGCCGACGCGGACATCCTGGCCGTCGCCCGCCGGCAGGTGCTGGAGGGCGGTGCGGGGCTCAGCAAGGACCAGGTGCTGCAGGTGCTGCAGTTGCCCGATGACCGGCTCGAGGAGCTGCTGGCCCTGGCTCACGAGGTGCGGATGCGCTGGTGTGGTCCCGAGGTCGAGGTGGAGGGCATCATCAGCCTCAAGACCGGCGGCTGCCCGGAGGACTGCCACTTCTGTTCCCAGTCGGGTTTGTTCAAGTCGCCGGTGCGCAGTGCTTGGCTGGACATCCCCAGCCTGGTGGAGGCCGCCAAGCAGACCGCGAAGTCCGGGGCCACCGAATTCTGCATCGTGGCCGCGGTGCGCGGACCCGACGAGCGGTTGCTCGCCCAGGTCGCAGCCGGCATCGAGGCGATTCGTAACGAGGTGGAGATTCAGATCGCCTGCTCGCTGGGCATGTTGACGGCCAAGCAGGTGGATCGGTTGGCGGCGATGGGGGTGCACCGTTACAACCACAACCTCGAGACCGCACGGTCGTTCTTCACCAATGTCGTCACCACCCACACCTGGGAAGAGCGCTGGCAGACGCTGTCGATGGTGCGCGACGCCGGCATGGAGGTGTGCTGCGGCGGGATCTTGGGCATGGGCGAAACGCTGGAACAACGCGCCGAGTTCGCCGCCGACCTGGCCGAGTTGAACCCCGACGAGGTGCCGCTGAACTTCCTCAATCCGCGGCCCGGCACGCCGTTCGGTGACCTGGAAGTGTTGCCGGCCAGCGAAGCGCTCAAGGCGGTCGGTGCGTTCCGGCTGGCGTTGCCGCGCACGATGCTCCGGTTCGCCGGCGGCCGCGAGATCACTCTGGGCGACCTCGGCGCCAAGCAGGGCATCCTGGGCGGGATCAATGCGGTGATCGTCGGCAACTACCTGACCACGCTCGGCCGGCCCGCTGAAGCCGACCTCGAGTTGCTCAACGACCTGCAGATGCCGCTCAAGGCGCTCAACGCAAGTCTGTAATGGGCCGCGATCTGCCGGACCCGGTGGGGGCGGGCGTCTACAACGTCTATACCGGTGTGCAAGCCGGCACCGCGGTGCCCACCGCAGCCGAACTGGGCCTGGAACCGCCCCGGTTCTGCGCCGCGTGCGGGCGGCGGATGATCGTGCAGGTTCGGCCCGACGGTTGGTGGGCCAAGTGTTCGCGGCACGGACTGGTGGATTCTGCCGACCTGGACGTGCAGCGCTGACAGCTCACATGGCTCTGGCTGTGCCGGCGCAGCCGTGGGCCGGCGTCACCGACGCACTGTGGCCCGCAATCGGTGGCGTCGTCGACGGTGCCGCCCCCGGGCGCAGAGGCGCTCGCCTCGCGCGACCGTCCCCGAAATGCCGGCAAATGGGGCTGATGAGCGCACATATGAGGGCGCTGGGGACCGGCAAAGGCCCGGAGCCGACGACGCCGCGCCCCCAGGCTGATACCGCGACAACGATATGCTCGCGGGGCGTCTGCGATCGGAGGTGAGTGCAGGTGATGGACGGAGTGGCGGTGACGCCGCAGCAGCCGTCGGGTGCGGATCCCGGCCGGGTCGCGCCGCGGACCACGCGCCGGCGCGCGCTGCTGACCGTGGTGGCTGTCCTGACGGCGGCCGGCGTGCTCGTCGGCGCGCTGTGGGCGTGGATTGCTCCGGCTGTCCACGCCGTGGTGGCCGTCACCCGCAAGGGCGAGCGGGTGCACGAATACCTGGGCGGCCTGGACGGTGAGCCGCGGAACTTCTTCATCGCGCCGATGCTCTTGGTGAGTTTGCTGGGGGTCGTCGCGGTAGTGGCCGCGGTGGCGGCGTGGCAGTGGCGCGACCATCGCGGTCCGCAGATGGTCGCCGCGCTGTGCCTCGGACTGGTCGGCGCGGCCGCGGTCGCTGCCGGGGTCGGGGCGCTGCTGGTCCACGTGCGTTACGGTGCGTTGGATTTCGACAGTGTTCCGTTGTCGAAGGCCGACCACTCGCTGACCTACGTGACGCAGGCGCCCCCGGTGTTCTTCGGCCACTCGGCTGCGCACATCGTGGTCACCCTGCTCTCACCGACCGCGACGGTGGCCCTGGTCTATGCGGTGCTGGCGGCCGGGACGATCCGCGACGACCTGGGCGGCTACCCGCCGCAGCACCGGGTGCACTGGGTTGCGCCGATGCCCCCGGCGGGACCCCCGCCCGCTCCGAAGCCGATGACCCCGCAGGGCCCGCTGACGTAAGAACTAGAGCGGCCGGCGGTGGATCTTGCGGCCGGTGATCACTTTGGCCGCGATCACACCGAGCCGCGCCATGCCGGCATAGGTCATCGGGTTGAACATCGTGGGCCACGTCGTACGCACCAGGTGGTCGGTCAGCGGCCGGTCGGCGAACCGGTCGATCAACCAGCGCAGTGCCATGGGCGCCGACAGCGGGTGTAGGAACATGTGCTCGTTGAACGCATCCCGGTGGTAGGTGACGCTGGCGCCACCGGCGATGTAGGTCTCGGCGAGCTCGTCGATGTCGTCGACGGCGATCAGATAGTCGTGGACGGCCTGCACGATCAGCACCGGCGGGGTGGGGATGGCCGCCCCGAGCTTGATGTTGTCGAAGACGTGCACCACCGCCGGTCTGGACAGTGTCTGTTCCAGCGGTTCGTCGAGGTAGTCGCCCATGTTCTTGTGCGCCATCTTGACGACGGCTTCCACCGTGGTCATCGTCTCCAGCCGGTCGAGCAGGGCACGTCCCTCTTCGCTGGTGTGCTCCTTGATCACCGCGTCCAGACCGGGGTAGGTGTGCGTGAGCGCGGCGACCACCAGGGAGGGCAGACCGGCGAACAGGCCACCGTTGAGCCTGCGGAACGTATTGCCCAGGTTGCCGACGGGGGAGCCCAGGACCGCCCCGACGATGTTCAACTCGGGGGCGTATTCACCGCACATCTCGGCTGCCCACGCGCTGGCCAGCCCGCCGCCGGAGTAACCCCACAGGCCGATCGGCGCCGACGGCGACAAACCGAGCCGCTCGGTGTTCAGCGCCGCGCGCAGCCCGTCCAGGATGCGGTAACCGGGTTCGAACGGCACGCCCCAGGCGCCGCGCAAACCTTCGTGGTCGGGCACCGAAACCGCCCAGCCTTCTGCCACAGCCGCGGTGATCAGCAGCAGCTCGAGTTGACTGATGGATCCGAGCGCCTTCGCCCGCCGCCGCAGCGCATACGACGGAAAGCAGCGCGACGCCACCGCGTCGATGGCGCACTGGTAGGACAGCACCGGCGTCGTCTTGCCGGGCGCCACCTCCGCCGGGACGAGCACCGTGGTCACCGTCGCCTCGGGGTTGCCGTTCAGATCAGTGGTGCGGAAGAGCAACTGGACAGCCGTCATGGACTGCGGGATCAGGCCCATGAAGGCCAGTTCGACGTCGCGCGAACGCAGCACGGTCCCGGGTTCGGCGTGCTGGAAGCCGGGGGGCGGCTGATAGAACGGGTCGTCGGACGGCAGCAGCGGGCGGGTCTTGCGCTGCAACTCCTCGTGCGGAGCGCGGCCGATCCATTCCGCACCCGTTGCGCCTGCCACATTGGCCAGCTCCACCATCAAGGCTCCCTTCGAGGCCGATCGGCTTCGGTGTACGCGTGCCACCGGCCCCGATACCGCGGGATGGGCGCGCCGTCAGCCTGTCGAAGCGCAGCGTTGATGCTCACTCTGCGCCAGTAGCTTCTTAAACAACTCTTAAAGACAGTACAGGCCGGTTACGCCGATCCGAAGTCAGCACGCCGTGGTGCCCGTCACAAGGCTGCTCAGCCGGGCGGCCGCAGCGCGGCGAACTCGTCGGTGACCCGCAGCCGGGAGTCGGTGAATCGGTACAGCGCCGCTGGGCGGCCGCCGCTGCGTCCGGACTGGGCGATGGTGCCGGTCTGGGTGATGACCTTACGGCGGGCCAGCACCCGCTGCAGGTTGGTCGCATCGACCTGATGGCCCAGGGCGGCACCGTAGATATCGCGCAAGGTGGACAACGCGAATTCCTTCGGCGCCAGGGCAAATCCGATGTTCGTGTACGACATCTTGGCCACCAGTCGGGTGCGGGCGTGCGCCACCATCGGGCCGTGGTCGAACGCCATCTCCGGTAACGAGTTGACCGGGTGCCAGCGGGTGTCGGGCGGCAGTTCCGGCGTGGCAGGGGAGGGCACCAGACCCAGGAAGGTGGAGGCGATCATCCGGGTGCCCGGCACGCGCTCGGGGTCGGAGAACACGGCCAGTTGTTCCAGGTGCGAGATTTCGCGCAGATCCACTTTCTCGGCGAGTTGGCGACGAACCGAGGTGGTCATGTCCTCGTCGTTGCGCAACCGGCCGCCGGGCAGTGACCACGCACCCTGTTGCGGTTCCTGTGCGCGCTGCCACAGCAGGACGTTCAACTGCGGTTTTTGTGCCTGTAACCCCTTTGCAGTGCTGCCGGCACCCAGTGAAACCTGGAACACGACGGCAAGCACTTCGTGTGCGGTGCTACCATGAGGCATGTTTTCGATTATAAGTCGAAAACCTCCGGGTGCGAAAGGAGCCCCCATGACGGTCTTGAATCGCATGGACATCGCCGATGAGCTGGCAGCCCGCATCGTCAGCACGGCGACCGGCTACACCGGGATCGAGGGCGACGCGCAGTGGGCTGCCGAGATCCGCCGCCTGGCGCGGCTGCGCGGTGCGACCGTCCTGGCCCACAACTACCAGCTGCCGGCGATCCAGGACGTCGCCGACCACGTGGGGGACTCGCTGGCCCTGTCCCGCATCGCGGCCGACGCGCCTGAGGACACCATCGTGTTCTGCGGGGTGCACTTCATGGCCGAGACCGCCAAGATCCTGAGCCCGGCCAAGACGGTACTCATCCCGGATCAGCGCGCCGGGTGCTCGCTGGCCGATTCGATCACCGCCGACGAACTGCGCGCCTGGAAAGCCGACCATCCCGGGGCGGTCGTGGTCTCCTATGTCAACACCACCGCAGAGGTCAAGGCCCTCACCGACATCTGCTGCACGTCGTCCAACGCGGTCGAGGTGGTGGCCTCCATCGACCCCGACCGCGAAGTGCTGTTCTGCCCCGACCAGTTCCTGGGCGCCCACGTGCGCCGGGTGACGGGTCGGGAGAACCTGCATGTGTGGGCCGGCGAATGCCACGTGCACGCCGGGATCAACGGTGACGAGCTCACCGAGCAGGCCCGCGCCAACCCGGACGCGGAGCTGTTCGTTCATCCCGAGTGTGGTTGCGCCACTTCGGCTTTGTATCTGGCCGGGGAAGGAGCTTTCCCGGCCGACCGAGTCAAGATCCTATCCACCGGCGGAATGCTGGACGCCGCCCACCAGACCCACGCCCGCAAGGTGCTGGTGGCCACCGAGGTCGGCATGTTGCACCAACTACGCAGGGCCGCACCGGAAGTCGAGTTCCAGGCGGTCAACGACCGCGCGTCGTGCAAGTACATGAAGATGATCACCCCGGCCGCACTGTTGCGCTGCCTGCTGGACGGCGCCGACGAAGTCCACGTCGACCCGGACATCGCGGCGGCGGGGCGCCGCAGCGTGCAGCGGATGATCGCGATCGGCCAGCCGGGCGGTGGCGAATGACGACTGGCCCGGTCTGGCAGGACTCCGCCGACGTCGTGGTGATCGGCATGGGCGTCGCGGGACTGGCCGCCGGGCTGGCCGCGCACCGCGCGGGAGGCCGCGTCGTGGTCCTCAACAAAGCGACGCAGACGCGGGCGGTGACCGCCACCCACTACGCCCAGGGCGGCATCGCGGTGGTACTGCCGGACAACGACGACTCGGTCGACGCCCACGTCGCCGACACCCTGGCCGCGGGCGCGGGCCTGTGCGACCCTGAGGCGGTGTATTCGATCGTCGCCGACGGCTACCGGGCGGTGACCGAATTGGTCTGCGCGGGAGCACGATTCGACGAGGTGGTGCCGGGCCGGTGGGATGTTACCCGCGAAGGCGGGCACTCGCGACGACGCGTCGTGCATGCCGGCGGGGATGCGACCGGCGCTGAGGTGCAGCGCACCCTCGATCATGCGGCCCGCCTGCTGGACATCCGCAACGGCCACGTCGCACTGCGGGTGCTGCACGACGGTGACGCGGTCACCGGGGTGCTGGTCGGGCGTGCCGATGGTTGCGGCATCATCCATGCGCCGTCGGTGATATTGGCCACCGGTGGCCTCGGGCATCTCTACAGCGCGACCACCAACCCGGTCGGTTCCACCGGTGACGGCATCGCATTGGCATTGTGGGCCGGCGCGGCGATCGCCGACCTCGAATTCATCCAATTCCACCCGACGATGCTCTACACCCCCGACGGCGGGGGCCGGCGACCGCTGATCACCGAGGCGATCCGCGGTGAAGGCGCGAAACTGATTGACAAACAAGGCAATTCGATCACCGCCGGTATCCACCCGATGGGCGACCTGGCCCCGCGCGACGTCGTCGCCGCGGCCATCGACGCGCGGCTGAAAGCCACCGGCGAGCCGTGCGCCTACCTCGATGCCCGAGCCATCGCCGGCTTCCCGGCACGGTTCCCGACGGTCACCGCCGCGTGCCGCGCGGCCGGCATCGACCCGGTGCGCCAACCCATCCCGATCATTCCGGGCGCACACTACAGCTGCGGCGGCGTCGTCACCGACGTCTACGGCCGGACCGAACTGCCCGGATTGTTCGCCGCCGGGGAAGTGGCGCGCACCGGCATGCACGGCGCCAACCGGTTGGCCTCCAACAGCCTGCTGGAAGGTCTGGTGGTCGGCGCACGGGCCGGCACTGCCGCCGTCGCACACGCGGCGGCAGCGGGGCATCCGCGCGCGAAGCTGCCCGCACCGATCGTCCACACCGCGCCCGAGCGCGCCGACCTGCAGCAGGCGATGAGCCGGGATGCCTCGGTGGTCCGCGACGCCCCCGGGCTGCAGGCGCTGGCCGGGAAGCTGGGCGCCGCACCGGTCCGGGATGTGACAGACCGGCGCGGCGCCGAGGACGTCGCCCTGGCGCTGGCCGCCCGGACGGTCACCGCCGCCGCGCTGGCCCGCGCCGAAAGCCGCGGATGCCACCACCGCGCCGAACATCCGTCGGCCGCCACCGAGACCGGGCGCAGCATTCTGGTCCGGCTGGCCTTCGACGGCGAGCAGCCGACCGATTCTGTCCAGGTCGAAGCGTTGGCGGCGGTGGGCTGATGATGCTGGACGACGCCGAGCTGATCGACGCTCGGGAGACCATCCGACGGGGCCTGGTCGAAGACCTGCGTTACGGCCCGGACACCACCACGTTGGCCACCGTGCCGGCGAACGACGTGGCCACCGCGTCGATGGTGCCCCGGGAGCCCGGCGTGGTCGCCGGGGTGGACGTGGCGCTGCTGGTGCTCGACGAGGTGATCGGCAGCCGCGGGTACCAGGTGCTGCACCGGGTGGAGGACGGGGCGAAAGTCAACGCGGGCGAGCCGTTTCTGACGGTGCGGGCCGAGACGCGGGGACTGCTGACCGCCGAACGGACCATGCTGAACCTGGTCTGTCACCTGTCCGGGATCGCATCGGTGACGGCAGCGTGGGTGGAGGCCGTCAGCGGCACCAAGGCCAAGATTCGCGACACCCGCAAGACCCTGCCGGGTCTACGGGCGTTGCAGAAGTACGCGGTGCGCGTCGGCGGCGGCGTCAATCACCGGCTCGGTCTGGGCGATGCGGCGCTGATCAAGGACAACCACGTCGCAGCGGCCGGATCGGTGGTGGAGGCGTTGCGCGCCGTGCGGGCCGCCGCACCCGAGATGTGCTGCGAGGTCGAAGTGGATTCCCTCGAGCAACTCGACGAGGTGCTGCCCGAGAAGCCCGAGCTGATCCTGCTGGACAACTTCCCGGTGTGGCAGACGCAGACGGCGGTGCAGCGTCGCGACGCCCGCGCGCCAGAGGTTCTCCTCGAATCCTCCGGTGGGCTCAGCCTGGAGACGGCCGCGACGTACGCCGGCACAGGCGTGGATTACCTCGCCGTCGGGGCGTTGACGCATTCGGTGCGCGTGCTGGACGTCGGCCTGGACATGTAGCGCCGGGCATGGGCTTCAGCGCATGAGGTGACCGGGCAAGGATGGTGCGATGCGGCAATTGACACATGCGGAGCCCGGGCACTACGCGTGGCGCGAGGTCGCCGACCCGGTGCTGGCAGCGCCCGGACAGGCCTTGGTACGTCCGCTGGCCGTCGCCTGCTGCGACCTCGACGTCGCTGTCTGCGCTGGTCGGCTCCCGCTTCCGCCGGGTTACGCGGTGGGTCATGAAGGCGTGGCCGAGGTCGTCGCGGTGGGCGCGGAGGTGTCCAGCGTGCGAGTCGGGGACCGGGTGGTGGTCCCTTTTCAGATCAGCTGCGGCACCTGTCGGGAGTGTCGCCGCGGGGCGACCGGCTCCTGCGGTTCGCTGCCGCTGATGGCGATGTACGGGATGGGACCGATCGCCGGCCTGGACGGTGGCGGGTTCATGTCGGATCTGGTGTTGGTGCCCTACGCCGATGCGATGCTGATCCCGGTTCCGGCCGGGGTCGATCCGGTGGCCGTCGCCTCGCTGTCGGACAACATTCCCGACGGCTGGCGCACAGTCGGTCCCTTCGCCAGCGAACTAGCCCTGCTGGACCAGGCCGACCGGCGAGTGCTGGTGGTCGGCCGGTTGTCCATCGGGTTGTATGCGGTGGCGTTCGCTTCAGCGCTCGGCGCCCAGGTGGACTACGTCGACACCGACCCGCAGCGGTTGAGCGCGGCACAACAGCTTGGCGCGACTACGCACGACCGGCCGAAACCGGCCAAAGAGTGGGATCCCTATCCGGTGACGGTGAACACCTCGGCCGATCCGGAGCTACTTGCCGCTACGTTGCGCGCGACGTGGGCGGACGGCGTGTGCACCGACACCGGCATCTATCACCAGAACGTCGAGATGGCGCTGCTGCACCTGTATACCCGGGGCGTCAGGTTCGTCACCGGCCGGGTCAATGCGCGCGCGGCCATCCCGTCCGTGCTCGGGCTGATCGCCGACGGATGTGATCTGTCGGCGGCCGTCGACCGCGTGGTGCCGTGGGAAGAAGCCGCTGCCGCGTGGCCCACCATGACCGGCAAGACGGTCTTCACCAGGATTTGACTCGCGGCCTTCGGCACTTGCGGCTCAGGCGACGTCGCCGACCAGGACCGCCATCCGGCGCAGTTGCAGTCGCGCCAACCAGGGCAGCCCGGCCGCCTCGGAACCGGCGGGCAGGATCCGGGGATTGGTGATGTGCACCACCCGACGGGTGTAATGCACGTCGGCTTCACCGGCGGCCAGCACGTTCTTCGCCCAGTCGGTCTTGCCGTGACCCAGCGCGACCGCCAACAGACCGCCTTTGCGGTAGGTGGTAACGATGGTCCGGTACGGCTTGCCGGACTTGCGTCCGCGGTGCTCGATCGTCGCCGTGCCGGGCAGGTAGCGGACGATCGGTTTGAGCGCCGGGTTGAGGTATCTGACTTGGAGGTTCTCGAACCACACCGGGTAGATCATCGGGACGCCGGGGGCGTTGTTGGGGTGTTGATCCCGACCGGGCATAGCTGGCTCCCTCCGCTACCGGGCCTGACTTCCACCGGGCACACTACCGGTGGAATATCGATGTGAGCTGCTCTGGGACAATGGTGGGCGTGACGACTACACCGACCGGCGAGCCTGCGCTGCTGTCCCGTATCGATCTGCGGGGTGTGGAGCTGACGGCCGCGCGGCTGCGGGCCGAGCTGCCGCGCGCCGGGGTGGACGTCGAATCGGTGCTGGACCGGGTGCGCCCGATCGTGCAGGCGGTCGCTGAGCGTGGTGTCGAGGCGGCCCTGGAGTACGCCGAGCAGTTCGACGGCGTGCGACCTGCGGCGGTCCGGGTACCCGAAGGTGCGCTGGAGGCCGCGATCGTCGGACTCGACGACGATGTGCGCGACGCGTTGCAGGTGATGATCGAGCGGGCGCGTGCCGTGCACGCCGACCAGCGCCGCACCGACACCACCACCACATTGGGTCCGGGCGCGACGGTCACCGAACGCTGGGTCCCCGTGGAGCGGGTCGGCTTGTACGTGCCCGGCGGAAACGCGGTCTACCCGTCCAGCGTGGTGATGAACGTGGTGCCGGCGCAGGCGGCCGGGGTCGACTCGCTGGTGATCGCCAGCCCGCCCCAGGCGGAGTTCGGCGGGCTGCCCCACCCGACCATCCTGGCTGCGGCCGGGCTGCTGGGTGTCGAAGAGGTGTGGGCGGTCGGCGGGGCGCAGGCCGTGGCGTTGCTGGCGTACGGCGGCCTCGACACGGGTGGACCGGAGCTCGTTCCGGTCGACATGATCACCGGTCCCGGCAACATCTATGTCACCGCCGCCAAACGGTTGTGCCGGTCCCTGGTCGGAATCGACGCCGAGGCCGGGCCCACCGAAATCGCGATCCTGGCCGACCAGACGGCCAACCCGGTGCACGTCGCCGCTGATCTGATCAGCCAGGCCGAACACGACGAGATGGCCGCCAGCGTGCTGGTCACGCCCAGCGTCGAACTGGCCGACGCCACCGACGCCGCACTGGCCAACCAGCTGCAGACCACCGTGCACCGGCAACGCGTCGAGGCGGCGCTGTCCGGGCCGCAGTCGAAGATCATCCTGACCGACGACCTCGACGCCGCCGTCCAGGTCGTGAATGCCTACGCCGCCGAGCATTTGGAGATCCAGACCGCCGACGCAACGGCAGTGGCAAGCCGAATCCGTTCCGCCGGAGCGATTTTCGTCGGGCCTTATGCCCCGGTCAGTCTCGGTGACTACTGCGCGGGGTCCAATCACGTGCTGCCCACCGCGGGTTCGGCACGGCACTCCAGCGGCCTGTCGGTGCAGACCTTCCTGCGCGGCATTCACGTCGTCGACTACACCGAATCAGCTCTGAAGGATGTTGCCGGGCACGTGGTCGCGCTGGCCCAGGCCGAGGATCTGCCCGCCCACGGCGAGGCCGTCCGGCGACGGTTCGAGTCATGAAGCCGACCCTGGACGACTTGCCGCTGCGCGCTGACCTGCGCGGCAAAATTCCCTACGGCGCACCGCAATTGGAGGTACCGGTACGGCTGAACACCAACGAGAACCCGCACCCCCCCACCCGGGCGCTGGTCGATGACGTCGTAGCATCGGTGCGTGCAGCGGCCGCCGATCTGCACCGGTATCCCGACCGCGACGCGGTGGCGCTGCGCACCGATTTGGCCGCCTACCTCAGCGCCCAGGTCGGTATTCCGGTCGGCCCCGAAAGCGTCTGGGCGGCAAACGGATCCAACGAGATCCTGCAGCAGCTGCTGCAGGCCTTCGGCGGCCCCGGGCGCAGCGCGATCGGATTCGTGCCGTCGTACTCGATGCATCCCATCATCTCCGACGCCACCCGCACCGAATGGCTGGAAACCGCCCGCGCCGACGACTTCAGCCTCGATATCGAAGCCGCCGTCGCCGCGGTCACCGACCGCCGACCCGATGTGGTGTTCATCGCCAGCCCCAATAATCCGTCCGGACAGAGCATCACACTGCCGCAACTGCGCCGGCTGCTCGATGCGGTGCCCGGGATCCTGATCGTCGACGAAGCCTATGGCGAGTTCTCCGCGCAGCCCAGCGCGGTGACGCTGGTCGAGCAGTACCCGACCAAACTCGTCGTCACCCGCACCATGAGCAAGGCATTCGCCTTCGCCGGCGGCCGGCTGGGTTACCTGGTGGCCACACCCGCCCTGGTTGAGGCCATGCTGCTGGTGCGCCTGCCGTATCACCTGTCCTCGGTCACCCAGGCCGCCGCGCGGGCCGCCCTGCGGCACGCCGATGACACCCTGGGCAGCGTCGCCGCCCTGATCGCCGAACGCGAGCGGGTGTCGACCGCGTTGGCCGGCATGGGTTTTCGGGTGATCCCCAGTGACGCCAATTTCGTGCTGTTCGGTGAATTCGCCGACGCGCCGGCCGCGTGGCAGCATTACCTGGATTCCGGCGTGCTGATCCGCGACGTCGGCATCCCGGGTTATCTGCGCGCCACCACGGGGCTGGCCCACGAGAACGACGCCTTCCTGGCGGCGAGCGCCCGGATCGCCGCCACCGAACTGGCCCCGGCCCCGCAGCCTTGTATAGGAGCATCGTGACAGTCCACGAACCTCGGCGCGCGCGTATCGAACGCCGCACCAAAGAGTCCGACATCGTCATCGAGCTCGACCTAGACGGCACCGGCCAGGTCGACATCGACACCGGCGTCCCGTACTTCGACCACATGCTGACCGCACTGGGCAGCCACGCCAGCTTCGACCTGACCGTGCGCACCAAGGGTGACGTCGAGATCGAGGCGCACCACACGGTCGAGGACACCGCGATCGCCCTGGGCCAGGCGCTGGGGGAGGCGTTGGGCGACAAGAAGGGCATCCGCCGGTTCGGTGATGCGTTCATCCCGATGGACGAGACGCTGGCGCACGCGGCTGTCGACGTGTCGGGCCGCCCGTACTGCGTACACACCGGTGAGCCGGATCATCTGCAGCACTTCACGATTGCCGGCAATGCGGTGCCGTACCACACCGTCATCAACCGGCACGTGTTCGAATCGCTGGCCATGAACGCCCGCATCGCGCTGCACGTGCGGGTGCTCTACGGTCGCGACCCGCATCACATCACCGAGGCCGAATATAAGGCGGTGGCCCGCGCGCTGCGTCACGCCGTCGAGTTCGACTCCCGGGTTTCGGGCGTGCCATCTACCAAAGGTGTTCTGTGACAGCGCAAGTCGTTGTTCTCGACTACGGTTCGGGCAACCTCCGGTCGGCTCAGCGGGCGCTGGAGCGCACCGGCGCCCGGGTCGAGGTGACCGCCGACGCCGAGGAAGCGCTGGCCGCCGACGGACTGGTAGTGCCCGGGGTCGGGGCATTCGAAGCCTGCATGGCGGGTCTGCGCAAAGTCGACGGGGAACGCATCATCGCCGAGCGGGTCGCGGCCGGACGCCCGGTACTGGGTATCTGCGTGGGCATGCAGATCCTGTTCGCCCGCGGCGTCGAGTTCGGCGTGGAGACCACGGGTTGCGGGCAGTGGCCCGGCGCGGTGACCCGGCTGGACGCCCCGGTGATCCCCCACATGGGCTGGAACGTCGTGCAGGCCGCGCCCGGCAGCACGCTCTTCAACGGTCTGGCCGAAGACACCCGGTTCTATTTCGTACACTCCTACGCCGCACAGCGGTGGGAAGGATCACCCGCAGCGATGTTGACCTGGGCGACACATCAGGTGCCTTTTCTAGCCGCGGTCGAGGACGGGCCGTTGTCGGCGACCCAGTTCCACCCGGAGAAGAGCGGCGATGCCGGCGCGGCCGTGCTGGGTAACTGGGTCGAGGGGCTGTCGCGATGACGCTGATCCTGTTGCCCGCCGTCGACGTGGTCGAGGGCCGAGCCGTGCGCCTGGTCCAGGGCAAAGCCGGCAGTGAAACCGAATACGGCTCCGCGCTGGATGCCGCGCTGGGCTGGCAGCGCGACGGCACCGACTGGATACATCTGGTCGACCTCGACGCCGCGTTCGGTCGCGGCTCCAACCGGGAGTTGCTCGCCGACGTGGTGGGCAAACTCGATGTGCAGGTGGAGCTATCCGGCGGTATCCGCGACGACGACTCGCTGGCGGCGGCGCTGGCGACCGGTTGCGCGCGGGTCAACCTGGGCACCGCGGCGCTGGAGAACCCGCAGTGGTGTGCGCGGGCGATCGCCGAGCACGGCGAGAAGGTCGCCGTGGGCCTGGATGTTCAGATTGTGGAGGGCGAGCACCGGTTACGCGGACGCGGTTGGGAGACCGACGGTGGCGACCTGTGGGAGGTGCTGGACCGCCTGGACAGCGAAGGATGCTCGCGCTACGTGGTCACCGATGTCACCAAAGACGGAACGCTGGGCGGGCCGAACCTGGAGTTGCTGGCCCGGGTCGCCGAGCGCACCGACGCGCCGGTGATCGCCTCCGGCGGGGTGTCCAGCCTGGACGACCTGCGTGCCATCGCGACCCTGACCGATCGGGGCGTCGAGGGCGCCATCGTGGGCAAAGCCCTCTACGCCGGTCGTTTCACGCTGCCACAGGCGCTCGCCGCGGTAAAGGATTGACTCGCAATGGATCTGGACGCGTTGGTGGTTCAAGCGTCGGCCATCCTCGACGACGCGGTCGAACCGTTCCTGGCCGGCCACCGTGCCGATTCGGCAGTCGCCAAGAAGGGCAATGACTTCGCCACCGAGGTGGATCTGGCGATCGAACGGCAGGTCGTCGACGCGCTGGTCGCGGCCACCGGAATCGAGGTGCACGGCGAGGAGTTCGGCGGCGCGGACTTCGACTCGCCGTGGGTGTGGGTGCTGGACCCGATAGACGGGACGTTCAACTACGCCGCGGGGTCGCCGCTGGCGGGGATTCTGCTGGGGCTGCTGCGCGAGGGTGAGCCGGTGGCGGGGCTGACCTGGTTGCCGTTCACCGGCCAGCGGTATACCGCGGTGGCGGGCGGTCCGCTGCTGCGAAACGGAGTGCCGCGGCCCCCGCTGGCGCACTCCGAACTGGGCGACGCGCTGGTTGCCGCGGGATCCTTCAGCGCCGACTCGCGCGGCCGGTTCCCCGGCCAGTACCGCCTGACCGTGCTGGAGAACCTCAGCCGGGTGTCCTCCCGGTTGCGTATGCACGGCTCCACCGGGCTCGACCTCGCCTACGTCGCCGACGGAATACTCGGCGGGGCAATAAGTTTCGGAAGCCATGTGTGGGATCACGCGGCGGGCGTCGCGCTGGTGCGGGCCGCGGGCGGTGTCGTCACCGACCTGGCCGGCCAACCGTGGACCCCGTCGTCGCGGTCCGCCCTGGCCGCCGCACCGGGTGTGCACGGGGAGATGCTGGAGACCCTGCGCGGCACCGGCGAACCGGAAGACTTCTGATGCCGAGCAGACACAAAAGTCCCCGACACGCCGATGAAAATGGAGCTTTTGCGTCTGCTCGCGAGGGGACAGGTGGCCTCGCGGTGCGGGTAATCCCGTGCCTGGACGTCGACGACGGTCGTGTCGTCAAAGGCGTCAACTTCGAGAACCTCAGGGATGCAGGTGATCCCGTCGAACTGGCGGCCGCCTACGACGCCGAGGGCGCCGACGAACTGACTTTCCTCGACGTGACCGCTTCCTCGTCGGGACGGGCCACGATGCTCGACGTGGTGCGCCGCACCGCCGAGCAGGTGTTCATCCCGCTGACGGTGGGCGGCGGCGTGCGCGCGGTGGCCGACGTCGACATGTTGTTGCGCGCGGGTGCCGACAAGGTGTCAGTCAACACCGCCGCCATCGCCCGGCCCGACCTGCTGGCTGAAATGTCGAGACAGTTCGGCTCGCAGTGCATCGTGTTGTCCGTCGACGCGCGCACGGTGCCGGCCGGATCGGCACCTACGCCGTCGGGTTGGGAGGTCACCACGCATGGCGGGCGCCGCGGCACCGGCATCGATGCCGTGGAGTGGGCGACCCGCGGTGCGGAGTTGGGTGTGGGCGAGATCCTGTTGAACTCGATGGACGCCGACGGTACCAAAGCCGGATTCGACCTGCCCATGCTGCGCGCGGTGCGCGCCGCGGTCACCGTGCCGGTGATCGCCAGCGGCGGCGCCGGAGCAGCAGACCACTTTGCACCCGCGGTCGCCGCAGGTGCCGATGCGGTGTTGGCGGCCAGCGTCTTTCACTTCCGGGAGTTGACCATCGGCCAGGTGAAGGCCGCGATGGCCGAGCGGGAGATCACGGTGCGATGACCCTGGACCCACGAATCGCCGCGCGGCTCAAGCGCAACGCCGACGGACTGATCGCCGCAGTGGTGCAGGAACGCGGCACCGGCGATGTGTTGATGGTCGCCTGGATGGACGACGACGCGCTGGCCCGAACTCTGAAAACCCGTGAGGCCACCTATTTTTCGCGATCGCGCGGTGAGCAGTGGATCAAGGGCGCGACATCGGGGCACACCCAGCATGTGCACTCGGTGCGTTTGGACTGCGACGGTGACACCGTGCTGTTGACCGTGGACCAGGTGGGCGGCGCGTGCCACACCGGTGACCACACCTGTTTCGACGCCGAAGTGCTGCTGGAATCCGATTAGCGGGAGCCGACGTTCAGGCCCGCGGTGGCCTCGAGTGCAGCCTTGGCCCACTTGCCTTGCGCCACCGCGGGTTTGATGCGCTCCTGACGAATCTCGTCAACATTGATGGCGCCTTTGCTGACCGCCGGTGGGACCTGGAAGGCGAAACTCGCCGATTCGGTGGCGATGGCGAGGATGGCGTCATGGTCCTGGAAGTTGTTGCTGCGCATGATCCGTGCCGCCCACTCATCCGGGGCAACACCACCGAAGTTGCTGACGTACACCACATAGAGCATGGTGCCGCGCTGGGCGTGGAGCTGGTCGAGGGCGACCTCCACCGAGAAATGCTCGCTCTTGTTCAAGACGTGGTTCTCGTCGGTGACCTGGCCGGTCAGATGCGGCACCTGTTTGGCCGCCGTTGGTACCGGACTGCCGGGCGGGGCCGGTGGTCGCGAGGTCACGCTGGTCTGACTGGACGCATCGGCCCCGCGGCTGCCGGGCTTCTCGGTCATCACGAACACACCGAGGATCACCGCAATGCCGACCAGGGTGATGGCCGCCAGCGTCACGATCAACGTCGCGTGCCCGCCGCCGCGCGGGGGCGGGGGCATCATCGGCACCGGCGGGTTCATCGCCATCGGAGGCACCGGCACCAGGCCGGGCGGGGCGCCGAGTGCGGCCGCGAACTCCGTGCACGAGGCAAAGCGTGCCGCCGGGTCCTTGGCCATCGCCCTGACGATGACGCCGTCGAGGTAGGCGAGGTCGGGCCGTCGCGCACCGAGCAACGGCGGCGGCGCGGACAGATGCTGGCTGATGATCACCGCCGAACTGGTGTGGTCGAACGGTGCAACACCGGTGAGCAGCTGGTATGCGGTGCACCCCAGCGCGTACTGGTCGACGCGCCCGTCGAGGTCCAGACCCTGCAGCTGCTCCGGCGAACAGTAGGCAGTGGTGCCCATAGTGATATTCGTGGCGGTCAGATTGCTGCTCGCGCCGAGCTCGCGGGCGATACCGAAATCGGCGAGCACGATCCGTCGTCGTGGTTGGGCGTCACCGAGCAGGATGTTGGCGGGTTTGACGTCGCGGTGCAGCAAGCCGCGGGAATGCGCGTAGTCGAGCGCGTCGGCCACGGCCGAGATGATCTGCACCACCTCCGGCAGCGGCATCCCGTTGGGGTAGTGCTCGTGCAGCAGTCGCGCGGCGTCGGTGCCCTCCACATAGTCCATCGAGAGCCACAGCTGCCCCTGGTATTCGCCGCGATCGTGGATGCCGACGATGTGCTGGTTGTAGAGGCTGGCTGCCAACTCGGCCTCGCGGTTGAAACGCTGGCGGTACTCCGAATTCGAGGTCAGCTCGGCGGGCAGGATCTTCAGCGCGTCACGTCGCGGCAAGCGGGGGTGTTGAGCCAGGTAGACCTGGCCCATGCCGCCGGCGCCCAGCCGTCGCACGATGGTGTATCCGGCGAACAGCTCACCCGCTGTCAAGCCCTCGCCGGGACCGTCGCTTGTCGGCATGTGAGCATGCTACTGAGCGACCCGGCCCGTTCGCCGGGCAATGCCCGCAGCGGTGTGCCCCGTTTCGGCGCGCGGAAGATCGTCGCAGCTCCGCTGGTAGGATCGGGGGCGCCGTGAGTTGCACCGATGCGCGCGTCGATGGGGCGGTGACATGCCTTTCATGGGGTGAAATCTGTTCTGTTCGTCAGTGATTCGAACGAGGCGGACGGTGTTGCGCTGATGCGCAGTGCGCCCCAACGTGATTCCGTGACGTGAGTGGGTCCACCCGGCGGTCTCAGGGCTGATGACGTTCTGCAGCAAGCACTTTGATTGCACTGACGAGAGGATGGTAGATGCGCAGATTGGTGTCCTGGAACGTGCTGACGCCGCTGATCGCCGTCATCTCGCTGGCCCTCACCTGGGGTGAGGATATTGGGCCGCTGCTGGGCGCGGTGGAGGCCGTGTTGCTCGGCGGTGCTGTACTGACCGCCGTCCACCACGCCGAGGTCGTCGCGCACCGGGTCGGTGAGCCGCTGGGGTCGCTGGTGCTCGCGGTCGCGGTGACCGTCATCGAGGTGGCGCTGATCGTCACGCTGATGGCCTCGGGTGGGGACAAAGCGGAGACGCTGGCCCGCGACACCGTCTTCGCGGCGGTGATGATCACCACCAATGGCATCGCCGGCTTGTCGTTACTGGTCGGCTCCCGACGCTACGGCGTGACGACGTTCAACGCCGAGGGCAGCGGTTCGGCGCTGGCCACCATCGCGACACTGGCAACGCTCGGTCTGGTGCTGCCCACGTTCACCACCAGTCATCCCGGCCCGCAGTTCTCCGCCGGCCAACTCGCCTTCGCCGCGGTCGCGTCACTGGCGCTGTATCTGATGTTCGTTTTCACCCAGACCGTGCGGCACCGCGACTTCTTCCTGCCGGTGCGCCAGCAGGGTGCCGACGAGCGTGACGACCACAACGAGCACGCCGATCCGCCGAGCACCAAGGCGGCGCTGGCCAGTCTGGGCCTGCTGCTGGTGGCGCTGGTAGCGGTGGTGGGCCTGGCAAAGGTGGAGTCGCCCATCATCGAGCGGATGGTGGCATCGGCGGGTTTTCCGCATTCCTTCGTCGGCGTGGTGATCGCCACGCTGGTACTGCTGCCGGAAACCCTCGCCGCGGTGCGTGCGGCGGCGCAGGGCCGGCTGCAAATCAGCCTGAACCTGGCCTACGGGTCGGCGATCGCCAGCATCGGGCTCACCATCCCGGCCATCGCGCTGGCATCGATCTGGATCCGTGGGCCGCTGGTGCTGGGACTGGGCGCCACCCAGCTGGTGTTGCTGGCGCTGACCGTCGTGGTGAGCGTGCTGACGGTGGTTCCCGGCCGGGCGACGCGGTTGCAGGCCGAGGTGCATCTGGTGCTGCTGGCCGCGTGCTTCTTCCTCGCGATGAGCCCGTAGCGGCAGGCGTCAGCGGCCGCGCAGCGTCTGCAGCGCTTTGTCGGCGTGACTGTCCATGCTGATCTCACTGGCGATCACGTTGAGCACGGTGCGGTCGGTGTCGATGACGAAGGTGGTGCGCTTGACCGGCATCAGCTTGCCTAGCAGGCCCCGCTTGACGCCGAACTGGGTGGCCACGGCGCCGTCGGCGTCCGACAGCAGCGGGTAGTCGAACCGCTGGGAATCAGCGAACTTGGCCTGCTTCTGCACCTCGTCGGTGCTGATGCCGACGCGGTTGGCGCCGAGTGCGGCGAACTCGGCGGCCAGGTCACGGAAATGGCAGGCCTCCTTCGTGCACCCCGGCGTCATGGCCGCCGGATAGAAGAACAGCACCACCGGCCCGTCGGCGAGCAGCTCGCTGAGCTTGCGCGGCGTACCCGTCTGATCGGGCAGCTCGAAGTCGGCCACGGTGTCACCAATTTTCATGACCGTCACGCTACGCGGGCCGTCGGCCCGGGGTCTGAGCCACCTCATCTGATTGGATGGTTCGGTGCACGCCAACCTCGCAGCCACCACCACTCGGGAGGACTTCCGCGTGCTGGCGGCAGAGCACCGGGTGGTTCCGGTGACTCGCAAAGTCTTGGCCGACAGCGAAACTCCGCTCTCGGCGTACCGCAAACTCGCCGCCAACCGGCCCGGGACCTTCCTGCTCGAATCCGCTGAGAACGGTCGGTCGTGGTCGCGCTGGTCGTTCATCGGTGCCGGCGCGCCCACGGCGTTGACGGTGCGAGACGGGCACGCGGTCTGGCTGGGCGCCGCACCCAAGGACGCGCCCACCGGGGGCGACCCGCTGGATGCGCTGCGCGCCACGCTGGAGGTGTTGGCCACCGCCGCTCTGCCGGGTTTGCCGCCGCTGTCGGGCGGCATGGTCGGCTTCTTCGCCTACGACATGGTGCGCCGGCTGGAGCGCCTGCCGGAGCTGGCCGTCGACGACCTGGGGCTGCCGGACATGCTGCTGCTGCTGGCTACCGACGTCGCCGCCGTCGACCACCACGAAGGCACCATCACCCTGATCGCCAATGCGGTCAACTGGAACGCCACCGACGAGCGGGTGGACGAGGCCTACGACGACGCGGTGGCGCGGCTGGACGTGATGACCGCGGCCCTGGGTCAGCCGTTGCCCTCGACGGTGTCCACTTTCAGCAAGCCCGAACCGCGGTACCGCGCCCAGCGCACGGTCGAGGAGTACAGCGCGATCGTCGAGCACCTGGTGGAGCAGATTGCCGCCGGGGAAGCGTTCCAGGTGGTGCCCTCGCAGCGCTTCGAGGTCGACACCGACGTCGACCCGATCGACGTGTACCGCATGCTGCGGGTCACCAACCCCAGCCCCTACATGTATCTGTTACAGGTCCCCAATAGTGAAGGGGCAGTGGATCTTTCGATCGTCGGATCGAGCCCGGAGGCATTGGTCACCGTGCAGGACGGCCGTGCCACGACACATCCGATTGCCGGCACCCGGTGGCGCGGACAGACCGACGAGGAAGACGTCCTGCTGGAAAAGGAACTGCTGGCCGACGACAAGGAACTCGCCGAACACCTGATGCTGGTCGACTTGGGCCGCAACGACCTGGGCCGGGTCTGCACCCCGGGCACCGTGCGGGTCGAGGACTACAGCCACATCGAGCGCTACAGCCACGTGATGCATTTGGTGTCGACGGTGACCGGGCAGCTGGCTGAGGGTCGGACCGCGCTCGACGCGGTGACGGCGTGTTTCCCGGCCGGCACCCTTTCGGGCGCGCCGAAGGTGCGGGCGATGGAGCTGATCGAGGAAGTCGAAAAGACCCGCCGCGGCCTGTACGGCGGCGTGGTGGGGTACCTCGACTTCGCCGGCAACGCCGACTTCGCGATTGCCATCCGCACCGCGCTGATGCGGCACCGGACGGCATACGTGCAGGCCGGTGGCGGCGTGGTGGCCGACTCCAACGGCGAGTACGAATACAACGAGGCCAGGAACAAGGCCCGGGCGGTGCTCAACGCCATCGCAGCCGCCGGGACGCTGACCGTCCCCGACACGACGCCCGACCCGGGTAGCAGTGACTGAGACCGCCCGCCGCGCCCGGTTGACGACTGGGATCGCCCAACTGCTGCTGGTGGTCGCCGCCGCAGCGCTGTGGGCGGCGTCTCGGCTGACGTGGGTGGTCATCCGTTCATTCGACGGGCTGGGACAGCCCCGCGACGTCGCGCTGACCGGCGCTACCTGGTCGACCGCGCTGCTGCCGTTGGCGATCGTCAACCTGGCCGCCGCGGCCGCGGCACTGGCGGTACGGGGCTGGCAGCTGCGGGCGCTGGCGGCGCTGCTGGCGATATCCAGCTTTGCCATCGGCTATCTCGGCGTCAGCTTGTGGGCGGTTCCGGATGTGGCGGCGCGCGCCGCGGATCTCGCGCACGTACCGGTGGTCACCCTGGTGGGCAGCTCGCGTCACTACACCGGTGCGGTGATCACGGTTCTGACCGCGGTGTGCACGCTGATTGCGGCCGCGTTGTATCTGCGCGCGGCCAAGACCGCCGGCCCGACGCCCGCAGGCGGCACAAAATATCTGGCGCCCGGCGCCCGTCGGTCGATCGCGCGGCGCGACGCCGCGCAGCCCGATGAGACGCCGCTGTCGGAACGCATGATCTGGGACGCCCTCGACGAAGGTCAGGACCCCACCGATCGGCCCGACGGGCCGGACACCGAGGGGCGGTGACGGACCCTGTCCCGACGGTCGCTACCCTTTGTGCACGTCGGCGAAACGTGCTGGCGAGCGTTGGGTCACGGGGAAAGGAACACGGCAGGCATGAGTCCGGCATCCGTGCTTGACTCCATCCTCGAGGGAGTCCGGGCCGACGTTGCCGCGCGCGAAGCCCGGGTGAGTCTCTCCGAGATCAAGGCCGCCGCCGCCGCCGCGCCGAAACCACTTGATGTGATGGCCGCACTTCGCGAACCGGGCATCGGAGTCATCGCCGAAGTCAAGCGCGCCAGCCCGTCGAAGGGGGCGTTGGCGCCCATCGCCGATCCGGCCAAGCTGGCCCGCGCCTACGAGGACGGCGGCGCGCGGATCATCAGCGTGCTGACCGAGGAACGACGCTTCAACGGCTCCCTCGACGACCTGGACGCGGTGCGTGCCGCGGTGTCGATTCCGGTGTTGCGCAAAGACTTTGTGGTGCAGCCCTATCAGATCCACGAGGCGCGCGCGCACGGTGCCGACATGTTGTTGCTGATCGTCGCCGCACTGGACCAGTCCGCGCTGGTGTCCATGCTCGACCGCACCGAGTCGCTCGGCATGACCGCGCTCGTCGAGGTGCACACCGAAGAAGAGGCTGACCGCGCATTGAAGGCCGGGGCCAACGTAATCGGCGTCAACGCCAGGGATCTGGCGACCTTGGAGGTCGACCGGGACTGCTTCGCGCGCATCGCCCCAGGGTTGCCCAGCAACGTGATCAGGATCGCCGAATCCGGTGTGCGTCATACCGGTGACCTGCTTGCATACGCCGGAGCGGGCGCCGACGCCGTCCTGGTCGGCGAGGGCTTGGTCAAGAGTGGTGACCCGCGCGCGGCGGTCGCCGACCTGGTGACCGCGGGTACCCATCCGTCCTGTCCGAAACCGTCTCGCTAGCCGTTGATGTGCCGCGGGCGCACTGAGTCTTTGTGATGGCAGATTTGTCCAACCCGGATATTCCGCGCACCAGTGCGGCCGTCGTCGAACGCACCCATCACGACCCTGATCAGGGTGGGCATTTCGGCGTATACGGTGGCCGCTACGTGCCCGAAGCGTTGATGGCCGTCATCGAAGAGGTCACGGTCGCTTACGAAAAGGAGCGCGTGGACCAGGATTTCCTGGACACGCTGGACAAACTGCAGGCGCACTATGCGGGTCGCCCGTCGCCGCTGTATGAGACGGCCCGACTCGGCGAGCACGCCGGGTTCGCCCGAATCTTCCTGAAGCGAGAAGACCTGAACCACACCGGTTCTCATAAGATCAACAATGTCCTGGGTCAGGCGCTGTTGGCGCGCAGGATGGGTAAGACCCGGGTGATCGCCGAGACCGGCGCCGGCCAGCATGGTGTGGCCACCGCCACCGCGTGCGCGTTGCTGGGCCTGGATTGCATCATCTACATGGGCGCGGTCGACACCGCGCGCCAGGCGCTCAACGTGGCACGGATGCGACTGCTCGGTGCGCAGGTGGTCTCGGTGGAGACCGGATCGCGAACCCTCAAGGACGCCATCAACGAAGCGTTCCGGGACTGGGTGACCAACGCCGACAACACTTATTACTGCTTCGGCACCGCCGCTGGACCGCACCCGTTCCCCACCATGGTGCGCGATTTCCAGCGCATCATCGGGTTGGAGGCGCGCGTCCAGATCCAGCAGCAGATCGGCAGGCTGCCCGATGCCGTGGTGGCCTGCGTCGGCGGGGGATCCAATGCGATCGGCATTTTCCACGCTTTCCTCGACGATCCGGGCGTGCAGCTGGTGGGATACGAAGCGGCCGGTGACGGCGTGGAGACCGGACGGCACGCGGCGACATTCACGGGCGGTTCACCCGGCGCGTTCCAGGGCTCCTACTCGTATCTGCTGCAGGACGAGGACGGCCAAACCATCGAATCGCACTCCATCTCAGCAGGATTGGACTACCCGGGCGTCGGCCCGGAACATGCATGGCTCAAGGAGATCGGCCGTGTGCGCTACGACCCGATCACCGACACCGAGGCCATGGAGGCGTTCGGCCTGTTGTGCCGCACCGAAGGCATCATCCCGGCCATCGAATCCGCGCACGCGGTAGCTGGTGCCCTCAAGCTGGGTGCCGAATTGGGAAGGGGCGCGGTCATAGTGGTCAACCTGTCCGGTCGTGGCGACAAGGACGTGGAGACCGCCGCGAAGTGGTTCGGCCTACTGGACACGTGATGACGGTGGAACAGAGCGAAGCAAGCAGACTGGGTCCGCTGTTCGAGGCGTGCCGCGCGGACGCCCGGGCGGCGCTGATCGGCTACCTGCCCACCGGCTATCCCGACGTGCCGACGTCGGTGCGGGCCATGACCGCGTTGGTCGAATCCGGTTGCGACATCATCGAAGTCGGGGTGCCCTATTCGGATCCGGGGATGGACGGGCCCACCATCCAGCGGGCTACCGAGGTGGCGCTCAGCGGGGGAGTGCGGATCAGGGACACGTTGGCCGCAGTCGAGGCGATCAGCGGAGCGGGCGGTCACGCGGTGGTGATGACCTACTGGAATCCGGTGTTGCGCTACGGCGTTGACGCGTTTGCGCGAGACCTGGCGGCAGCCGGCGGCCATGGCCTGATCACCCCGGATCTGATTCCCGACGAGGCGCAATCCTGGCTTGCGGCGTCTGACGAGCACGGACTGGACCGCATCTTTCTGGTCGCGCCGTCGTCGATGCCCGAACGGTTGGCGAACACCGTCGAGCTCTCGCGGGGGTTCGTCTACGCGGCGTCGACGATGGGCGTGACCGGCGCACGTGATGCGGTATCGAACGCCGCACCTGAACTGGTGGGGAGGGTGAAGGCGGTGTCGGACATACCGGTTGGAGTCGGTCTGGGTGTGCGCTCGGGCGAGCAGGCCGCACAGATCGGCAGCTACGCCGACGGCGTCATCGTCGGTTCAGCGCTGGTTTCTGCACTGGCCGAAGGTCTGCCGACATTGCGCGGGCTGACCGAGGAACTCGCCGCCGGCGTGCGCAGCGTGGCACGGATATGACGACTGCTATGTCCGAGAAGCTGCTGGCCTACTTCCCCAGCCCGCCGCGCGGGGTGTGGCACCTCGGCCCGTTGCCGATTCGCGCCTACGCGTTTTTCATCATCGTCGGGATCTTGGTGGCGCTGTTGATCGGGGACCGGCGCTGGGTGGCCCGCGGCGGTGAACGCGGCCTAATTTACGACATCGCTTTGTGGGTGGTGCCTTTCGGCCTGATCGGCGGACGGTTGTACCACCTTGCGACGGACTGGCGGACGTACTGGGGTCCGGGCGGCGCCGGGTTGAGTGCGGCGCTGCGTATCTGGGACGGTGGGTTGGGAATCTGGGGTGCGGTCGCACTCGGTGTGTTCGGTGCCTGGCTCGGGTGCCGGCGCAACGGAATTCCGTTGCCGGCCTTCCTCGACGCGGTCGCGCCCGGAATTGTGTTGGCGCAGGCCATCGGCAGACTCGGCAACTACTTCAACCAGGAGCTCTACGGGCGCAAGACCACGCTGCCGTGGGGTTTGGAAATTTTTTACCGCAAGGACCCCGCCGGGTTCCAGGACCCGCATTCTCTCGACGGCGTCTCCACGGGTGAGGTTTTCGCCGTCGTACAACCCACGTTCCTCTACGAATTGATCTGGAACGTCCTGGTATTCGCTGCGCTGCTCTACCTGGATCGTCGCTTCACGCTCAGCCACGGGCGGTTGTTCGCCAGCTACGTCGCGCTGTACTGCGTCGGGCGATTCGGCGTGGAGTTGTTGCGCGACGACACAGCGACGCTGATCGCCGGCATCCGGATCAACACGTTCACCTCCACTTTCGTATTCATCGGTGCGGTGGTTTACCTGATCGTGGCGCCTAAGGATCGCGAAGATCCGTCCTTGCTGCGCGGCTTCGGTGACGACGAGGAGTCGTCGACACCGGAACCGGCCGAGGAGCTTGCGGCGGTAGGTACGGGATCGGTGGTGATGGTCAAGGGCGCGGCCGGTAAGGGCGGAAGCGCTGGTGCGGAGAAGGTCGAGACTGCTGAGCCTGAGGCAACCGAGTCGGTCGATGCTGTCGGCGACGAGGCGCTGGACGAGGATCTCGAGTCTGCTATCGCTGAAGCCGATCCACTGGTCGCCGAGGGGGAGGTTGGCGACGAGACGATGGACGCCGCCGCGGATGAGTCGGTAGCCGGGGCACCCGATGGCGAGGCTGACGAATCAGCTGAGTCGGATGCGGAGTCGGTTGATGCCGTCGCGGATGAGGCGTTGGACGAGGATCTCGAGTCTGCTATCGCTGAAGCCGACCCGTTAGTCCCACAGGTTGTGTCTGATGCGGAGTCCGCCGATGCTGTCGCCGATGAGGCGTTGGACGAGGATCTCGAGTCTGCTATCGCTGAAGCCGACCCGTTAGTCCCACAGGTTGAGTCTGATGCGGAGTCCGCCGATGCTGTCGCGGAGGAGGCGGTTGCTGAGGAGCCTGCGGCTGAGGAACTGGCGCCCGAGGCTGAGGTCGCTGAATCCACTGAGTCTGATGCTGAGTCGGTTGAGGTGGGTGCTGAGGAGTTGGCGCCTGAGCTTGCGGTCGCTGAATCCACTGAGTCTGATGCTGAGTCGGTTGACGCCGCCGCGGAGGAGGCGGTTGCTGAGGAGCCTGCGGCGGAGGAACTGGCGCCCGAGGCCGAGGTCGCTGAGGCCACGGAGCCTGATGCTGGGTCGGTCGACGCCGCCGCGGATGAGGCGGTTGCTGAGGAGCCTGCGGCGGAGGAACTGCCGTCTGAGCCTGAGGTCGCTGAGTCCACCGAGCCTGATGCTGAATCAGTTGAGGCGGGTGCTGAGGAACTGGCGTCCGAGCCTGAGGTCGCTGAATCCCCTGAGCCGGACGCCGAGTCGGCGGATGACACCCACGACGAGTCGCCCTCGGAGGATGCCAAGCCCGCCCAGGCTGAACCCGAGACCGACGCAACCGACATCGAGTCCGTCAGCACGCAAAGCCCAGAGCCGTCCGACAGCGACACGGCTGAACCCACCGAAGATGACAAGCCGGCCTCAAGCGCAGCGAGCACACCGCCGGTGGCCGGCCCAGCGCGGCAGCGATGGCGAGATCGGTTCAGGAGGCGCCGGTCCTAGCGGTCACCTGACGCTCGTCGCAGGCTGCGTCTTCTCAGAGCGTCTCCGCGACCTCACCGGCAGCGCGCCGGATCTGGCATGCTGAGACCGTGACTGACCAGCCGTGGGCCGCTGACGAGCAACCGTATCCGCCGCACCAGCAACCGGGATACCCGCCGCCCTATCCACCTGCACCGCATTACGGCGGCCCCTACGACCCCTCGGCACCGTTCGGTCGCCACCCCGTCACCGGTCAACCGTATTCGGACAAGTCGAAGACGGTCGCAGGACTGCTGCAACTGCTGGGGCTGTTCGGCATCGCCGGGATCGGCCGCATCTATGCCGGACACACCGGACTCGGCGTCGCTCAACTGCTCGTCGGCTGGGTCACCTGCGGAGTCGGTGCCGTCATCTGGGGGATCATCGACGCGGTGCTGATCCTGACCGACAAGGTCACCGATCCGATGGGTCGACCACTACGCGATGGAACCTAACGGGCCGACACCAGCCACCGACGAACAGGACCGTCGGCGTCCCGGGCGTTACGCGGCCGTCGGATCGGCGGTCCTGCTCGGCGGCGCCCTGACCTACATCGGTCTGGCCGACCCCCACCAGCCGGGTTCGGTTTACCCGCAGTGCCCGTTCAAGTTGATCACCGGGTGGAACTGCCCGGCCTGCGGCGGCCTGCGGATGACCCATGACCTGCTGCACGGCGATCTGGTGGCCGGCATCAACGACAACGTCTTCTTCCTGGTCGCGCTCCCGCTGCTGGCGGTGTGGATTGTGCTGCGGCGCACGCGTCGGCAGTCCTACCTTCCGATCAGGACGACGGCCCTGTTCGTCGTCGCCATGACTGCGTGGACGGTGGTCCGCAATCTCCCGGGTTTTCCTCTGGTACCCACGGTGCTCACCGGATAGTTACGCGCCTCGCGGCTCTGGGACCCCCAGATGCCAGCAAGCGCGACTATGCTTTGGCGTCGTGACTAGACGCGGAAAGATCGTCTGCACTCTCGGACCGGCAACTCAAAAAGACGAGTTGGTCAAGGCGCTCGTCGAAGCAGGTATGGACGTCGCCAGAATGAATTTCAGCCACGGCGACTACAGCGATCACGAAGCCGCCTACAAGCGGGTTCGGGCGGCCTCAGATGCCACCGGCCGCGCCGTCGGCGTGCTCTGCGACCTGCAAGGCCCGAAGATCCGGCTGGGCCGGTTCGCCGACGGACCCACCCATTGGGAAGACGGCGAGACGGTCCGGATCACCGTCGACGACTGCGAGGGCACCCACGACAGGGTGTCGACCACCTACAAAAGGCTGGCCGAGGACGCGACCGTGGGCGACCGCGTTCTGGTCGACGACGGCAAAGTCGGACTGCAGGTCGAAAGCGTCGACGGCAACGACGTGGTCTGCAAAGTGGTCGAGGGCGGCCCAGTCAGCAACAACAAGGGCATCTCGCTGCCCGGAATGAACGTCTCCGCCCCCGCTCTGTCGGAGAAGGACATCGAGGACCTGACGTTCGCGATGGAACTCGGCGTCGACATGGTGGCGCTGTCGTTTGTCCGATCGCCGTCGGACGTCGAACTGGTCCACGAGGTCATGGATCGGGTCGGGCGACGGGTGCCGGTCATCGCCAAGCTGGAGAAGCCGGAAGCGATCGACAATCTGGAGGCCATCGTCCTGGCCTTCGATGCCGTCATGGTGGCCCGCGGTGACCTCGGGGTGGAGTTGCCGCTCGAAGAGGTGCCGTTGGTGCAGAAGCGGGCCATTCAGATGGCGCGGGAGAACGCCAAGCCGGTGATCGTGGCTACCCAGATGCTCGACTCGATGATCGAGAATTCCCGGCCTACCCGGGCCGAGGCCTCCGACGTCGCCAACGCCGTCCTCGACGGGGCCGACGCGCTGATGCTCTCCGGCGAGACCTCGGTGGGCAAGCACCCGTTGCAGGCGGTCAAGACGATGTCGCGGATCGTGTGCGCGGTCGAGGAGAACTCAACGGCCGCGCCACCGCTGACGCACGTGCCGCGCACCAAGCGCGGGGTGATCTCTTACGCGGCCCGCGACATCGGGGAGCGGCTGGACGCCAAAGCGCTGGTCGCCTTCACCCAGTCCGGCGATACCGTGCGGCGCCTGGCCCGCCTGCACACACCGCTGCCGCTGCTGGCTTTCACCGATCTGCCTGAGGTGCGCAGTCAGCTGGCCATGACGTGGGGCACCGAGACGTTCATCGTCCCGCACATGAAGTCGACGGACGGGATGATCCGCCAGGTCGACAAGTCGCTGCTCGAGCTGGGCCGCTACAAGCGCGGTGACCTGGTGGTCATCGTGGCGGGCGCGCCGCCCGGCACGGTGGGTTCCACCAACCTGATCCATGTGCACCGGATCGGTGAGGACGACGTCTAGCGGCGCCATAGGCTGACGCGGTGTCAGATTTCGACGAACTACTGGCGGTCCTGGACCTCGACCACGTCGCCGACGACAGTTTCACCGGGCGCCACCCCAGTAAGAATCCGATGCGGACCTTCGGCGGGTTGCTCATGGCGCAGTCATTCATCGCCGGCACCCGGACACTGACCCGCGACCTGCCGCCCAGCGCCCTGTCGGTGCACTTCGTCAACGGCGGCGACACCGCCAGGGACATCGAATTCCACGTGGTGCGGCTGCGCGACGAGCGCCGCTTCGCCAACCGGCGGGTGGACGCGGTGCAGGACGGAGTGTTGCTGTCCTCGGCAATGCTCTCGTACATGTCCGGTGGCGCCGGACTCGAGCATGCCGTAGATCCGCCGCAGGTCGCCGATCCGGAGTCGGTGCCACCTCTGGGTGAGCTGTTGCGCGGCTACGAAGAGACCGTTCCACTTTTCGTCAACGCGTTGCAGCCGGTGGAATGGCGTTACACCAACGACCCGTCCTGGGTGATGCGGGACAAGGGCGGGCGGCTGGACTACAACCGCGTCTGGCTCAAGGCGAAAGGCGTGCTGCCCGATGATCCGGTGCTGCACACCGCGACCATGCTGTACTCCTCGGACACCACCGTGCTGGATTCGGTGATCACCAGGCACGGATTGTCCTGGGGTTTCGACCGGATCTTCGCGGCCTCGGCCAACCACTCGGTGTGGTTTCACCGCCAGGTCGACTACAACGACTGGGTGCTGTATTCGACGTCGTCGCCGGTGGCCGCCGATTCGCGTGGGCTGGGTACCGGGCATTTCTTCGATCGCACCGGGCAGGTCGTCGCCACGGTGGTGCAGGAAGGCGTACTGAAATACTTCCCCCGCCACTAACTTTGGTGGCCGAGCAGACGCAGAATCGCCTAGCTGCTCAGCGTGTCGTGCGATTCTACGTCTGCTCGCGGGGGACCGGGGAGCGGCAGGCGGGCGCAGCGGAGATCGGCGGGCAGGTGGTGGGTGGCGACCACCACCGTCTTGCCGTCGCCGAGCACCGCGGAATCGGGATCCAACAGCTCACGCAGCACGCGGTCGGCGTCGGACCTGTCGAGGTGCTCGGTCGGCTCGTCGAGCAACAGGATCCGCGCGGGGCACAGCAACGCCCGCGCCAGCAGCAGCCGTCGACGTTGACCGGCCGAAACCGCTTGCGCACCACCGATCAGCACGGTCGACAACCCGTCGGGCAGACCGGCCACCCAGGCGCCCAGGCCGGCGGCCTGCAGCGCCGCGGTGATCTCCTCGTCGGTGCAGTCGCCGCGGACGACCAGCAGATTGTCCCGGACAGTGGTGGCGAAAAGGTGCGCATCTTCGGCGAAAAAGCAAACCGCGGAACGCAATTCGTCCTCGGCCAGGTCACCCAGGTCGATGCCGTCCAGCCGCACCTCGCCGCGCAACGGTGGCAGCAGGCCGGCCAGCGTCATCAGCAGCGTCGTTTTTCCGCAACCGCTGGGGCCGGTGACCGCCAGCCTGCTGCCCGGCGCGAGGTCGAGCACGCTGTGCTGGGATCGGCCGCCGGCATGACCGGAATACACATCCGCGGACAACCGGCCCGACGGTCGGGGCAGCGATGCCGTGCCCGCCGCAGCGGCAGTGTCGCATGGCGCCAGGTCCAGCAGGCGACGCGCCGCGATCCGTGACCGGGTCAACTGCACCGCAGCCCCGGGGAGGGCGGTGGTGGCTTCAAATGCCGACAGCGGCAACAACATCAGTACAGCCAGGGTGGTCGGCGCGACCGCCGAGGCCATGCCGATCCCGGCCACTACCGCACCGAGCACGCTGACGCCGATGGCCGCGGTGGGCAGGGCCTCGGCGACGGCGGCCGGCCGCGCGGCGGCATCCAGCGCCGTACCCCAACTGCGCTGCTGTTGCTCTGCCGCCGCGACGAACCGCGGAAGCACCCCCGCGACCCGAAGTTCGGGCGCATGTTCCAGGGTGAGCATCGCCGTCGCGTCGCGTTCCGAATGATGCTGACGGGCAATGGTTTCCTGCTCGGTAGCGGCCCGCCCGGCAAACGCCGGCGCGATGACCCCGGCCGCCACCAGACAGATCGCCAACACCGCGGCCGCCGGCAGCGAAATGAGTCCCACCACCACGACGGCGGACACCGCCAGCACCGCCGCGACTGCCATCGGGACCACGGCGCGCACCAGCACGTCGGCCAGCGCGTCGACGTCGGCACCCACCCGCGACACCAGTTCGCCGCTGGACAACCGAACTGCTTGCGCAGCAGGCCCGGACGACAGTCGGCGGTAGATCCGGGTGCGGGCCGTGTTCGCCGCCCGGAGTGCCGCATCGTGGGTAGCCAACCGCTCGCAGTAGCGCAGCACGCCACGCGAGATGGCGAACGTCCGGACCGCCACGACCGCGACGGACAGGTCCAGCACCGGGGGCATCTGCCAGGCGCGGGTGATCAGCCACGCCGACACTCCCGCCAACGCCAGCGCGCTGCCCAGCGACAGCACGCCGAGCGCGATGGCGACCAGGATGCGGGACAGTCTCGGGCGCAACAATGTTGCCGCTTGGGCGAGTGGATCAGACTCGCACACGGTGCGCCTCGCGGGATAGTTCGACGACCCGGTCGCCGATGCTCAACACACTTTCGCGATGTCCGACCAGTACCACGGTGGTGCCGACGCGTGCGCGAGCAACGATGGCCCGCAGCACCCGCGCTTCGGTGGCCACGTCCAGGTGGGCGGTGGGCTCGTCGAGCAACAGCACCGGGGCGGCAGATCCCAACGTGCGCGCCAGTCCCAACCGTTGGCGCTGCCCGAGGGACAAGCCTTCGCCGCCGCGGCCCAGCGTAGTGTCCATACCATCGGGCAGCTCACGCAGAACTTCGTCGAAACCTGCTTCCCTGCAGGCGCTTTCCAGATCGTCAAGCTCGCCGAACAACGACAGATTGTCCCGCACTGTTCCGGGGATGAGCACCGGACGTTGCGGCAGCCAGGACAGTTGGCGCCACCACGACTCGGGTGCCAGTTCGGCGAGGTCGGCGCCGGCCACCGTCACTCGACCAGACGTGGGCATCGTGAGCCCGGCGATCACCTGCAGGACGGTGCTTTTCCCGGCGCCGTTCGGACCGGTCAGCACGGTGACGGTGGCTGGTTCGATGACGGCGGTCAGGTTGTCGGGCGCATGACCGTCGCGGGACGCGACGCAGAGCTGTTCCAGCCGGATCTGCGCCCCGCGCGCGGTGACGGTCTGCTGACCCGGCGGCGACGGGTGCGGTTCGCCGATGAGCGCGAACGCCGCGTCGGCCGCGGCACGGCCATCCTGTGCGGCATGGAATTCCACCCCGATGCGGCGCAGCGGCCAGTACACGTCAGGTGCCAGTAACAGCACGGTCAACCCGGCACCCAGGCTCATCTCGCCGAAGACCAGTCGCAGGCCGATGCTCACCGCGACCAGTGCGACACCCAGCGTCGCCAGCAATTCGAGGACCAGGGCGGACAGGAACGCGATCCGCAACGTGGACATGGTGGAACGGCGGTGAGCTGCACCGAGTTCAGCGATGCGCTGCTCCGGACCCCATGCCCGGCCCAGTGCACGCAGCGTCGGGATGCCGGCGATCAGATCCAACAATCGAGCCTGCAGGGTGGTCATGGACACCAGGGCGGCCGCCGATCGTTCGGCGGTGGCCAGTCCGATCAACACCATGAAGACGGGAATGAGCGGCAGTGTGATCAGCACGATCACCATGGATTTCACGTCGTAGAGGGCGATCACCGCGACGGTGGCCGGTGTCAGGATCGCAGCCAACAACAGCGTCGGCAGGTAGTTGGCGAAGTACGGCCGCAGGCCATCCAGCCCACGGGTCACCACTGCTGCAGCCGAATTATGCTGCGCTGCAATCTCACTAGGTTGCCGGTAACTCACCGCGGTCAACACCTGACCACTCAGGTCGGCGATCACCGCGCTGGCACCCCGCTGGCTGAGGCGGGCCTGCAGCCACTGAGTCACCGCGCGAACAGTCCAGAGACCCGCCATGATCGACAGCGGAATCACCCAGTGGGAGTGTGGCGAATGGTCGGTCACTGCCCGCGCGACGACGTCCGCGAGCACAATCGCCGAACCGATTGCACACCCGGAAATCACCACACCGCAGGCGACGCTGGCGATCAGATTCCGGCGCAGCGCGGTCGATACCCGCCACAGTCGTGGGTCCAGTGGTCCCCGCGAACTCCTCGTGGTCAGGACGTTCGCCTCGTCAGGCCGATCGACGGAGGTATCCGGTCCGCCGATATCCGTTGCCGGAAAACCCAATACGTCCAGGCCTGGTAGACGATGGTCAGCGGGGTCATGATCACGGTGACCCAGGTCATGATCTTGAGGGTGTAGTCGGTGGAGGACGCGTTGTAGATAGTGAGGTCCCACTGGCTGTTCAGCGTCGAGGGCACCAGATTCGGGTACAGCGAGCCGAACAGCAGCACCACCACCGCGGCTACCACCAGCAGCGTGCTGACGAATGCCCAGCCGTCGGAGATGCGCCGCCACACCAGCAGCACCGCTGCCAACTGAGCGACGACCGCCACTGCCAGCACCGCCCACGTCCATTGCTTGCCGTGCGCCAACTGCGTCCAAACGCCAAATGCCGCAACCAGTATCGTCACCGGCAACGCCAACCACCGCCCGAATCGTAGGGCATCGTCGCGGATGTCACCGGAGGTCTTCAGCGAGACGAATACCGAACCGTAGAACATGAAGAGTCCGGCTGTGGCGAGCCCGCCCAGCAGGGTGTATGGGTTGAGCACGTCACCCACCGAGACATTGACCCGGCCGTCGGCGTTCACCGGCAGGCCGCGCACCAGGATCGCGAAGGCGGTACCCCACAAGACCGCAGGCAGCCAGGAGCCGACCGCGATGGCAAAGTCGGCCCAACCCCGCCATCTCGGGTCGTCGACCTTGCCGCGCCACTCGATGGCCACTACCCGCACGATCATGCCGAACAGAATCGCCAACAACGGCAGATAGAGGGTGGAGAAGACCGTGGCATACCAGCCCGGAAAGGCAGCGAACATCGCCGCGCCGGCGGTGATCAGCCACACCTCGTTGGCGTCCCACACCGGGCCGATGGTGTTCAGCGCCGCACGTCGGTGCGCCTCCCGATCGCCCTTGCCGACCCGTGCGAACGGGGCCATCAGCATGCCGACGCCGAAGTCGAAACCCTCGAGGATGAAGAAGCCCAGGAACAGCACCGCGATCAGGCCGAACCACACTTCTTGCAGATTCATCGTCAGCTCCTAGTAGGCGAACGACAGCGGCTTGACGTCGTCTTCCTCAACAGCGGGCGCCGCGGGTTCGGCGTCGTGTTCCAGCGGCCCTTCGACGATGTAGCGCTTCAGCAACCAGAACCAGACGACCGCGAGCACGGCGTAGATCAACGTGAATGTCGTCAACGAGGCGATGACCATGCCGGGCCCGTGGTGAGACACCCCGCTGGCCACGGTGAGGTGGACGTTCGGGTCGCCGGTGGGGTTGGGCACAACCAGCCAGGGCTGGCGACCCATCTCGGTGAAGACCCAGCCTGCGCTGTTGGCCAGGAACGGGGTAGGGATCGTCAGTAGGGCGAACCAGGCGAACCAGCGCTGACTCGGGATCCGTCCGCCGCGGGTCAACCACAACGCGAGCAGGGCGAACAGCACCGGGACCACCAACAGCCCGATCATCATGCGAAACGACCAGTAGGTGACGAACAGGTTCGGCCGGTAGTCATTGGGGCCGAACCGTTGCTGGTAGTCCTGCTGGATGTCGCGCACGCCCTGCAGCTTGACGCCCTCGAACTTGCCCTCGGCCAGGAACGGCAGCACGTAGGGCACCTCGATGACCCGGGTCAGGGCGTCGCAGTTGTTCTGTCGACCGACGGTCAGGATGGAGAAGTCCGGGTCGACCTCGGTGTCGCACAACGATTCGGCGGACGCCATCTTCATCGGCTGCTGCTGGAACATGAGCTTGCCCTGGTGGTCTCCGCTGAAGAACAGGGCGGCGGTGGCCAGCAGCACGACCCAGCACCCCAGCACGGTCGCGGGCCGGTACATGGCCCGGGTGCCCGGGTCCACCGTGCTGGTCTGCGACCGGACCAACCACCACGCGCTGACGGCGGCGACGAAGGTGCCCGCGGTGAGCAGCGCGCCGGCGACCGTGTGGCCGAACGCGACCAGCCCGGTGTTATTGGTGAGCAACGCCCCGATGTCGTTGAGCTCGGCGCGGTGCGTCGTCGGGTTGTAGTGCACACCCACCGGGTGCTGCATGAACGAGTTCGCGGTGATGATGAAGAACGCTGAGACGTTGACGCCGATCGCGACAATCCAGATGCACGCCAGATGCACCAGTCTGGGCAGCCGGGACCAGCCGAAGATCCACAACCCGATGAAGGTGGACTCGAAGAAGAAAGCGAGCAGTCCTTCCATCGCCAGCGGCGCGCCGAACACATCGCCGACAAACTTGGAATATTCGCTCCAGTTCATGCCGAACTGGAATTCCTGCACGATGCCGGTGGCCACGCCGATGGCGAAGTTGATCAGGAACAACTTGCCGAAGAACTTGGTCAGCCGGTACCAGGCGACGTTGTCGGTGACCACCCACGCCGTCTGCATGACGGCCAGCAGTGGAGCCAGTCCGATCGTCAGCGGCACGAAGATGAAGTGGTAGACGGTGGTGATACCGAACTGCCAGCGCGATATGTCGACGACATTCATCTGTCATCTCCCGGGGCTGCGGGGACAATCGAATAACTACGACAAACTGTAGTAGTTAGCGTGGGCCAACGCCAGCGTCACATCGGCTGGTGGAACCCGGTGTTGGTCTGTGAGGCCTTGCGGATGCCGAACGCCGACACCACTTCGAAAATGCCGATGACGATCAGGCAGATGCCCACGACGTACGCCAGGGTGATGATCGAGTCGAACGGCGACGCCATCACGATGAGGCCGGCGAGCAGGCTGACGATGCCGACGAAGATCGACCAGGCGCGCCCAGGGAGGCCCGGGTCGCTGATCGCCGAGACGGTGGTGGCGACCCCGCGGAAGATGAAACCGACGCCGACCCAGATGGCCAGCAGCAGCACCGCGTTGCCGAAATGGCGAAACGCCAGCACCGCAAGAATCACCGAGGCCGCGCCGCTGATGAAGAGCAGGATCCGACTGCCCGCCGTCACATGCAGGCTGAAGGCGAACACCACCTGAGCGATACCGGTGATGAGCAGGTACGCGCCGAAGAAGATCGCGGCCACCAGGACGGTTTGCCCCGGCCAGGCGGCCACGGCAGCGCCCAGCGCGAGCGACAAGATGCCCGACAGGAGCGTCGACTTCCACAGGTGCGGCAACAAACTCGGGGCAGGCAGCGGGGCGGGGTGTGTTTCCATGCAACCAGTGTGGCGTATGGGGCTGTGCGGGTACAGAGTCTTCCGGCCTCAGACGTGAGCGGCGCGCGGATCCTCGGCCGGCACGTCGGCGGCTTCATCAACCGGCTTGCGGCCGACGAGGTACCAGGTGCGCATCACGCCTTTGCCCTTGACGTCGATATAGCCGCGCTCGCGCAGGATGAAATCGTCCTTCAGTCGTTCGTAGACCTCGTCGGGAACCTGGATCTGGCCCACCGAATCGGTGGACTCCATCCGCGACGCGACATTGACCGCGTCGCCCCACACGTCGTAGAAGAACCGGCGGGAACCCACCACGCCGGCCACCACCGGACCGGTGGCCAGGCCGACCCGCAGCGGCACCGAGCGGCCGTGCGGATCCTTCAGGGCGGCGGCGACGTCGGCCATGTCCAGTGCGAAGTCGGCCAGCGCGTGCACATGGTCGGGCCGGGGTCGCGGAACGCCGCTGACCACCATGTACGAGTCCCCGCTGACTTTGATCTTCTCCAGCTCGTACTTGTCCACCAACAGGTCGAAGGCACTGTAGAGACGGTCCAGGAACCGCACCAGGTCGGCCGGCGCCGTGCTGCTGGCCCGCTCGGTGAACCCGACGATGTCGGCGAACAGCACCGACGCCTCGTCGTACTTGTCCGCGATGACCCGGCGCTCGGGCTCCTTGAGCCGTTCGGCGATGCTGGCCGGCAGCATGTTGGCCAGCAGCGCTTCGGAACGTTCGTACTGTTCCTCCATGACGGCCTCGGCCCGGGCGGTGTCGCGTAGCGCGAAGAAGACCGTCGCGACGACCATCACGCATGCCGACACCGTGGTGACGACGAATCCGGTGGACTGCGCCCACGGCGGCTGCAGGCCGGTGTTCCGCGGGATGACGAACTCGGTCAAGATGACCAGCCCCGCACCGACCGCAGCCAGGAAACTTGCCAGCACGATGTGCTCGATGCCCAGCAGCAGCACCACCAGGCAGGACCCGACGATGAAAAACAGTTGGGCGCCCGAACCGGTGCCGACATCCCAGCAACTCGCCAGAACTGTCGCGTAGGCGGTGGTGATGAACGTCAGGGGCGCCACCAATTCGCCGAAGCGATGCAACATCGGGATGGCCGCAAAGATCAGCGCGGCGACGATGTTGATCGCGATGACCTGCCACAGCCAGGAGCCGATGAACAGCTGCACGGCGATGAAACTGACGCTGACCAGGACCGCCATCCAGGAGGTGATGCTGAGCACCCTGGCTCGGCGCGCGGCGGTGTCGGCGTAATGCTGACGTATGTCGCGGGTTTGCGAGCGGGCAGCCGCGACGCAGTCCGGCCGGCGGGCGTCTTTGCCGGCTGAGAGGACACCGCACTTCTTCGCGGCCACGTAGTTAGCCTAACGGTTGAGCTCGGATGACGGGCGATCCTGCCGTCGTGAGTGTTCCTCACCACAACATGCAAGTTCGCCACAAAAATTCCGCAGGCATTGCGGTACTCGTGCCTGGTCGTTTCAGCTGTCGCCGAGGCGGGTGAGGTGCTGCGCTTCGGAGATGCAGATGTCGCGGTAGGCCTGCATGCCGTTGTCGGCGGCAATTCGTGGGACGCGAACAAGGTCCTCCCTGAGGCACTTGGCCGCATAACCCAGCACGGGTTGCGCTGACGGATCGGACGGGTAGCTGTCCATTCCGCGCTGCGCGATCAGATCTGCGATGTTGAAGAACGTCTGGGCTGCGTGAAACACGTTGGCGCCACCGGCATTCGGGTGCCCGGCTCGCACGGCATAAATAGTTGCCGTCAGCGCGTCATTCACTGCCGAGTGGTAGAAGGAGTAAGCCGGATCGTCTTCGTCGACCAGGCGACCCATCAGCTTCGACAGCGTCGCTCCGTCGTCATCGGGCGTCGCGGCCCACGCGGTGTGCAACGCGTCGAGTAGTACGTCGTGGTCTTCGGCGGTCAATGTTCCCAGTGCATTCACCGCGACGATGACGGCGCGTTGCGCGCTGCCGATCGCGAAAAGCGCCTTCTCCCGGTCGGTGGCGCGTGCGGCGAAAGCTGTGATTTCAGCACCGGGGAAAGCAGTGGTCACGGCCCACCGCGCCGCTCCGGCACCGGGCCACCGCCGGGACAGCGCCGTGTCGTAGCAACACGGACGTCGTGGCAGGGATGGCTTGACCTGGTGATTTGCGGTGCCCTCGGTGAGATTCGAACTCACACTGTACGGGTTTTGAATCCGTTTCCTCTGCCAGTTGGGATACGAGGGCTTGGCGTCCGGCCTCCTACCTTAAATGAGGCACCCCGAGTTCCTGTTCGCAGCCGCCCACGACACAATGTTCGTCATGACGGGCCCCACCACCGACGCCGCCGCCGCTCCGCCGCGTCGGGTCCTGATCGCGGAAGACGAAGCGCTCATCCGCATGGACCTGGCTGAGATGCTGCGAGAGGAGGGGTACGACATTGTCGGCGAGGCCGGTGACGGTCAGGAGGCCGTCGAGCTGGCCGAGCAGCACAAGCCTGACCTGGTGATCATGGACGTCAAGATGCCTCGCCGCGACGGGATCGACGCGGCCACGGAGATCGCCAGCAAACGCATCGCGCCGATCGTGGTGCTGACCGCTTTCAGCCAGCGTGATCTGGTCGAACGCGCACGCGACGCCGGCGCGATGGCCTACCTGGTGAAGCCATTCACCGCCAGCGACCTGATTCCGGCGATCGAGCTGGCGATGAGCCGGTACAGCGAACTCACCGCACTGGAACGTGAAGTGGCCACGCTGTCCGATCGTCTCGAGACCCGCAAGCTGATCGAGCGCGCCAAGGGTCTGCTGCAGGTCAAGCAGGGGATGACCGAGCCGGAAGCCTTCAAGTGGATTCAGCGTGCCGCCATGGACCGCCGGACGTCGATGAAACGGGTCGCCGAAGTGGTGCTGGAAACCCTGGACACCCCGAAAGACGCCTGATCCTCAGCGCGCGAGGGTCGAGCGTCCTCAGATGTGCGCTAAAAGGGCTCTGCGAGTGCGCTTTTGGGGCCGCTCGCGGCCAAAAGGCTGTGCCCGCGCGAGTTAGAGCGCGACGATCACCGACGAGCCGTGGCCGAACAGCCCCTGGTTCGCGGTGACGCCCACCCGCGCGTTCTCCACCTGGCGGCCGGTCGCCTGACCCCGCAGCTGCCAGGTGAGCTCGCAGACCTGGGCGATCGCCTGCGCGGGGATGGCCTCGCCGAAGCACGCCAGCCCGCCTGAGGGGTTCACCGGTACCCGGCCGCCTAGCGCTGTCGCCCCGGACCGCAGCAGCGCCTCGGCCTCGCCTCGACCGCACAACCCCAAGTGCTCGTACCAGTCGAGTTCCAGCGCGGTGGACAGGTCGTAGACCTCGGCCATGCTCACGTCCTCGGGCCCGATGCCGGCTTCGGCGTAGGCGGCGTCCAGGATCTGGTCCTTGAACACCCGCTCGGGTGCGGCCACCACCGCGGTGGAATCTGTTGCGATGTCGGGTAATTCGGGTAGATGCTGCGGGTACTGCGGGGTCACCGTGCTGACCGCGCGCACCGACGGGACGCCGTCCAGCGAGCCCAGATGCTTGCGGGCGAAGTCTGCACTCGCCACGATCAGCGCTGCCGCGCCGTCGGAGGTGGCACAGATGTCCAACTGCCGCAACGGATCTGACACCACCGGGCTGGCCAGCACGTCCTCCACCGACGACTCCTTGCGGTAGCGGGCGTTCGGGTTCTGCAGGCCGTGTCGGGAGTTTTTGACTTTCACCTGGGCGAAGTCCTCGGACGTCGCGCCGTAGAGGTCCATTCGGCGTCGCGCGAGCAGTGCGAAGTACACCGGGTTCATTGCGCCGATCAGGTGGAAGCGCTGCCAGTCGGGGTCGTTCTTGCGCTCACCGCCGACGGGTGCGAACGCGCCTTTGGGGGTGGTGTCGGCGCCGATCACCAGCGCGACGTCGCAGAACCCGGCCAGGATGTGGGCGCGGGCGCTCTGCAGCGCTTGGGAACCGGACGCGCAGGCCGCGTACGACGACGACACCGGCACACCGTTCCAGCCCAATTTCTGCGCGAACGTCGATCCGGCGATGAAGCCTGGGTACCCGTTGCGGATGGTGTCCGCGCCGGCGACCAGCTGGATCTGCCGCCAGTCCAGCCCCGCTTCAGCCAGCGCCGCCCTAGCGGCGACCACGCCATACTCGGTGAAGTCGCGGCCCCATTTGCCCCACGGGTGCATGCCCGCGCCGAGGATGTACAGCGGTTCCGGGGAGCTCATGGCGCAATCCTCCAGGCGTGCACGATCCGTTCGACGCCGTCGGCGTCGGTGAACAGCGTCATGGTGGCCAGCTCCATGTCCATGCCGACCTTCAGGTCGGCGGCGAGCGTGCCCTCGACGACCTTGCCCAGCACGATCAACCCCTCGTCGGCCAGTTCGACCGCGGCGATCGCGAACGGTTCGAACTCGCTCGGGGCCGGGTAGGGCGCCGGCGGCGGGTACCGGTTCTCGGTGTAGCTCCACAGTTTTCCGCGCCGAGACAGGGCGGCGGATTCCAGGGTGTCGCTATCACACGCCGGATTCGGGCAGTTGTTCTCCCGCGGCGGGAAAACATAGGTACCGCAGGCGGGACACTTGCTGCCGGTCAGGTACGGGCGGTCGGCGTCGTCGGTGGCGAACCATCCATCGATCGCCGGTTCTTGGCTGGTGACCTCGGGCACCCGCCAAGACTACCAAGCGCTTGTTTGGGAGCGCCAGGTGCGTCAGACCCGATGCCTAGAGTGAGACCCGTGCCCGTCGCGACCAAGCAAGCAGCCAAGCCGATAGAACAAGTCAAGCCGACCCTGATGCTGCTCGACGGCAACTCGCTGGCGTTCCGCGCGTTCTACGCGCTGCCGGCGGAGAACTTCAAGACCCGCGGTGGGCTGACCACCAATGCGGTCTATGGCTTCACCGCCATGCTGATCAACCTGCTGCGCGATGAAGCGCCCACGCACATTGCCGCCGCGTTTGACGTGTCGAGGCAGACCTTCCGTTCCGAGCGCTACCCGGAATACAAGGCCAACCGGTCCTCGACCCCCGACGAGTTCCACGGTCAGATCGACATCACCAAGGAGGTGTTGGGCGCACTCGGGATCACGGTGCTGGCCGAACCCGGGTTCGAAGCCGATGACATCATCGCCACGCTGGCCACCCAGGCCGAGGGTGAGGGTTACCGGGTGCTGGTGGTTACCGGCGACCGGGACTCGCTGCAACTGGTCAGTCCCGACGTGACCGTGCTCTACCCGCGCAAAGGCGTGAGCGAACTGACCCGCTTCACCCCGGACGCCGTCGTCGAGAAATACGGCCTCACTCCCACGCAGTACCCGGACTTCGCCGCCCTGCGCGGCGATCCCAGCGACAACCTGCCCGGCATACCCGGAGTGGGGGAGAAGACCGCGTCGAAATGGATCATCGAGTACGGCTCGCTGCAATCGCTGGTTGACAAGGTCGATACCGTGCGCGGCAAGGTCGGCGACGCGCTGCGGGCGCACGTCGCAAACGTCGTCCTGAACCGGGAACTCACCGAACTGGTCCGCGACGTGCCGCTCGCACAAACCCCGGACACGCTGCGACTGCAACCCTGGGACCGCGACCAGATCCACCGACTCTTCGACGACCTCGAGTTCCGCGTTCTGCGGGATCGGTTGTTCGACACGCTGGCCGCCGTCGAACCAGAGGTCGATGAGGGATTCGACGTGCGCGGCGGTGCCCTGGAACCCGGGACGGTCGGCCGCTGGCTCAGCGACCACGTCAGCGACGGTCGGCGGTCCGGTCTGACGGTCGTGGGCACCCACCTGCCGCACGGCGGTGACGCGACCGCGCTGGCGATCGCCGCCGCTGACGGCGACGGCGCCTACATCGACACCGCCACAGTCACCCCGGACGACGACACGGCGCTCTCGGCGTGGTTGGCCGATGCCGGTAAGCCCAAAGCCCTGCACGAGGCCAAGCTGGCCATTCACGACCTGGCCGGTCGCGGTTGGACGCTGGGCGGAGTCACCTCCGACACCGCGCTGGCCGCCTACCTGGTGCGGCCCGGGCAGCGCAGCTTCACCCTCGACGATCTCTCGCTGCGCTACCTGCGCCGCGAGCTGCGCGCGGAAACCACTGAGCAACAACAACTCTCGTTGCTCGACGATGTCGAGGGCACCGACGAGCAGGCCGTTCAGACCACTATTCTGCGGGCCCGAGCGGTCATCGACCTGGCCGAAGCCCTGGACACCGAGCTGGACCGCATCGACTCCGCCGCATTGTTGGGTGAGATGGAACTGCCGGTGCAGCAGGTGCTGGCCGGTATGGAGAGCGTCGGTATCGCCGTCGACCTGGGCAAGCTGACCGAATTGCAGAGCGACTTCGGCGATCAGATCCGCGACGCCGCCGAGGCCGCCTACGCGGTGATCGGCAAGCAGATCAACCTGGGCTCGCCCAAGCAGCTGCAGGTGGTGTTGTTCGACGAGCTGGGCATGCCCAAAACCAAACGCACCAAGACCGGCTACACCACGGATGCCGACGCGCTGCAGTCGTTGTTCGACAAGACCGGCCACCCGTTCCTGCAACATCTGCTGACCCATCGCGACGTCACCCGACTGAAGGTCACCGTCGACGGACTACTCAACTCGGTGGCTGCCGACGGCCGCATCCACACCACGTTCAACCAGACCATCGCCGCGACCGGCCGGCTCTCGTCCACCGAACCGAACCTGCAGAACATCCCGATCCGCACCGACGCCGGGCGGCAGATCCGCGACGCCTTCATCGTCGGGTCCGGCTACACCGAGCTGATGACCGCCGACTACAGCCAGATCGAGATGCGGATCATGGCCCACCTGTCCCGCGATGACGGCCTGATCGAAGCGTTCAACACCGGTGAGGACCTGCACTCCTTCGTCGCCTCCCGCGCCTTCGGGGTCCCGATCGACGAGGTCACCGCCGAACTGCGCCGCCGGGTCAAGGCGATGTCCTACGGCCTGGCCTACGGGCTGAGCGCCTACGGGCTGGCCGCGCAGCTCAAGATCTCCACCGAAGAAGCCAAGGAGCAGATGGACCAGTATTTCGCCCGGTTCGGCGGAATCCGGGACTACCTGTTCGCGGTCGTCGAGCAGGCCCGCAAGGACGGTTACACCTCGACTGTGCTGGGTCGGCGGCGTTACCTGCCCGAGCTGGACAGCAGCAACCGCCAGGTCCGGGAAGCCGCCGAGCGGGCGGCGCTCAACGCACCGATCCAGGGCAGCGCGGCCGACATCATCAAGGTCGCGATGATCGAAGTCGACAAAGCGATCAAAGAGGCCGAGCTGACGTCGCGCATGCTGCTGCAAGTTCACGACGAGCTGCTCATCGAGATCGCCCCCGGAGAGCGGGAGCAGGTGGAAAAATTGGTCCGGGACAAGATGGGCGGCGCCTACCCGCTGGATGTCCCGCTCGAGGTGTCGGTGGGCTACGGCCGCAGCTGGGACGCGGCGGCGCACTGACATGTCGGACAGGGATCAGCGCAAGCCGCTCGTGCGTTACCCGGTGATGGTCTTCTCCAAGCTGTTCGGGATGTTGCCCGCCCCGGTGGCGGATGCGTTCCTGGCGGTGCTGGCCCGGCTGGTGTACTGGCGCGGGCGCGCCCAACACATGAACGTGCTGCAGGACTTCCGCGACAACGTGGACCCGACCGCACAGTTCTCGTCGCGCAAGTGGCGGCCGGTGCAGGCGATGTACCGGGCAATCGTCCGCAACGCGAACGACGCCATCTGGTTCCTGGCCGCACCGCACAAGGTGGCGCTGCGGCGGTTTCACATCGCCGACCCGTCGCCGATCCACGCCGCCCTCGAGGCCGGCCGCCCGGCCGGAGTCGGCGTCATCGTGGCCTTCCCGCACCTCGGCTCCTACGCGGCGCTGCCGATCGTGCTCGCCCTGAATAACCTGCCGACCACCGTGGTCGCCAACCGGCAGCGTGCCCTCATGCAGTGGGTCATTTCGCGTGGTGCGCAGAAGGCCGGGCTGGAACTCATCGTCGTCGACCGCACCGGCGGGACCAGTATCACCGCGGCCATGGCCGACGCCCTGCGCCGTGGGCGCATCGTCGCGATCGCAGGCGACTATTTCCGGGCCCGCGAAGGCGGCGGCACCAACGGCATCGAGGTCGACCTCGCCGGTATCAAACGGTCGGTTGGTCCGGGACCGGCGCTGCTGGCGCTGCGCACGGGTGCGCTGATCGTCCCCGGCGCCGTCTTTCAGCGCCGTCACCAGCGCGAACCGGTCTTCGGACAACCGATCGCCGCCGAAGTCCCGTTGGACGGCAGCGACCAGAACATGAGGGACGCGGTGCAGGCGACCTCGCAGCAAGTGGCCGATGCGCTGGCCGAATTCATCAGACGCGAGCCGGACCAGTGGTTGATGCCCGGCGGATTGGTGTCGGACTCGATCGGCCGTCAGCGCTAGCGGTACCTACCCTGGCCCGGTTTGGCCAGCGTGCAGCCAGTCGAGTAGCCTCGACGGGTATCCGTGTGCTCGATCGCGGGTCACACCAATAACTCAAGTCCCAAGTCCCTACGATGAACCCTGTCCGGAGCAACCCAACAATATGCCGAGTCCCACCGTCACCTCGCCGCAAGTAGCCGTCAACGACATTGGCACCAGCGAGGACTTTCTCGCCGCAATAGACAAAACGATCAAGTACTTCAACGATGGCGACATCGTCGAAGGCACCATCGTCAAAGTGGACCGGGACGAGGTGCTCCTCGACATCGGCTACAAGACCGAAGGGGTCATCCCCGCCCGCGAACTCTCGATCAAGCACGACGTCGATCCCAACGAGGTCGTTTCCGTCGGCGATGAGGTCGAAGCCCTGGTTCTCACCAAAGAGGACAAAGAAGGCCGCCTCATCCTGTCCAAGAAGCGCGCCCAGTACGAGCGCGCCTGGGGCACCATCGAAGAGCTCAAGGAGAAGGACGAGGCCGTCAAGGGCACCGTCATCGAGGTCGTCAAGGGTGGCCTGATCCTGGACATCGGGCTACGCGGCTTCCTGCCCGCCTCGCTGGTCGAGATGCGCCGGGTGCGCGACCTGCAGCCGTACATCGGCAAGGAGATCGAAGCCAAGATCATCGAGCTGGACAAGAACCGCAACAACGTGGTGCTGTCCCGCCGCGCCTGGCTGGAGCAGACCCAGTCCGAGGTGCGCAGCGAATTCCTCAACCAGCTGCAGAAGGGCACCATCCGCAAGGGTGTGGTCTCCTCCATCGTCAACTTCGGCGCCTTCGTCGACCTGGGTGGGGTGGACGGTCTGGTGCACGTCTCCGAGCTGTCCTGGAAGCACATCGACCACCCGTCCGAGGTGGTCACGGTGGGCGACGAGGTCACCGTCGAGGTGCTCGACGTCGACATGGACCGCGAGCGGGTTTCGTTGTCGCTGAAGGCAACTCAGGAAGACCCGTGGCGGCACTTCGCCCGCACCCACGCCATCGGCCAGATCGTGCCGGGCAAGGTCACCAAGTTGGTGCCGTTCGGTGCGTTCGTCCGTGTCGAAGAGGGCATCGAAGGTCTGGTGCACATCTCGGAGCTGGCCGAGCGTCACGTCGAGGTGCCCGACCAGGTGGTCGCCGTCGGCGACGACGCGATGGTCAAGGTCATCGACATCGACCTGGAGCGTCGCCGGATCTCCTTGTCGCTCAAGCAGGCCAACGAGGACTACACCGACGAGTTCGACCCGGCCAAGTACGGCATGGCCGACAGCTACGACGACCAGGGCAACTACATCTTCCCCGAGGGCTTCGACGCCGAGACCAACGAGTGGATCGAAGGTTTCGACGCCCAGCGCAACGAATGGGAGGCCCGGTACGCCGAGGCCGAGCGTCGGCACAAGATGCACACCACCCAGATGGAGAAGTTCGCCGCGGCGGAGGCTGCCGACCACGGCAGCGGTGGTCAGTCGTCGTCGAGCAGCAGCTCCTCGGAGAAAGCCGCCGGCGGATCGCTGGCCAGCGACGCGCAGTTGGCGGCGCTGCGCGAAAAGCTAGCCGGCAGCGCTTAATCCGGCGCGAGGATGCTGCGCATCGGGCTGACGGGCGGCATCGGCGCCGGGAAATCAGCTCTGTCCAAGACGTTCTCGCAGTGCGGTGGCATCATCGTCGACGGTGATGTCATCGCCCGCGAGGTCGTCGAACCGGGCACCGAAGGTCTGGCGTCGCTGGTCGAAGCATTCGGCGAGGACATCCTGTTGCCCGACGGCGCACTGGACCGGCCGGCGTTGGCGGCCAAGGCTTTTGCCAACGACGAGGAGCGCAAGAAGCTCAACGGCATCGTGCACCCGTTGGTGGGCAAGCGCCGCGCCGAGATCATCGAGTCGGTGTCCAAGGATGCCGTTGTGGTGGAAGACATTCCGCTGCTGGTCGAATCGGGGATGGCCCCACTGTTCCCGCTGGTCGTCATCGTGCACGCCGACGAAGAACTGCGGCTGCGACGGCTGGTCGAACAGCGCGGCATGAGCGAGGAGGACGCCCGCGCCCGGATCAACGCGCAGGCCACCGACGAGCAGCGCCGCGAGGTCGCCGATGTCTGGCTCGACAACTCGGGCAGTCCCGACGACCTGGTGGCGCAGGCCCGAGACGTGTGGCAGCACCGGATCCTGCCGTTCGCGCACAATCTGACCGAGCGTCAGCCGGCGCGGGCCGCGGCACGGCTGGTCCCGGCGGACCCGACCTGGCCGGAACAGGGCCGGCGCATCGTCAACCGGCTGAAGACCAACTGCGGGCACCGGGCCCTGCGCGTCGACCACATCGGCTCGACGGCCGTTCCAGACCTGGACGCCAAAAACGTTATCGACATTCAGATCACCGTCGAATCACTGGACGTCGCAGACGAACTCGCCGAACCGTTACTGGCCGCCGGGTACCCGCGCCTGGAGCACATCACCCAGGATGCGGCTAAGAGCGATGCGCGCAGCACCGTGCCGGGCTTCGATCACAGCGATGATCCGGCCTTGTGGCACAAGCGAATCCACGCATCGGCCGATCCCGGCCGGCCCACCAACGTGCACATCCGGGTCGCCGGACGGCCCAATCAGCAGTTCGCGCTGCTGTTCGTCGACTGGCTGAAGGCCAATCCCGCTGTGCGCGAGGATTATCTGGCGGTCAAGCGCGAAGCGGACGCCACCGGTGGCGGCGACACGATCCGTTACGTCACCGCCAAGGAACCCTGGTTCCGGGACGCCTACCGGCGGGCCTGGGAGTGGGCCGACAGCACTGGCTGGAAGCCCTAGCCCGGCCATGCCGTTCGTCACCGACATCCTCGGACCGCGGCGGCCGGTAGCCGGCCGGTCAGTGCTACGGGCGGGCGGTCGGCGCCGAACCAGCACCATCGACACCCATCCGGCCGACGGCGGCGGCGCGGAGGTCGACCTTCGGGCGCGCGACGTGGCAGAGGCCGGGGAGGGCGGCGTTGATGTGCTGGACGAGGTCCACGTCGACGCGCTGCTGGTCGACGGCGTCATCGACCGGATCAGTGGGACGCTGCCTGTCGGGCGACTCCCTGAGCTGCACGGATGCCGGGTCGGACGGGGTTTCCGGTCGGTCATCGCCAGGCTGTTCGCCGACGAGGTGCAACGGGCCAGTCTGCTTCATCTGCTGCTCGACGACTGGGTGGGCGCGGCGCTGGTGTCGGGATACGCGACCCAGCATGCGGCGATCGTCCTGGGGGTCGAGCAGCACATGCCGCCGGGGGTGGCCGACCGGATGGCCGGCATCTGTGCCGGATTCGCGCCGGACGCGTCGTTGATCGGCTATACCCGGCAGCACGATGTCATTCCGACCGGCCGCGGGCCGGTGGCCCCGGCGCTGGACGGACTGCACGAGGTCGAGTCGCTGCGGGCGGGCGGCATGCGCAGGTTCCGTCGGCTCGACCTCTGGCCGTCGGGTGCCGATTCGTGGCAGTTCGATGCCCACTTCCGGGACTCCCACATGGACGACGAACTGGTCGAGACGATTGTGCACGAGTACACGGTGGCCGGCACGATCGACGAACCGACGCGGACCGTCACGACGGTCAGTGCCGAGGTACGGGTGCTGCCCTGGCAGGAATGTCCGGGCGCCATCGCCAGTGCAGCCCGTATCCGCGGAATGACGATTGACGAACTGCGCGACCGGGTCCGCGGTGAATTCGTGGGCACCAGCACGTGCACCCATCTCAACGACACCTTGCGGGCGATCGCCGACCTGAACGCTCTGCTGAGCTGGTAACCCTACGGTCCGCCGCGCCAGTGCTCGATGCGGTGGTGGTCGGGCGTGAAGCCGTGGTCGACACCCCACAGCACGGCTTGGGTGCGGCTGGCGACGCCGATCTTGCGATAGATCGTGCGGATGTAGGACTTGACCGTGTTGGGACTGAGGTAGGTCAGTCGCGCGACGTCGGCGTTGCTCTTGCCCTGCGTGATCAGGGCCAGGATTTCGGCCTCCCGGTCGCTGAGCCCCTCGCCGCGGCCCGGCCAGTCCAGTCCTGGTGCGCTGCGCGCGCGGGCCGCCACATCGCTGATGACGAGTTCCCCGGAGTGCACGGCCTCCAGTGCCGCCACCAGCTCGCGCGCCGGCAGGGTCTTGGACAGGTAGCCGTGGGCCCCGTGCTGGCGGGCGCTCTCCACCAGGTCCGGGTGAAAGTTCCAGGTGTACACCACAACTCGACGTGCCTGTGGATTGGCGACCAGGACCGCGATTTCGTCGTGGTCGGATTCTGGCTGGGCGAATGAGTCATAGAGGACGATGTCCACCGCGTCCGAGACGGGCATGGTGGAGTCGAGTTCCGCGATCACAATCCGGTCGCGATACGGGTCCAGCATGTTGGCGACACCCTTGACGACGACGTCGTAGTCGTCGACCAGCGCGACCGTGATCGGCGCGCGAGAAGCGGGCGGCATACCGGCACATTACCTCCCTAGGGGTGTATTGCTACCCCCCTAAAGGGTGTTCGACTGAGCAACATCGGGAACATCGACCGTTCGCTGGACCATCGCCCGAAGGAGGGCTCATCGTGATCATTCTCGGTCTCGTCCTATTGATTGTCGGATTCGTCTTCAAGATTTCCATCCTGTGGACCATCGGCATTGTGCTGCTCGTCATCGGCGCCATTCTGGCCGTCCTGGGTGGGATGGGCCGCGCAGTCGGAGGCCGCCGGCACTACTACTGAGCCCTGCCCCGTTGTGCGGCAGCTCACAAACTGACGTTTGCGTCGGTGCCGCGGCGGTTATTCGACATGAGTACGAGAGGAGCAGAAAATGGCTCTCTGGCAACAGATTTTGATTGCGGCCCTCGTCATTCTGGTGATCGCCGCGATCGTTGTTACAGCAAGTCTGGCGAGCGGTCGCAGAAAATCTCAGCGGCTCAAGCAGCACTACGGCAGTGAGTACGAGCGTCTGGTCACCGAGACCGGGGACGCGAAGGCGGCCGAGCACGAACTCACCACCCGGGAAAACAATCGTAAGAAACTCGACATCGTCGCGTTATCCCCTTCTGCACTATCGGATTTCAGCAACCGCTGGCATCAGGTGCAGACCGGCTTCGTCGACAACCCGGCCGCCGCGGTCGGCGTTGCTGATCGGCTGGTCACCGACGTGATGCGGGAACGGGGTTATCCCGTCGACGATTTCGATCAGCGAGCGGCCGACATCTCCGTCGACCATCCGCAGATCGTCGAGAATTACCGCGCTGCGCACAGCATTCACCTGGCTCAGCAACGCGGCGACGTCGATACCGAGCAACAACGGGAAGCGTTCGTGCACTACCGCGCACTGTTCGAGAAGTTGCTCGAAACCACGCCAAAGGAGGCAAGCGCATGACCACCCACGAGCAGCAAGCACGGGTCCCCGGTAGCTATGACGAGGGCCAAACCCCCACTGCGGCAACCGGTCCCGTCACTGAGCACACGGCGCCGACGCAAGCCGGTGAACCGTCTGTGCTGTCCAGCGCGCCGGCGCCGGATGCAGGCCAGGAGCAATTCCGGGACACGCCGGCGCCGGTTGCCGGGCAAGAGCAAGAGCGGTACGGCCAAGAGCAATACCGGGATGCGCCGGCGGCGCCCAGCCAGGAACAGTGGCAACCTCCGGTCGACGCGCCGGCGGCCGGTGAGTCGCACGTGTCTCACGAATCCGCCACGGCGGAAACGCTGTTCGCCGATGACGATCTCACCGAACTGCGCGGACGCTGGGCGGCCGTACAGGCGGCGTTCGTCGACGATCCGAAAGACTGCGTGCAGAAGGCCGACGTGCTGGTCTCGGACCTGGTCGATCAGCTGACGTCAGGATTCGCCCAGGCCCGCTCGCGGCTGGAAGAACAGTGGGCCCGCGGCCAGGAGGCCTCGACCGAAGACCTTCGGTTGGCCCTGATGCACTACCGCGAGTTCTTCGAGCGACTGCTGGCAGTCTGAGTTATGCGGTAACGCAACGGCTTTGACTATCTCCGCCGCCAGGTGAGTTCCACACCGGCGGCGGAGAGCCAGCGCGTCAGGTCGTAGCCATTGGCGGCCAGGCCTTCGATCGCGGCCACCGCGCGGCGCACGGCGGACTCCGCCACCGCCCGGCTCAACACGTCTTCGCCGACCGCCTCGAACAACTCGTCGACGTCGGCGAGTTCGGCTCGCTGCCCGGTGCGCACCTCGATGTCCAAATAGTGGTCTTCCGAACGCCACACCGTCGGTCCGGGCGTGTACTCACCCACGTCGAGGTAATAGTCGTGATCACGTTCATGACCGGGATTGAAGTGAAACACGGTGGCGCGCAACCCGAACGACGGCAGCAGCCACGACTCCAGGTAGTGGAACTGCGCTCGGCCGGGCGTGGGCCGGGCCAGGTACAACCCCCAGGGTCGCACCCGGTATTCGTCGACGGCGCGAACAATCCCTTTGGGGTCGGTGTTGGTGCGGGCGGTCAGATCGAACGTCTCCCGTTTGGGTGGGTGCATATGACCACCTACCGATCGACGCCGGCGTGGACATCAGGACAGAGATATCCGGCGAGCAGTGCGACGATCTCGTCCTCGACAGCCTGGAAGTCGACGGGATCCGGCGAAGTGACGAGCCGGTGCACCAGCGAATCGATGGTCGCCACCACAACCTGCGCGCGCAGTCTGCCGGTGTTGCGTACCTCGGGATGCTGTTCGAGCACCCAGGTGACCGCCTCGACGCTGAGCCGCTCCATGTCGTGCAGCCGGTCCAGGAACGCCGGCGCCCGCGGCGCCTGTTCGAACAACACCCGGTGCAGACGGGGATCGTCACGGTGGTTGTCGATGGCCGCGCGGACGAAGAGCCGCAGCGTGTCATCGAGCCGGGCCGGCAGCCCGTCGGACAACCGTTCGCTGAACAGCCGCGCACCGGCGTCGACGTGAGCGTCCATCAGGGCACGCAGGATGGCGTCCTTGTTCGGGAAGTACTGGTAGAGCGAGCCGATCGACACTCCGGCGCGTTCGGCGATGCGGTTGGTGGTCCCCGCCGCGTAGCCGTGCTCGGCGAAAATGTGAGCCGCCGCGTCCAGGACCCGCTGCCGGGTCTGGGCGGCGCGTTCCTGTTTGGGCTGCTTGCGCTGCCGGAACCGGTCGGTGGGGGCGATCGTGCATCTCCTGGTTAAAGCGAGTAGTCATCCGGTGCCGTGACCAGCAGAATTAGGTTACCCTAACAAGCTGCCGAGCAGACGCAAAAGCCCCCATTTCGGCACGAAAACAGGGGCTTTTGCGTCTGCTCGGCGAAAAGGAGTTGATGGTGCGCACCGTCCATATCGAAACACTTTTAGCCGCCGATGCCGACCGGGTGTGGCCGGCGATGTTGTCGCCGGCGACTTTCCTCTACGTCTGCAAAGGTCTGTTCGGCTTTCCCGCACTGGCCGGGCGGACCGAGGCGTTGCATCTCGGCGAGCGTGGCACCGGCTGGCTGATGGCGTTTCACCTGATACCGGCCTATCGGCACACCATCGAGGTCGTCGAGGTGGACGAGGCCACTCACACCATCCGGACCCGCGAGCACGGCGGGCCGCTCAAGGCCTGGAACCACACGCTGCACGCCGAACCCGTCGACAGGCACTCCTGCCGGTACAGCGACACCGTCGACATCGATGCCGGCGCGGCGACCGCCCTGGTGGCAACGGTGGCGGTGGGGATCTACCGCTACCGGCAGCGCCGGTGGCGCAGACTCGTCCGCCGGCAGATAGCTGCGCAGCGTCCGGCTACCGCTTGAGCCGGATCTTCCACCGCACGAAACCGCCGTAGCACACCGACAGCGCGGCCAGCATGCCCATGTCCAGCAGCCAGATCTTCGACGTGTGCTGCCAGAACCGGTCGCCCGGCACCAGCGCACCGGGCACCAGGTTGCGCACGTCCACCGTGGACGCGGCGGCGGCGTACCCCCAGCGGGCCGGCACCACGGTGGAAACCTGTTCCAGTACAAGCCGATTGGTCACCGGGACCATCCCGCCGCACAACACCAGCTGCGCCATGATCGACACCACGAACAACGGCATGATCTGCTCGTTGGAACGCACCAGCGCAGAGAGGGTCAGACCCAGCATCGCCGACGCCACGCAGGTGCCGGCCACCGTCTGGAACAACTCCACGGTGGCCGCGACGTTTCCGTGGCCGAACACCAACCCGCCCCGGGTAGGCGCGCTTTTCCCGACCATCACGATGGTGGTGGCGATCGCGGCCTGCAGCACCGCGAAGACGCAGAACACCGCAGTCTTGGCGGCCAGATAGGCCGATGTCGACAAACCCACCGCCTGCTCGCGCTGAAAGATCGGTCGTTCACCGACCAGATCGCGGATGGTCAGCGCGGTGCCCATGAAAGCCGCGGACAACAGCAGCAGGTTCAGGATCTGCGCGGCCTCGTCCGGCGTGCCGGCGTGCTCGAAGACCGCCCGGAATCCATTGGAGCCGGGAACGGTCAGCGACAATGCGCCCAGGATGAACGGCAACACCGCCAGGAACACGAAGTAGGCGCGATCGGCGACCACCAACCGGACCTGCCGCCGTGCCACCGTGGAAATCTGGCGTCGCACGCTGGTGTGCACCGGCGCGCCGAGGTCGGCGGGCTCGGCGTCCCCGACCGGCGGTGTGCGCAGGTCTTTGGCCTCGTGCTGCGCCAGAAAACGCCGGTTCGCCTCGTCCGGATCCGCACCCACCTGGCTGAAGATCTTCGCCCAGTTGGTGGTCCCCATCGCATCGCCGATCTGGTCCGGCGGGCCGCAGTAGGCCGTCTTGCCGCCCGGCGCCACCAGCAGCAACTGGTCGCAGAGATCGAGGTAGGACAACATGTGCGTCACCACGATCACCACGCGGCCGGCATCGGCCAGTTGGCGCAGCATCGTCATGACCTGATGGTCGAGGGCTGGGTCCAGGCCGGAGGTCGGCTCGTCGAGGATCAGCAGCGAGGGCCCGGTGAGCAGTTCGAGTGCCACCGAGGCCCGTTTGCGCTGCCCGCCGGACAGCTTGTCCACCCGGGTGTCGGCGTGCTTGGTCAGGTCCAGCTCCTTGAGCACCTGCGTGACCACGCGGGCGCGGTCGGCTTTGCTGGTATCGGGTGGCAGGCGCAGTTCCGCGGCGTAACCGAGTGCCTGGTTGATGGTCAGCTGGCGGTGCACCACGTCGTCCTGCGGAACGATGCCGATCCTGCTGCGCAACGACGCGTACTCGGCGTGGATGTCGTGGCCTTCGAAACTGACCGATCCGGTCGTCGGCCGCGCGTAGCCCGCGATCAGCCGGGCCAGGGTGCTCTTGCCGGCACCCGACCCGCCGATCACCGCGGTCAGGGTGCCGGGCCGGGCGGTCAGGGAGATGCCGTCCAGCAGTTGCTTGCCGCTGTCGACGGTGTAGTTGACCTTGCGTACTTCCAAACCGCGGGTGCGACGGGCAGTTTCGGTCTGCGGCGCGAGGGTGTCGTCGCCGAATACCAGGTCGACGTTGCCGATCGTGACCACGTCACCCTCGGACAGGATCGCCGAACCCACCCGGGTGCCGTTGACGAACGTCCCGTTGATGCTGCGATCCTGGATTTCGGTGCCCAGCGGAGTCTGTCGCAGGGTCGCGTGCTGACGGGAGGCCAGCACGTCGGAGACGACGATGTCGTTGTCGTTGGCGCGACCGATCGACAACGCGCCCGTCGTCTTCGGCGCTGCCGAGGGGCCGCCGGCCCGCGGCGCGAGAACTTTCACCATCCGGGTCGCCAGGCTGGCGACGTCGGCCGATTTCACGTCGACGACGGTGTTCTCCGCCGGCGCCGGCTTGATGGTGACCGAGGTGACCGGCTCCGGCGGCAGCGGCCGGCGCTCGGGACGCCTCGGACCACGCGGGGCGGGCACCTGATGCACCCGTCCCCGGGGGGCCGGCGGGCGTGGGGGACCGGTGGGCGGCCGGGTCGGCGGCGTCGCCGTCCATGCCAGGGTGGGCGGCCCGCCGTCGGGTATCGACCGCGGTTTCGCGATGGGCCCTCGGGTGGCCGGCCCATGCCGCTGCCCGATCGCGAAGGTCAGCCGCGGTCCGGCCGGGTTGCCGACATGGATGCTCTGCCCGTCGTGAATGTCGACAACAGGCATCCGGTAGCCGTTGACGTAGGTCCCGTTCAGCGAGCCGTTGTCGATGGCCACCCAGCGGCCCTGGTCGAACCGCAGGATCAGGTGTGCGCGGGAGATGCGGGGGTCCGGAATGCGCAGGTCGGCGTGCAGGTCTCTGCCGATGATCACCTCATACCCGGGGGCGAACGAGAGCTGAGCACTGTCATGCCGGATGGTCAGCGCGGGCGCAGGCGGGGCGGATCGAGTCACCACAACAGTATTGGCACGGTTCCTGAGTGTGCTCTGTGTGACGCAGCTGTGCAGCAGCTATGTGTTGATTTTAGTGCACTCATAGCTGTTACACAGCCCGCAGCGGCCCGGTGGCTGGCTAATTCGGGCATCATCTGACGGGAGGGGAACGGTGATGGTTCGTGCCGGAAAGGAGGAAATGTACAGATGGCCGAGCGAGATGGCCCCACCCGGCGGCTTCCCGGCCGGCATCTGTTGCGAAATCCGCACCTGGCGGGATTCCGTGCCGGGTTGCAGTCTCTGCCGTCGACGACCGTCGCCCATTTCCGTCGTGAGGTGCCGCCGCCGGTCGGGGCGGATCTCGTTGCGGACGAAAGCAATTCACCACACGAGTTGTCCCGCGGCGCCTCGTTCGCCGGGTACACGATTCTGCGTCGGCTGGGCGCCGGCGGAATGGCTGAGGTGTACCTGGCTCTGCATCCGCGCTTGCCGCGCCGTGACGTGATTAAAGTTCTCGCTGAAGCGATTACGGCGGACAGCGAGTTTCGCGAGCGGTTCAACCGCGAGGCGGATCTGGCCGCGACCCTGTGGCATCCGCACATCGTCGGTGTGCACGATCGCGGCGAATTCCGTGGCCGGCTGTGGATTTCGATGGACTACGTCGACGGCACCGATGCGTCCCGGCTGGTGAGAGAGACCCATCCTGACGGGATGCCGGCCGATGAAGTGTGTGAAATCCTCAGCGCCGTCGCGGGCGCGTTGGACTATGCGCACGATCGCGGACTGTTGCACCGTGACGTCAAACCGGCCAACATCCTGCTCACCCATCCCGAGCATGGCGAACGGCGAATCCTGTTGGCGGACTTCGGTGTTGCCCGTCACCTCGGTGACATCAGTGGCATCACCCAGACCAACGTCGCGGTCGGCACCGTCGCCTATGCGGCGCCCGAACAGCTGACGGGTGCCAAAATCGACGGACGGGCGGACCAATATGCCCTGGCCGCCACCGCTTTTCACCTGCTGACCGGTGTGCCTCCGTACCGGCACCCCAATGCGGTTGCGGTGATCAGTCAGCACCTGCACGACGAGCCGCCACGCCTCAGCGACTACCGTCCGGACCTGCCGCACCTGGACGAGGTGTTCGTCCGGGCACTGGCCAAAGACCCCGACGCGCGGTTCGAGCGGTGCCGGACATTCGCCGCGGCGTTTGGCTCCCAGCTCGCCGGGCCAGCCCTCGACGTCGAGACCGATCCGCCTGCCGTCCCCGAGAAGTCCGGTGCGATCAGAGCAGCCGCGCGCAGATTGTCGGCCAGAACCCGGGTCGCGGCCGCGCTGGTGGGTGCGGTGCTGATCGCGGTGGCCGCAACCTGGTCCCTGCTGTACTCGTTCCAGCCCGACAGCTCCCCGCCGCCCATCCCGGCGCTGGCGGCCCGGCCCGGCGTGCCCGACGCGGCACCCGCCCCGGTGACCGCCGCGGGCGCTCGCGTCCTGGACGGCACCTACCGGCTGGACTACAACCGCTCCAAGAAAACGTCCAACGGCCTCGGTATCCGCCACGACGGCGCGACCACCGACTGGTGGGCTTTTCATTCGACGTGTACGGCCAACGGTTGCGCGGCCACCGGCATCCAACTGGACAAGACCAATCACGAGGTGGCCGGCACCGCCGACGCCGCGCAGACCGATGTGCTGCGTTTCGTCGCCGGCTACTGGCAGGGCGCACCCCAGCAGGAGCAGGTCGCGTGCCGGCAGCAGAACGGCGTGGCCGGCACCCAGCAGGAGACCGTCGCGTGGTCGTTGGCGCCGCAATCGGACGGGACGCTGCGCGGCGTGGAGACGGAGACGGTCCTGACCAACGAGTGCGGCGCCCAGGGCGCGGTGCTGCGGGTACCCGTGGTGGCGATCCGGGACGGTGCCGTGCCTGCGGGTTTGACGTGGGCCGATCCCGCGCAGGTGCTCAGCGCTCCGACCCGGGCAGGCCGGCCGTCGCCGCCGGTACTGGGCGGGGCGTGCGCCGACGTCGACCGGCTGGGCTACGACCAGACCAGCAACGAACAGGTGGTATGCGAGGGCGGGAGTTGGAGCAAGGCGCCCATCACCACCGGTGTCCATGCCGCCGGCAGCTCATGCGACCGGCCGGACATTCCGGTGTTCGCGATGTCGGCCTCCAATGACGGCTATCTGATCGAATGCAACCCGGTGACCCGGATCTGGGCCCGGCACAGCTGACCTCGCGAGCCGGACGACTTGTCGGAGTCTCCGACTACCCTGGCGGCCATGGCTTTCGCCACCGAACACCCAGTAGTCGCCCACTCGGAATACCGCGCCGTCGACGAGGTCGTCCGTACCGGTGCCCGCTTCGAAGTGGTCAGCCCGCACCAGCCGGCGGGTGACCAGCCGGCGGCCATCGAGGAGCTGGAACGCCGGATCAGAGCGGGGGAGCACGACGTGGTGCTGCTCGGCGCCACCGGCACCGGCAAATCGGCCACCACCGCGTGGCTGATCGAGCGGCTGCAGCGACCCACCCTGGTGATGGCGCCGAACAAGACGCTGGCCGCCCAGCTGGCCAACGAACTGCGAGAGATGTTGCCGCACAACGCCGTCGAGTACTTCGTCTCGTACTACGACTACTACCAGCCGGAGGCGTACATCGCGCAGACCGACACCTACATCGAGAAGGACAGCTCCATCAACGACGACGTGGAGCGGTTGCGGCACTCCGCCACGTCGTCGCTGCTGTCCCGGCGGGACGTGGTGGTGGTCGCCTCGGTGTCCTGCATCTACGGCCTGGGCACACCGCAGTCTTACCTGGACCGCTCGGTGGAACTGCAGGTCGGCAACGAGGTGCCGCGGGACGGGTTGCTGCGCCTGCTGGTCGACGTGCAGTACACCCGCAACGACCTGTCGTTCACCCGCGGCTCCTTCCGGGTCCGGGGTGACACCGTCGAAATCATCCCGTCCTACGAGGAGCTGGCGGTCCGCATCGAGTTCTTCGGCGACGAGATCGAGGCGCTGTACTACCTGCATCCGCTGACCGGGGATGTGGTGCGCCAGGTCGACTCGCTGCGCATCTTCCCGGCCACCCACTATGTGGCCGGTCCGGAGCGGATGGCGGTCGCGATCTCCACCATCGAACAGGAGTTGGCCGCGCGACTGTCCGAGCTGGAAGGCCAGGGCAAGCTGCTGGAGGCGCAGCGATTGCGGATGCGCACCAACTACGACATCGAGATGATGCGTCAGGTCGGATTCTGCTCGGGCATCGAGAACTATTCGCGTCACATCGACGGCCGGCCCGCGGGTTCCGCCCCGGCGACCCTGCTGGATTACTTCCCGGAGGATTTCCTGCTGGTCATCGACGAGTCGCACGTCACCGTGCCGCAGATCGGCGGCATGTACGAAGGGGACATGTCCCGCAAGCGCAATCTGGTCGAATATGGCTTCCGGCTGCCGTCCGCGGTCGACAACCGCCCCTTGACCTGGGAGGAGTTCGCCGACCGGATCGGGCAGACGGTCTACCTGTCGGCCACCCCGGGCCCCTACGAACTCAGCCAGACCGGTGGCGAGTTCGTCGAACAGGTGATCCGCCCGACCGGGCTGGTCGACCCGAAGGTTGTGGTCAAACCCACCAAGGGGCAGATCGACGACCTGATCGGAGAGATCCGCAAACGCACCGACGCCGACGAACGGGTGCTGGTGACGACCCTGACGAAGAAGATGGCCGAGGACCTCACCGACTACCTGCTGGAGATGGGCATCCGGGTGCGCTATCTGCATTCCGAGGTCGACACCCTGCGCCGCGTCGAGTTGCTGCGGCAACTGCGGCTGGGTGAGTACGACGTGCTGGTCGGTATCAACCTGTTGCGGGAGGGCCTGGACCTGCCGGAAGTGTCGCTGGTGGCGATCCTGGACGCCGACAAGGAGGGCTTCCTGCGCTCGACCCGCAGCCTGATCCAGACCATCGGGCGTGCCGCCCGCAACGTGTCCGGCGAAGTGCACATGTACGCCGACAAGATCACCGACTCGATGAAAGAGGCCATCGACGAGACCGAACGGCGCCGGGCCAAGCAGGTCGCCTACAACGAGGCCCACGGCATCGACCCGCAACCGTTGCGCAAGAAGATCGCCGACATCCTCGACCAGGTGTACCGCGAAGCCGACGACACCGACGTCGGGATCGGCGGCTCCGGTCGCAACGCGTCCCGGGGCCGACGCGCGCCGGGTGAGCCGGGCCGTGCGGTCAGCGCAGGGGTGTTCGAGGGGCGGGACACCTCGTCGATGCCGCGAGCCGAGCTCGCCGACCTGATCAAGGACCTCACCGCGCAGATGATGGCAGCCGCGCGCGATCTGCAGTTCGAGCTGGCGGCCCGGTTCCGCGACGAGATCGCCGACCTCAAGAAAGAACTGCGCGGGATGGACGCCGCCGGCCTGAAGTGACCGAGCCGACGAGCGGGACGGGGACCTGGCGCGAGCTGCTCACCCGGCACCTGGGCACCTCCACGGTGTTGGCGGGCGGCGTCGCGATGTACGCCACCAACGAGTTCCTGACCGTGAGCCTGCTGCCGAGCGCTATCGCCGAGATCGGCGGCGCCCGGTTGTACGCCTGGGTGGTCACGTTGTACCTGGTCGGATCCGTGGTGGCTGCGACCACCGTCAATGCGTTACTGCGGCGCTTCGGTGCGCGGCTGTCGTTTCTGGCGGGTCTGGCGGTGTTCGGGGTGGCCAGTGTGGTGTGCGCCGCCGCCCCGAGCATGCAGGTGCTGATCGCGGGTCGCACCCTGCAGGGTGTCGCCGGTGGCACGCTGGCGGGACTGGGCTACGCCCTGATCAACGCCACGCTGCCGCGCACGCTGTGGACGCGTGGTTCTGCGCTGGTGTCGGCGATGTGGGGGGTGGCGACGATCATCGGGCCGGCGATGGGCGGATTGTTCGCGCAATTCGGGTTGTGGCGGTGGGCCTTCGGAGCGATGGCGATACTGACGGCGTTGATGGCCGCGCTGGTACCGGTAGCGCTGTCGGGCCGCAGCGGCACCGACGGCGAGAACGCCAAGCTCGAGGTGCCGGTGTGGTCGCTGCTGGTGATCGGGACCGCCGCGCTGGCGGTGAGCCTCGCCCAGCTCCCGCGCGACGGCGTTGCAATCGCCGGCCTGCTGGCGCTCGGGATATTGCTGGTCGTGGTGTTCGTGGCCGTCGATCGGCGTAGCCGTGCAGCGGTGCTGCCGCCCAGCGTGTTCGGCGGTGGGCCGTTGCGGTGGGTCTACCTGACCATGGGCGTGCTGATGATGGCGGTGCTGATCGACACCTACGTGCCGTTGTTCGGTCAGCGATTGGGGCACCTGAGTCCGGTGCTGGCCGGCTTCCTGGGTGCTTCGTTGGCGGTCGGCTGGACGGTGAGTGAGATCGTCAGCGCGTCGCTGCGCAGTCCCCGACTCATCGGGCGGGTCGTGCTGGTCGCGCCACTGCTGATGGGCGCCGGACTGGCGATCGGCGCCGTCACTCAGCGGGCCGATGCGTCGCGCGGGCTGGTGGGGTGGTGGGCGCTCGGGCTGCTGATCGCCGGCACCGGCATCGGGATGGCCTGGCCGCATCTGTCGGTGCGCGCCATGGATTCCGTCGACGACCCAGCCGAAAGCGGCGCGGCCGCGGCCGCGATCAACACCGTGCAGTTGATCGCCGGGGCTTTCGGTGCCGGACTGGCCGGCGTCGTCGTCAATACCGCCCCGGGCGGTGACGCGTTGCAGGCCCGCTGGCTGTACGCGGTTTTCACCGTGCTGGCCGCAGCGGGCTTCATCGCCTCCTACCAGGCGACCCGCCCCGACCGACGTCAGCGGGTCGACTTGACCACCTGCGAGTAGTGGAACTGCCAACGTTCGACGATGCGGAAACCCAGATAGCCCGGAAACTGGTAGACCGGAGCCCGGCCGAACGCCTTACCCGGTGAAAGCGACTGTCCCACTTCATGATCGGGGAACGAACTGTCGTGATTGGTGATCGTCCACAGGGTGGTGCACTTATTGATCTTGGCGGTGGTCAGCCAGACGGCGACGTGACCGTCCCACAGCGAGCCGACCTTGGGCCCGTACACGCCGCGCTCGACGTCGATCAGCGACCGGTAGGCGGCCGGCCGGGTGGCCAGTAGCGCCCGGATCGGTCCGGGGCGCCACGGCACGGTGTTGTCGACCAGCAGACAGTCGCCCGGTGCCGCGTGCGTGCTGATGACATCGGCGACCTGGCTGTAGTCCCAGCCCTCTTTGGCGTACGGCCCGCGCTGGGTGAACAGATAATTCGGGACGGCCGCGGCGGCCATCACCAGCACCAGGGCGACCACCTGCCACGGCTTACGGGCGATCGCCACGATGCATACCGCGAGAACGACGGCGGCGGCGGGCGCGGTGAAGATCAGGTAGCGCGGGAAGTAGACCGGCTCACCCACGGCCGAATAGATCAGCACCGCGGCGGTCGGAATCACCACCCACAGCACGCTGATCAGCAGTAACCGGCCGGTGCCGGTGTCGGCCCGCGCCTTCCCGAGGAGTCGCAGGACACCTGCGATCAGCACCAGGGTGCCGGCCAGGATGGCGAACGGGACGCTGTAGTCGAAGTACTGCCGGTGCACCACGTCCAGGAACAGGTTCCGGTGCAGGCCACCGATCCAGCCGATCTGAAACATCTGCTTGTGGGCGAACAAGATGAACGGCGTCATCGCCCCGAGCGCGGCGACCGACGCCACCGCCAGCCAGAGGGCGGGCCACTTGCGTTGCGTGCGCGGCGCGATCAGCGGCAGCATCGCGGCGTAGACCAGCACCATCAGCCCGGTGTTGATGCTGAACAGGATCGCCACCATCAGCAGCAGTGCGTAACCGACCCACAGGCGCGCCCGGTTGCGTCGCACCGCGGCGACCAGCAGCACGGTCAGCCAGGCGGCCACCGCCACCACCAGCGCTGAGGACCGGGCCTCGATGCCGGCCCAGGTCACCCGCGGCAGGATGGCGAATACGGTGCCCGCACACAGCGCCGTCGTCCGTCCGGAGAACATCTTGGCGAACACCACCACGCCGGCGGCGGCGGCGCCCACCGCCAGCGCGCTGGGCAGTCGCGACCAGAACTCCGTCGGCGGGAAGAGGGTGAACCAGCCGTGCATCAACAGGTAGTACAGACCGTGGACGGCGTCGATGTGGCCCAGCAACTTCCACAACTCGGGCAGGGTGCGACTCGCCGCAGCCGAGATGGTCGCCCCCTCGTCGAACCACAGTGACGGCCGGGCGGCCCCGGCGGCGCTGATGGCGGCCGCGACCGCAGCCATCGCCCACGGGTCGAGGCGCCCGCCCCGCACGCGGACGGACGGCGCCGGTTCGGCGTCGTCAGCCAGCGGATTCTCGACGATGGTCGCAGACATGGTGATGTTCAACTTTATGTGCCCAGCCGCGCACCGGCTCGCATGCCCGACTGTTGCGGATCTGCCGATAGTGACCGGCGCGGCTTCCGGGGCCCCACCGTGAGGGCTGCCACGCCGCGAATCTCTCCCAACTATGTCCAGCAACGCGATACTGTCTTGGGTTGGCGGAAACCGACACCTGGGAGGGTAAATGAGCGCCTATCAAACCGTGGTCGTAGGGACCGACGGCTCGGATTCGTCGCTGCGCGCGGTAGAAAGGGCGGCCCGGATCGCCGGAGAGGACGCCAAGCTGATCATCGCCTCGGCCTATCTGCCCCAGAACGACGACGCGCGCGCGGTCGACGCGCTCAAGGGCGAGAGCTACAAAGTGACCGGTACCGCCCCGATCTACGAGATCCTGCACACCGCCAAGGAGCGGGCGCACATCGCGGGCGCGAAGAACGTCGACGAGCGCGCGATCGAGGGCGCCCCGGTCGACGCCCTCGTGCAACTCGCCGAGTCGGAGAAGGCAGATCTGCTGGTGGTCGGCAACGTCGGCCTGAGCACTATTGCGGGGCGGTTGCTGGGGTCGGTGCCGGCCAACGTCTCCCGCAAGGCCAAGGTCGACGTCCTGATCGTGCACACCACGTAGCGTTGGCTACCAGCCGCGTTCGCGCCATTCGGCCAGGTGCGGGCGCTCGGCACCCAGCACCGTGTCGTCGCCGTGGCCGGGGTAGATGACGGTGTCATCGGCGTAGACGTCGAACACCCGGGTGGAGACGTCGTCGAGCAACCGCTCGAAGTCGCCTTCCTGCCAGGTCTTGCCGACGCCGCCCGGGAACAGGCAGTCTCCGGTGAACAGCTGGGTGACCCCGCCCGTCGCGGGCCCGCCGAGCGCCAGCGCCACCGATCCCGGTGTGTGCCCGCGCAAGTGGATGACATCGAACGTCAATTCGCCGATCTGCACGGTGTCGCCGTTGGCCAGCAAACGATCGGGCTTGATCGGTAGCGGCTCGGCGTCGATCTCGTGTGCGGCGGTCGGGGCGCCGGTGGCTTCGGCGACCGCTTCCAGCGCCTGCCAGTGGTCGAAGTGCTGGTGGCTGGTGACGATCAGCGACACCGTGGGCGCGTAGCGTCGGATCAGGTCGATGAGTACGTCGGCGTCGTTGGCGGCGTCGATCAACAATGTTTCTCCGGTTGCGGAACAGGTCACCAGGTAGGCGTTGTTGTCCATAGGGCCAACCGAGGCCTTCAGGATCGTCGCGCCGGGCAGCGAGCGCCGGGCCGCGGTGCCCGGTTCCACGTGTCCGGTGTAGTCGTCGTTCGGGGCTGTCATACCCGGTCACGCTACTTGGCGAAAGCAGGGGCGTTACCTGGCAGGGGCTTGTCGGGGGCGACACCTAGCATGGAATACGGCCTGCGCCATGGCCAGCCCGTCATGGCCGGGCAGCACAGAATTTGAAAGGGGCAGCGTGGCCGACCGCCTCATTGTCAAGGGCGCGCGTGAGCACAACCTGCGCAGCGTCGACCTCGACCTACCCCGGGACGCGCTGATCGTCTTCACCGGGTTGTCCGGGTCGGGGAAGTCCTCTCTGGCGTTCGACACGATCTTCGCCGAAGGGCAGCGCCGCTACGTCGAGTCGCTGTCGGCCTATGCCCGCCAGTTCCTGGGTCAGATGGACAAACCGGACGTCGACTTCATCGAGGGCTTGTCGCCGGCGGTGTCCATCGACCAGAAATCGACGAACCGCAACCCGCGGTCCACCGTCGGCACCATCACCGAGGTGTACGACTACCTGCGACTGCTGTACGCCCGCGCGGGCACGCCGCATTGCCCGATCTGCGGCGAGCGCATCGCACGCCAGACGCCGCAGCAGATCGTCGACCAGGTGCTGGCCATGGAGGAGGGCATCCGCTTCCTGGTGCTGGCCCCCGTGGTCCGCACCCGCAAAGGCGAGTTCGCGGACCTGTTCGACAAGCTCAACGCGCAGGGCTACAGCCGCGTGCGGGTGGACGGGGTGGTGCACCCGCTGACCGAGCCGCCCAAGCTGAAGAAGCAGGAAAAACACGACATCGAGGTCGTGGTGGACCGGCTGACCGTCAAGGCCGCCGCCAAGCAGCGACTGACCGACTCGGTGGAGACCGCGCTGGGCCTGGCCGACGGAATCGTCGTACTGGAATTCCCCGACGACCGCGACGAGCACGACCGGCCGCGCGAGCAGCGGTTTTCGGAGAAGCTCGCCTGCCCCAACGCGCACGCCCTGGCTGTGGACGACCTCGAACCCCGCTCGTTCTCGTTCAACTCGCCCTACGGCGCCTGTCCGGAATGCGTCGGTCTGGGCATCCGCAAAGAGGTCGACCCCGACCTCGTGGTGCCGGACCCGGAACTCACCCTGGCGCAGGGCGCGGTGGCGCCGTGGTCGACCGGGCACACCGCGGAGTACTTCGTCCGGATGATGGCGGGCCTGGGTGACGCGCTGGGCTTCGACGTCAACACCCCGTGGCGCAAGCTGCCGGCCAAGGCGCGCAAGGCGATCCTGGACGGTGCCGATGAGCAGGTGCACGTGCGCTACCGCAACCGCTACGGCCGCACCCGGTCCTACTACGCGGAGTTCGAGGGCGTGCTGGCGTTCCTGCAGCGCAAGATGGCCCAGACCGAGTCCGAACAGATGAAGGAACGCTACGAGGGCTTCATGCGGGACATCCCGTGCCCGGTCTGTGAGGGCACCCGGCTCAAGCCGGAGATCCTGGCAGTGTCCCTGACGGCGGGAAATCTCGGCCCGAAGTCCATCGCCGAGGTGTGCGAGCTGTCCATCGCCGACTGCTCGGACTTCCTCAACGCCCTCACCCTGGGCACCCGGGAACAGGCGATCGCCGGTCAGGTGCTCAAGGAGATCCAGTCGCGGCTGGGCTTCCTCCTCGACGTCGGGCTGGAATACCTGTCACTGTCGCGGGCGGCGGCCACCCTGTCCGGCGGTGAGGCGCAACGCATCCGGCTGGCCACCCAGATCGGCTCCGGGCTGGTGGGTGTGCTGTATGTGCTGGACGAGCCGTCCATCGGGTTGCACCAGCGAGACAACCGGCGGCTCATCGAAACCCTCACCCGGCTGCGGGATCTGGGCAACACCCTGATCGTCGTCGAGCACGACGAGGACACCATCGAACACGCCGACTGGATCGTCGACATCGGCCCCGGCGCCGGCGAGCACGGCGGGCACATCGTGCACAGCGGGCCGTATGACGAGTTGCTGCGCAACACACGATCGATCACCGGCGCCTACCTGTCCGGCCGGGAGAGCATCCAGATGCCCGCGCTGCGGCGGCCTGTCGACCCCAAGCGCCGCCTCACCGTCGTCGGCGCCCGCGAGCACAATCTGCGCGGCATCGACGTCTCGTTCCCGCTGGGCGTCCTGACGTCGGTGACGGGAGTGTCGGGCTCGGGCAAGTCCACGCTGGTCAACGACATCCTGGCCGCGGTGCTCGCCAACCGGCTCAACGGCGCCCGCCAGGTGCCGGGCCGGCACACCCGGGTCACCGGTCTGGATCACCTGGACAAACTGGTGCGGGTCGACCAGTCGCCGATCGGGCGCACCCCGCGCTCCAACCCGGCCACCTACACCGGAGTGTTCGACAAGATCCGCACCCTGTTCGCCGCCACCACCGAGGCCAAGGTGCGCGGCTATCAGCCGGGCCGGTTCTCGTTCAACGTCAAGGGCGGCCGGTGTGAGGCGTGCACGGGGGACGGCACCATCAAGATCGAGATGAACTTCCTGCCCGACGTGTACGTGCCGTGCGAGGTCTGCCAGGGCGCCCGCTACAACCGGGAGACCCTCGAGGTGCACTACAAGGGCAAGACCATCTCCGAGGTGCTGGACATGTCGATCGAGGAGGCGGCGGAGTTCTTCGAGCCGATCTCCGGCATCCACCGCTACCTGCGCACCCTGGTCGACGTCGGGCTGGGCTACGTGCGGCTCGGTCAGCCCGCGCCCACCCTGTCCGGTGGCGAGGCGCAGCGCGTGAAGCTGGCCTCCGAACTGCAGAAGCGTTCCACCGGGCGCACCATCTACGTGCTCGACGAGCCGACCACCGGCCTGCACTTCGACGACATCCGCAAGCTGCTCACCGTGATCAGCGGCCTGGTCGACAAGGGCAACACGGTGATCGTCATCGAACACAACCTGGACGTGATCAAGACCTCGGACTGGATCGTCGACATGGGCCCGGAAGGTGGCGCCGGCGGCGGAACCGTTGTCGCGCAAGGCACTCCGGAGGACATCGCAGCCGTGCCGGAAAGCTATACCGGCAAGTTCCTCGCCGAGTTACTCGGCGCGGCGCCCGTGGCCAGCCGGCGCAGCACCAAGCGCCGCAAGGTCAGCGCGTAGGCGGCACCAGCGCCGCCAGGTGCCTGCTGCCGCACGCACCGACAGTGGGCCGGATCTCACCGAACCAGCGGTTGCCGAGCCGCTTCCTCGGTCTGAGCGCCCTCGCCGCGGCCCAGCGCGACGGTGGCCGCCAACATCGCCGCCACCGCGGCCGGCAGCGCGACGACGCCGACGCCGTGCACGGTCAGCACTTCGCCCAGCACGATCACGCCGAGCAGCACCGCGACCACGGGTTCACCGACCAGCATGATCGGTACCGAGGCCTGCAGCGCGCCGGCCTTGAAGGCCCACTGCTGCAACACGGTCACCAGGATCGCCAGCGCCACAAGCAGATACGGCGCCGGGACGGTGAGCAGGGCATGCCAGCCGCCCGCCCCGAACCGATGGGTGCAGGTCTTGGTCAACACCGCGATCATGCCGAGGCCGACCGCCACCGCGACGCCCAGCGCCGCTGCACGGGTCCGGCCGGTGGTGCGGCGGGCCACAAGCACGCAGACCACGACGGCCGGTACCGCGACAGCGAGCGCCATCGTCCACGCCGGCACCGGCGGCCGGTAGTGCCCTTCCCGCGGTTGACCCACCAGCACGAAGACCGCCAGGGCGGCCGTCAGCAGTGTCGCCCACGCCCACTCGGCCCCGGTCACCCGGTCGCCGGACCGACGGGCGCTCAGCGGCAGCACGAACAGCAGCGACGACACCAGCAGCGGCTGCACCAGCAGCAGGGAGCCGTGCGCCAGTGCCATGGCCTGAAATGCGTAACCGGCACCGGCGGCGGCTGTCCCGGCCCACCACAACCGGTCGCGGAGCACGGCCGCCGCGCTCGCGTGATCCTCCCCGGGTCGTTGCAGGGCAGCTTGTCGCACCACGATGCCCACCGCCGCGACCAACGACGCCAGTAGCGCCGAGCCGATCGCAGCAGCGTGCGACATCAGCCAATCCATGTCCGGGACATACCCCTTACGTCAATAGGTGACTCAGCCCGGTCAGCGAGAGCTCAGGATCACTGGGGTAGTTTGGCGGCCATTTGATTGGCGATCAGCCTGGCCTGGTTGACGGTTGCGGGTGCGCAGACGTTGACATCGAAGACCACATTGGACGCCGCGCTCAGCACGTGCTGGCAGATCACCGAACTGCCGGCCAGCGTGCGCTGCATCGCGATAGACGGTGGAGTGCCGCTGACGTCCCGGAACGTCCACTGCGAGGTCTTACCCTGGTTGACCTGAGTCACGGTCTTGCCGGCGCAGTAGCGCCACGACTCCGCCTGACCAGCGACGAATGCGAGCGCCTGGTCGGCCGAGGCGAAGATGACCCCGCCCTGCACCACCACGTAGCCCGGATCGGAATTCGGCTTCTTCAAGAGTTGCGCAAGCATCCCGGTGTAACCACTGCTCTTGTAGGTCCGCGTCTGATAACCGATGAGCGGCCCGAGGCATCGTTCATCGGACAACGAGTTCTCCGGTCCCGGGTCCTTCATCTCCGTCACGTTGTGGTCGACGACGATGCCCGTCGTGAATACCAGCGCGTCGATCTCCGTTGGGCTGAGCAGCAACGAATCTAGTTGTGCAGCAGTAACTGTCGGTGCCGCCGAGGTTGTGGTGGCAATTGTGGCGGTGCTGGTGGCGGTGGTGGTCTCACGGCTTACCGGTGGCCCGCCGCTATTGTCGTTGCGGTTCACGGCGACCCAGCTGCCGGCACCGATCAGGGTCAGCACGACCACCAGCGCGGCGGCGGGTATGAGCCAGCGTCGGCGCTGCGGGGCCGGTTGCCATGGTGGAGGCGGTGGCGCCGGCCAGTGCCGGGGCACCGGACCGCTGGGCGGCGGAGCGTAGTGCTGGCTGTGGGCGATCATGGTGGCTGCGCGGTCCTGGTCCGGCGCGCTGAGCGCGTGGTTGGCGGCGCGGGCGAGGTCTCCGGCGGTCGGGTAGCGGGCCTCGGGTTCCTTGGCCATGCCGCGCGCGATCACGTCGTCGAAAGCCCTCGGCACGCCGCGGCCCACCCGGCTCGGCTGCGGGATCGGTTGCATCAAATGCGCGGCCATCAGGGCGCTGAGGTTCTGCGTCTGGTACGGCGGCACACCGGTGAGGCACTCGTAGAGCACGCAGGCCAGGCCGTAGATGTCGGAGCGGTAGGTGGTCTCGTCGTCGGAGAACCGTTCGGGTGCCATATAACGCCAGCTGCCGACCGCGGTCCCTGTCCTGGTGAGCTGCTGATCCGTTGCGGCGGCGGCGATTCCGAAGTCGACCAGGTAGGCGAAGTCGTCGCCGGTGATCAGGATGTTCTCCGGTTTGATGTCGCGGTGGATGACCGCGGCGCGGTGCGCAGCGTCCAGCGCGGCCGCCACCTGGGTGATGATCGCCACTGCGCGCGGCGGCGGCAGTGCGCCGGTGCGCTTCAGCAGCGATCCGAGGTCCTCGCCCTCGATGACGCGCATGTCGATGAACAGCTGGCCGTCGATTTCGCCGTAGTCGTGGATCGGCACGATATGTGGTTCCTGCAGACGCCCCGCGGTATGGGCTTCGCGTTGCATGCGCCTGCGGAATACTGCATCGGAGTTCAACTCCCGGGACATCAATTTGAGCGCGACAGTGCGGTCTTTGACCGTGTCATGGGCCTCGTAGACCTCGCCCATGCCACCGCGTCCCAATAGTCGTCCGAGTCGGTAGGGTCCGAACTGCAGACCCGCGCGCGAGGTCGGGACGGTGTCACTCATCGGTGCGCATCGACTCCCGGATCTGCGCCAGGCGCTGGGCGGCGGCCCGCTGGCGCTGCTCGTACTCGTCTGCGACGGAGCGGCCCTCGGCCGTCTCGGCTGCGAGTTCCTCGGCGCCCAGGGCGGCGCCGTAGCGGTTTTCGATCTTCTCGCGCACCGAGTCGAAGGTCGGCACGCCGGACTTGTCGTAGCCGACGTCGGGCGGTGGCTCGGCGTCGGGAGCAGACGGTTGCTCGGGCATGCCCGATAGGTTACTTGCCCCGGTTATCGGCGATCCGGATCACGAGCTAATGCGGCTTGGCCAGCGGGAAGGGCAGCGTCTCGCGGATGCTGCGCCCGGTGATCAGCATCACCACCCGGTCCACGCCCATGCCCAGCCCGCCGGTGGGCGGCATCGCGTATTCCATCGCCTGCAGGAAGTCCTCGTCGAGCTCCATCGCCTCGGGGTCGCCGCCGGCGGCGAGCAGGGACTGCTCCTCGAGGCGTCGCCGTTGTTCCACCGGATCGGTGAGTTCGCTGTAGGCCGTGCCGAGCTCGACCCCCCACGCCACCAGGTCCCAGCGTTCGGCGACACCGCGTTTGCTCCGATGCGGTCTGGTCAGCGGGGACACCGAGGTGGGGAAGTCGGTGTAGAACGTGGGTTTCTCGGTGCGGTCCTCAACCAGGTGCTCGTAGAGCTCCAGCACCACCGCGCCGGCGTCCCAGTACCCCCGATACGGGATGCGGGCGGCGTCGGACAGCTTGCGCAGCTTGGCCAGACTGGTGTCGGCGTCGATGTGCTCGCCGAGGGCTTCGGAAACCGCGTCGTGCACCGTCTTGACCGGCCAGACTCCGGAGATGTCGACCGGCTCGAGCCCGCCCGAGCTGACCGAGTCATCCTGGCTTCGGGGCCGCATCGCGGTCTGGGCGCCGTTGGCGGCCTCGGCGGCGTTCTGGATCAGTTCACGGCACCCGTCGACCCAGACCATGTAGTCGGCGTGCGCCTGATACGCCTCCAGCAGGGTGAATTCCGGGTTGTGGCTGAAGTCGACGCCTTCGTTGCGGAACGCCCGGCCGAGTTCGAAGACCCGTTCCACGCCGCCCACGCAGAGCCGTTTGAGGTAGAGCTCCGGGGCGATGCGCAGAAACAGGTCCATCGTGTAGGCGTTGATGTGGGTGACGAACGGGCGGGCGGTGGCTCCACCGTGCACCTGCTGCAGGATCGGTGTCTCGACCTCGATGAATCCCTTGGCGAACAGCGTCTCGCGGATCGAACGCAGCACGGCGCTGCGCGAGGTGATCAGGTCGCGCGATTCGATATTGACGGCCAGGTCCACATAGCGGGTCCGCACGCGGGCCTCGGGGTCGGTCAGTCCCTTCCACTTATCCGGCAGCGGTCGCAGGCATTTCCCGATCAGACGCCAACTGGTCACGATTAGGGACCGGGTGCCCTTGTCGCTGAAACCCATGTGGCCGGACATCTCCAGCAGGTCACCGAGATCGATCGCGGCGTTGAAATCAGCCGCACGACCCTGTTGCAGACGGGAATTGTCCAGCAGCACTTGAATTTCACCGGTCCAGTCGCGCAGCTGCGCAAACAGCACGCCACCGTAATTGCGCACTCGCAAGATCCGGCCCGACACCGAAATACTGGTCTCGTCGTCGGCATCGAGCGCCGCGACGACGGTGTGGGTCGGCGGCTCACCCACGGGGTAGGCGTCAATGCCGTTGTCGCGCAGTTTCTTCAGCTTCGCCAGGCGTACCCGCACCTGCTCGGGCTGGCGCCGCCGGCCGTCCTCGGTCTCGGGTAGGTCGTCGACTTGCAGGCCGCTGATGTCCGGCGCGGTGCCATCGGGGTGCAACAGCCCGGACTCCGCCAGTCGCTGCGGCACGGCGGGATGGTGGCCGGTGTGCACCTTGTCGCGTCGGGTGAACGGCAGCGAGAGGAAACCCTCGGCCAGCGCTGAAGCGACACCGACCTTCGGCATCAACCGGGCATCGTCATAGCAGGCGTAACGGGGCACCCAGTCGGGCTGGTACTTCATGTTGGAGCGGTAGAGCGTCTCGAGTTGCCACCACCGCGAGAAGAAGACCAACAGCCCGCGCCACAACCGGGCGACCGGTCCGGCGCCGAGTTGCGCGCCCTGTTCGAACGCCGCCCGGAACATGGCGAAATTCAGCGAAATGCGGTTGATGCCAAGGGTTTCGGCACGCAGAGCCAACTCGCTGACCATCAGCTCGATGGTGCCGTTGGGGGACTGGCGAGAACGCCGCATCAAGTCCAGGGAGACGCCGGTGCTGCCCCACGGCACCATCGACAGCATTGCCACCACCTGGTGGTTGGGGTCGATGGCCTCCACCAGCAGGCAGTCGGCGTCGGCCGGATCACCGAGCCGGCCCAGTGCCATGGAGAAACCGCGCTCGGTTTCGGTGTCGCGCCAGGCATCTGCCCGGGCGATCGTCTGCGCCATCTCTTCTTCGGAGATGTCGCGGTGGCGCCGGATGCGAACGCTGAGCCCGGCCCGGCGCGCCCGCGTCACCGCCTGACGCACCCCCCGCATGTCGGGTCCGGACAACTTGAAATCAGCGGGGCGAAGAATCGCCTCGTCGCCCAGCTCGAGCGCGTTGAGTCCCGCCTCACGGTAGATCTGCGCCCCCGCCGAGCTGGCACCCATGACGCCCGGGGACCAGCCGTAGGTCTGGCACAACTGCAGCCAGGCCTCGACGGCCTGCGGCCACGCCCGCGGGTCGCCCACCGGGTCGCCGCTGGCAAGGCAGACACCGATCTCGACCCGATAAGTGATGGCGGCGCGCCCGCTGGGGGCGAAAACCACTGATTTGTCGCGGCGGGTGGCGAAGTACGCCAGGGAGTCGTTCTTGCCCCACAACTCGACCAGCCCGCGGATCGCCGACTCGTCCTCGCCGGTCAGGGCATTGTCGGCGCGCTGGGACATGAACAGCACGATCGTCGCCGCAATCAACGCGAAGGCGCCGAAGAGCCCGAAGATCGCGTTGAGGAAGACGTGCGGGCGCCCGGTGAACAGTTCGGGATCGGCCACGCCGAAGCCGATCACGCGGTTGACGACATAAGGGAGCCGGTCGCCGGGCGCGAGGCTGCCGGGGAACATCTCGACCAGGCCCCACGACGCGAGGATGCCGATCGCACCACCGGTCACCAGCACCGCGGCCGCCCGCAGCAGCGCGCCGCGGCGCACTTTGGCCCAGAACTCCCGGTAGCCCAAGACCAGCAGGACGATCGTCACCACGTGGAAGGCAAAGCCGAGGTTCTCGCCGAACGCCTCAGCCGGGGTGTTTCCACCGGCGGCGATGTCGGCGGCGTTCAGCACGGCGTGGACCGCCATGTTGCCGAGCAGCACCAGCCAGGCGATGCGCTTGCGTGCGGCCAGCGCCGCGGCCAGCAGGGCCAGCACGAACGACCAGGCGAAGCTGGTGTCGGGGAAGTTGAACAGGTAGCTGTTGATGAACACCCGCGGCGCGTGGATCAGGTAGCGGATCAGCGGCGAGACGCTGGCCAGCAGCGATACGGTCGCGATCACGCCGACCGTCCAGCCGGCTGCGGCGGGCAGCCAGTGGTACCGGGAACGCGCCCGGCGCGCCGAATGAGCCTTAGTGAGTGTCACAGACGGCGAGGATATTCGTTGAGACCGGGAAAATCCTGAGCATGCCATCCCCTCGCTAAGTGGCGCGTTGCCGAGCCCACGCATTACTGCTGTTAGACTGACTGCTGCGACCATCCCGGCCACGGCCAGGGAACGTTAAGTGGAGTCCCACTCCCACCGGTGACCACGAGCAGGCGTCTGAGCCAGTTTGCAGGTTATCCGGTCCGGTCACAGGCATTTTCCGAGATGTCTGTTCTGCGTTTCGGCGCTGGCGGTTTGAGTGATTTCAGGCCGTGACCGGTCGGCATTGGGCCCTGCTGCTGCAGGGCTTTTTTGCTGATGGTTGGTGTCCCCTCCGCTGTTCCCGGCCCGGTACCGGCCTGGGCCGCGTGGAATAGCAGCCAACGAGGGAGGCCCCATCAGCACTGAGACCCGCGTCAACGAGCGCATTCGCGTGCCTGAAGTTCGATTGATCGGCCCTGGCGGAGAGCAGGTAGGCATCGTGCGTATCGAAGACGCACTTCGCGTCGCCGCGGACGCCGATCTCGACCTTGTCGAAGTTGCTCCGAACGCCAGACCACCGGTCTGCAAGATCATGGACTACGGCAAGTACAAGTACGAGGCGGCGCAGAAGGCGCGCGAATCGCGCAGGAACCAGCAGCAGACCGTCGTCAAGGAACAGAAGCTGCGACCCAAGATCGACGACCACGACTACGAGACGAAGAAGGGCCACGTGGTCCGCTTCCTCGAAGCCGGCTCGAAGGTCAAGGTGACCATCATGTTCCGCGGACGCGAGCAGTCCAGGCCCGAGTTGGGTTACCGACTGCTGCAGCGTCTGGGAGCCGACGTCGCCGAATACGGATTCGTCGAAACGTCGGCCAAGCAGGACGGCCGCAACATGACGATGGTGCTGGCACCGCACCGCGGCGCGAAGACCCGCGCCAAGGCGCGCCACGACGGCGAGCCGGGCGCCGTGCCCGCCGACGACGACACGCCGTCGGCCAACTAACTGCCAGTACAACCTCGAAGAACCAGAAGGAACCGAAGAATCATGCCCAAGGCCAAGACCCACAGCGGGGCCTCGAAGCGGTTCCGGCGCACCGGCACCGGGAAGATCGTCCGCCAGAAAGCCAACCGCCGGCACCTGCTCGAGCACAAGGCGAGCAAGCGCACCCGGCGACTGGACGGTCGCACCGTCGTGTCGCCCAACGACGCCAAGCGGATCAACTCGCTGCTCAACGGCTGACCGCGCGTCGTCCCATCCACCGACCTCGGGCTGGCGTCAGCCCCCGACCGATCACGTTTGAACGAGAGTAGGAACCCCCATGGCACGCGTAAAGCGGGCGGTCAACGCCCACAAGAAGCGGCGCAGCGTCCTGAAGGCATCGAAGGGCTATCGCGGTCAGCGATCCCGGCTCTACCGCAAGGCCAAAGAGCAGCAGCTGCATTCGCTGAACTACGCCTACCGTGACCGCCGCGCCCGCAAGGGCGAGTTCCGCAAGTTGTGGATCTCGCGGATCAACGCCGCAGCACGTGCCAACGACATCACCTACAACCGGCTGATTCAGGGTCTGAAGGCAGCGGGTGTCGAGGTGGACCGCAAGAACCTCGCCGATATCGCGATCACCGATCCGGCCGCGTTCACCGCGCTCGTCGAGGTGGCCCGCGCCGCGCTGCCCGGGGACGTCAACGCCCCGTCGGGAGAAGCTGCCTAACCTGCCGGCCGTGCTCACGGAACGCTCGGCGCGGGTGGTCGCCGCGGTGAAGTTGCACCGCCAGGTCGGCCGCCGCCGGGCGGGACTTTTCCTGGCCGAAGGCCCGAACCTGGTCGAGGCGGCGCTCGCGCGCCGTCTGATCCGGGAGATCTTCGTCACCGAAGACGCCGCACGGCGCCACGAAGGCTTGCTCAACGGGCCGCAGGTGCCGGTGCACCTGGTGACCGAGCGGGCCGCCAAGGCGTTGTCCGAGACCGTCACCCCGTCCGGGTTGGTCGCGGTCTGCCGGATCCCGGACACCGGGCTGGACGAGGTGTTGGGCACGTCCGCTCGGCTGGTGGCGGTCGCCGTGGACCTCGGCGAACCCGGCAACGCGGGCACGCTCATCCGGATCGCTGACGCGATGGGCGCGGCTGCGGTGATTTTCACCGGCCACAGCGTCGACCCCTATAACGGCAAGTGCTTGCGCGCCTCCACCGGCAGCATCTTCGCGGTCCCCGTCGTCGTCGACCCGGACGCGGCCGGGGTACTGACCCGATTGCGGGCGGCCGGTCTGCAGGCGTTGGCGACGACGATCGACGGCGAGACCTCGCTCGACGACGCCGGTGCACTGTTGGGCGAGCCGACGGCGTGGTTGTTCGGCCCGGAATCCCACGGCTTGCCGACCGACATTGCCCGACGGGCCGACCACCGGGTGCATATCCCGATGTCCGGGGGAGCGGAGAGCCTCAACGTCGCAGCTTCGGCAGCGATCTGCCTGTATCAGAGCTCGCGTGCGTTACGCGGCGCGGGTGCGTCCCCGGGAGGGCCGCAAGCCCGCGATTGACAGCGTGCTGTGCATCAGCGATCCCGCGCGTTCCATCAGCGCGCGGGCCGGGTCCAGCGGCGAGGGGAGCCGGGTGCTGGGCCGCGGCGGGAAGTAATGCATCGGTAGGCCGCGCCGGTCGCGCGGCGGCGCCACAAACCGGGGTGCCTCGACCAGCGGCGCGTCGCTGCGGATCTGTCCTGCCGAGCGACGGTAGGCGGCCAGCGCGCGCGGGTGCAGCCGGATCTCGTCGGGCACGGCCAGAAACGCCAACTCGACGACCTTGCCGAACACCCGCAGCAGAATTTCGTCGCCGGGCGTCCAATGCATGCCCGCCTTCTCCCGGACGGCTGGCTCGAACAGGCCCGCGGCGATCCAGCGCTGACCCGCCACCAGCGGTCGGAAGATCTGGTCCCATACGGGTGTGGGCATGAGCACGAACTTCGGTTTCGGAATCCGGATGTTGAAGATGTCCAAGGTGGCCTGGTTGATTTCCAGCTCCTCGCGGCCAACCCGCTCCCAGTACTCCTGGAACTCCTCCCATGACTTGGGCACTGGACGCATGCTCATCCCGTACAGCTGATACCACTGCACGTGCTCATCGAACAGCTGACGCTTCTCGGCCTCGGTCAGCCCGCCGCAGAAGTACTCGGCGACCTTGACCACCAGCATGAAGAACGTGGCGTGCGCCCAGTAGAACGTTTCCGGATTGAGCGCGTGATAGCGCCGGCCCGCGTTGTCGACGCCTTTGATGGTCGCGTGGTAGCCCCTGATCTGGCTGCCGGTCTGCGACGCCCGGTCGCCGTCATAGACCACTCCCATGATCGGATAGACCGACCGAGCCACCCGTTGCAGCGGTTCGCGCAACAGGATCGAATGCTCCTCGACCCCCGCACCCAGCCCCGGGTACATGTTCTGGATCGCTCCGATCCAGACGCCCATCATTCCGGTGCGTAGGTCTCCGAAGTATTTCCAGGTCAGCGAGTCGGGCCCGAGAGGGTCAGCCGCTGTCGTCGATGTGGCAGTCATCACGGCCTCCAAAGCGCCAATGTGGCCTCACGATAAGCGTTGACAACACGCGTTGTCCACGATTTGAACATATGTGTCGCATCTGTGTTATGGACTCTCCATAGCCCCGCCGCAACCGCGTGATCAGCGCATTTGCCTCATTCTTCAACACGTGTGGCACGGACCTCGTTGCCGGCGTGAGCCGCGAGCACCTAACCTGGCCGAGTGGAGGACGGGCCAGACGAACCGCAGTCCGGCGGTTCCGGCGACACCGCGACAGCGGTCAAAGACGCCCCCCGGCGACGGTCCCCGGCGAAATGGCTGAGCAGCACCAACCGCAGCCCCGGTGTGGTCGGGTTCGTCAAGCGCGCCCGGCGGTTGCTGCCCGGCGACCCCGAGTTCGGCGATCCGCTGTCCACCGCCGGCGAGGGCGGGCCCAGTGCCGCCGCGCGGGCCGCCGACCGGCTGCTGGGGGACCGCGACGCGGCGTCCCGCGAAGTCAGTCTGGGCGTGCTGCAGGTCTGGCAGGCGATGACCGAGGCCGTCTCGCGACGTCCGGCAAACCCCGAAGTGACGCTGGTGTTCACCGACCTGGTCGGATACTCCACCTGGTCGCTGGAAGCCGGGGACGACGCGGCCCTCACGTTGCTGCGGCAGGTGGCCCGCGCGGTGGAATCCCCGCTGCTCGACGCGGGCGGCCACATCGTCAAGCGGATGGGCGACGGCATCATGGCCGTGTTCCGGCGTCCCGGCACCGCGGTCAGGGCGGTGATGGCCGCTCAGGAGGCCATCAAAGACGTTGAGGTTCAAGGTTATTCGCCACGTATGCGGGTCGGGATCCACACCGGCAGGCCGCAGCGGCTGGGCTCGGACTGGCTGGGCGTCGACGTCAACATCGCCGCGCGGGTGATGGAACGCGCGACCAAGGGCGGCGTCATGATCTCCAGCCCGACTCTGGATCTGATCCCGCAAAGCGAGCTCGACGAACTCGGTGTCACCGCGCGGCGAGCGCGCCGACCGATGTTTTCCAGCAAACTCACCGGTATCCCGCCGGACTTGGCGATCTATCGCCTCAAGACTGGCAGGGACTTGTCAGCCGGTGATAACACGGATGAGACAAACGCCCGGGCATAGTGGGAGCTGATGTTTGCCCAAATCTTCGCCCGACTGTCCCGCGTACGTATCAGCGCGGGCTATGTGGCGATCCTGTTCGCGGTGAGCACCACAATGCTGGTCATCAGCCCGCAGGCGCACGACCGGATCATCCGTCACGCCAGCACCAACCTGCACAACCTCGCGCACGGGCGGTTGGGAACCCTGCTGGGCAGCGCGTTCGTCGTGGAGGCCGGTCCACTGTATTTCTGGCTGCCGTTCCTGACCTGTTTGCTTGTCCTGGCCGAATTGCAGCTGCACTCCCTCCGGCTGGTAACCACCTTCCTGATCGGCCACATCGGTGCGACGCTGCTGGTCGCCGCAGCGCTGGCGGCGGCGGTCAAAGAGGGTTGGATGCCATGGTCGATCACCCGAGCCAGCGACGTCGGCATGAGTTACGGCGCGCTGGCGGTGCTCGGCGGGTTGACCGCGACAATCCCGCGTTACTGGCGGCCGGCGTGGATCGTCTGGTGGCTGGCGGTCGGCCTGTCCGCGGCCGTCGTGGGCGGGGAGTTCACCAACGCGGGCCACGCCATCGCCCTGATCCTGGGCATGTCGATCGGCCTGCGATTCCGGGTGCCCGCCCGCTGGACGCCGGTGCGTTGCCTGATGCTGCTCAATTCTGCGGGCTTCGGCTTCCTGGTCCTGGCGCACAGCATGGTCGGGATGGCCATCAGCGCAGTGCTGGGAGTGATCGGTGCAGTGGCGGCCCACCTCCTGGCTCGTCGGTTCAGCCCCGGGACACCGCCGCAGCCCGTGGCCGCGGGCGCCCTGGACCAGCCACTGCCGGGGGTCAGCGCCTGACGATCGGCGCGCGCTGTGGTGATCTCTGACACAACATCGCATGACTTATGATCGGCAGTTGCGTCATACCCGTGTCGCAAACCTCATCGCCGCTGATGCGGGCCGCGTTTGGGCCCACCGCACGGGGTAGTGGCCAACCAGCCCCGTCAGCAAGGAGAGTGCCGTCGCGTGGGTGACCAACCCGTCGATCTGTCGCCGGATGCGTTGACGCGGGCGCTTGAGGCCGCGCGATCAGCCATCGCCGCCGCCGCCAGCCTGGATGCGCTCGCGCACGCCAAGACCGAACACCTCGGCGATCGGTCACCGCTCGCGCTCGCCCGGCAAGCGCTGGGCGCACTGCCCAAGGATGAACGCGCTGACGCCGGCAAACGCGTCAACATCGCGCGCGGGGAGGCGCAGCGCGCCTACGACGAGCGCCTGGTTGCTTTGCGCGCCGAGCGGGACGCGGCCGTGCTGGTCGCCGAGCGTATCGACGTCACGCTGCCGTCGACGCGGCAGCCGACCGGTGCGCGGCACCCGATCACAATTCTGGCCGAGCACATCGCCGACACCTTCGTCGCGATGGGCTGGGAGCTGGCTGAGGGGCCGGAGGTCGAGACCGAGCAGTTCAACTTCGACGCGCTGAACTTCCCGCCGGACCACCCCGCCCGCAGCGAACAGGACACCTTCTACATCGCGCCGGAGGATTCGCGGCAACTGCTGCGCACCCACACCTCCCCGGTTCAGGTGCGCACGCTGTTGGAGCGGGAATTACCGGTGTACATCATTTCGATCGGGCGCACCTTCCGCACCGACGAACTCGATGCCACCCATACGCCGGTCTTCCACCAGGTGGAAGGTCTGGCGGTGGACCGCGGGCTGACCATGGCGCACCTGCGCGGCACTCTGGACGCGTTCGCGCGCGCCGAATTCGGGTCGCTGGCCCGGACCCGGATGCGCCCGCACTTCTTTCCGTTCACCGAACCCTCCGCCGAGGTCGACGTGTGGTTCGAGGGCAAGAAGGGCGGCGCGGACTGGGTGGAGTGGGGCGGCTGCGGCATGGTGCATCCGAATGTGTTGCGCGCCGCAGGAATCGACCCGCAGGTCTACTCCGGGTTCGCTTTCGGGATGGGTCTGGAGCGAACCCTGCAGTTCCGCAACGGTATTCCCGACATGCGCGACATGGTCGAAGGCGACGTCCGGTTCTCGCTGCCGTTCGGGGTAGGTGCCTGATGCGGGTTCCGTACAGCTGGTTGCGCGAGGTGGTCCGCGCCGGTGCCCCGGATTGGGAGGTCAGCTCCGCTGAATTGGAGCAGGCGCTGGTCCGGGTGGGTCACGAGGTCGAAGAGGTGCACACGCTCGGCCCGGTCGACGGGCCGCTGCGGGTGGGCCGGGTGGCCGAGATCGAGGAGCTGACCGGATTCAAGAAACCCATCCGGGCATGTCTGGTGGATGTCGGCGCCGATGCACATCAGGAAATTATCTGCGGTGCAACGAATTTCGCGGTCGGCGAGCTGGTTGTCGTGGCACTACCCGGGGCCACCCTGCCCGGGGACTTCACCATCGCCGCGCGCAAGACCTACGGGCGTAATTCCCACGGCATGATCTGTTCAGCCGCCGAACTCGGTTTGGGCACAGATCATTCCGGGATCCTGGTGTTGCCTCCGGGAACCGCCGAACCAGGAGCCGACGGTGCGGCGGTGCTCGGTCTCGACGACGTCGTCTTCGATCTGGCCATCACCCCCGACCGTGGGTACGCCATGTCGGTGCGCGGCCTGGCTCGCGAGATCGCCTGCGCCTACGACCTGGACTTCGTGGATCCCGCCGCGCAGGTCGCGCCGTTGCCCGTCGACGGGCAGGCCTGGCCGCTGACGGTGGACCCCGCCACCGGGGTGCGCCGCTTCGCGCTGCGTCCGGTCACCGGCATCGACCCCGTCGCGGTGTCACCGTGGTGGCTGCAACGACGACTGCTGCTGTGCGGCATCCGGGCCACGTCACTGGCCGTCGACGTCACCAACTACGTCATGCTCGAACTCGGCCACCCGATGCACGCGCACGACCGGAGCCGGATTACCGGTGGCTTCGCCGTCCGTTTCGCGCGGGCCGGTGAAACCGTCGTCACCCTCGACGACATCGAGCGCAAGCTCGAACCCGCCGACGTCCTGATCGTCGACGACGTCGCGACCACCGCGATCGGCGGCGTCATGGGGGCGGCCAGCACCGAGGTCCGTGCCGACTCCACCGAGGTGCTGCTCGAGGCCGCCGTCTGGGATCCGGCGGCGATTTCGCGCACCCAGCGTCGACTCCATCTGCCCAGTGAGGCCGCCCGCCGGTACGAGCGCGTCGTCGACCCGGCCATCTCGGTGGCCGTATTGGATCGCTGCGCCCAACTGCTGGTGGAGATCGCCGGCGGAACGGCCGAACCCACACTGACCGATTGGCGAGGCGACCCACCCGTCGCGGATTGGGCCGGTCGGCCGATCACGATCCCCGCCAACCTGCCCGACCGTTTCGCCGGGGTGAGCTACCCGCCAGGGACCACCGCGCGGCGTCTGACCCGGATCGGGGCCCGGGTGGACGCAGCAGGCGACGCCCTGACCGTCACGCCGCCCAGCTGGCGTCCGGACCTGCAGCAGCCCGCCGACCTGGTTGAGGAGGTGCTGCGGCTGGAGGGCTTGGAGGGCATTCCGTCGGTGCTCCCGGCGGCGCCCGCGGGTCGCGGGCTCACGGCCAAACAGCAGCGGCGCCGTGCGGTCGGCAAGTCGCTGGCCCTGTCCGGCTACGTCGAGATCCTGCCGACGCCGTTTCTGCCGGCCGGGGCATTCGACGTGTGGGGGTTGGCGGCCGACGACCCCCGCCGCAACACCACCAACGTGGTCAACCCGCTGGAAGCCGACCGACCGCAGCTGGCCACCACGCTGTTGCCGGCGTTACTGGAAGCATTGAGCCGCAACGTATCCCGCGGTATCGGCGATCTGGCGCTGTTCGCGATCGCGCAGGTGGTGCAACCCACCGAGCACACCCGCGGCGTCGGGTTGATCCCGGTCGATCGCCGGCCCACGACAGCCGAGATCGCGGCACTGGACGCGTCGCTGCCGCGGCAACCCCAGCATGTCGCCGCGGTACTGGCGGGGCTGCGCGAGCCGCGCGGCCCGTGGGGGCCGGGTCGTGCCGTCGAAGCCTCCGACGCGTTCGAGGCGGTGCGGATCATTGCGCGCGCCAGCGGAATCGAGGTCACGCTGCGGGCGACGCAGTACCTGCCGTGGCATCCGGGTCGATGCGCTGAAGTGCTTATCGGCGACACCCTGATCGGTCACGCCGGGCAGTTGCATCCCGCCGTCATCGAGCGCGGGGGCCTCCCGCGTGGCGCCTGCGCGCTGGAGTTGAACCTGGACGCGATCCCCACCGCTGGGGTGCTGCCGGCACCCCGGGTGTCACCGTTCCCGGCTGTGTTCCAGGATCTGAGCCTGGTGGTGCCCGCCGGCGTGCCCGCGCAGGCGGTGCAGGACGCCGTCCGTGCAGGTGCGGGCGAACTGCTCGAACACATTCAACTGTTCGACGTCTACGTCGGTGCGCAACTCGGCGATGACCGCAAATCGCTGACGTTCGCGCTGCGGTTCCGCGCGCCCGACCGCACGCTGACCGAAGACGACGCGAGCGCGGCGCGGGACGCGGCGGTGCGGGTTGCGGCCGAGCGGGTCGGCGCCGTTCTGCGCGGTTGATTACATGGTTGCCGAATTGAGGCCGATGCTGCGAAATCAATTGTTCTTCGTCCGAACTGCAATGATCCAGTCGCGAACTTGACGGATCTCCGCTGGGCTCGCTTTCGAGCCGACGAGCCTGCTGCCTTCCCTAGTTGATCCCCTCAGGTCCGCGCAGTGGCGCAGCACGCAGTTGGTATGCAGCAATTCGCGAGGTGCCAATCCAAGTAAATTCCCGCGCATTGTCGGGAGTCGATTTAGGCTGCGATACACCCTGAGACAGATCAGGCGAACTCTGCAACGAAGCGAGGAAGCCAACAATGTCGTACTTGGTTGCAACGCCAGATCTGTTCACCGCGGTCGCTGACAATCTGGCCGGAATTCGCACGGCGCTCGGCGACGCCGCTGCCGCCGCGGCGGCCCCGACGACGACGTTAGCGGCTGCCGCGGCTGACGAGGTGTCGGCGGCGGTTTCCCAGCTGTTCGGGGTCTACGGCCAACAATTCCAGTCGCTCAACGCGCAGGCCTCGGCGTTTCACGCCCAGTTCGTGCAGACCTTGAACGCGGGTGCGGCCTCGTACGCGGCCGCTGAGGCGGCCAACGCGTCGCAGGCCCTGGCCGCAGCCATCAACTCGCCCGCCGAGACACTGTTGGGCCGCCCGCTGATCGGCAACGGCGCGGACGGGGCTGCGGGAACCGGGTCAGGCGCAGGCGGCGACGGCGCGCCGGGTGGGCTGCTGTTCGGTAATGGCGGCAAGGGCGGGGCGGGCGGTCCCACGGATGGCGCCGGCGGCAACGGCGGTGCGGCGGGGTTGTTCGGCAATGGTGGTGCTGGGGGCACCGGGGTCGGTGCCGGCGCCGGAGGCCGAGGCGGCACCGGTGGATTGTTCTACGGCAACGGAGGCGCTGGCGGGGGCAGTGGCACGGGTGCGGCCGGCGCCGGCGGCAGCGCCCTGTTCTTCGGCAACGGCGGCGGTGGTGGCGCCGGGCCGTCCGGCGGCGCAGCCGGTCAGGCCGGCCTGTTCGTCGGCGACGGCGGCAGCGGCGGGGCCGGGACCGGAGCCGCCGGGGCGGACGGCGGGTTCATCGGTAGCGGTGGTGCCGGCGGATCCAGTACGACGGGTCCGGCTGGCAACGGCGGAAACGCCTTCTTCGGCAACGGCGGCGAGGGTGGAACGAGTACCGCCGGGGCCGGCGGCAGCGGCGGAGACACGTTGGTCGGCATTGGGGGTGCCGGGGGATCGTCCGGGGGTACCGGCGGGGCGGCCGGTGGTGCTGGCGGCAATGTCGGAATTTTGGGATCTGGTGGCAGCGGAGGTGGCGGTGCCGCCAGCGGCGCCACCTTGGGAATCGGTGGACCCGGTGGCGCCGGCGGACGGGGTGGAAACGCCGGACTGCTGTACGGCGACGGGGGTGCCGGTGGAGCTGGCGGAAACGGTGGCACCACGTCCGGACTGGCACTGACAGGTGGTAATGGCGGCATCGGCGGTGCTGGTGGCAGCGCCGGCCTCATCGGCAACGGCGGCGCCGGGGGGTTCGGCGGCACAGGCGGACCCAGCACCTCCAGCCTTTTGGGCGCCCTGTCCGGCGGGACCGGCGGGGCCGGCGGCCAGGGAGGTGCCAGCGGGTTGCTCTATGGCACCGGCGGTAGTGGCGGCGACGGCGGCATTGGTGGGACTACCGCCAGAGGCAGCCAACCCGGTGGCACCGGCGGTGCGGGTGGTTCCGGCGGAGCCAGCTTCCTGGTTGGTGGTGGCGGAACCGGTGGGGAGGGTGGGACCGGGGGATCTCACACCGGGACTGGTTCTCAGGCAGGCACTGGCGGTACTGGCGGCGCCGGTGGTAACGGCGGTGACGCCGCGATTGCCGGGAATGGTGGAGACGGCGGCCCGGGCGGCGGTGGTGGCGCGGGTGCTGCCGGGGCCGGCGCCAAGGGAGGCGGCGGCAACGCAGGTTCCGCCGGTCTGCTCTTTGGGCAGAGCGGCGCTCCCGGGGCCGCAGCGGTAGCTGCCGGCTTGGGCGACAGCATTCCGATCCTTGAACCGTACGAGAATTTGTTCAACAACACCGTTGCCAACTTGCGAAGCATCGGCAGCAGTTACCTGGCCGACCCTTCGTCGTTCCTGCAGCAGATCCTGGCTAACCAGTACGACTATGGGCGGCTGACGCTGACGTCGCTCACCAATGCGACGCGCGACTTCTCGATTGGGGTGGCGGGCATACCCTCCAGCCTGCAAGTGGCCTTCCAGGACCTTCTGGCGGGTGACACCGGTGGCGCGGTGCGCGTCGTCGGAGGTGCACTGCTCAACACCCTGATCAGTGGCCTCGACACTGCGGACCTGTCGAACATCAAGCTGGTCGGGACGCTCGGTGACCTGTTGCCCATCTTGAGCATCCCGGGTGAGTTCGCGCAGAACGTCACCAACGTGATCGACACCGTGCTGGACACCAATATCGCCGCGGCGATCAACACCACGACGCTGAGCGGCAGCATCACGTTCGGCTTGCCGCTGGCGCTGGCCGTCGATGCCCTAGGAGCACCTCTCACCAGCACGATAGCCACGGTCAATAGCGCGACAACTTTCGTCAATGCCGTTCAGGCGGGCAATTTCGCGGCGGCTTTGACCACACTTGTCGAATCGCCGGCAATCATCACCGACGCCTTCCTCAACGGCGAGGCGACGCTGCCGCTGGCCTTGGCGCTACCCGGATTGCCCCCGGCAACAGTCGGTGTTCCGATCGGCGGCATTCTTTCGCCGCTACGACCGTTCACCGCGACAGTGACGGTTTCCCCGTTGCCGCCGATCACCATCGTGCTCGGTGGTACTACCGCTGGTGGCATCGTTCCGGCGCTGCTGAACTACGCGCCCGCACAACTCGCGCGAGCTATCGCGTAGTAGATCTGCAGTTGAGCGACGAGTTCGAGCTGCAGGATTCCGTTGAGCTGCCAGTGGCTTGAGGCCCGGCCAAACCCACAAATGGCGGCCGGGCCTGTCGCCTAACCCACGTTCAGGCCGAAGCTGGCATTGATCGCGGCCTGAAGAGCCAACTGCAAGTTGGTCAGTGCGGCATTACCGGCCAGGGCCAAGCTGAGGGCGACGTCATCGAGCGAACCCAAGAACGCACCGCCAGTCTGAGTCAAGCCGTTGAGCGCACCCTGCAGGCCTGCTGTCAACGCCCCGCCGGTCTGGCCAAACCCGGCAAGACCAGCATTGATGCTGCTGTTGAGGGCTCCACCGAAGACGGAGGCGACCTCGTTGGCGGCATCCAGCCAGATGTCAGCCAGGGCGAAACCGGTTCCGGTACTACCGCTCAGAGCGCCGAGGAGATTGGCCGTCAGATTCGCCCCGGTCTGCGTAAGCCCCGTCAGACCAGCGCTCAAGCTTGCCGCCAGAACCTGACCAGAATTGACCACACCTTCGAGTCCGGCGTTGAAGGCACCCGACAGCGCTGCGCCGAGGTTCGCCGCGACCTGTGCGCTGACGTTGAGCGACGCGCTCAGCATCGGCAGAGCTGGGAAGTTGAAGGTCGGGAGGGTGAAGTCGAAGTCGAATGCCGGGAAGGTGAAGCCGGGGAAGCCGGGCAGGGCGGGCAGGGTGAGGTTGCCGGCCAGGTTGACCAGGGTGTTCAGCCCGCCGGTCAGGGCGGCGCCGAAGTTGGGCAGCGACAGTCCGGGGATGCCGGGGATGGTGATGCCGGGCAGGCCGAAGTCCAGGTCCAGGCCGGGGAAGGTGAAGCCGGGGAAGCCGGGCAGGGCGGGCAGGGTGAGGTTGGCGCCCAGGTTGAGTATTGCGTTGATGCCGCTGTTGAATGCAGCGTTCAAGGCTGGCAATCCGCCGCTCAGCGCGGCGGAAATGTTGCCGATCAACGCGCCGCCGGTTTGTGCAAGCGCAGCCAGCGACGGCAGCGCCCCGGTGAAGTTTGCGGTGAGGTTCGCGGAGATGTTGGCGCCCAGTGTTCCGCTCAAGAACGCCGCAAGCGCAGCGTTGGCCTCGCCGGTAAGTCCCGCGCCCAAGGCCGAGATAGACGCACCAGCGCCGCCCAGCCCCACGCCGAGGTTGGTGATGATCTGACCGGTTTGGGCAAGCCCCGCGCCGAAGCCAGAGGCAAGCGCCCCGCCAGTCTGCAGCGCCAGACCCGCGCCGAGGCTGGGCAGTGCTGCGAAGGCGCGGAAGGCGTTCGCGGCGTTGAGGCCGAGGGACCCGGATCCGCCGAGCGAGAGGCCGAAGCCACCCAACGATGCGTTGAGGGCACCGTTGAGCCCGGCGGCCAGATTGCCGAGACCGATCTCAATATTGGTGGCGAGCTGACCCAGATTGAACAGGGCCGACACGTTCAACGCTTCCGCGGCAGCGTAGGACGTCGCGCCACGGGTCAGTGCATTGACGAACTCCTGGTGATACGCCGCGGCTTGGGCGCTGGCGGCCTGGTAGTCGCTACCAAAGGTGCCGAACAGCCTCGCGATTGCAGCTGACACCTCATCTGCGGCCGCCGGCGCCACCTCAGCCGTCGCTCCCACTGCTGCAGAACTGACGTCGACCAATGTGGAACGAAGCCCGGCCAATTGCTCGGCAGCCGCTTCCACGAATTCAGGCACGATCAATACAGACATGTCCATCTCCCCAGATGACCCAAACAGACATAAACCATGAGCCTCAGACGCCCGAACGCCGCGAAGGCAACACGTGCGCAATAGATCCCCACGCCAGGATTGCGCTAAACCAAATATTTCTGAGAGTTTCCGGCCGGAATCTTAGGGTCTGCGATCACCCCAGCAGTCCTACCTTTGGGCCGAAATCAACTGCGCGAGAGAGCAACTGCTCCTGCGTAGCAGGGCTCCGATGGGGATCGGGTGAGGTCCTCACCGGCGTGTCGAGTTGACTTTAGCGCCAACCGACGAGGAGTCAATGGGCAAGGTGCTATCCCGCGGTGTACGGAATGAATTTGCAATCTAATGAATAACCATGCAACTATCGCCGGATGATCGACGGGATGAAGGTGGCCGTTGCCGGGGCGAGTGGCTATGCGGGTGGTGAGATCCTTCGTCTGCTCCTCGGGCATCCCGCACTGGCCGACGGTCGGCTTACCATTGGAGCAGTCACCGCGGCATCCAGCGCCGGCAGCACCCTCGGCGAACATCACCCGCACTTGGTCCCACTGGCACACCGGGTAGTCCAACCTACTGATCTCGACATCCTCCGTGGCCACGACGTGGTCTTTCTCGCTCTCCCCCACGGGCATTCGGCCGCCCTTGCCGAACAGCTCGGCCCCGAGACCCTCATCGTCGACTGCGGTGCGGACTTTCGGCTCACCGATGCCGCAGCCTGGGAACGCTTCTACGGCTCCGCGCACGCCGGGAGCTGGCCCTATGGGCTGCCCGAGTTGCCCGGCGCGCGAGAGCAGCTCAAAAATGCCCGACGCATTGCCGTGCCTGGCTGCTACCCGACGGCGGCACTGCTGGCCCTGCTGCCTGCAATCGCTGACGAACTCGTCGATCCAGCGGTCACCGTGGTGGCTGTCAGCGGGACCTCGGGCGCCGGTCGCGGCGCCAAGACCGAATTGCTCGGCGCAGAGGTGATCGGGTCGGCGCGGGCATACAGCATCGGTGGCGTCCACCGCCATACTCCCGAGATCGCCCAAGGATTAGGTGCAGTCGGCGCCGGTGACATCACCGTGTCATTCACTCCCGTGTTGATTCCGACGTCGCGCGGCATCCTGGCCACCTGCACGGCACGTACCCGAGCCTCCATCGACCAGTTCCGAACCGCTTACGAGAAGGCCTACGACGCCGAGCCCTTTGTTTACCTGTTGCCGGAGGGTCAATTGCCGCGCACCGGGTCTGTGATCGGTAGCAACGCCGCGCACATCGCGATAGCAGTGGATGAGCGGGCGCAGACATTCGTGGCAATCGCAGCCATCGACAATCTCGTCAAGGGCACCGGCGGCGGCGCGGTGCAGTCGATGAATCTGGCACTGGGATGGCCTGAAACCGAGGGGCTTTCGGTCGTCGGAGTCGCGCCGTGACTGAAACTGTCAACGCCACGCGACTGCTGCGGGCCCAAGGGGTCACCGCCCCGGCCGGCTTCCGCGCCGCCGGAATCGCCGCCGGCATCAAGGTGTCCGGTGCTCTGGATCTGGCATTGGTCTTCAATGAGGGGCCCGATCATGCGGCGGCCGGCGTCTTGACCCGCAACAAGGTCAAGGCCGCCCCTGTGCTGTGGACCCAGCAGGTGTTGACCACCGGTCGCCTGCGGGCAGTCATTCTCAATTCCGGTGGCGCTAACGCGTGCACCGGTGCGGGCGGTTTCCAGGACACCCACGCGACGGCCGAAGCGGTGGCTGCCGCATTGTCGGACTGGGGAACCGAGACCGGGGCCATCGAGGTCGCCGTGTGCTCCACCGGGTTGATCGGCGACCGGCTTCCGATGGACAAGGTCCTCGCCGGAGTTCGCGACATCGTTCACGACATGCACGGCGGACTGACCGGAGGCGACGATGCCGCACACGCCATCATGACCACCGACACGTTTCCGAAACAGGTTGCGCTGCACCACAAAGACAACTGGACGGTGGGCGGGATGGCCAAGGGCGCCGGGATGCTGGCACCGTCGCTGGCCACCATGCTCTGCGTGATCACCACCGACGCGGTGGCCCAGACCCCCGCGCTCGAACATGCATTGCGCCGCGCCACCGCCCGCACGTTCGACCGGCTCGACGTCGACGGCAGCTGTTCCACCAACGACACCGTCTTGCTGTTGGCCTCGGGCGCCAGCGAAATCATCCCCTCCCAAGCAGATCTCGATGAGGCGGTGCTGCAGGTCTGTGACGACCTGTGTGCCCAGTTGCAGGCCGACGCCGAGGGCGTCACCAAGCGGGTAAACGTGACGGTGAAAGGCGCCGCCTCAGAGCAGGACGCGCTGGTCGCGGCGCGGGTCATCGCCCGCGACAGTCTGGTGAAAACCGCTCTATTCGGATCCGACCCGAACTGGGGCCGAGTGCTCGCAGCCGTGGGGATGGCACCGGTCGCACTCGAGCCCGAGCTGATCACCGTGTCATTCAACGACTTTGTCGTCTATCGCGACGGGGCAGGGGCGCCGGGCGCCCGCGACGTCGATCTATCGGGTGCCGACATCAACATCGTGGTGGACCTTGCGCTCGGTGACGGTGCGGCCACCATCCGCACCACCGACCTTTCGCACGGGTATGTCGAAGAGAACTCGGCCTACAGCTCATGACCGACGGCACCGACATGTTATCCACCCAGGTCAAGGCGCAGGTATTGGCTGAGGCACTGCCGTGGCTCAAACAGCTGCACGGCAAGATCGTGGTCATCAAGTACGGCGGCCACGCGATGATCGACGAATCGCTGCGCCGGGCATTCGCCGCCGATATGGCGTTTCTGCGTAATTGCGGCGTGCACCCCGTGGTGGTCCACGGTGGCGGGCCGCAGATCACCGCTATGCTGCGGCGGCTGGGCATCGAAGGTGACTTCAAAGGCGGATTCCGCGTCACCACACCGGAAGTGCTCGACGTCGCCCGGATGGTGCTGTTCGGCCAAGTGGGCCGCGAGCTGGTCAACCTCATCAATGCGCACGGGCCGTACGCGGTCGGGATCACCGGCGAGGATGCGCAGTTGTTCACCGCGGTGCGGCGCAGCGTGACTGTCGACGGCATCGACACGGACATCGGCCTGGTCGGCGATGTCGAATTGGTGAATACCGCAGCAGTTTTGGATCTCATTGCGGCACGGCGCATTCCGGTGGTTTCCACGCTGGCACCGGATGCCGAAGGCGTGGTGCACAACATCAACGCCGACACTGCGGCCGCTGCACTGGCCGAAGCCCTGGGTGCCGAGAAGTTGTTGATGCTGACCGATGTCGAAGGTCTCTACACCAGCTGGCCGGACCGCACCTCGTTGGTCAGCGAAATCGACACGGCCACACTGTCTCAACTGCTCCCCAGACTGGAGGCGGGCATGATCCCCAAAGTCGAGGCATGCCTGCGGGCCGTCACCGGTGGAGTACCCAGCGCGCATGTCATCGACGGACGTGTTCAGCATTGTGTACTTGTGGAGTTGTTCACCAACGCCGGGACCGGCACCAAAGTGGTGTCGGCATGACGAAAACAAGGGCGCTTCAACAACGTTGGCAAGCAGTCATGATGAACAACTACGGCACGCCGTCGATGGCATTGGCCAGCGGCGACGGGGCCGTCGTCACCGATGTGGACGGTAAAACCTATATCGACCTACTGGGCGGGATCGCGGTCAATGTTCTCGGACATCGCCATCCCGCCATCATCGACGCTGTCACCCAACAGATGTCGACACTCGGCCACACCTCCAACCTGTACGCCACCGAGCCCGGGATCGCCCTGGCCGAGCAGCTGGTCGAACTGCTCGGCGCCGACGCTCCAGCGCGAGTATTCTTCTGCAACTCCGGAACCGAGGCCAACGAGGTGGCGTTCAAAGTCACCAGACTCACCGGCCGCACGAAAATCGTTGCCGCACAGGAAGCCTTCCACGGCCGGACGATGGGTTCCCTCGCCCTCACCGGACAACCTGCCAAGCAGGCACCGTTCGAGCCGTTGCCGGGCAACGTCACTCACATCCCGTACGGCGACGCTGAGGCCCTCACCGCTGCGGTCGACGACGACACGGCCGCGGTCTTTCTGGAGCCGATCATGGGTGAAAGCGGTGTCGTCGTCCCACCCGAGAGTTACCTGACGGCTGCCCGCGAGGTCACCGCACGCCACGGCGCGCTGCTGGTGCTCGACGAAGTGCAGACCGGAATGGGGCGCACCGGAACGTTTTACGCCCATCAGCACGACGGCATCACTCCTGACGTGGTGACCTTGGCCAAGGGCCTGGGCGGGGGTCTGCCGATCGGGGCGTGTATCGCGATCGGACCCGCCGCCGACTTGTTGACCCCCGGCCTGCACGGCAGCACTTTCGGCGGCAATCCGGTGTGCACCGCGGCGGCGCTGGCTGTGCTCCAGGTTCTCGAGGCCGACGATCTGGTGCGCAGCGCGGACGTCAAAGGCAAGGCACTGCGACACGGTATCGAATCGCTGGGCCACCCGCTGATCGAGCAGGTGCGGGGACGGGGACTGTTGCAGGGCATCGTGCTGAGGGCGCCGCACGCCAAAGCCGCCGAAGCGGCGGCCCGGGACGCCGGGTATCTGGTGAACGCGGCCGCTCCCAACGTTATTCGGCTGGCACCGCCGTTGGTCGTCAGCGAGGCTCAGCTCGAGGGCTTCGTCGCCGATCTCACCGGCATCCTCGACACGGCAGGAACACGCGATGCTTAGACACTTCCTGCGCGACGACGACCTCACGCCAGCGGAACAGGCCGAGATCCTGACCCTGGCAGCCGAACTCAAGAAGTCTCCGTTCAGCCGTCGTCCCCTCGAGGGGCCGCGCGGAATCGCGGTGATCTTCGACAAGAACTCCACCCGTACCCGGTTCTCGTTCGAGATGGGCATCACCCAGCTGGGCGGGCACGCCGTCGTCGTGGATGGGCGCAGCACCCAACTGGGCCGTGACGAGACCCTCGAGGACACCGCCAGGGTGTTGTCCCGCTTCGTCGATGGCATCGTGTGGCGGACGTTCGGCCAGGAACGCCTGACCGCCATGGCATCGGCCGCATCGGTGCCCGTCGTCAACGCGCTGTCCGACGAATTTCACCCCTGTCAGGTGCTGGCCGACCTTCAGACCGTCGCCGAGCGCAAGGGGACGTTGAACGGCCTGAAGATGACCTATCTGGGCGACGGCGGCAACAACATGGCTCACTCGCTGATGCTGGGCGGTGTGACCGCCGGCATGCACGTCACCGTTGCTGCGCCCGAGGGTTTTACCCCCGATCCCGAGGTGGTCGCCGCGGCCGAGCGGCGCGCCCAGCAGACTGGCGCGACAGTCACCGTCACCGCCGACCCGGAGGGCGCGTCCGGCGGCGCCGACGTCCTGGTGACCGACACCTGGACGTCGATGGGGCAGGAGGACGACGGACTGGACCGGGTCGAACCTTTCCGACCGTTCCAGGTCAACCAGCGCCTGCTGAGCATCGCTGACCCGGAAGCCATTGTGCTGCACTGTCTTCCGGCGCACCGCAGTGACGAGATTACCGACGAGGTGATCGACGGGCCGGCCAGCGCGGTGTGGGATGAGGCCGAGAACCGGTTGCACGCCCAGAAGGCGCTGCTGGTGTGGTTGCTGGAGCAGCGCTCATGACCACCGGCGGCACCAAGGCCGCACCCGAGGTCAGCGCCAACCGGGCCGGCCGGCAGGCCCGCATCGTGGCCATCCTGTCCACCCACGAGGTGCGTAGCCAAGGCGAACTGGCGGCCCTGCTGGCCGCCGAAGGTGTCGAGGCCACCCAGGCCACCTTGTCCCGTGACCTCGAGGAGCTGGGTGCAGTGAAGTTGCGCGGCGCGGACGGCGGCGTGGGCGTCTACGTCGTCCCCGAGGACGGCAGCCCGGTGCGCGGCGTCGCCGGCGGTACGTCGCGACTTTCGAGGTTGCTCGGCGAGTTGCTGGTGTCCACCGATGCCAGCGCCAACCTCGCGGTGCTGCGCACTCCACCCGGTGGGGCGCCGTACCTGGCCAGCGCGATCGATCGCGCGGCGTTACCGTACGTGGTCGGCACCATTGCCGGCGACGACACCGTGTTCGTGGCGGCCCGCGAGCCGATGACCGGCGCCGAGCTGGCGAACGCACTGGAAGACCTCAAATAAACTGCTGCAGACTCGCGACCCTAAAGGAGAACTGTTCATGTCAGAGCGCGTCATCCTGGCCTACTCCGGCGGCCTGGACACCTCGGTGGCCATCAGCTGGATCGGCAAGGAGACCGGCCGCGAGGTCGTTGCGGTGGCGATCGACCTCGGCCAGGGCGGCGAGGACATGGAAGTCGTGCGGCAGCGGGCACTGGACTGCGGAGCTGTCGAGGCCGTCGTCGTCGACGCCCGCGACGAATTCGCCGAAGGCTACTGCCTGCCGACGATCCTCAACAATGCGCTCTACATGGATCGTTACCCGCTGGTGTCGGCGATCAGCCGACCGCTGATCGTCAAACACCTGGTTGCCGCGGCACGTGAGTACGGCGGCAGCATCGTCTCGCACGGCTGCACCGGCAAAGGCAACGACCAGGTCCGGTTCGAAGTCGGATTCGCTTCGCTGGCACCAGATCTCGAGGTGCTGGCGCCGGTCCGCGACTACGCGTGGACGCGGGAGAAGGCCATCGCGTTCGCCGAGGAGAACGGTATCCCGATCAGCGTCACCAAGCGTTCACCGTTCTCCATCGACCAGAACGTGTGGGGCCGCGCGGTGGAAACCGGGTTCCTCGAGCACCTCTGGAACGCGCCCACCAAGGACGTCTACGACTACACCGAAGACCCCACTGTCAACTGGAACACCCCCGACGAGGTCATCGTCGGCTTCGAACAGGGCGTGCCGGTCTCGATCGACGGCACCCGGGTGAGCGTCCTGCAAGCTATCGAGGAGCTCAACCGCCGCGCCGGCGCCCAGGGTGTAGGGCGCCTCGACGTCGTCGAGGACCGGTTGGTGGGCATCAAGAGCCGCGAAATTTACGAGGCGCCCGGTGCGATGGTGCTGATCACCGCACATAGCGAACTCGAGCACGTCACCCTCGAGCGCGAGCTCGGCCGGTTCAAGCGCCAGACCGACCAGCGCTGGGCCGAGTTGGTCTATGACGGCCTGTGGTACTCGCCGTTGAAGATTGCGTTGGAGAGCTTCGTCGCCAAGACCCAGGAGCACGTCACCGGCGAGATCCGCCTGGTGCTGCACGGCGGTCACATCGCGGTCAACGGCCGGCGCAGTCCTGAATCGCTGTACGACTTCAACCTGGCCACCTACGACGAGGGCGACACCTTCGACCAGTCCATGTCCAAGGGCTTCGTCTATGTGCACGGGCTGTCGTCGAAGCTGTCCGCCCGCCGGGACCTACGGTGACGGCAGGCCGGCGAGCAGACACAGAATCGCACCGAACTGCGCGATTGAGTGCGATTCTGTGTCTGCTCGCGGGAGAAAAGTGAGCACCAATGAGGGGTCGCTGTGGGGCGGCCGGTTCGCCGGCGGACCCTCGGACGCGTTGGCCGCGCTGAGCAAGTCCACCCATTTCGACTGGGTGCTGGCCCCTTACGACATCATCGCGTCCCGCGCGCACACCGTGGTGCTGTACGCGGCCGGGCTATTGACCGAGGACCAGCGCGACGGCCTGCTGACCGGCCTGGACAGCCTGGCCGAAGACGTGGCCGACGGCAGTTTCGGGCCCCTGGTCACCGACGAGGACGTGCACGCCGCCCTGGAACGCGGCCTGATCGACCGGGTCGGAGCGGACCTCGGTGGCCGCTTGCGGGCCGGACGCTCCCGCAACGACCAGGTGGCCACCCTGTTCCGGATGTGGTTGCGCGACGCAGTGCGCCGGGTCGCCGACGGGGTGCTGGATGTGGTCGCCGCGCTGGCTGACCAGGCCGGCGCCCACCCGACGGCCATCATGCCGGGCAAGACCCATCTGCAGTCCGCGCAGCCGATCCTGCTGGCACACCATCTGCTTGCGCACGCCCAGCCGTTGCTGCGGGACGTGGACCGGATCCTCGACTTCGACAAGCGTGCGGCGATCTCGCCGTACGGATCAGGTGCGCTGGCCGGCTCGTCGCTGGGTCTGGATCCCGACGCGATCGCTGCGGACCTGGGCTTTTCCGCAGCCGCCGACAACTCGGTGGACGCCACCGCGGCCCGGGATTTCGCGGCGGAGGCCGCGTTCGTCTTCGCGATGATCGGCGTCGACCTGTCCCGCCTCGCCGAAGACATCATCATCTGGAGTTCGACCGAATTCGGTTACGTGAGACTGCACGACTCCTGGTCCACCGGCAGTTCGATCATGCCGCAGAAGAAGAACCCCGATATCGCCGAACTGGCCCGCGGCAAGTCCGGTCGAATGATCGGCAACCTGGCCGGCTTGCTGGCCACCCTGAAGGCCCAACCGCTGGCCTACAACCGTGACCTGCAGGAAGACAAGGAGCCGGTCTTCGACTCGGTCGCGCAGTTGGAGTTGCTGCTGCCCGCGATGGCGGGTCTGGTGGGCAGCCTGACGTTCGACGTCGAACGGATGGCGGCCTTGGCGCCGGCGGGTTACACGCTGGCCACCGATATCGCGGAATGGCTTGTGCGGCAAGGTGTTCCGTTTCGCTCCGCGCATGAGGCGGCGGGTGCGGCGGTACGCACGGCCGAACAGCGTGGCGTCGGGCTGCAGGACCTGACCGACGACGAACTGGCCGCGATCAGCCCCGAGTTGAGCCCGACCGTCCGTGACGTGCTGACCATCGAGGGTTCGGTGTCGTCCCGGGATGCGCGGGGCGGCACCGCCCCGGTTCAAGTGGCCGCGCAACTGGACGCCCTGCGGTCGGCCGCCGACCGGTTGCGCGAGCAGTTGCAGCGCTGAGCCGCGGCCTGCTCCTTTGCCGGTCAGATTGAGGCCGACTAAACTTTGACCTTTGAGCGATTCCGTTGACCGATCCTGGTGAACAAAGCGACCTTGATGTTCGTATCAAAGGGGTGGGACCAATGAGCGTCATCGCAGGTGTTTTCGGCGCGCTGCCCCCGCATCGCTACTCGCAGGACGAACTGACCGAGACCTTCGTCAACATCCCCGACTTCGCGGGATATGAAGATATCGTTCGGCAGCTGCACGCCAGCGCAAAGGTCAACAGCCGCCACCTGGTGTTGCCGCTGGAGAAATACCCTCACCTCAACGATTTCGGCGAGGCCAACGAGCTCTTTCTGGAGAAGGCCGTCGATCTGGGTGTCGAGGCCCTGGTGGGCGCCATCGAGGAAGCCGGGCTGGCGCCGGAGGATCTCGACGTGCTCATCACCACCACGGTGACCGGCCTGGCAGTACCGTCGCTGGACGCCCGGATCGCGGGGCGACTGGGGTTGCGCCCCGATGTGCGCCGGGTGCCGTTGTTCGGGCTGGGTTGTGTTGCCGGCGCGGCCGGCGTGGCCCGGCTGCACGACTATCTGCGGGGCGCTCCCGACGGCATCGCGGCGCTGGTGTCGGTCGAGTTGTGTTCGCTCACCTTCCCGGGATACAAGCCGTCGGTGGCGGGACTGGTGGGCAGTGCGCTGTTCGCCGACGGCGCTGCCGCGGTGGTGGCGGTCGGAGACCGTCGCGCCGAGCAGGTCGGGGCCAATGGTCCAGCCATCCTCGCTTCGCGCAGCCACCTCTACCCGGACTCGCTGCGAACCATGGGTTATGACGTCGGCTCCGCGGGTTTTGAACTGGTGCTGTCGAAGGATCTGGCCGCTGTCGTCGAGCAGTACGTCGGCCAGGATGTTTCTGCGTTCCTCGGCGAACACGGTCTACAGATCACCGACATCGGTGCCTGGGTGACCCACCCGGGTGGGCCCAAGATCATCAACGCGATCACCGAAACGCTCGGGTTGCCGTCGGAGGCACTGGAGCTGACTTGGCGGTCGCTGGGCGAGATCGGCAACCTTTCCTCGGCCTCGGTGCTGCATGTGCTGCGCGACACCATCGCCAAACCACCGCCCAGCGGCAGTCCGGGCCTGATGATCGCGATGGGTCCCGGGTTCTGTTCCGAACTGGTGCTCCTGCGCTGGCACTGAATTGGCGCCCAACCGGCCGGTTTTATGACCAGTACCCAAGACGAGCTCATCGAGGCCCTCCGCCGGTCCCTCAAGGAGAACGAGCGACTCAAGCGGGAGAACCGCGACTACCTGGCTCGGGCCACCGAACCAATTGCGTTGGTGGGCATGGGTTGTCGCTATCCCGGCGGGGTCGATTCAGCCGAGGCGCTGTGGCAGCTGGTGGCCGACGGGCGCGACGTGATCTCAGCGTTTCCGACCGACCGCGGCTGGGATACGACGGGATTGTTCGATTCCGATCCGGACGCTGCCGGCAAGTCCTACACCCGATCCGGCGGTTTCCTGGCCGACGTCGCGGGATTCGACGCCGAGTTCTTCGGGATCGCGCCCAGCGAGGTGCTCGCGATGGACCCGCAGCAGCGGTTGTTGCTGGAGGTGTGCTGGGAAGCGTTGGAGCGAGCGGAGATTGACCCGCTCTCGCTACGGGGTTCGTCGACCGGGGTGTTCGCCGGCGTGTTCCACGGTTCCTACGGTGGTCAGGGCCGGGTGCCCGCAGAGTTGGAGCGTTACGGGTTGCGTGGTTCGACCTTGAGCGTGGCCTCCGGCCGGGTCGCCTACGTGCTGGGGCTGGAAGGTCCGGCGGTGTCGGTGGATACTGCGTGCTCGTCGTCGTTGGTGGCGCTGCATCTGGCGGTGCAGTCGTTGCGCTCGGGGGAGTGTGACCTGGCGCTGGTCGGGGGGGTCACCGTGATGGCTACGCCCGCCATGTTCATCGAATTCAGTCGGCAGCGGGCGCTTTCGCCGGACGGTCGATGCAAGGCGTACGCCGGTGCTGCGGACGGGACGGCGTTCGCCGAGGGCGCCGGCGCCCTGGTCGTGGAGCGGCTCGCGGATGCGCGGCGGTTGGGACACCGGGTGTTGTCGGTGGTGCGGGGCTCGGCGGTCAACCAGGACGGCGCTTCCAACGGTCTGGCCACCCCGAACGGTCCCTCCCAGCAGCGGGTCATTCGGGCGGCATTGGCCAGCGCCCGCCTGTCCCCGGCTGACGTGGATGTTGTCGAAGGCCACGGGACCGGCACCACGCTCGGGGATCCCATTGAGGCACAGGCGATTCTGGCTGCTTACGGAAAGGGTCGTGCCGAGCCGCTGTGGCTGGGTTCTATCAAATCGAACATGGGCCACACGTCGGCGGCGGCCGGGGTGGCCGGCGTCATCAAGATGACGATGGCGATGCGGAACGGCGTGCTGCCCAAGACATTGCATGTGGATGTGCCGACGCCGCAGGTGGATTGGTCTGCGGGCGCGGTGTCACTGTTGACCGAGGCGCGGGCATGGCCCGAGTCCGGGCGGCCACGCCGGTCCGCGGTGTCGTCGTTCGGGATCAGCGGGACCAACGCCCACGTGATCCTGGAATCAGTTCCTGACACGAACCGAGACGTGGAAAGCTCTGTGCCATCTCGTGGTTCGGCTCCATGGCTGCTGTCGGCGCGCTCCGCTCAGGCCTTACGCAACCAGGCGGCACGATTGCTGGCCTGGGTGGGCGGCGACGACGATGTGAGTGCGCCCGACGTGGGTTGGTCGTTGGTCACCACGCGATCGCTGTTCGAGCACCGGGCGGTCGTGGTCGGTGCCGACCGTAGGCAGCTGATGGACGGGCTGGCCGGGTTGGCTGCCGGTGACCCCGGTTCCGGCGTGGTGGTCGGCCAGGCCCGCCCGGTGGGCAAGACGGTGTTCGTATTTCCCGGCCAGGGGTCGCAGTGGGCCGGCATGGGTGCCGAATTGCTCGACAGCTCGGCGGTTTTCGCCGCACAGCTACAGCGGTGTGAGCAGGCGCTGCGAAAGCATGTCGAGTGGTCCCTGCTCGACGTGATCCGGGCCGCGCCCGGGGCGCCCGGGTTGGATCGGGTGGATGTGGTGCAGCCCGCACTGTGGGCGGTGATGGTGTCGCTGGCCGAACTGTGGCGTTCGCTGGGGGTGAAACCCGACGCGGTGATCGGACATTCGCAGGGCGAGATCGCCGCGGCCTGTGTGGCGGGGGCGCTTTCGCTGCCGGATGCGGCGCTGGTGGTGGCGCTGCGCAGTCGTTTGCTGGTGCGGCTGGCCGGGTCCGGTGCCATGGCATCGGTCGCCGTCGGGCCGGCTGAAGCTGAGCGGCTGGTGGCTCGGTGGGCCGGGCGAATGAGTATTGCCGCGGTGAACGGAGTTTCGGCGGTGGTCGTGTCCGGCGAGGTGGCCTGCATCGAGGAACTGCTTCGCCAGTGCGATGCCGCCGGCATTCGGGCCCGGCGAATCGACGTCGACTACGCCTCGCACTCTGCCCAGGTCGAGGCGATCCGCGCCGATCTCACTGCGGGACTCAGATCAATCCAGCCCCGGTCCAGTCCGGTGGCTTTCTTCTCCACGGCGACCGGCGAACTTTCCGACACCGCCGGGTTGGACGCCGATTACTGGTATCGAAGTATCAGGCAGCCAGTGCAATTCGAGCGTGCCGTGAGCGCCGCAGCCGATGCCGGCTACCAGGTGTTCATCGAATGCAGCCCGCACCCGGCACTTCTCGGCGCCGTCGAGGACACGGTGCAGGCGCACCATCCGGTGGTGGTCCCGACGTTGGGTCGCGACGATGGTGGGCTGCTTCGGTTCTGGCTGTCGGCCGCCCAAGCCCACGTGTCGGGTGTGGCGGTGGATTGGCGGCAGGCGTTCGCGGGAGCCCGTCCGGTGGCATTGCCCACATATGGGTTTGCGCGACGACGGTTCTGGCTGGCTGAGTCCGCTACCCGGGATGTGCGTCGCGACGGTTTGCTCGGCGCCGGGCACGGGATGCTTGGTGCGGTGGTGGAAAGGCCCGATTCCGCCGGCGTGGCGCTGACCGGCCTGTTGTCGTTGACTGCACAACCGTGGTTGGCCGACCACGCGGTCAGCGGCTCGGCACTGTTTCCCGGCGCGGGTCTCGTCGAATTCGCCATCCGCGCCGGGGATCAGGTCGGGTGTCCGGTCGTCGAAGAGCTCACGCTGACGGCGCCGTTGTGGGTGCGCGGCGACACCCGGATCCAAGTGGTGCTCGGTCCGCCGGACCATTCGGGCCGCTGCTCGATCGCGATCTATTCGTCCGCCCAGTCGGATTCGGGGTGGACGTTGCACGCCGAGGGCATCCTGAGCGCCGGTGTGCCGGTGCCGCAAGCAGGCATGGCGGTGTGGCCGCCCGCGGCCGCGCAGCCGATTGATCTGGGTGACGCCTACCAGCGGTTGGCTGCCCGGGGATACGACTATGGTCCGGCGTTTCGCGGCTTGCGGGCGGTGTGGCGCTCCGGTGACGATCTCTACGCTGAAGTCGCGCTCGCCGACGATGCCGGGCTGACCGCGACGGGTTTCGGTATCCATCCGGCACTCCTGGATGCCACGCTGCATGCCCTCGGACTCATCGACGCGCACGCCGGCACGGTGGTGCCGTTCGTCTGGCAAGGGGTGGCGTTGCACGCCGCGGGGGCCACGGCGCTGCGGGTCCGGATCAGCCGCACCGAGACCGACTCGGTCTCGTTGGAGCTGGCCGATCAGGCCGGGCTTGCCGTCATGATCGTCGAAAATCTGGTCTTCCGCCCGCTGTCGGCACACCCGTCGCCGGCGACCGGTGATGCCGGGTTGTTCCAGGTCGAGTGGTCGCCGGTCGCCGCCGCTGGGTGCGATACGCCGGTGACGTTGTGGCAGCTGCCATCCGGAGCTGCTGGGCTGCCGGAGGCGGTGTATGCGGCCACGCACGCCGCACTGGCGGCGGTGCAGGCGTGGTTGGCCGGTGACCAACCCGGGGTGCTCGTCGTGCTCACCGACGGGGCGGTGGCGTTGGACGACGAGGACGTCTCGGATCTGACCGGCGCTGCGGTGTGGGGCTTGGTCCGTTCCGCGCAGGCCGAACATCCCGGCCGGCTGCTGCTGGTGGACTCGGACGGAACGGTCGATGTGCACAAGGTGATCGGTTGCGGCGAAACGCAATTGGTGATCCGCCGCGGAGCCGCCCACCGCGCGCGGCTGAGGCCGGCCGGTCCACCGTCGACTCTGGTGTTGCCGGAGGCCTCCTGGCGCCTGGTCACCGGTGCGGCGGGGACGATCGAGGATGTACGGGTTGCGCAGTGTGCGCCGGCACCGCTCGGTGCCGGGCAGGTGCGTGTCGCGGTGCATGCCGTAGGAGTGAACTTCCGGGATGTTCTGGTGGCCCTGGGCATGTATCCCGGCGGTGGCGAGCTGGGTGTGGAGGGTGCCGGAACAGTCACCGAGGTGGGTGCGGGAGTTTCCGATCTCGCTGTCGGTGAGGCGGTGACGGGCCTGTTTGGCGTGGTGGGTCCCGAAGCGGTGGTCGATCGTCGGCTGGTGACGCCGGTTCCGGACGGCTGGTCCATGGCGACCGCGGCCGGTGTTCCGGTGGTGTTTCTGACTGCGTGGTACGGATTGTCGGTGTTGGGCTCGGCTCAGGCCGGTGAGCGGGTGCTGGTGCACGCGGCCACCGGTGGGGTCGGTATGGCCGCGGTGCAGTTGGCGCGGTGGTGGGGGCTGGAGGTGTTCGCGACCGCCAGCCGCGGCAAGTGGGACACGTTGCGCGCGATGGGTTTTGACGACGATCATATCGGCGACTCCCGGACCCTGGAGTTCGAGACACATTTCCGGAAGGCCACCGCCGGTGCCGGCGTCGATCTGGTGCTCAACTCGCTGGCCGGGGAGTTCGTCGACGCCTCGTTGCGGCTGTTGAACGAGGGCGGGCGTTTCGTGGAGATGGGCAAAACTGATGTTCGCGATGCGCAGGCACTGGCCCACCGTGGGGTTCGCTACCGGGCGTTCGACTTGATCGAGGCGGGACCGGACCGCACCGCGCACATGTTGAGCGAACTGATGGTGCTGTTCGACGCCGGAGCCTTGACACCGTTGCCGGTCAAGGTCTTTGATGTGCGGTCGGCGCGGCAGGCGTACCGCTATGTGAGCCAGGCCCGGCACACCGGCAAGGTGGTGCTGACCATGACCAGCGCGACCGCCGACGCGGTAGCCAACGGCACCGTGCTGATCACCGGTGGTACCGGGATGGCCGGCGCCGCGCTGGCGCGGCATGTGGTGTCCCGCTACCGGGTGCCGCACGTGCTGCTCACGAGCCGTTCCGGACTGGAGGCGCACGGTGTTCCGGAGTTGGTGCGCCAGCTGCAGGACGCCGGCGCCCAGGTGTCGGTGGCGGCCGTTGACGTGGCGGACCGTGACAGTGTTGCCACCTTGCTGGGCGAGGTACCCGAGAAGTTTCCGCTCAAGGCCGTGATTCACGCCGCCGGAGTTCTCGACGACGGGTTGATCGCCGCGTTGACGCCGGACCGGCTGGACGCGGTACTGCGCGCCAAGGTCGACGGGGCATGGAACCTGCACGAACTGACCCGCGATCACGACCTGGCCGTCTTTGCGGTGTTCTCCTCGATGGCCGGTATCCTGGGCACCCCGGGGCAGGCCAATTACGCGGCGGCAAACAGCTTCCTGGACGGATTGATCGCACACCGGCGCGCGCAGGGACTGCCGGGTCTGTCCCTCGCGTGGGGGCTCTGGGAGCAGCCCAGCGCCATGACGCGACATCTGGGGGACCGCGACAGGACCCGGATGAGCCGGGCAGGTTTGGCCGCGCTGTCCACCGAGCAGGCGCTCGCGTTGTTTGACATGGCGGTCGCCAGGACTCTCGGTGCCGCCGGCACCCTGGTCGCCACCCGCCTGGATGCCGCCGCACTCGGCGACGAGGCTCCGGTGTTGCTGCGCGATCTGGCCCGCCGCCCCACCCGACGTGTCGTCGATGACACCGAAGTCAGCTCAGCGTCAACGGGTCTGGCTGCCCGTCTGCGTGGCCTCGACGCCGATCAGCGTCATCGCGAACTCGTCGATGTGGTCTGTAGCAACGCCGCCACCGTGTTGGGCCGTTCGAGTATCGCCGACATCAGCGCCCAGCGCGCATTCCAGGACCTGGGGTTCGACTCGCTCACCGCCGTGGAACTGCGCAATCGACTGAAAAAGGCTACCGGCCTTGCACTTTCGCCCACATTGATCTTCGACTATCCCAGCCCCAGTGCGCTGGCCGAGCACCTCGACCTGCGGTTGACGACCCCCGCCGAGCACGCTCAGCCGATGAGCCGCTTCAACGACATCACCCGGGAATTGGACGCCTTGGTCAATCGGGGGGACTGGACGCCGACCGAGAGGGCGCAGCTGTCACACCGACTGCACGCGATCCTGGCCGACCTGACCACCGATGACGACCTGGCCGCGGCCAGCGAGGACGAACTGTTCGCCATCCTGGACGAAGAGCTGGGCTCCTAGACGATGGACCCAGGGATGCAGGACACCTCCAAGCACGTGGACTACCTCAAGCGGCTCACCGCCGATCTGCGACGTACCCGGCGCCGGTTGTCCGAACTGGAGGGCAAGCTGTCCGAACCGGTCGCTGTGGTGGGCATGGCGTGCCGGTATCCGGGCGGCGTGGATTCGCCGGAAGCGTTGTGGGACATGCTGATCGCCGGGCGCGACGGCGTCTCGGACTTCCCCGGGGATCGGGGCTGGAATATCGACGACCGCTACGATCCGGATCCGGACAAGCCCGGCAAGACCTACACCCGCCGGGGCAGCTTCCTGCACGATGCCGGTGACTTCGACGCCGGTTTCTTCGGCATCGGACCCAACGAAGCGCTGGCCATGGACCCTCAGCAGCGACTGATGTTGGAGGTGTCCTGGGAAGCGTTGGAACGCAGCGGAATCGACCCGGCCACGTTGCGCGGCACGTCGACCGGAGTGTTCGCCGGGGTGATCCACGCCGGGTACGGCGGCGAGGTCAAGGGCGAGTTGGAAGGCTACGGCCTGACCGGTTCGACGTTGAGCGTGACATCGGGGCGGGTGGCGTACGTACTGGGCCTCGAGGGTCCCGCGGTCTCAGTGGACACGGCGTGTTCCTCGTCGCTGGTGGCGCTGCACCTGGCGGTGCAGTCGTTGCGCGCGGGGGAGTGTGATCTGGCGCTGGTGGGCGGGGTGACGGTGATGGCCACCCCGGCGGCATTCGTCGAGTTCAGCCGGCAGCGGGCGCTTGCCGCCGACGGCCGGTGCAAGGCCTACGCGGGTGCGGCGGACGGCACGTCGTGGTCCGAAGGTGCCGGGGTGCTCGTGGTCGAGCGGTTGGCCGACGCGCAGAAGTCGGGGCACCGGGTACTGGCGGTGGTGCGCGGCTCGGCGGTCAATCAGGACGGCGCCTCCAACGGGTTGACGGCGCCGAACGGTCCCGCGCAGCAACGCGTCATTCGCGCGGCGCTGGCCGGCGCCGGTCTGACGGCAGCCGAGGTGGACGTTGTCGAGGGGCACGGGACCGGCACCACGTTGGGTGATCCGATTGAGGCGCAGGCGATTCTGGCGGCCTACGGCCAGGACCGTAGCGAGCCGCTGTGGCTTGGTTCGATCAAGTCCAACATCGGTCACACCTCGGCTGCGGCGGGGGTGGCCGGGCTGATCAAAATGATGTTGGCCATTCAGCACCGGGTGATGCCCAAGACGTTGCACGTGGATGTGCCGACGCCGCATGTAGATTGGTCGGCGGGTGCGGTGTCGCTGCTCACCGACGCGCGGCCGTGGCCGGACCCGGGTCGCCCGCGGCGGGCCGGGGTCTCGTCGTTCGGTATCAGCGGTACCAACGCGCACGTGATTCTCGAAGAGGTGAACACACCCGAAAACGTTGCGGCACCGCCGTTCAGCGGGGTACTGCCGTGGGTGTTGTCGGCCCGCTCGGCAGCGGCACTGGCGAACCAGGCCCGCCGGTTGCTGGCGCATGTCAGTGCTGACCACAGTGCGCTGGATGTCGGTTGGTCGCTGGTCAGTACGCGATCGCTGTTCGAGCATCGTGCCGTGGTGGTGGGCGCGGACCGGGCTCAATTGCTGACCGGCCTGGAACGGGTTGCCGCGGCGGAGCCGGCACCGGGCGTGCTGATGGGCCGCGCGCACGCGGTGGGCCAGACGGCGTTCGTGTTTCCCGGTCAGGGCGCCCAATACCTGGGCATGGGACGCGGCCTCTATCAACGGTTCCCGTTGTACGCCAGAGTGTTCGACGACGTCGCCGCAGCGTTGGATGATCATGTGCGGGTGCCGCTGCGCCAGGTGGTCTGGGGTACCGATGAGGCGCTGCTGGAAAGCACCGAGTTTGCGCAGCCGGCCTTGTTCGCCGTCGAAGTGGCCCTGGCCGCCCTGCTGCAATCCTGGGGCGTCCTGCCCGACCTGGTGCTGGGTCATTCGGTGGGCGAGCTGGCTGCCGCGTACGTGGCGGGGGTGCTGTCGCTCGGGGACGCAGCGCGTCTGGTCGCGGTCCGTGGCCGATTGATGGCCGGCCTGCCCGCCGGCGGGGTGATGGTGGCAGTGACGGTCAGCGAGGCCGAAGCGGCGGAGCAACTCGGCGACGAGGTCAGCATCGCCGCCGTCAATGCCCCGGAATCGGTGGTGCTTTCGGGTGGGCAGGCGGCAGTCGGTGCGGCGGTGGGTCGATTGACGGGCCGCGCGCGCCCCTTGGCCGTGTCGCATGCATTCCACTCGGCACTGATGGAGCCGATGATTCCGGAGTTCTCGGCATCGCTGGCCGACGTGGCCGCCGGTGAGCCGCGAATCAGGCTGATATCCAACGTGACCGGCCGGCTCGCCGCTACCGGATACGGCACGGCGGCCTATTGGGCCGAGCACGTGCGCAAACCCGTCCGGTTCGCCGACAGCGTGCGGCTGGCGCAGACGCTGGGCGCCGGGGTGTTTGTCGAGGTCGGTCCCAGCGGAGGATTGGCCGGACTGGTCGAACAGTGCCTCGACAATCCGGCCTTATCGGCTGTGACGCTGGCCAAGAACCGGCCGGAGATCGACTCGTTGTTCACCGCACTGGGACAACTGTTCACCGCGGGTGCCGGCGTGGATTGGCGGGAAACGTTCACCGGTCTAGGGGCGCGCAGCACGCCGTTGCCTACCTACGGCTTTGACCGACGCCACTTTTGGTTGACCGACCTGGGAACCGGGCCCGCCCAGTTGGGTGCCGCCGGGCTGGACGGACTGGGTCATCCGCTGCTGGGCGCGGCGGTGGCGCGACCGGATGTCGGCGGGGTGGTGCTGACGGGTTGGCTGTCACCAGCTGTGCAGGGGTGGCTGGCCGACCATGTCGTCAGTGGCGTGCCGCTGTTCCCGGGCGCCGGCTTCGTGGAACTTGTCCTGCGGGCCGGAGAGCAGGCCGGCGCCCCGGTGGTGGAGGAGTTGACGCTGCTGTCGCCGTTGGGGTTGCCGGCCACCGGCGGGGTGCGGATCCAAGTGGTGGTCGGACCCGCCGACGATGTGCGGCGGTCGAGCGTATGGGTGTATTCCGCTGCGCCCGAATCTGATTCGTGGATCCTGCATGCCGAGGGGGTGCTGGGCCCGGGTGGTATCCGCGGGGGTGCTGACCTGTCGGCGTGGCCGCCGGTCGGTGCCGCGGCGGTGGACGTGTCCGGGGTGTACGAGCAGTTGGCCGTGCGCGGCTACGCCTACGGCCCGGCGTTCCAGGGTCTGCGCCGGGTATGGCGGCGCGGACGCGAGATCTTCGCCGAGGTCGTCGCCCCCAGAGGCCTGAGTGTGGGCGGTTTCGGACTCCACCCGGCCCTGCTGGACGCCGCGCTGCAGGCCTGGGGAGTGGTCGAGGGCGGCGAGCGGTTGGCGTTGCCGTTCTCCTGGCAGAACGTGTCGCTGCACGCCGCGGGTGCGTCGAGGTTGCGGGTCCGCGTCGCGCCGACCGGGGCCGGGTCGGTGTCGGTGGAACTGGCCGACTCCGGGGGGTTGCCGGTGTTGTCGGTGCGGGAGTTGGTGGTCCGCCCGGTGTCTGCCGACGCGTTGTCCGCGGCGATCTCGTCGGGTCTGGCTCCGGGCACCGGCCTGCTGGACCTCAGGTGGTCACCCGTGCAGAGCGACGCCGTCGAGTTCCGCGGCGATGTGATGGTGTGGCAGTCCGAGCCCGGCGCGGTGTCGGGGGCCACGCATCGGGCGCTGGAAGCGGTGCAGGCGCACTTGCGCGCGGGATCCGGTCTTCTCGTCGTGTCGACCCGCGGTGCGGTGGGGTTGCCGAATGAGGCCGTGACCGACCTGGCGGGTGCGGCGGTATGGGGCCTGGTGCGTGCTGCGCAGGCCGAGCATCCGGGCCGCGTGGTGTTGGTGGATTCCGATGACTCGATACCCGTGCAAGACGTGGTGCGGTACGGGGAGCCGCAACTGGTGGTGCGGTCGGGCGTGGTGTACGGCGCGCGGCTGGCCCGGGTCGAGTCGTCGGGCAACGTGCAGTTGCCGGATGGGTTGTGGCGGTTGAGTGTTGGTGACGGCGGCACGCTGGATGACGTTGTCGCGCGCCGCAGCGCGCCGCTGGAGCTGGGTCCCGGTCAGGTGCGTGTCGCGGTGGGTGCGGTGGGGGTGAACTTCCGGGATGTGTTGGTGGCGTTGGGCATGTATCCGGGCGGCGGGCAGCTGGGTGCCGAAGGCGCCGGGGTCGTCGTCGAGGTTGGGCCTGGGGTGACCGACGTATCCGAAGGCGACGCGGTGCTGGGTCTGCTGGGCGTGGTGGCGCCCGAAGCGGTGGTTGACCGGCGCTTGGTGGCAGCCGTTCCGGCCGGCTGGTCGTTGGACACGGCCGCCGGTGTACCGGTGGTGTTCCTGACCGCGCTGTACGGCTTGTCGGTGCTTGCCGGACTCAAAGCCGGCGAACGGGTCCTGGTGCACGCCGCCACCGGTGGGGTGGGGATGGCAGCGGTGCAGTTGGCCCGGCACTGGGGTTGTGAGGTGTTCGCCACCGCCAGCCAGGGCAAGTGGGAGACGTTGCGGGCCATGGGGTTCGACAACGACCACATCGGCGATTCCCGCAGCCTGGAGTTCGAGACACAATTCCTGAAAGCCACCGACGGCGCCGGGGTCGACGTGGTGCTCAACTCCCTGGCCGGTGACTTCACCGACGCCTCGTTGCGGTTGCTGGCCCCGGGCGGGCGGTTCATCGAGATGGGTAAGACCGACCTGCGCTCCCCGGAAGCAGTCGCCGAACACTACGGGGCGGTCAGCTACCGGTCGTTCGACCTGATGGAGGCCGGTCCGGATCGCATCGCGGAAATGCTGGCCGAGGTGTTGGCAATGCTGCAGGCGGGAGCGGTGAAACCGCTGCCCGTGAGAGCTTTCGACGTTCGCTGTGCTCGGCAGGCGTACCGATTCGTCAGTCAGGCCCGCCATATCGGCAAGGTGGTGCTGACCATTCCGTCCAGACCCGACGGACCGGCCGGAGCGCAGTCGCCCCTGGCGGGGGGCACCGTGCTCATCACCGGCGGCACCGGGATGGCCGGCGCAGCGGTGGCTCGTCATCTGGTCGACCGGTACGGCGTCGCCAACCTGGTGTTGGTGAGTCGCTCCGGCGCGGCGGCCGACGGTGTCAGTGATCTGGTCAGCGAACTTCAGGGGGCCGGCACGCGGGTGGCGGCCGCCGAGTGCGATGTGACCGACCGGGCCGCACTGGCCGGTCTGCTGGCGCGGATTCCCGCCGAGTTTCCACTCAAAGGGGTCTTCCATGCCGCCGGCGTGCTCGACGACACCGTGATCACGTCACTGAGTGCGGACCGGCTGGACGCGGTGTCGCGGGTCAAGGTAGACGGCGCATGGAATCTGCACGAGCTGACCCGCGACGCGAACATTGCTGCGTTCGTGATGTTTTCATCGCTGGCGGGAATCGCGGGCAGTCCGGGTCAGGGCAACTATGCAGCCGCGAACGCTTACCTGGACGCGCTGGCCGGTTACCGGCGCCACCAGGGTCTGCCCGGCCTGTCCATCGCGTGGGGGCTCTGGGAACAGGCCAGCGCGATGACCCGGCACCTCGGTGATCGAGACCTGGCCCGGATGCGGCAGGCTGGATTGTCGCCGCTGCCCACCGAACAGGCGCTGGCGCTGCTGGATGCGGCGCTGCTCACCGATCGGGCACTGGTGATCGCTGCCCGGGTGGACACCGCCGCACTGGTAGGTGCGGCCGAACTGCCGCCTCTCTGGCAGGATTTGGTCACCCGCCGTGCCCGGCGCGTTGTCGATGCGGCCGATACCGCCGCAGCCGCAACGGGTTTGCTCGCCCGCCTCCACGACCTGGCACCAGAGCAACGGCAGCGCGAGCTCACCGATTTCATATCGAGCAATGCCGCAACGGTGTTGGGTCATTCCAGCACAGTTGACATCGATGCCCACAAGGCGTTCCAGGAACTCGGCTTCGACTCCCTGACCGCCGTCGAATTGCGCAACCGCCTCAAAACCGCCACCGGGTTGACGCTGTCGCCCACCCTGATCTTCGACTACCCGACGCCGGCCGCGCTGGCTGAACATCTCGCCGGTGAATTGGTTGGCAGCGCGCCACTTGTCGCAGCGAAGCCCGACCTGATGGGCCGTTTCGACGACGTCACCCGCGAACTCGATGCCCTGATCCACCGGCCCGAGTGGACTGAGGCGGAAAAGACCCACGTCACCAGCCGGTTGCATGCGATGATCGCTGAGCTGACCGCAGCACCGGCAGCCGAGCCGAAGCCCGGCCGGGACAACGACATCGCCAGGGACGGCGAGTTGTTCGCCATCCTCGACGATGACTTCGGCCTCTGATGGCGCCAACCGCGATCGCCGTCATCGGGCTGGCATGCCGATTCCCCGCCGCGGCCGGGCCGAGTGAATTCTGGCGGTTGGTCAGTACCGGGCAGGAGGTGTGCCGCCCGCTCGATGCCGTGGCCGATTTCGACGCGGCATTTTTCAACATTTCGCCCCGCGAAGCGGCTGCAATGGATCCGCGCCAGCGACTGGCCCTGGAACTGAGCTGGGAACTGTTCGAGGATGCGTTCCTGGTGCCAGAACACCTGCGGGGCGACCCGATCGCGGTTTATCTCGGCGCGATGAACGACGACTACGCATTGCTGACGCTGCGCGCCGACGCTGTCGACCACCACACGTTCGCCGGCATCAGCCGGGGGATGATCGCCAACCGGCTCTCGTACTTCTACGGGTGGTGCGGCCCCAGCCTGACGGTCGACTGCGGTCAGTCGTCGTCGTTGGTGGCGGTGCATCTGGCTTGTGAAAATCTACGTGCCGGCGCGGTCCCGATGGCGGTCGCCGGCGGCGTCCATCTGAACACGGCAGGCGAAATCGCAAGACTGGAAACCGAATTCGGTGCTATCTCGCCATCCGGCCACACCTACGCATTCGACGAACGGGCGGACGGTTACGTGCGTGGCGAAGGTGGTGCACTGGTGTTGCTGAAGCCGTTGCCGGCCGCGCTCGCAGACGGAAACCGCATCCACGCGATCATAGCGGGGAGCGCGGTCGGTAACGCGGGCCGCGACACCTCCGGACTGACCGTGCCTTCGGCCGCTGCACAAGCCGAGGTGATGCGTCGCGCCCTGGCCGGCGCGGGCCTGCGGCCCGACCATCTCGACTACGTCGAAGCCCACGGCACCGGCACCGCGGTCGGGGATCCCGTGGAGGCTCGAGCCCTTGGTGAGGTGTTCGGTGCGCGCCGGAACCATCCGCTGCCCATCGGCTCGGTCAAGACCAACATCGGCCACACCGGTGCGGCGGCCGGCGTAGCAGGTCTGGTCAAGACGATCCTTGCAGTCGAAAAGGCTTGTCTCCCAGCAAGTCTCAACTTCAAGAGCGCCGGCACCGATCTGCACCGGCTGGGTCTTCAGGTCAATACCGCGCTGACCCCCTGGCCGCAGGGTGAGTGCCGGCGGGCCGGCGTGTCATCCTTCGGAATGGGCGGCACCAACGCGCACGTCATTGTCGAGCAGGCCCCCACCGTGCCGGACCCCGCTGCCCAGCGGGGCGGGCGGGTGACCGTTCCCTGGGTGCTGTCTGCGCGGTCGGCGCAGTCATTGGCAGGTCAGGCCGCCCGATTGGGCGGACTTGCCGACGCGGCCGACATCGTCGACGTGGGTTGGTCGTTGGTGGCGACGCGATCGGTGTTCGAACATCGGGCAGTGCTGGTGGGCGATGACCGTGCCCAGTTGGCGGCCGGGCTGGCGGGTTTGGTCGCCGGCGGGCCGGGCGGCGGCGCGGTGACCGGCCACGCGCGTTCACTGGGCGGCGTCGTATTCGTGTTTCCGGGGCAGGGAGCGCAGTACCCGGGCATGGGCCGCGAACTGTACCAACGATTTCCGGCGTTTGCCGCGGCCTTCGACCGTGCCGTCGACGCATTGGAACCGCACTTGAGTTTGCCGCTGCGGCAGGTGCTTTGGGGTGACGATGCGCATCTAACGGACGGTACCGAGTTTGCTCAGCCGGGACTGTTCGCGGTTCAGCTGGCGCTGACCGCGCTCCTGCGCAGTTGGGGCATCACAGCCGATGCCGTGCTGGGCCACTCGGTGGGGGAACTCGCCGCGGCCTGCGAGGCCGGGGTGCTGTCGTTGCCGGATGCGGCGCGGGTGGTGGCGGCCCGGGGCCGGTTGATGGCGGGGCTTCCGACCGGAGGGGTGATGGTCGCGGTTGCCGCCGGCGAGGGGGAGGTGCTGCCCTTGTTGGGCGCGCAGGTCAGCCTGGCGGCGGTGAACGCACCGGATTCGGTGGTGCTGTCCGGGTCCGAGGCCGCCGTGGGTGCGGCGGTGGAGCGGTTGACCGGTGCAGGGCGACGGGTGCGCCGCTTGGCGGTGTCGCATGCGTTCCATTCGGCCCTGATGGAACCGATGATCGAGGACTTCGCGCAGGTGCTCACCGGCCTGTCGGCGCATCCGCCGCGAATTCAGTTGGTGTCGAACGCAACCGGTCAGTTGGCTGACACCGGATACGGGTCGGCGTCGTATTGGGTCGAGCACGTACGTAAACCGGTGCGGTTCGCCGACGGGATGCAGACGGCGGTGGCTCTGGGTGCCGAGGTGTTCATCGAGGTCGGTCCGGGCGCCGGTTTGGCCGCGGACCACGACGTTTCGGCAGCGACGTTGATCCGGGGCCATTCCGAGGTGCTCACGTTGCTCACCGGGGTGGGCCGGCTGTTCGCCGCAGGGTTGCCGGTGGACTGGGTTCGTGTCTTCGACGGGCTCGGCGCGCGGCCGGTGGACCTACCCACCTACGCGTTCGCGCGGCAACGGCACTGGCTCGGTGGCAACGTAGCGCTCGACGTGGCCGCGCCGGTCGCCGCACAGTTGTCGACCGAGGATCCCGCCGAGCAGCGTCGCCTCCTGGTCGACGTGGTGTGCCTGCACGCCGCCGTCGTGCTGGGTCTGCACGACCGGCACGCCATCGATCCGCAACGCGCTTTCCAGGACCTGGGGTTCACCTCGATGAGCGGTGTCGAACTGCGCAATCGCCTCAAAACAGAGGCCAGCTTGGCGGGATTGCCGCTATCGCGGACCCTCATTTTCGACTATCCGTCCCCAGTTGCCCTTGCTGACCACCTCCTGCATGAACTCGGAAACCAGGAGAAACAATCCGATGACGAAAAGATCTGGTCGCTGCTACGAAATATTCCAATCTCGGAATTACGTCGAACCGGGTTGCTTGACAAACTCCTACTTCTCTCCGGTAATCCTCAAATAACCAGTTCAGACCTGATAGCTGCCGAAAAAGACATCGACTCGTTGAGTCCGGACGCATTAATCGAGATGACCCGGTCCATTTCTGACGCAGGTCATTGATAATCCCGGTGAGACAATGCGGGACGGCTGTAATCCGGCGATCAAATAATACAGGTGTCGAATACCGCAATACTTTGCGGAGTCGTGGTAGGGCCCACTAAACTGGGCATTTCGGGACGCTACGGGGGCGGGCTACCCGGCAATCGATTGACTGAGACTGATTGAGGCAGGTGCATGAGCGTCATCGCAGGCGTGTACGGCGCATTACCGCCACACCGATACACCCAGGCTGAGACCACCGATTTGTTCGTCGAGTTCCCCGGTCTCAAGGAGCACGAGGAGATCGTCCGGCGTCTGCACACGGCGGCCAAGGTCAACGGCCGGCATTTCGTGCTGCCGCTCGACCAGTACCCGGCACTGACCGACTTCGGTGACGCCAACGAGATCTTCATCGAAAAGGCAGTGGATCTCGGTATCGAGGCGCTGATGGGCGCGCTCGACGAGGCCGGGTTACAACCGCAGGACATCGACCTGATCATCACCACCACGGTGACCGGGGTTGCTGTCCCGTCGCTGGATGCCCGCATCGCCGGGCGGCTGGGTCTGCGTCCTGACGTGCGTCGGATGCCGCTGTTCGGCCTGGGTTGTGTGGCCGGGGCAGCAGGGGTGGGCCGGCTGCACGACTATCTGCGGGGCGCGCCCGACGACGTGGCCGTGCTGATTTCGGTCGAATTGTGTTCGCTCACTTACCCTGCCATCAAGCCGACGGTATCCGGCCTGGTCGGGACGGCGCTGTTCGGCGACGGGGCGGCCGCCGTCGTTGCCGTCGGCGACCGACGCGCCGAACAGCTGAACCCCGCCGGCCCCGACATCGTCGACTCCCGCAGCCGGATGTACCCGGAGTCGCTGCACATCATGGGCTGGGACGTGAGTTCGGCTGGCCTGCAGCTGCGGTTGTCGCCGGATCTGACCGACCTGATCGAGCAGTACCTGGCCGCAGATGTCGACGGTTTCCTCACCGATCACGACCTGACCAAGAACGACATCGGTGCCTGGGTCAGCCATCCGGGCGGGCCGAAGGTCATCAACGCGATCACCGACACCTTGCAGCTGCCGCCTGAGGCGCTTGAGCTGACATGGCGATCGCTTGGCGAAATCGGCAATCTGTCCTCGTCCTCGGTCCTGCACATCCTGCGCGACACCATCGAGAAGCGACCGCCCAGCGGCAGCCCCGGATTGATGCTTGCGATGGGTCCTGGATTCTGCTCCGAACTCGTCCTACTGCGCTGGCGCTGACGCTGACGCGCAATGAATTGGTGCGCAGCGTATTTGCGGTAGTCCGGCACTGCAGACGCATCACGTGCGGCGGGCGATGGGTCAGGTCCGGCAACGATTGCAGGCCCTATCCCGTTGGTCACCGGACCCCGGCGCCGCTACAGCGTGCGCAGTACTTCGCCGGGCGGATGGGAGATCAGCGTCATTCCAGTGCTTCCGACAGTTCCAGCCAGTGCCCCTCCAAGGAGGCCACCTCGGCTTCGAGATTGCGCAACTCGTGGGTCAGCGCCGCGATCGCGACGTGGTCGGACTGATCGTGCTCGGCCAGTTCGGTGTGCTTGGCGGCGATCCGGTCGGCGAGACGGGCGAGTTGGCGGTCGATGGACGCCAGCTCTTTTTCCGCGGTCCGGCGTTGCGCGCCCGACATGGCCTGGGCCGCCGGTGCGGGCGCGGGCGTGGTGGGCCCGGTCGGCGCCGCCTCGGCCAGCCGTAGGTATTCGTCGATGCCGCCGGGCAGATGCCGCAACCGGCCGTCCAGGATGGCGTATTGCTGGTCGGTGATGCGCTCGAGCAGGTAGCGGTCGTGCGATACGACGATCAAAGTGCCCGCCCACGAGTCGAGCAGGTCCTCGGTGGCGGTCAGCATGTCGGTGTCGACGTCGTTGGTGGGCTCGTCCAGCAGCAGCACATTCGGCTCCGACAGCAAGGTCAGCATCAGCTGCAGCCGGCGTCGCTGGCCGCCGGAGAGCTCGCCGACCCGCGCCGACAGTTGCCCGCGGCCGAAGCCGAGGCGCTCCAGCAGTTGGGTGGGAGTCATGTCACGGCCCTCCACCCGGTATTCGGTCTGCAGGCGACCCAGCACGTCGGCGATCCGGTCCTCGGCCAGCGCTTTGAGCTCGTCACCACGTTGATCCAGCACCGCCAGCTGCACCGTCTTGCCGCGTTTGACGCGTCCGGAATCCGGTTGCACCGTCCCGGCGATCAAACCCAGCAGCGTCGACTTTCCGGCGCCGTTGGCCCCGACGATGCCGGTGCGTTCGCCTGGCGCGATCCGCCACTCGACATCCCGCAACACCGTCCGGCCCTCGAAGGTGACCGACACGTCCAGCAGGTCGACGACGTCCTTGCCCAACCGGGCTGTCGCCACCTTGGCCAATTCGACGGTGTTGCGCAACGGCGGTACGTCGGCGATCAGTTGATTGGCGGCTTCGATGCGGAACTTCGGCTTCGAGGTGCGCGCGGGGGCGCCCCGGCGCAGCCAGGCCAATTCCTTGCGCATCAGATTCTGCCGCTTGGCTTCCGCGGTCGCCGCGACCCGATCGCGCTCGACGCGCTGCAACACATACGCCGCGTAGCCGCCTTCGAACGGCTCGACGGTCCCGTCGTGCACTTCCCATGTGGTGGTGGCGACTTCGTCGAGGAACCAGCGGTCGTGGGTGACCAGTAACAGTCCGCCGCTGTTCCGTGCCCAGCGTTGTCCGAGATGGTTGGCCAGCCAGGCGATGCCCTGGATATCGAGGTGGTTGGTGGGCTCGTCGAGCGCGATCACATCCCAATCGCCGATCAGCAGCTGAGCCAGCTGCACCCGTCGGCGCTGACCACCGCTGAGGGTGGAAACCGTTGTTGCCCAATCGATGTCGGATACCAACCCGGACATCACGTCGCGGATGCGGGCGTTACCGGCCCACTGGTGTTCGGGCTGGTCGCCGACAAGCGTCGCGGCCACGGTGCTGGCCGGGTCCAGGGTGTCGGCCTGGCTCAGCGCGTTGACCCGTAGCCCGCTGCGGCGGGTGACCCGGCCGGTGTCGGGTTGGATCTGGCCGGTGAGCAGGCCCAGCAGACTGGATTTCCCGTCCCCGTTGCGGCCGACGATGCCGATGCGGGCCCCGTCGTTGACCCCCAGGGTGAGCGAGTCGAAGATCACCTGAGTCGGATACGCCAGGTGCACGGCCTCAGCTCCGAGTAGGTGTGCCACCCGCACGACGGTAGTGGGTGGAACGCGCCGGCATCGCCATTCGAGCGCTGCTGCCGACGGCCACCCGCGACAGATCCGCGATCTGATAGCACGTCGCGGCCCTGCAGGCGACGGAACGGGCGCGCTTCGGAGAGGTGCGCGCCCGGCTCGTGCGCACCGGCGCAGTGACCCAGGCCACACTGTCGGGTCGATGTGCCATGATGACCACGCTGGTCAAGGCCAACTCAGCGAGCATTCAGGAGTAGCGGTGGATCTCAACTTGTCGATGGTCACCCGACCGGTCGAGCGTCTGGTGGCCACGGCGCAGAACGGTCTGGAGGTTCTGCGACTGGGCGGCCTGGAAACAGGCAGCATCCCGTCGCCGTCGCAGGTCGTCGAGAGCGTGCCGATGTACAAGCTCCGCCGGTACTTTCCGCCGGACAACCGGCCCGGTCAGCCGCAGGTGGGCCCCCCGGTCCTGATGGTGCACCCGATGATGATGTCCGCGGACATGTGGGACGTCACCCGCGAGGACGGCGCCGTCGGGATCCTGCACGCCGGTGGCCTGGATTGCTGGGTCATCGATTTCGGATCCCCCGACAAGGTCGAGGGCGGCATGCGCCGCAATCTGGCCGATCACATCGTTGCGCTCAGCCAAGCCATCGACACGGTGAAGGAGGCCACCGGGCAGGACGTGCACCTGGTCGGATACTCGCAGGGCGGCATGTGGTGCTACCAGGTCGCCGCCTACCGGCGCTCGAAGGATCTGGCCAGCATCGTTGCGTTCGGGTCGCCGGTGGACACGTTGGCCGCGCTGCCGATGGGGATTCCGGCGAACCTGGCCCCCGGCGTCGCCGATTTCATGGCCGATCACGTGTTCAACCGTCTGAATATCCCAAGTTGGATGGCGCGCACCGGTTTTCAGATGATGGATCCGCTCAAGACCGCCAAGGCCCGGGTGGATTTCGTCCGGCAGCTGCATGACCGTGAGGCTCTGCTGCCGCGGGAGCAACAGCGCAGGTTCCTCGAGCGCGAGGGTTGGATCGCCTGGTCGGGGCCGGCCATCTCCGAACTGCTCAAGCAGTTCATCGCGCACAACCGCATGATGACCGGCGGGTTTGCGATCAACGGTCAGCTGGTGACCCTCACCGACATCACCGTCCCGATTCTGGCGTTCGTCGGTGAAGTCGACGACATCGGCCAGCCGGCCTCGGTGCGCGGCATCCGACGTGCCGCGCCCAACACCGAGGTTTACGAATGTTTGATCAGGACAGGACATTTCGGTCTGGTGGTGGGATCCCGGGCGGCTCAGCAGAGCTGGCCCACCGTTGCCGAATGGGTGCGCTGGGTGTCCGGTGGTGGCGACAAACCGGGCAGCATCAGCCTGATGGTCGAACAGTCGGCCGAGCACACCGACAGTGGCGTGGCCTTCAGTTCGCGTCTTGCCCACGGGGTGGGCGAGGTCTCTGAGGCTGCGCTGGCGATGGCGCGCGGCGCGGCGGACGCGGTCGTCGCGGCGAACCGGTCGATGCGCACCTTGGCCGTCGAGACCGTCCGGACGCTGCCCCGGCTGGCGCGGCTGGGGCAGCTCAACGATCACACCCGAATCTCGTTGGGCCGCATCATCGATGAACAAGCACAGGACGCCCCGCAGGGCGAATTCCTGTTGTTCGACGGGCGGGTGCACGCCTACGAGGCCGTCAACCGCCGCATCAACAACGTCGTCCGCGGGTTGATCGAAGTCGGGGTGCGGCAGGGCGACCGGGTGGGTCTGCTGATGGAGACCCGGCCCAGCGCGCTGGTCGCAATCGCCGCGCTGTCCCGGCTGGGTGCCGTGGCCGTCATGATGCGCCAGGATGTCGATCTGGCCGCGCAGGTGCGGCTCGGGGGAGTCAGCGAGATCCTGACCGACCCCAGCAACCTCGAGGCCGCCCGGCAACTGCCGGGCCAGATCCTGGTCCTGGGCGGCGGTGAGTCGCGGGATCTGCACTTGGCTGAAGACGCCGACGTGATCGACATGGAGCAGATCGATCCCGACGCGGTGCAGTTGCCGGCCTGGTACCGGCCCAACCCGGGATTCGCGCGGGACCAGGCGTTCATCGCGTTCAACGCGGCCGGCGGCGAACTGGTCGCCAAGCAGATCACGAATTTCCGATGGGCCCTCTCGGCATTCGGAACGGCGTCGACGGCGGCGCTGGACCGCAAGGACACCGTGTACTGCCTGACGCCGTTGCATCACGAGTCCGCGCTGCTGGTCAGCCTGGGTGGCGCGGTGGTCGGGGGTACCCGCATCGCATTGTCCCGTGGCATCCGGCCGGACCGGTTCGTCTCCGAGGTCCGGCAGTACGGCGTCACCGTGGTGTCCTACACCTGGGCCATGCTGCGCGACGTCGTGGACGACCCGGAGTTCGCGCTGCACGGCAACCATCCGGTGCGGCTGTTCATCGGGTCCGGCATGCCCACCGGGTTGTGGCAGCGGGTCGAAGACGCGTTTGCCCCTGCCCATGTCGTCGAGTTCTTCGCCACCACCGACGGCCAGGCGGTGCTGGCCAACGTCTCCGGGGCCAAGGTGGGCAGCAAGGGCCGGCCGCTGCCGGGTGCCGGGCGGGTCGAACTCGGTGCCTATGACGCTGAGCAGGATCTGATCCTGGAGAACGACGACGGGTTCGTCCAAGTCGCCGAGACCAACCAGATCGGGGTGCTGCTCGCCCAGTCCCGCGGGCCTATAGATCCCACCGCGTCGGTCAAGCGCGGCGTTTTTGCGCCTGCCGATACCTGGATCTCCACCGAGTATCTGTTCCGGCGCGATGAGGACGGTGATTATTGGCTGGCCGGCCGGCGCGGATCGGTGGTGCGTACAGCCCGCGGCATGGTGTACGCCGAACCGGTCACCGATGCGCTGGGTTGCATCAGTGCAGTCGACCTTGCGGTGACTTACGGTGTCCCAGTGGGAGATCGACATCTGGCGGTATCGGCGGTGACGTTGCGTCCGGGGGCGACCATCACCGCCGCCGATCTCACCGAGGCGATCGCGGGTATGCCGGTGGGCCTGGGGCCCGACATCGTGCACGTGGTGCCGAAGTTCGACCTCAGTGCGACCTACCGCCCGACGGTGAGTGCGCTGCGGGCCGCCGGCATCCCCAAGTCGGGTCGCCAGGCCTGGTACCTGGATGCGGGCAGCGGCGAGTTCCGCCGCCTGACACCGGCCGCGCGGACCGAGATCAGTGGGAAGCGAGCACCTGCCAATGCTTGACGACACTCTGCTGCAGATCCTGGTGTGCCCGGCCGATCGGGGGCCGCTGCTGCTCGTCGAGGGCGGCAAGACCCTCTACAACCCCCGGTTGCGGCGCGCCTACCGCATCGACGACGGAATCCCGGTGCTGCTGGTCGACGAGGCCCGCGACGTCGACGAACAGCAGCACACCGCCTTCACGGCGCAAGGCCTTCCGGAAGATCCCCAGTGAGGTAACGCTGCAGGTTGGGCGCAATGATCTGCACGATCTGATCGGTCGGCAGGGATGCGAAAGGCTCCACCTTGACGATGTGGCGAGCCATCACCACGCCCATCAGCTGCGACGCGACGAATTGCGTGCGGATCTTGCCCGTTCCCGGTGGATTGTCCACGCGCGCGCCGAGTTCCCCACCGATGATCTCCTGCAGGAAAGTGCGTGCCAAACCCACCTCGTCTCCGGAGATCAACGATCGCAGGGTCGCAATCAGGCTGGTGCCCAGTTCCGAATCCCACAGCGGCAGCAATATCGACGGCAGTCGGACCCCGAGTTCCTCGACCGGAACGCGTCGCATCTGTTCGATCACCACCATGGGGTCGATCGGTAACTCGACGGCGGCGGTGAACAACTGCTGTTTGGTGCCGTAATAGTGATGCACCAACGCGGAATCGACGCCGGCCCTGGCGGCGATTGCCCGTATCGAGGTGCGGTCGATTCCGTTCCGCGCGAACAATTCTCGCGCGCTGGCCAGAATTCGCTCGCGGGTGTCGGAATTCCCGGCGGGCCGGCCGGGCCGGTTACGGCCGGTGGTCGTCACGCTAGGGCGTCCGCCTGCGCAGTGTGGCAGCGGCCAGGCCCAGCGCCGCGACCGCGAACGCCATCACCACGACGATGTCGCGTACGGCGAGAAACGTCAGGTCCGGGTGGGCGCCCACCTGTTGCAGGGCCTCCAGCGCATAGCTGGCCGGCATCACATTGCTGATCCACTCGAGCCAGTCTGGCATCGCGGCCCGCGGCACGATCACACCAGCCAGCAGAAACTGCGGGACGATCACCACCGGCATGAACTGCACAGCCTGAAACTCGCTGCGCGCAAATGCACTGCACAACAGGCCCAGCCCGACACCCAGCACCGCATTGATGATGGCAATCACGAACACCCACAACGGGTTTCCCGCCGTGTCGAGGCCCAGCAACCAAAACGACACCACGCACGCCAGGCTCGCCTGAGCCGCCGCGGCGACCGAGAACGCGGTCCCGTAGGCCGCCAGCAGGTCCAGTCGGCGCAATGGCGTGGTCAGGATGCGCTCCAAAGTTCCCGACGCCCGCTCGCGTTGCATGGTGATCGAGGTGATCAGGAACATCAGCAACAGCGGGAACAGGCCCAGCAGGATCAGGCACGCGTTGTCGAACGGTGTCGGTGCGCCGGGCCGGTGCGGGGCGTTCTGAAACATGAAGTACATCAGCGTGATGATCGCGCTGGGCACCACCAGAATCATCGCCACGCTGCGGCGGTCGGCGACCAACTGACGCAGGATCCGTCCGGTGCTCGCCGGGTACGCCTGAAGTCCTATCCGGCCTTGGATTCCTGCTCGGTGCTGCGCCGAATGATGGACAGAAACGCTTGCTCCAGGGACGTGCATGAGGTGTCCTCTCGTAGCTGGGCCGGGGTGGTGTGGGCGACCAGACGCCCTTCCCGCATGAGCAGTAGGTCGTCGCAATGGTCGGCTTCGTCCATCACGTGGCTGGAGACCAGCAGCGTGGTTCCGCCGCGGGCGAGTTCGGTGAACTGTTCCCAGAGATCGACGCGCAGCACCGGATCCAGGCCTACCGTGGGTTCGTCGAGGACCAGTAGGGCGGGGTGGCAGACCAACGCGCACGCCAGCGACACCCTGGTGCGCTGACCGCCGGACAAGTTGCCGCAGTACGCCGTTCGATGATCGGCCAGACCGACCCGGTCGATGGCTTGCGTGGCGGCCTCGCCGTGGTAGCCGTGCAGCGCGGCGATGTAGCGGACGTTGTCGATGATGCGCAGATCGTCGTAGATGGCCGGGTTCTGCGGCAGGTAGGCGACCTGCCGACGCAGCGCCGCCGATCCGGCGGGGTGGCCCAGCACGGTGACGGCCCCTTTGGAATGGCTGGGCAGGATCTGCGTGCCGACGATGCTGCGCATCAAGGTCGTCTTTCCGCAGCCGGACGGGCCGAGCAATCCGGTGATGGTGCCTTCGGCGATATCCACCGAGATGTCGTGCAGCGCGGTGCGTTTTCCCCGAACCACTCGCAGGTGTCTGATGCTGACGGCGGGGGGCGAACTGCTTCCAGAAAATTCATCATGCGATGAAGTCATCATGAGATGAATAATTCGCCGGTGCTGCGTGGATGTCAAGAGGCGCTCGGGCAGAATCGGTTCGGTGAGCGCTGAGCAACTGCTGGTAGACCCGGTCGCGGCCGCCCACCGGCTGCTCGGTGCCACCCTGACCGGCCGTGGTGTCAGCGCAGTGATCGTCGAGGTGGAGGCCTACGGCGGGGTTCCCGACGGCCCGTGGCCGGATGCCGCTGCGCATTCCTACCGCGGACGCAGCGCGCGCAACGCCGTCATGTTCGGGCCACCCGGGCGGCTCTACACCTACCGCAGCCACGGAATCCACGTCTGTGCCAACGTGGCCTGCGGACCCGACGGGACCGCCGCCGCGGTGCTGCTGCGGGCCTGCGCCGTGGCCGACGGCTTCGACACGGCACGGTCGCGGCGCGGCGAACTCGTGCGCACCGCCGCGCTGGCGCGCGGGCCGGGTAACCTCTGCTCAGCTCTGGGAATCACCATGGCGGACAACGGTATTGATGTGTTCGACCCGGACAGCCCGGTGCGGCTCGAACTGTGCGGCCCGCTGACCGCAACGACGGGACCCCGGGTCGGAGTGAGTCACGCCGCCGACCGGCCGTGGCGATTGTGGCTGCCCGGCCGGCCCGAGGTGTCCGCGTACCGCCGGAGTCCCCGAGCGCCGGCACCCGGCGCCAGTGACTAGTGCGGTGGCTACGCCGGAGGTTTCCGCGCCAGGGTGTCGTCGGCGTCGGGGGCCGAGCGGTACGCCGGGTCCAGACGCCGGACCGCAAAGATGAACGGCAGCGCGATGAACGGCGCGAGGATGCCGTAGATCGCAGCCGGAGTGGCCATTTCGGCGTTGTTCAACAGCTGCGGGCTCAACGCGATCCCGATGGCCACCACGGCATTGTGCAGTCCGATCTCCAGACTGACCGCGATCGCCTGGCGCGGAGCCAGCTTGAGGAAGCGCGGCGCGAGGTAGCCGATGGTGAGGCTGATCGCGCAGAACAACACCACCGCGGCGCTGAGCACCCCGAAGTTGTTCCACAGCGTCGCCTGGCCACCGGCCACCCCCGCGACGACGGCGATCACCAGCAGCACCGCCGCGGCGATCTTGACCGGAAACCCCAGCCGTCGAGCCAGATCCGGGAACCGGTGCCGGATCGCGACACCGACCGCGGTAGGGATCAGGACGAGGGCGAACACGGTGAGAAACTTGTCGAACTGCAGGGGGATGAAGCGTCCGTTGCCCAGGAACCACGTCATCGAGACCGCCAGGATCGCGGGGATGGCGAAGATCGACAGCACCGCGTTGATCGCGGTGAGGGTGAGGTTGAGCGCCAGGTCACCATTGGCCAGATGGCTGAGCACGTTGGCGAACATGCCGCCGGGAGTAGCCGCCATCAGCATCAGCCCGACCGCCAGATTGGGGGACAGGTCCAAGGCTTCGGCAATCGCCAAGCACACCGCTGGCAGCAGCGCCGCCTGACAGAGCAACGCCACCAGCAGCGGACGGCGCAGCGTGGCGGCCCGGCGGAAGTCGTCCACCGTCAGCGTCAGCCCGAGCGCGAGCATGACCGCACCGATGACCAAGGGGAACAACTGGCTCTGCATATCGCTTCCGCGGGACGTGGGCTGATTTTGCCTTCAGTGGCAGCAAGTCACTCTACGGCCGGTGGTGGGCAGCGCCCTCAGCTGGAATCAGGTAGAGCGGATCGCGGCCACGTACCGGCCGCGGTAACCGTCCTGCAAGACTCTGTGCCATGGGTAGCGAGCCTTCCGGGATCCTCGACGAGTTGAGCTGGCGCGAACTGATCGCGCAGTCCACCGACCTCGACGCGCTGGCCGCCGAGGCGCAACGCGGACCCCTGACCGTCTATGCGGGATTCGACCCCACCGCGGCCAGCCTGCACGCCGGACACCTGGTGCCGTTGCTGGCGCTGCGTCGATTCCAGCGGGCTGGGCACCGCCCGATCGTGCTGGCCGGCGGCGCCACCGGGCTGATCGGCGACCCACGCGAGGTCGGCGAGCGCAGCATGCACGAGGTCGACACCGTCGCCGAATGGACCGAACGAATCCGGGGCCAGCTGGAGCGCTTCGTCGACTTCGACAATTCGCCGACCGGAGCGATCGTCGAGAACAATCTCGACTGGACCCGGCCGATGTCGGCGATCGAGTTTTTGCGCGACATCGGCAAGCACTTCTCGGTCAACGTGATGCTGGACCGGGACACCGTCCGGCGCCGCCTGGAGGGCGAGGGGATCTCCTACACCGAGTTCAGCTACATGTTGCTGCAGGCCAACGACTACGTGGAACTGCACCGGCGGCACGGCTGCACACTGCAGCTCGGTGGATCGGATCAGTGGGGCAACATCATCGCCGGGGTGCGATTGGTGCGCCAGAAGCTCAGTGCTGCCGTGCACGCGCTCACCGTGCCGCTGGTGACCGCAGCCGACGGCACCAAATTCGGCAAGTCCACCGGTGGCGGCAGTCTGTGGCTGGACCCGCAGCTCACCAGCCCGTACGCGTGGTACCAGTACTTCGTCAACACCGCCGACGCGGACGTGATCCGCTACCTGCGCTGGTTCACCTTCCTGAGCAGCGACGAATTGGCCGAGCTGGCGCAGGCCACCGCCGAACGCCCGCAGCAACGCGCAGCGCAGCGCAAGCTGGCCGGTGAGCTCACCACGCTGGTGCATGGTGAGGCGGCCACCGCCGCCGTCGAGCACGCCAGCCGGGCGCTGTTCGGGCAGGGTGAGCTGGCCCGTCTTGACGAGGCGACGTTGTCCGCGGCCCTGCGCGAGACGACGGTCGCCGAATTGAAACCCGGTGAGGCGGACGGGATCATCGACTTGTTGGTGGCCACCGGGCTGTCCGACAGCCGTAAGGCGGCGCGTCGCACGATCGGCGAAGGGGGCGTGTCCGTCAACAACATTCGCATCGACAGCGACGAATGGGCCCCACACTCAACGGATTTCCTGCACGGACAGTGGCTGGTGCTGCGCCGCGGCAAGCGCAACATCGCCGGGGTGCACCGGGGTTAAGCGGGCTGGGGGCAACCCAGCCGGCCGACTTCAAAGGACGGCAGTTCGTCGTCGGCGGCGGCTACCGCGAACATGGTTGCGGCGGTGTAGAAGGCATCGGTGGTCATCAGCCCGCGGCTGGCCAGTTCGACGCGGTCGGCTGCCGTGCCCCAGCGGTTGCTGAACAGCCTGTTGAGTTGGGTGGGGTCGGGGCGGTGCAGGTTCAATTGCGGCTTCTGCCTGGCCAACTCGTCTCGCCTGGCCAGGGCCTGTGCCACCAGCATCCGCCACTGCGGCAACCGCGGGTCGGTGCGCAGCAGGTCGAGGAAATGCTGGATCGCGGGCAGTGAGCGGGCGAAGAACAGCGTGCGGGTGGTCAGTCGCGCCGCGACCGAGATCGGATCGTCGTGCAGAGTGGCGTTCTCCTCGTCGGTCAACCAGTACGCCCGGACCTGCGCGGGGAAACCGGACTCGTCGACGATCCCCGTCGCCAGCGCGTAGTGGTGCGCAACGGTCTCCAGCGCGCGCTCGTAGTCGGCGATGCCTACCGCGGCGACGGCCTTGGCGGCGCGCTCTCGGACGCTGCTCCGGTCACCGGGATGGGTCAGGTTCCAGTGCCAGGCGGCGACCTGCTCGAGGGCGGGCAGGTAGGCCCAACGGTCGGTGGCGCACAGGCTGAGTAGCGACAGCACGTCGAGGTCGAGAATGTCGACGCTGGAGTCGTCCGGCAGGGCGACGGGGGTCGGCGGGGCCCAGCGCTGCCGCCACCGTTGCGACCAGATGGTCGGTGGCGGGCCGGGCCGTACCGCGACATCCCGTGGCCCGCGCACGATCTCCTGCAACGCCAGCACCGCGTCGGCATGTTTGACGTCGACCCGCATCGACTTCAATTGCTTTGCCAGCTCACGATTTTCCGGTATCCCTACCGCTTCCAGCAATCGATCCCAGGTGCGCTGGGTGAAGGTGGTGCGGCGCGCGGTCTCGACGATTCGTGCACCGGCCGCCGCGGACAGCACACCGGAACGCACTGCGTGGGCGACGGTTTGGCGAATGTTCACCAACGCGTCCACAAACACCGGATAACCGTCTTCGGGGTCGCCGTGCACCATGCCGACTTCGTCGTCTGCCTCGATGACTCCGTCTCGGTAACCTTCGAAGACCCAGCCGTAGCCCTCCATGCCGAACGGGTGCAATTCGGCCGCCCGCAACGCGCCCATGCTCGATGAGCCGACCACCCGCACGCCGTCGTCGATCAGCGTCAGTAGTTCCTTGTGCCGCACCGCAGCGCTCTGGAAGAACAGCCCGTCGACGATGAGCAGGGTGTCACCGGACCGCAATCCGTAGCGAAAGGCGTCACCGAATGAAATCGGTGCTACCACTTCGGCATCGGAGATGATCGCATGAATGTCCGCCGCGCTGATCGTGGGGCCGGCCGTCACCACGATCCGGGTCATGAGTGCTCCTCCAGCGGGGTGCGCAGGGGTGACTGGATGGTCGCCGACAAGCCGGGGGCGATGACTTTGACGACCGGCACGCACGCGTCGGCGAAATCGCACACCACGGCCAGCGGTTCGGCGCCGGCCTGAGCCGCCACCGCGGTCGCCGCCGACGCCAGCAGGTCGTGCAGCGAGTCACTGGACGTGACATGCCACGGTGTCGGTTCGGCATCGGGCATGTCCTGCATGGACTTTCGGGCCGGGGCATAGGTGTGCACCCGGGCGAATCGTTGGTAGATCGCCGACGGCAGATCTTCGCGGGCTCCGCTGATGGCCGTCAGCCGGGACTGCGCGGCTTCGGTAATCGCCCGCGACAGCGCAACATTGGGGTTGTGGTGAAGTCCGCTGCCGCTGAACGGGACCTCCATCATCGGCGAGCTGATCTCGGCGGCGAACAGGTAGTAGCCGTCCCAGGTGTCCATCCGGGCGACCTGCAGTTCGCTGCCCGCCCGATGAATCATCTCGATGAGCTCGGCGCACTCCGAGCGGGCGACGTCGTCCAGCGGGACCCCGAACAACGTCGAGCCGGGTCGGGCGGCGGCCATGCCGTGACGCTCCATGATCTCGTAGAGACCGTGCAGGGCGGCTTCGTGGTAGCTGTTGCCCGATGCCAAACCCGTTGTGTCCATTCCGAATATCGGCGGACCCCAGGAATCGCCGACCGCGATGTTCACCACGGTGGCCAGCCAGGGCACCCAGGTCTTGCGTCCGGTCAACAATGTCGTGGCGATCATCCAGTCGAGCTTGGCGCCGCGGTGATAGAAGCTGCCCGCCGGACGGTTCAGCTCGGCGGGATCGTAGGTGAGGGTTTCAGCGAGTTCGTCGGTGGAGGTCGAGGTCAGATCGGGGGTGATGTTCTCGACGTGCCAGTTCTCCAGAGACTCCATCGCGGCCGATACCTGCGCGGCGCGGTAAGTGGTGGCTTTGCCCTGACTGACCGACAGGGTCAGCGAGGCCGGTCGTACTGCCTGCACGGTGGGGATGCCGAGGTCGTCGAGCCAGGTGAGGTCGGCGACGCGAGTGATTCCCGCTGCGCTGAGCAGCGGCTGAATCGCCGCCCAGGTCTGCTCGGGAGAGATGATGCGGTGGGTGCCCGCATGGTGGCCGATGGTCAGCGGATCGGCGTGACCGAGAACTCGGGACGGCCAGTGCGACCAGTCAGGGCCGGTGCGTACCACGGTGCCTGCACTAGTGCTCAAGCCCGGCAGTTCCGACATGGCTTCACGCTACTTAGTTCGGTGATCGACGGGTGGGAAATCAGCGAGTCGGCGAAAAATGTTCCAGCGGGATCTCATCGCGGAGAGAGGGGGGGAGGGCTGCGATGAGATCCCGCTGGATGGTCTGACTACTCGGCAGCGTCAGCGACCGTGAAGAACGGCATCGAGTAGGCGGACTCGGTCTCGGAGAACAGGATTTCGTGGGACATGGGGTACTACCTTTCGGGGAAGTTGTTTCGTCGGATTCGGGCAAGCGGGTCAGAACGGGATGGACATGCAGATCTGCCTTTCCGGTCGACGAGATGGTGTCGGGGAAGGTCAGATCACTCGGCGTCGCCGGCGTGGAAAGCCGGAGCGGTGTAAGCGGTCTCGTACTCGCAGAACAGGTTCTCGTAGGACATGGTTTCCTTCTTTCGGGAGCTGGGCGGTTGAGCTGACCTGGATTCGTGGTGTCTTGTCTCCGTGTCGAAACCCATTCTTCGGCGCCGGGCACCGGCCCGGTATCCCCTTACCGGCTGCTGCGCAGCGGAAAACTCGGTCCGCTGACGGCACGAGTCGGGCCGTCCACCGATCGGGGGACGACCACTACCCGAGCCGCGTCCCCCTGCAAAACGCGGTAGTGCGCAAATCTTTATCGCACTGTGTTGCGGACGTGACCCGCGTTGCGCACTGTTGTCACGATGACCGCACCCGTGCTCGCGCTCAGAGTTCTGGCGCTGACACTCGGTGCCTTCGGGGTGTCGGCCGGGGTGGCAGCACCAATTCACGCGGACATGCTGGGCAATTCCTTTCTGAACGCGTTGACCGCCGCCGGCATCTCCTATGGGCAGCCGGCGACCGCGATCGCGCTGGGCCGGACGGTGTGTCCGAAGGTGTTGGCGCCCGGGGGCACGTTCGACGCCGTCGCCGCCGAAATGGCGGAGATCAACGGGCTGTCGCGGGAGCGGGCGGCGGGATTCACCGTTGTGGCGATCGCAACGTACTGCCCGTCGTTGCTGTCGCCGCTGTTCCCCACCCGGCTGCAGGCGTAGCCGCCGCTGCTGTCCGGCCGTGCCTGCTGTCGGCAAATTGTGTGGTTGTCCCGAGTGCCCGTAACCTCTAGCGGGTGGTCGACGACAGGCAGGGGCGCAGCGGGGCGAGGCGTCCGCGACCTGCGTCCGGCGGCGCCCGCGGGCGTGATCCGCGCCGGGAGGGCGACGCGTCATGGTCGGGTCCCGGCCGAGCCCGCCCGGCCCAACCCAGGCCCAACGCCGATCGCGCCACGCACGACGGGCCCCGGATACCGGCGGACGTCGACGCCCGACAGCTGGCCCCCGAGGTCCGGCGCGAGCTGAGCACCCTGGACCGTGCCACCGCCGACGCCGTTGCGCGCCATCTGGTGGCCGCGGGCGGGCTGCTCGACGACGACCCGGAATCCGCGCTGAGTCACGCTCGGGCGGCGCGGGCCCGCGCCAGCAGAATCGCCGCGGTCCGCGAGGCGGTCGGCATTGCCGCGTACCACTGCGGCGACTGGGCGCAGGCGCTCGCCGAATTCCGCGCGGCCCGCCGGATGGGCAGTAAATCCGCGTTGCTGGCACTGATCGCTGATTGCGAACGCGGCCTGGGTCGTCCGCAGCGGGCCATCGACCTTACGCGCGGGCCCGAGGCAGCGGAGCTCACCGGTGACGACGCCGACGAGTTGCGCATCGTCGCCGCCGGCGCCCGCGCTGACCTGGGTCAGCTCGAGCAGGCGTTGACCGTATTGTCCACCCCGCAGTTGGACCCGGCACGGACCGGCTCCACCGCGGCACGGTTGTTCTACGCCTACGCCGAGACGCTGCTGGCGCTCGGGCGTAACGACGAAGCGCTGCAATGGTTCCTGCGCTCGGCGGCAGCCGATGTCGAAGGTGTCACCGACGCCGAAGACCGGGTCAGCAGCCTTGGCTGACACCAAAACGCTTGCGCAGGAACATGATTGCCTGCTCCTCGACCTGGACGGGACAGTCTTCCGCGGCCATCAGCCCACCGAGGGTGCGGTGCAGACGCTGAGCGAGATAGCAAGCCGCACACTGTTCGTCACCAACAACGCCTCCCGGGCTGCGGACGAGGTCGCCGCGCACCTGTGTGAGCTGGGTTTCACCGCAGCGGCCGACGACGTCGTCACCAGTGCCCAGAGCGCGGCGCACCTGCTGGCCGGGCAACTTCCGTCGGGCTCGAAAGTCCTGGTCGTCGGCACCGACGCCCTGGCCGGTGAGATCTCGGCGGCCGGCCTGCGGCCGGTCCGCTCCTTCGATGACGACCCGGACGCCGTCGTCCAGGGTCTCTCGAAGACCCTCGGTTGGCCTGAGCTGGCCGAGGCCGCGCTGGCGATCCGGGCGGGCGCACTGTGGGTCGCCGCCAACGTCGACGCAACCCTGCCCACCGAGCGAGGCCTGTTGCCGGGCAATGGGTCTCTGGTCGCCGCGCTGCGTGCGGCCACCGGCGAGGAACCGCAGGTAGCGGGCAAACCGGGCCCGCAGCTGATGAAGGATGCGGTGGGGCGGGGCGATTTTCGCGCGCCGCTGGTGGTCGGTGACCGGCTGGACACCGACATCGAGGGCGCCAATGCCGCCGGACTGCCCAGCCTCATGGTGCTCACCGGCGTGAACTCCGCACGCGACGCGGTCTTCGCCGACGCGGCCCGCCGGCCCAGCTACATCGGCGCGGATCTGCGGTCGCTGCTGCGCGAACCCGACGAGCTCAAAGTCGGCGATCAGCCAGGCTGGCAAATCGACAGCCGGGACCGGACGGTCACCGTCACCGCGAGCGGCAACGGCCAGAAGGACGATCTGGCCATCGTGCGTGCCGTCGCCGGTGCAGTTTGGGACATGGACGAGACACCGCGCATCGAGGCCGGTGACGATCAGGCCCGCGACGCGCTGGAGCGCTGGTCGCTGCTGTCCGACGAGTAGCGTAGGAGCGCAATGACTATCGATCCCGAACAGATTCGCGCGGAAATCGAAGGGCTGATGGCCCAGCTGCCCGACCCGGCCGACGCGACAGGCGGACCGTCGCTCGAAGAGCTCGAGGACATCGCCAGACGACTATCCGAGGCGCACGACGTGCTGATGCGGGCGCTGGAGTCGGCGGAGAAGGGCTGAGTGCGCGCATGGCACGGCGTGCTCGCGTCGACGCCGAGCTGGTCCGGCGGGGTCTGGCGCGATCCCGGCAGCAGGCCGCCGAGTTGATCGGTGCCGGCCGGGTGCGCATCGACGGACTCCCGGCGCACAAGCCGGCCACCGCGGTAGCTGTCACCGCCGCCTTGACGGTCGCCGACGACGGCGAACGCAGTTGGGTGTCGCGCGGCGCGCACAAGCTGATCGGAGCGCTGGACGCGTTCGCCATCCCCGTGGCGGGCCGCCGTTGCCTGGACGCGGGCGCATCGACCGGGGGATTCACCGAGGTGCTGCTGGACCGGGGCGCCACCGAAGTCGTCGCTGCCGACGTCGGGTACGGCCAGCTGGCGTGGTCGCTGCGCAGCGACCCGCGGGTGCTGGTGATCGAACGCACCAACGTCCGCGACCTCGCGCCCGCAGCGGTCGGCGGGCCGGTCGAGCTGGTGGTGGCCGACCTGTCATTCATCTCGTTGGCCACGGTGCTGCCTGCGCTGGTTGATTGCGCTTCGCCCGGCGCGGATATCGTTCCCATGGTGAAACCGCAATTCGAGGTGGGCAAGGGCCAGGTCGGGCCCGGTGGGGTGGTACAGGATCCCCGATTGCGCGCGGAGTCGGTGCTTGCGGTCGCGCGTCGTGCCGGCGAGCTGGGCTGGCACCCGGTCGGAGTGACGGCCAGTCCGTTGCCGGGCCCGTCGGGCAATGTCGAGTACTTCCTGTGGTTGCGCGCCCAGACCGAGGGTGCGCTGAGCGGCGATGAGTTAGCCGGCGCGGTTCAGCGCGCAGTCTCGGAGGGGCCGCAGTGACGTCACCACGAACCGTACTGCTGGTCGTCCACACGGGCCGGGACGAAGCGACCGAGACCGCCCGGCGGGTGGAAAAGGTCCTCAACGAGAACAACATTGAGCTGCGCGCGTTGTCGGCCGAGGCGGTGGACCGGGGATCGTTGCGGATGGCTCCCGGCGATATGCGGGCCATGGGCGTCGACATCGAGGTCGTCGATGCGGACCCACGGGCCGCCGAAGGCTGCGAACTGGTCTTGGTCCTCGGCGGCGACGGCACGTTCCTGCGCGCGGCCGAATTGGCCCGCAACGCCGGCATTCCGGTGCTGGGGGTGAACCTGGGCCGGATCGGTTTCCTGGCCGAGGCTGAGGCCGAGAATATCGATGTCGTGCTCGATCACATCTGTGCGAAGAGCTATCGGGTGGAAGACCGCCTGACGCTGGATGTCGTTGTGCGCCAAGGTGGCGAGGTGATCGGGCAGGGTTGGGCGCTCAACGAGGCCAGCTTGGAGAAGGGTCCCCGCCTGGGTGTGCTCGGTGTGGTGGTCGAGGTCGACGGCCGGCCGGTGTCGACGTTCGGCTGCGACGGGGTGCTGGTGTCGACTCCCACCGGGTCCACCGCCTACGCATTCTCCGCCGGTGGCCCGGTGTTGTGGCCCGACCTCGAGGCAATCCTGGTGCTGCCCAACAATGCTCATGCCTTGTTCGGCCGGCCGATGGTCACCAGCCCGGACGCGGCGATCGCGGTCGAGATCGAAGCCGACGGACACGACGCGCTGGTGTTCTGCGACGGCCGTCGGGAAATGTTGGTCCCGGCGGGCAGCCGGCTCGAGGTGACCCGCGCTGTCACACCGGTGAAGTGGGCGCGACTGGACAGCGCACCGTTCACCGACCGGCTGGTGACCAAGTTCCGGCTACCCGTCACAGGTTGGCGCGGGAAGTAGCCGGTGCTCACCGAGATCCGCATCGAGTCGCTGGGCGCCATCAGCGTCGCGACCGCCGAATTCGGCCGTGGCCTGACGGTGCTGACCGGTGAAACCGGAACCGGCAAGACGATGGTGGTCACCGGTCTGCATCTGCTCGGCGGCGCGCGCGCCGACCCGACCCGGGTGCGGTCGGGCTCCGACCGTGCCGTGGTCGAAGGTCGTTTCACCACAACCGATGTCGACGATGCGGTGACCGCGGACCTCGACGGCATCCTGGACGCCTGCGGTGCCGAGCGCGATGAAGACGCCAGCGTGATCGCGCTGCGCACCGTCAATCGGGACGGGCCGTCGCGCGCCTACCTCGGCGGTCGCAGTGTGCCCGCGAAGTCGCTGAGTGAATTCACCACGCACTTGCTCGCGTTGCACGGCCAGAACGACCAGTTGCGGTTGATGCGTCCGGACGAGCAGCGCGGAGCGTTGGACCGCTTCGCGGCGGTGGGGGCCGCGGCTGAGCGTTACCGCAAGCTGCGCGATGCCTGGCTGACGGCGCGACGCGATCTCGCCGATCGCCGCGACCGGACCCGCGAACTCGTCCAGGAGGCCGACCGGTTGAAGTTCGCGCTGCAGGAGATCGACGCGGTCGCCCCCCAACCCGGTGAGGACGAGGCGCTGGTCGCCGATATTCTGCGGCTCTCTGAACTGGACACGCTGCGCGAGGCCGCGGCCTCAGCGCGCGAGTCGCTGTCGAGTTCGTCGGAGGAGGCCGTGGGCGCCGCTGACGTGCTGGCACGGGCCCGGGCGGCGCTGGAATCGACCGGAGACACCCGGCTGCGGGCGCTGGCCGACCAGATCTCTGATGCGCTGACGGTGGTCGTCGACGCGGTCGGCGAACTCGGCGACTACCTGGACGGGCTGCCGGTCGACGCCAGCGCGTTGGATGCCAAGCTGGCCCGGCAGGCTCAGTTGCGCACGCTGACCCGCAAGTACGCCGCCGACATCGACGGCGTGCTGCAGTGGGCGCAGGACTCCCGCGCGCGGCTTGCGCACCTGGACGTGTCCGAAGAAGGGCTGGCCGCGCTGCAGCGCCGCGTCGACGATCTCGGACACCAATTAGCTGACGTAGCAATCGATCTCAGCAAGATCCGGCGCCGGGCAGCCAAGAAACTGGCCAAGGAGGTCACCGCCGAGCTGTCCGCGCTGGCGATGGCCGACGCCGAGTTCAGCATCGGCGTCGCATCGGACCTCGCCGAGTCGACCGACGCGGCCGCGCTGTTGCTGCCCTCCGGCGAGACGGTCAGGGCCGGTGTCGACGGCATCGACGTCGTCGAGTTCGGCTTCGCCGCGCACCGCGGCATGTCGCTGCTGCCGCTGGCCAAGAGCGCCTCCGGCGGGGAGCTTTCCCGCGTCATGCTCGCCCTGGAGGTGGTGCTGGCAGCGTCGGCGACCGGGACCACCATGGTCTTCGACGAGGTGGACGCGGGTGTGGGTGGTTGGGCGGCGGTGCAGATCGGCCGGCGGTTGGCCAAGCTGGCACGTACCCACCAGGTCATTGTCGTCACGCATCTACCGCAGGTCGCCGCCTACGCCGACGTGCATCTGGTGGTACACAGCCACGGACCCAAGGGGGCCAGTGGCGTGCGCCGATTGGACAGCGACGACCGGGTGGCCGAACTGGCGCGCATGCTGGCCGGTCTGGGCGAGTCCGACAGCGCGCGGGCGCACGCCCGCGAACTGCTCGACACCGCGCAGAGCGAGCAGTGACCCCGGCGCCCGCGGGGTGCGCGAGCGACCTCATAGGTGCGCCGACACGCCGATGCGGACCGTACATATGGGGACTCTGGTCCCGCGCTCCAACACCTTGATGCCGCACCGCCATCAAGGTGTTACAGATGTGACGCTTTTAAACTAATGAGGCAGATGTTACGGCGCGCCTCCCCGCAGCGAGCGGTCCGCGCGGACAGAATCAGCCCCCATGAAGATGTCAGCACTTCTATCTCGCAACACTGACCGACCGGGTCTGACCGGCACCGCTCGCGTGGACCGCAATATAGACCGACTGCTGCGCCGGGTGTGCCCCGGCGACATCGTGGTCCTCGACATCCTGGACCTGGACCGCATCACCGCCGATGCCCTGGTCGAAGCTGACATCGCCGCCGTCGTCAACGCCTCGCCCTCGGTGTCGGGTCGCTACCCCAACCTCGGGCCCGAGGTGCTGGTCAACAACGGGGTCACCCTGATCGACGAGACCGGGCCGGAAATCTTCAAGAAGGTCAAGGACGGCGCGAAGATCCGCCTGCACGAGGGCGGGGTGTACTCCGGTGACCGCCGACTGATCCGGGGCACCGAACGCACCGATCACGACATCGCCGACCTCATGCGTGAGGCCAAGAGCGGACTGGCTGCGCACCTGGAAGCGTTCGCCGGCAACACCATCGAGTTCATCCGCAGCGAGAGTCCGCTGCTGATCGACGGAATCGGCATCCCCGACATCGACGTCGACATGCGGCGCCGGCATGTGGTGATCGTCTCCGAGGAGCCCAGCGCCGCAGACGATCTGAAGTCCCTCAAGCCGTTCATCAAGGAGTACCAGCCGGTGCTGGTCGGCGTCGGGCAGGGCGCCGACGTGCTGCGCAAAGCGGGCTACCGTCCGCAACTCATCGTGGGCGATCCCGACCAGATCAGCACCGAAGTCCTCAAGTGCGGCGCGCAGGTGGTGCTGCCCGCCGACGCCGACGGGCACGCCCCGGGTCTGGAGCGCATCCAGGATCTCGGTGTCGGGGCCATGACGTTCCCGGCCGCCGGGTCGGCGACCGATCTGGCGCTGCTGCTGGCCGATCACCACGGCGCTGCGCTGCTGGTCACCGCCGGCCACACCGCCAACATCGAGACGTTCTTCGACCGCACCCGCTCGCAGAGCAACCCCTCGACGTTCCTCACCCGGTTGCGGGTGGGGGAGAAGTTGGTGGACGCCAGGGCGGTCGCCACCCTGTACCGCAACCACATCTCCGGGGGTGCCATCGCGCTCCTGGCGCTGACGATGCTCATCGCGATCATCGTGGTGCTGTGGGTGTCGCGCACCGACGCTGTGGTGCTGCACTGGGTTGCCGACTACTGGAACCGCTTCACGCTCTGGATCCAGCACTTAATCTCCTAGATCGGACTCGTCATGATCTCGTTACGCCAACATGCGATCTCGCTGGCCGCGGTCTTCCTGGCCTTGGCCATCGGAGTTGTGCTGGGCTCGGGGTTCTTCTCCGACACCGTGCTGTCCAGCCTGCGTAACGAGAAGCGCGATCTGGCCGCACAGGTGAGCGGACTCAACGACCAGCGCAACGCGCTCAACGAAAAGCTGAGTGCGGCAAACAATTTCGATGCCCAAGTGCTCGGCCGGATCGTGCACGACGCGCTGACCGGCAAGGCGGTGGTCGTTTTCCGAACCCCCGACGCCAAGGATGACGACGTCGCCCGGGTGTCGAAGATCGTCGGGCAGGCCGGCGGCTCGATCACCGGAACCGTGTCGCTGACCCACGAGTTCGTCGAAGCCAACTCGGGGGAGAAGTTGCGCTCGGTGGTCAACTCGACGGCATTGCCGGCCGGCTCACAACTGAGCACCAAACTGGTCGACCAGGGCTCGCAGGCGGGCGACCTGCTCGGTATCGCACTGCTGACCACGTCCAAGCCAGATGTGCCGCCCGTCGACGAGGCCCAGCGCGACACCGTCCTGGCCGCCCTGCGCGAGACCGGCTTCATCACCTATCAGCCCAGCCAACACGTCGGCGTGGCGAACGCGGCGATCGTCGTCACCGGCGGAGGGCTACCGGCCGACGCCGGCAATCAAGGGGTCACGGTGGCGCGGTTCGCCGCCGCGCTGGCCCCACACGGCTCCGGCACGGTGCTGGCCGGGCGCGACGGCTCGGCGGGCGGCAGTGCGGCGGTGGCCGTGGCCCGTGCCGATGCCGCCATGGCGGGTGCGGTGAGCACTGTTGACGACGTCAACGCCGAGTCCGGGCGGATCACCACGATTCTGGCGCTGCACGAGTTGCTCGGTGGCGCGCATCCGGCGCACTTCGGCACCGGACACGGCGCGACGTCGGTGACCGTTCCCGAGTAAGGGCGTGTTACCCGCGGCGCGACGCGGTGGATGTTAGGGTGGGTTTCCGTGGGTCGGCAGGCCCAGTTCGTTGAATTCCATGCATCGCCCTGCCCGTCTTCACGGAGGTCGCCCAGTTGCGCAAGCATCCGCAGACTGCCACCAAGCACCTCTTCGTCAGCGGTGGGGTCGCGTCGTCACTGGGCAAAGGCTTGACCGCCAGCAGCCTCGGACAGTTGCTCACCGCCCGCGGACTGGCCGTGACCATGCAGAAACTCGACCCGTATCTCAATGTCGATCCGGGCACCATGAATCCGTTTCAGCACGGCGAGGTCTTTGTCACCGAGGACGGCGCCGAGACCGACCTCGACGTCGGACACTACGAACGCTTCCTCGACCGCGACCTGTCAGGTTCTGCGAATGTCACTACCGGACAGGTGTATTCGACGGTGATCGCCAAGGAGCGCCGTGGTGAATACCTCGGTGACACCGTTCAGGTCATCCCGCACATCACCGACGAGATCAAACGGCGCATCCTGGCCATGGCCGAACCGGACGCCGAAGGCAACCGTCCCGACGTCGTCATCACCGAGATCGGCGGCACCGTCGGTGACATCGAGTCGCAACCGTTCCTGGAGGCCGCCCGCCAGGTCCGTCACTACCTAGGCCGCGAGGACGTGTTCTTTCTGCACGTGTCGCTGGTGCCCTATCTGGCGCCGTCCGGGGAACTCAAGACCAAACCCACCCAGCACTCGGTGGCCGCGCTGCGCAGCATCGGTATCAGTCCGGACGCGTTGATCCTGCGCTGCGATCGGGTCGTTCCCGAGGCGCTGAAGAACAAGATCGCGTTGATGTGTGACGTCGACATCGACGGCGTCATCTCCACCCCGGACGCGCCCTCTATCTACGACATCCCCAAGGTGTTGCACCGCGAGGAACTCGATGCCTTCGTGGTCCGCCGGCTCAACCTGCCCTTCCGCGACGTCGACTGGACCGAATGGGACGACCTGCTGCGCAGGGTGCACGAACCCCACGACACCGTGCGAATTGCTCTGGTGGGCAAATACGTCGAACTCTCCGATGCCTACCTCTCGGTCAGCGAGGCGCTGCGCGCCGGTGGCTTCAAGCATCGCGCGAAGGTCGAAATCCATTGGGTGGCTTCCGATGACTGCGAGACTCCCAGCGGCGCCGCGCACGCGCTGGCCGACGTGCACGGGGTGCTGATCCCCGGCGGGTTCGGCATCCGCGGTATCGAAGGCAAGATCGGCGCCATCCGGCATGCGCGGGCCCGCGGGTTGCCGGTGTTCGGGTTGTGCCTCGGTCTGCAGTGCATCGTGATCGAAGCCGCCCGCTCGGTGGGGCTCACCGAGGCGAACTCGGCCGAGTTCGAGCCGGACACACCGGATCCGGTGATCTCCACGATGGCCGACCAGGAACACATCGTGGCCGGCGAGGCAGATCTGGGCGGCACCATGCGGCTAGGTGCCTATCCCGCTGTGCTGCAGGAAGATTCGATTGTCGCCGAAGCGTATGGTGCTACCTCGGTGTCCGAGCGGCACCGGCATCGCTACGAGGTGAACAACGCCTACCGGGAGAAGATCGCGGAGAGCGGCCTACGATTCTGCGGGACCTCACCGGACGGGCACCTGGTGGAATTCGTCGAGTACCCCCCCGATCAGCATCCGTTCGTCGTCGGCACTCAGGCACATCCGGAGCTGAAGAGCCGGCCCACCCGTCCGCACCCGTTGTTCGTCGCATTCGTCAAAGCGGCCATCGACTACAAGGCCGGCGAACTGCTGCCTGTCGAAATCCCGGAATATCCCGATCAGCATGCGCCCAACGGCAACGAGCATCGTGGCAGTGTCGGCCAACCGTTACCCGAACCCGTCACCCGTGGCTGAGCACGATTTCGAGACCGTAGCGTCCGAAACCCTTTATCAGGGTGCAATTTTCGCGTTGCGGCGCGACGAAGTCCGGATGCCCGGCGGCAACACCGCAAAACGGGAAGTGCTGGAGCACTACGGCGCCGTCGCGATCGTCGCGATGAACGACGACAACGAAATCGCGATGGTCTATCAGTACCGCCACACCTATGGTCGCCGGATATGGGAGTTGCCGGCCGGGCTGCTCGACGCGCCCGGCGAGGCACCGCACCGGACGGCGGAGCGCGAACTCGAAGAGGAGGTCGGCCTGCACGCCGACACCTGGCAGGTGCTGCTCGACGTCAACACCGCTCCGGGTTACAGCGACGAATCGGTGCGTGTCTATCTGGCCACCGGGTTGCGCGACATCGGGCGGCCCGAGGCGCAGGACGAGGAAGCCGACATGACCATGCGCTGGTATGCCGTCGACGACGCGGTGCAGCGGGTGCTGAGCGGGGAGATCGTCAATTCGATTGCCATCGCGGGGATTTTGGCGGCCCACGCCGTGCATGAGGGGTTGGCCCAGCCGCGCCCGCTGGACAGCCTGTGGCTGGACAAGCCCGGCGCTTTCGCCAAGCGCAAGGCAGGGCAGTGACGACGCTGACCCTCGATGATCAGATGCAGGGTTATCTCGACCATCTGACGATCGAGCGTGGCGTTGCGGCGAACACCTTGAGCTCGTACCGACGCGACCTGCGTCGTTACTCAAAGCATCTGGAAGAGCGTGGAATTCACGATCTGGCCAAGGTCGGTGAAAGCGACGTCAGCGAATTCCTGGTGGCGCTGCGACGCGGCGACCCGGAGTCCGGATCGGTAGCGCTGTCCGCGGTGTCGGCAGCGCGGGCGTTGATCGCGGTGCGCGGGCTGCACCGCTTCGCCGCCGCGGAGGGTTTGGCGGAACTGGATGTGGCGCGGGCGGTGCGACCGCCGACGCCGGGCCGCCGGTTGCCCAAGAGCCTGACCATCGACCAGGTGCTGGCGCTGCTGGAAGCCGCCGGCGGCGAGGACGCCGCGGACGGGCCGTTGACGTTGCGTAACCGCGCGCTGCTGGAATTGTTGTACTCCACCGGATCACGGATCTCCGAGGCAGTCGGCCTGGACGTCGACGACGTCGACACGCACGCCCGGTCGGTGTTGCTGCGGGGCAAGGGCGGTAAGCAGCGGCTGGTGCCGATCGGACGTCCGGCCGTGCAGGCGTTGGACGCCTACCTGGTGCGGGGACGTCCCGACCTGGCCCGACGCGGCCGCGGCACCCCGGCGATCTTTCTCAACGCCCGGGGCGGGCGGTTGTCCCGGCAGAGCGCGTGGCAGGTCCTGCAGGATTCCGCCGAGCGTGCCGGCATCACCTCAGGGGTGTCGCCGCACATGCTGCGGCACTCGTTCGCCACCCACCTGCTCGAGGGCGGTGCGGATGTCCGCGTGGTGCAGGAGTTGCTGGGCCACGCGTCGGTGACCACGACGCAGATCTACACGCTGGTCACGGTGCATGCGCTGCGCGAGGTATGGGCCGGCGCGCACCCCCGCGCCCAGTAGCTCCCTTACTCTCGCGAGCAGACGCAAAAGCCCCCTCTGACAGCGCAAATAAGGGGCTTTTGCGTCTGCTCGCGAGGGAACCTACCCCAGGAACTCGGACTCGAGCACCAGGTCGGACACCATGGACTGGTATTCCAGATGGGTCTTGTGCTCGACCGTTCGCCACGACTTGCCCTCTTGTTCGTGCATGTAGGCGCGATACTGCGGCGCACCCGGTACCCGGACATTGTCGGCGACGGCGATCGAGCCGGGATGCAGCCAGCCGCGGTCCACAATGCTCTGCAGGTCATCGAGGTACGCATCTTTGTCGTGATCGAGAAAGAGGAAATCGATTGCCCCAGAGGCGAATTGATGCTCACTGGCCAACACGTCCAAGGTGCGTCCGCCATCGCCGATGGTCCCGACCACACACGTCACCCGATCGGCCACGCCGGCATGACTCCAGATCCGGCGGGCGTTGGCGGCGTTGGCTTCGGCGAGCTCGACGGAGTACACCGCGGCGTTGGGGGCGGCCCGCGCAATTCGCAGCGCGCCGTAACCCAGGTAGGTGCCCAGTTCCAGGGCCAGCGCCGGATTGGTGCGCTTGACCGCCGCGTCGAGCAGCTGGCCCTTCTCGTCGCCGACGTTGATCAAGATGGACTTCTCGTAGGCGAACTTATCGATAGCGGCCAGCACACCGTCAAGATCCCCGGCGCGGGCGTTGTTCAGCACATAGTCCACGGCCGCAGCCTCGCGCCCGTCGCCGATCTGGCCGGTTTTGGTGATGTTGCGCGCACCGGTGGCCATCCGCCAGACCGACCACCGGAGCAGAGGTATACGTCGCTTCAGGTCCATAGTGACCCACCATAGGCCCACACCGTGCAGCACGATCGGCGTCGCTGCCGCGGTACAAATGTGACGGATGTGACTGTCGTGACTCCATCACCAATACGACGATAATTGCTGGTCGCGTCACCTGCGGGTCGGCCGGTACCGGCGGGGGCAGCCGTTAGACTTTCCAGCGATGTCCAACCAGGCGCCCGTCACCACCAGTCACGACCGGGTATGACCGACCGACCCGACAGCGGCCCGGAGATCGGCCTTACTGGCCGGCCGCCGCGGGCGATCCCGGACCCCCAACCGCTCACCGCCCACGGCCCGGCCAAAGTCGTCGCGATGTGCAACCAAAAGGGCGGCGTCGGCAAGACCACCTCGACCATCAATCTGGGTGCCGCCCTGGCCGAATACGGCCGACGGGTGTTGCTGGTGGATATGGACCCGCAGGGCGCACTGTCGGCGGGTCTCGGTGTGCCGCACTGGGAGTTGGACAAGACGGTCTACAACCTGCTGGTCGAGCCGCGGACGTCGATCGACAACGTGCTGATCAACACCCGGGTCAAGAACCTGGACCTGGTGCCCAGCAACATCGATCTGTCCGCCGCCGAAATCCAGCTGGTCAACGAAGTGGGCCGGGAGCAAACGCTGAACCGGGCACTGTACCCGGTGCTGGACCGCTACGACTACGTCCTCATCGACTGCCAGCCCTCGCTGGGGCTGCTCACTGTCAACGGATTGGCCTGCTCGGAAGGCGTGGTGATCCCGACCGAGTGTGAGTTCTTCTCGCTGCGCGGGCTGGCGTTGCTCACCGACACCGTGGACAAGGTGCGTGACCGGCTGAACCCCAAATTGGACATCAGCGGCATCCTGATCACCCGCTATGACCCGCGGACCGTCAACTCCCGCGAAGTGATGGCCCGTGTCGTCGAGCGGTTCGGTGATTTAGTGTTCGACACCGTGATCACCCGCACCGTGCGCTTCCCGGAGACCAGTGTCGCCGGCGAACCCATCACGACCTGGGCCCCCCGGTCCGGCGGCGCCGTCGCATATCGGGCCTTGGCGCGCGAGTTCATCGACCGATTCGGCGTGTGAACGCCGCACCCGAGAGCGGCTACTCGGATGGCTTTCGAGTCCGGCTGAACAACTTCGAAGGGCCGTTCGACCTGCTGTTGCAGCTCATCTTCGCGCACCGGCTCGATGTCACCGAGGTGGCGTTGCACCAGGTCACCGACGACTTCATCGGCTACACGAAGGCCATCGGCGCCCAGCTCGACCTCGAGGAGACCACCGCCTTCCTGGTGGTCGCGGCCACACTGCTGGATCTCAAGGCAGCCCGACTGCTGCCCACAGGTCAGGTCGACGACGAAGAAGACCTTGCTCTGCTGGAGGTGCGCGACCTGCTGTTCGCGCGGCTGCTGCAGTACCGCGCGTTCAAGCACGTCGCGGAGATGTTCGCCGAATTGGAGGCGACCGCGCTGCGCAGCTACCCCCGAGCGGTGTCGCTGGAGGATCGCTTCGCGAGCCTGCTACCAGAGGTGATGCTCGGCGTCGACGCCGCGAAGTTCGCCGAGATCGCGGCCATCGCGTTCACGCCGCGCCCGGTTCCGACGGTGGGCGTCGGGCATCTGCACGTGCAAACGGTGTCGGTGCCCGAACAGGCCCGGCACATTCTGGCGATGTTGGAGAGCCGGGGTAATGGGCAGTGGGCGTCGTTCTCCGAGTTGGTCGCCGACTGCACGGTGCCGGTCGAGATCGTCGGGCGCTTCCTGGCGCTGCTCGAACTGTATCGCTCTCGGGCGGTAGCATTCGACCAGTCCGAGCCCCTCGGCGTGCTTCACGTGTCGTGGACCGGGGAGCGGCCCAGCAGCGAAGTTTTATTAGAAACGCGAGACCATGACTGACCAGACGCCCGATCTGGACGCTGGCATCCCGGACATCGCTGAGCCGCTGGAACTTGATCCGGATGAACTCGGCCGAGTGCTGGAGTCGCTGCTGTTGGTGGTAGACACGCCGGTGACCGCGGAGGCCCTGGCGTCGGCGACCGAGCAACCGGTCTACCGGATCACCGCCAGATTGGAACAGCTGGCCGACGAACTCACCACGCGTGACAGCGGCATCGATCTGCGGCACAACAGCGAGGGCTGGCGGCTGTACACCCGCGCCCGGTTCGCGCCCTACGTCGAGAAGCTTTTGCTCGACGGTGCGCGGACCAAGCTGACCCGCGCCGCCCTGGAGACGCTGGCAGTGGTGGCCTACCGCCAGCCGGTGACGCGCGCGCGCGTCAGCGCGGTGCGCGGGGTGAACGTCGATGCGGTGATGCGTACGTTGTTGGCGCGCGGGCTGATCACCGAGGTCGGCAGCGACGAAGACACCGGTGCGATGACCTTCGCCACCACCGAATTGTTCTTGGAGCGTTTGGGATTGACCTCATTGACGGAATTGCCGGATATCGCGCCGCTGCTTCCCGACGTCGACACCATCGACGACATCAGCGACTCGCTGGACAGCGAACCCCGGTTCATCAAACTCGGCGGCGGCCCGTCGGCCGATCAGGCATTGAGCTTCGACGTGGATCACGACTGATGGTCGAATTCGAGGAGCCGCAGGGCACCCGCCTGCAAAAGGTGTTGTCGCAGGCGGGAATTGCGTCGCGGCGCGCAGCCGAGAAGCTGATCATGGAGGGTCGCGTCGAGGTGGATGGTCAGGTGGTGACCGAGCTGGGCACCCGGGTCGATCCGGACGCATCGGTGATCCGCGTCGACGGAGCCAGGGTCGTGCTCGACGACTCACTGGTCTATCTGGCCTTGAACAAGCCCCGCGGCATGCACTCCACCATGTCCGACGACCGCGGCCGGGCCTGCATCGGCGACCTGATCGAGCGAAAGGTCCGCGGCAACAAGAATCTTTTCCATGTGGGTCGGCTGGACGCCGACACCGAAGGCCTGATTCTGTTGACCAATGACGGCGAACTGGCGCACCGGTTGATGCACCCCTCGCACGAGGTCCCGAAGACTTACCTTGCCACCGTGACGGGTTCGGTGCCGCGGGGACTGGGCAAGCAGCTGCGCGCCGGAATCGACTTGGACGATGGTCCGGTCCGGGTCGACGATTTCGCGGTGGTCGACGCGATACCCGGCAAGTCGCTGGTGCGGGTGACGCTGCACGAAGGACGCAACCGCATCGTGCGACGCATGCTGGCCGCAGTGGGTTATCCGGTGGAAGCGTTGGTGCGCACCGACATCGGCGCGGTGACGTTGGGCAAGCAGCGTCCCGGTTCGGTGCGGGCGTTACGGCAGGACGAGATCGGGCAACTGTATAAGGCGGTGGGATTGTGACGGTTGTCGCCATCGACGGTCCTGCCGGTACCGGAAAGTCCTCCGTCGCAAGGGGATTGGCGCGTGGGTTGGATGCCCGCTTCCTCGACACCGGGGCGATGTACCGGATCGTGACGCTGGCCGTGCTGCGCCAGGGCATCGATCCCGCTGATACTCAGGCAGTCGGCGAATGCGCCTCAAAGGTGCAGTTGTCGGTGGGATATGACCCGGGTGCCAGCAGCTTTCGACTCGCCGGAGAGGATGTGTCGTCGCAGATCCGCGGTGACGACGTCACCCGCGCGGTGTCGGCGGTGTCGGCGGTGCCCGCTGTGCGTACCCGACTGGTCGATCTGCAGCGCCAGCTGGCGCAAGCACCGGACACCATCGTGGTCGAGGGGCGCGACATCGGCACCGTGGTGTTCCCCGACGCGTCGGTCAAGATCTTCCTGACCGCCTCGGCGGAAACCCGCGCGGAGCGACGCAATGCGCAGAACGTCAAGGCGGGCCTGCCCGACGACTACGAGGCGGTGCTGGCCGATGTGCGCCGCCGCGACCACCTCGATTCCACCCGAACGGTGTCCCCGCTGCGTGCGGCCTCGGATGCGATCATCGTCGACACCAGCGACATGACCGAGGATCAGGTGATCGCGCACCTGCAGGATCTGGTGACTCAGCGAAGCGAGGCCACGCGATGACCGAGGACGGCATCTGGTCTGACGAAAGCGACTGGGAATTAAGCGATTCCGAGCTGGACGAGTTCGCCGAATCGGGACCTGCACCCGTCGTTGCGATCGTCGGGCGACCTAACGTCGGCAAGTCGACGTTGGTCAACCGCATCATCGGGCGACGTGAGGCGGTGGTGCAGGACGTGCCCGGGGTGACTCGGGACCGGGTGTCCTACGACGCGTTGTGGACCGGTCGCCGGTTCGTCGTCCAGGACACCGGGGGATGGGAGCCCGACGCCAAAGGCCTGCAGCAGTTGGTCGCTGAGCAGGCCTCGGTCGCCATGCGCACTGCCGACGCAGTGATCCTCGTCGTCGACGCCACCGTGGGCGCTACCGCCGCGGACGAGGCCGCCGCGCGCATCCTGCAGCGTGCCGGAAAGCCGATTTTCCTGGCCGCCAACAAGGTTGACAGCGACAGAAGCGAATCCGACGCCGCCGCGCTGTGGTCGTTGGGACTCGGCGAGCCCCACGCGATCAGTGCCATGCACGGTCGCGGGGTCGCCGACCTGCTGGACGCGGTGCTGGCGGCGCTGCCCGAGGTGGCCGAGGCGGGGTCGCAGAGCGGCGGACCGCGACGGGTCGCCCTGGTCGGCAAGCCCAACGTCGGCAAGAGCTCGCTGTTGAACAAGCTGGCCGGCGATCAGCGTTCGGTGGTGCACGACGCCGCCGGCACCACCGTCGACCCGGTGGACTCGCTGATCGAGCTGGACGGCAAGGTGTTTCGCTTCGTGGACACGGCCGGGCTGCGGCGCAAGGTCGGGCAGGCCAGCGGCCACGAGTTCTATGCCTCGGTGCGCACCCACGGGGCCATCGATGCCGCCGAGGTGGTGATCGTGCTGATCGACGCCTCCCAGCCGCTGACCGAGCAAGACCTGCGGGTGCTGTCGATGGTGATCGAGGCCGGGCGGGCGCTGGTGCTGGCCTACAACAAATGGGACCTGGTCGACGAGGACCGCCGGGATCTGCTGGACCGGGAGATCGACCGCGAGCTGGTGCAAGTGCGTTGGGCGCAGCGGGTCAACATCTCCGCCAAAACGGGCCGGGCGGTGCAGAAACTGGTGCCGGCGATGGAGAACGCTTTGGCGTCCTGGGACACCAGGATTGCCACCGGTCCGCTGAACAGTTGGATCAAGGAGATCGTCGCGGCCACCCCGCCGCCGGTGCGCGGCGGCAAGCAGCCGCGCATCCTGTTCGCCACTCAGGCCGCCGCTCGACCACCGACGTTCGTGCTGTTCACCTCGGGCTTCCTGGAGGCGGGCTACCGGCGATTCCTGGAGCGGCGGCTGCGTGAGACGTTCGGGTTCGAGGGGAGTCCGATCCGGATCAATGTGCGGGTGCGGGAGAAGCGGGGTGCGCGGCGCCGCTGAAAGCTGGGAAACCGCCGACGTTGGCTCCGCCGCCACCGGATCTGGTTGGGTTCGTTTCGGCGCTCAGCGAGGCCGGTTCGGCCATTGGCGAGCTTGATCGAGCCGGACGTGCGGGTGTTGGTCAACCTGGGCTACGGCAGCCCGCACCAGGGGTGGTCGACCGGACCGCCCAATGTGCCTCCGTTCGGGCGGCTCCCGCCGCTCGCCCCGGGGGAGGTCACCGGCGCGCTGGTGGGCGGTGCGCAGCAGGGCGTTGGCGATTTCGCCCGGGAAGTCCAGGCGGTGGTGTCCAACGCGTCACTGTCGAGCCTGCTGGATTCGCTTCCGCAGCCGTCACTCGGGGTGATCGAGCGCATCCTCGCCTCACCGACCGGCGCCGTCAACACCGTCGCCAGCGCGGTCGCCGGCGGCTATTCGGTCGTGCTGCCCACTGCCGACTTCGCGACGACGGCGCTGCTCTCCCTGCCCGCCTACGATGTCTCGCTGTTCGCCGACGGGTTGGGACAAGCCCTCGCCGGCGACCCGGTTGGGCTGATCAACGCAATCGGCAATCCGATTGCCGCTGATGTCGGCTTGTTCTCGATCGCCGCGGGTTTTGAAACGCTGGTGCTGGTCTCGGCGGCGCAGTCGATCCTCTCAGACCTCAGCAGTTTGTGACCGTCGCAGGGCCTGGCGGTCTCGCGTTGATGCTGCGGTAGGATTTCGACCTGCTGCCGGTTGACGCCGGCAGTGGCGGGCTGTGGCGCAGTTTGGTAGCGCACTTGACTGGGGGTCAAGTGGTCGCAGGTTCAAATCCTGTCAGCCCGACGCAGATCAGAGCATTTTGATCAGCCGGTTCAGTGGCATGCCTCGGTCATGCCCCGACTTTGAGCGTCGGTACGGGCCGTCGCTGGTCCTGACCCGTGTGTTTTTGCGTGGCGGTGGCAACAATCCTGCCGGGGAGCCCCATCTATGCGCAGATCAACGACACCTTTTGAGGCATCGGCGGGGTGACCCGTAGATCCGTGCACTGTTGCCAGCGCACGTCAGGACGGTTTCGGCACCCGTTCCCCAGTTACTCTTGGCGTCTAATACCCCGCAGAACCTCACTCCAACCCTGACACCGGGCAGGGTCAACACGATGACGCCGAAGTGGTGCGCATCAGGCTCGCAGACGTGCTTCGGTGGATACGGTCAACTCCCGCCGAGCGCCCGACGCGCCAGCGCCGCTGCCGCGGGACTCACGATGTCCCCACGCATCCAGGTGACGGGCTGATCGGTCACGTTGATCAGGACATCAAAGACGGGGAGTTGGCGCAGGGCGGCTGCAGAAACAGGCCGACCGTCGGCGTGGCGCCAATCGAGTTCGGTCAGCAACGCCGCCACCTTCTCGAACGGCAATGCGGAGTCGGTCGAAGCCGCCGCAAAGGCCAGCATGAGCAGGGTGGCTTGCGTTTCAAACGTCATGTCGGACTTGGGGATCAGCCGACCGGCCAAATGGTCCCACAGTCTGTCGGGGTCACGCTGGGCCGCTGTCCCAGCCTTGGTCAATAGCAACGTTCCCTTGTGCTTGCGCAACAACCCCAAAGACTGCACGCCCTGGCGGAATCGCAGCAGCGGGTCGCAGTCGATCTCGCGATAGCGTTTGCCGATCCAATCATGCATTGCGGGAACGACTTTGGAGGATTCCCCGACATCAACCGGCTTGAGATACCCAGCGCTCGTCAGCGCAATGCCGCCGTCCTTCGCGCGGTCCAGGAACCAGTTGTACGGCCGCAAATTATCGGGCAAATCAACCGCATCCAGCGACTGCGGGCCGATCAGCGTGAGCGCCGCCACCGTCAGGTCGTCACCGTAAGGGGTGTAGGTGAGCCGGTGAACCAGCTCGACCAGACGCTCATCGATGCCGGCTTCACGCAGCACAAAGTACGCGCTGTCGAAGCCCCCGTTGACCCTTCCCAGATCAAAGAACGCAGGGTCGGCCAGCACCTGGGAAAGGCTGTCGGAGTCGACCAGATGCCCGCAGTCCTCTGGCGGTGCCGCGCGCTCACCGTCTACGACAACCGCTGCGGGACAGCCGGTTTCGGCAGCGCAGACCTCTTCCAGGCGCAGCGTCAGCTCCCAGTTGTCGCCGTAATCGTAGAGGTAGTGCAGGACATCACCGGGCTCGCTGAGGGTTTCGTCGAGCCGAGTGTCGGCGGCGGGCAGACCGTCATCGTCTTCGTCGGGCCACTCCTTGTTGTCCACGTCGTACGGGCACAGGAACAGCTGGCTGTGATGGTCGAAGGCGCCACCGCCGAGTGAGAAGCGGTGCAGGTGCGAGTCGGTCCAGTCGAACGCCACCTGAAGGACTTGGTGCACCAGGTCCAGCGTCAGATTCGAGCGCAGATCTAGGCGCCGCCAGATCGTTGGATCGCTGTCGTCGAGGTGCACCCGGATCCGGTAGACCACGTCATCTCGTCGCCGAGCGCGACGCAGATCAGGGCGTGACGACTGCTGCGGAACCAGGCGAAGGTACGGACGCCCCATGCGACCCACCTTAGTGCCGGTGCCGCGCCGATCAGGACACCCGTTGGGTATGCCGTGATCGGTTGGCCGCGTAGCAGTTTTCCCACATCACGTAGCCGATTACGCAGGCGCCTTTCTTCGGGACACGGGTCAGCACATCGGCCGTCGGGCAAAATTGCTTGGCAAGGTGATCTTCTGGTGCTGCCGCAGGAAAGAAATGATTTCTCTGCTCATGTTTACCGGTGCCAGTTCGGCGCGGATGCTGAACGCGGCAGCGGCGGAACCCGGTTGATGCGAGGTTTGACTGTACGGCCCGGTCAGTGATGCGGCGGCCGCTCGTCCCACAGCCTGCCTTCGTCGGATGCCTCCCGCATCTGCTCCTCATCACTGAACCGCTCGAAGTCCTCCGGCGTGACCCGCGGCCGTGGCCGATTTGGCGCAGAAGGTGGTGGGGTGGAGGATTCGGCAGGCATGAGTTCGATTGTCTCTCGGCGGGTAAGCTCGCTCACCCGGTATCGCCCATAGACCAACTCGAATATCGGCGTGGCCATCAGCGTGGTGATGATCGCCACCAGCACCAACATGGTGAACAGCGTGGGCGTGATAATGCCTGCTTCCAGCCCGATATTGAGCAGGATGAGCTCGATCAGCCCGCGGGCATTCATCAATGAACCCAGCGCGACGGACTCGCGCAACGGCACCTTGTTCAGGCGCGCAGCCAGTGTGCAGGCAATCCCTTTCCCCGCAATGGAGATCACCAGGATTCCCAGGGTCACCGCCCACAGCGTTGGACTGTTGACCAGTCCGATCTGGGTGTTCAGCCCCGAATACACGAAGAACAGAGGCAGCAGGAAGGTGGTTACAAGCGGTTCGAGGCTGGCCGTGAGATGTCGCGCGAAAAATCCGGAGGGCATGGCGACACCAAGAATGAAGGCGCCGAAAATGGCGTAGATCCCAATGGTGTCGGTGAACCACGCACATGCCATCAGAAGAATCAATACCGCGCTGAGCGTGGGCGCGCTGACGGTGTTCTGGCGTTCAGAGATGGTTCCCAGCCTGGACAGCATGCGCCGTCCGACCGTCAGCACCAGCGACGTGTACACAATGCCACCGACTATCGCCACCACAGCCAGCGTGGGATTGCCCCGGTGAATGGCCAGCACCGTCGCCAAGATGCACCAGGACAGCGCATCGTCGGCGGCGCCGCACGCCAGTGCGAGGGTGCCCAACGGGGTGCCGGAAAGTCGTTGTTCGAAGATGATCCGGGCGAGCATGGGAAACGCGGTGGTCGCGATCGACGCGCCGAGAAACATCATCGCCATCACCGGGGTGACGCCTTTTTCGAAGAATGTTCCGCTCGCCAGCAGCGGCCCAGCGACCAGCGCCCCCAGCGCGAGCGGGGTGAGGATGCCGGCCGCGGAGACGGCCGCGGCGGTGCCGGCGCGATGTTTGATCAGGTTGACGTCGAAGTTCAGCCCGATCAGGAACATCTAGAGCACCAGCCCGATCTGCGCCGCCGTGTAGAGCACGACGTTGGCCTGACCCGGAGGAAACAGGTCGTGTTGCACCCCGGGGGCAATGCGTCCCAGCAGTGAGGGGCCGAGCAGCACGCCGGCAAGCATCTCGCCCACGACTTGTGGTTGACCGAGTCGCTGCGCCAGCATTCCGACAATTCGACAGGTCCCCAGAATCACCGCCAGTTCCAGAAAGAAATGTATGGCAGTTGCTGCAGGCACAGGTCACGTCTCCTGGTTCGAAATGCGGGTAGCAACAGTTCGGGACCATGTCCAGCGATCTGTCGGATGCGGCAGCAGAACCCCTGTCGACGACGGCTTGCCTTCACCGGGTGAATGAATGCGGCTTGGTGTAACTTCTTAAATATTAAGTAATTGACTGAACCCGCGTGTGTGAGGGGGCCGTATGGATGTACGAACAGAGCTTTCGCAACTCAGCCCCGAAGCACGAGAAGCTCTGGCCCACCGGATCAGAGCGCGCCTTTCCCATACGGACGCCGCTGCCCCTGACTACGAGGTCGCCGTCATCGGCGGCGGGGTCGCAGCCCTCACTCTGGCACTGGAAATGAAGATCGTCCGCCCACAAACGCGGATCCTCATCATCGAACCGAACCCGCATCCGGTACCGGAGATCACCCACACGGTCGGCGAGTCCACAGTCGAGATCGCCGCCCACTACCTCAGGGACCGGCTGGGCCTGGCCGACCATCTGCGGGATTCCCAGCTCCGCAAGATGGGCTTGCGAATGTTCTTCTCGAACGCGGGGAACACCGACATCGCCCAACGGGTCGAGCTCGGCAGCTCCACCTTCACACCCCAGGTGACCTATCAAATCGACCGCGGCAGGTTGGAGAACGAGCTGAACCGTCGGTGCCTGACCCAAGGCGTCGAAATCGTCTGTGGCCGAGTGCGATCCGTGAATTTCGGCCACGGCACCGGTTCCCACACCGTGACATTTCAGCACGGCGACGCGACCACTGAGACGACGGCTCGCTGGGTGGTCGATGCGTCGGGCCGGAATCGGGCGTTGCCGCGACAACTGGATCTGCGCCGGGCCAACGAACACAACTGCAACGCGGTATGGCTACGCATCGGCATGGAGATCGACATCGGCCAGTGGAGCGACGACCAGAACTGGCACGCCCGCTTGGTCGAGGGCGACCGGGCCTTGTCGACCAATCACTTGATGGGTGAGGGGTATTGGGTCTGGCTCATCCGACTCGCTTCCGGAGCGACCAGCGTGGGCATCGTCGCCGACCCGGTGGCGCACCCGTTCCACACTTTCAACACGCTCGCGAAAGCTCGGGCGTGGCTGAGCGAGCACGAACCGCAATGCGCCGCGGTGCTGGCCGAGCACGAGCACCTGATCAAGGACTTCAGGGTGATGAAGCACTACAGCCACGGCGCGAACAAGATCTTCGACGGACGTGACCGTTGGTGTCTCACCGGCGATTCAGGAGTGTTCCTGGACCCGCTGTATTCGTCGGGACTGGACCTGGTCGCCATCGGCAATGGCCTGATCACCGACATGATCACCCGGGACCTCGACGGCGAAGACGTGGTCGCACGTTCCGGAATCAGCGACTCGCTGTTCCGTTCGCTGACCGACATGTGGCTTGCCGTGTACTGCAACCAGTACCCGCTGATGGGTTCACCCGCTGTGATGTCGGCCAAGGTGATCTGGGACATCGCGTTCTACTGGGGCTTCCTGGGGTTGCTGTACAGCAATGGCCGTTTCGTCAGTGTCGCCGATGATCCCGAAGTCGTACCGCATTTGCAGGGGCTGATCGACCTCAGCAATCGCGTGCAACGGTTCTTCCGGGAGTGGGCAGCAGTGGAACAGTCTTCTCCCGCATCAGGTTTCGTTGACTTATTCGCACCGCTGCAATTCATGGTCACGCTGCACACCGCCATGATGGGCGTTGCCTCTGACTTCCGCGCGCAATTCGACGCCAATGCCCAATTATTGCGCCAGCTGGCGGGCCAGTTGGCCGAGACCGTGATCGCACAACATCGCGACAGGTTTGCCGACGACGATGTCATGCGACAGGTGCAGGCGTGGCAACGGGATTCCTTTCTGCAGGAGCTGCGCGCCATCTACCGCCGTGAGCAACCGGGCAACCCGGTCAGTCAGGACTGGATTCTCGGCACCACACCCGCACTCGAATTCAGTTGACCCAGAACAAACACGAGATCCGGTTGCGCGGTGCCGGTCGGGTATCGCGGCGGCCCGACAGGGGAGAGGTGAACATGTCTGCCGAACACGTCACTCGAAAGCCCTTGGCGATTGTGGGGATCGGGTGTCGTTTCCCGGGCGACGCGCACACACCGGACACTTTCTGGCGGCTGCTGTGCAACGAGACCGACGCCACCCGCACGGTCCCGCAGACCCGGTGGAACGCAGCCAAATACTACGATCCAAACCCGGCGAAAGTCGGCAAGATGGTCACCCGCCGAGGCGGGTTTCTCGATGAGATAGACCAATTCGATCCCCAGTTCTTCGGCATCTCGCCCCGCGAGGCGAACTTGCTCGATCCGCAGCAGCGTCTGCTGCTGCAGACCACCTGGGAAGCGTTGGAGGACGGGGGGATACCCGCGGAGGCGTTGGCCGGCAGCAAGGTCGGTGTCTTCATGGGTGGTTTCACTCTCGACTACCAACTCCTGCAAAACCAGGGTCGTACCAGTCGCTTCCGATTCAAGACCCATTCCGCCACCGGCATGATGATGACGATGCTCGCCAACCGCATCTCCTACGCATTCGACTTCCGTGGCCCGAGCATGACGATCGACACGGCCTGCTCGAGTTCGCTGGTCGCCGTACACCTTGCGGCACAAAGCATCTGGAACGGTGAGTGCGATCTCGCCCTGGCCGGCGGCGTCAACATCATGATCGGGCCCAACACGGCGATCGCGGAATCGAAGAGTGGGTTCCTCAGCCCGGACGGGCGCTGCAAAGCATTCGACCAATCCGCTGACGGCTACGCGCGCGGCGAAGGCGGCGCGGTGGTGGTGCTCAAACTCCTCGAGCACGCTCTGCGCGACAGCGATGACATCTATGCGCAAGTCCTCGGCACCGCCGTGTCGCAGGACGGCCACACCGACGGCATCACCGTACCCAGCGCTGACGCGCAGCAGGCGGCGATCACGACAGCGCTGCAACGAGCCGGCGTCGAGCCCAACGACGTCGGGTACGTGGAGGCGCACGGCACCGGTACTCCGGTCGGCGATCCTGTCGAGGTCCGTGCCCTGGCCAACGCGCTCGCGTCCGACCGGCCCCCCGCAGATCCGCTGCTGATCGGATCGGTGAAGACCAACATCGGACACCTGGAGGCCGGCGCCGGGGCGGCCGGCCTCATCAAGGCCGCGCTGGTGCTCAGACACAGTTACATCCCCGCCAACCTGCATCTGGAAAACCCCAGCAGTCACATACCTTTGGCGGAATTCGGCGTCGAGATACCGCGCACCGGGCGCGCGTTTCCCGTCGGCAAACGGCGGGTGGCCGGCGTCAACTCCTTCGGCTTCGGGGGCAGCAACGCCCACATCGTGCTCGCCGAGCCGCCCGCCCCGGCCGGTATCCAAGGCCCACCTCGGCGGAACCGGCCGGCCATACTGCCGATCTCGGCACGCGCCGAGGAGGCCCTGGCGGCGCAGGCCCACCAGTTGGCGGCGCACCTGAACGCCCACCCGGATACCACCCTGCACGATCTCGGCTACACGTTGAGCCGGCGGCGCTCTCACCTCAACTATCGCCGCACCCTGGTCGCGGGCAGCATCGCCGAAGCGCGGGAACAACTCCAGGCCCTCTCCGACGCTGTCCCCGTCGGCCGCACCCCGATCGCGCCGAAGCTGGCCTACGTCTGCACCGGGATGGGCCCTCAGTGGTGGCGGATGTGCCGCGACCTGCTGGACTCCTATCCGGCCTTCACCGAGAGTTTGTTGCGCACCGATCGCGAACTCGCCCAGCACACCAACTGGTCTCTGCTGGACGAGCTTCGATCCGATGAAGGTCATTCGCGGATGAGCGAAACCGAGGTCGCGCAACCTGCCAACTTCGCCATCCAGGTCGCACTGGCCGAACAACTTCGCGAGTTCGGCGTCACCCCCGACGCGGTGATCGGACACAGCGCCGGGGAAGTCGCCGCCCACTACCTTGCCGGTGTCCTCACCTTCGAGCAGGCGGTCCAGGTGATCTTCCACCGCAGCAGGCTTCAGCAACGCACCAGCGGGCTGGGCCGGATGCTCGCCGTCGGACTCAGTGCCGAGTCGCTCACCCAGACCATCGATATCGCAACATTTGACGAGCGGGTATCCATCGCCGCGATCAACAGCCCGTCCGCGGTCACCGTCGCCGGCGATCGCGACGTGCTGGACGACATCGCCCGCCACTTGGACGAACTCGGGATCTTCAACCGATTGCTCACCGGCAAGGTGCCCTATCACACGCACTACATGGACAGGGTCAAAGACGACCTGTGCACCGCGCTGGACACGTTGTCGCCACAGGCCGCGGCCATCCCGCTGTACTCCACCGTCACCGGGGAACGACTGGACCACTACCCTTCCGGCGCCGGTTACTGGTGGCAGAACACCCGCGCCACCGTCCTTTTCGAACCCGCGCTGCGTCGCATGCTCGAGGACGGCTACACCCACTTCGTCGAACTTGGCCCACATCCCGTCCTCGCGGCATCGATCGCCGAGATCGGCCGAAGCCGGCAGCTCGACGTGAAGGTCCTGGCCAGCCAACGACGCAACGAGGACGACAGCCGTACCCTGTTGAACTGCGTTGGCGCTCTGCATTGTCACGGTCACTCGGTCGCCTGGGACGTGCTCTATCCCCAGACGGGTGCGCGGCTGCTGAAGCTGCCGTCCTACCCGTGGCAGAACAAGCGGTACTGGAACGAAACTCAGGAAGCGGCCGAGGACCTGCACTACCACCCGGTGCACCCGCTGCTGGGGCAACCGGTCAGCGCCGTGCACCCGACCTGGGAGGCCGAGCTGAACACCACCATCGCGCCCTTCCTCGCCGATCATCAGGTGCAGGGAAGTGTCGTGGTGCCCGCGGCGGTATATATCGAGATCGCCCTGGCGGCAGGAAAAGAAGCGTATGGATCGAGCGACTACAGCGTTGTCGACCTCTCGCTGCACCGTGCCCTGATCCTGGACGCAACCTGCGATCCAATCCTGCGGACCACCCTCAACCGGGACACCGGCGCTATCGAGTTCGCCGCGTTCACAGCCACCGCCGGCGGAGAAATGAGCTGGACGATCACCGCGACAGCAGCGCTGAATACGTTGTCGCGCGCCCCTGGCCGCGACGACAACGCCAGCAGCACCGAGCAGGCGACAACGATCGACGGCGACGAGTTCTACACCCGAGCCCGCGCCGCGGGGTTCGACTACGGCGAGGCGTTTCAGACCGTTACCGGCATCACCTCCGGAGACGGGTGGGCCATCGCCCAGATCAGCTTGCCCGCCACGATCATTCAGGACGTGGATGCCTACCGCTTCCACCCGGCACTCATCGACGGCGCCTTCCAGACATTGCTCGGCACACCGCTGTACAGCCAGAACAACGATGGCAGTCCCTACCTGCCGACCCGAATCCGGCGCAGCGCCATCTACGGTCCCCCCGAGAAAGTCATGGCCGTACACGCACGTGTCACCTCGGCAACCACCGACGAGATCGAATGCGACCTCACGATCACCGGCGACGACGGCGAACCCCTGGCCGCGATCCACGGCTTCACCGTGCAATCGCTGAGCGCGTCATCGCGGATGTCGCCCGAACGGGTGGACAAGGGACTCTACGAGATTCAATGGGTCGCGCAGACCGAAACGAGGCCCGCCGCCAACGCGTCGGTGCCCGACAGCTCGTCCTGGCTCGTCTTGCTCGACCTCGACGGCATAGGAACCGCCCTGGTCGAACAACTGCACCGCAGTGGTCAACGGGTCCAGACGGTCATCTACCAGCCCGTCAGCGGACTGACCGAGATCGACGGCGGCTATGCGCTGGACCCGCGGCATCCGGAACAATTTCAGCAACTGCTCGATAGACATCTGGAGAAAGAAGGCAGCCTCGCCGGCGTCATCAACCTGTGGCCGCTGGACATCTGCGCGGACACCGGATCCACCGAAACACATTACCGGATCGGTGTTTTCACGATTCTGCACCTCATCCAGTCCTTCGCCGCACACGACGCCATCCAGCCCCGCCTCTACGTGATCACCGGCAAAGCGCAACCGGCGCCGGACACCGATGCGATCGCCGTCGACCAGGCCGCCATCTGGGGACTCGGACGGGTCGTCGGTCACCAAGAATTGGCCGGCCAGTGGGGAGGACTCATCGACATCGACGATGCCGGTGATCGCGAGCAGACGGCGTTGCGTGTCTGCCAACACATTCTGGCCGACAACCTTGATGACCAGGCCGAGGATCAGATCGTCATCCGCGGAGACGTGACGTATGTGCCGCGGCTGCGCCCGAGCCAGAGCCTGACCGAGCCATTCCCCACCAAACTCACGCCCGACGCGACCTATGTGGTCACCGGTGGGCTCGGAGCTCTCGGGCGCACGGTCGCGAGGTATCTCGCCGAACGCGGAGCCCGTCACATCGTGCTGCTCAGCCGCAGTGAGATCCCGCCGAGAAACCAATGGTCGTCGATACTTCCTGGGCACCGGCATCACGACACCGTCAGCAACCTGGCACAAATCGAGCGCCTCGGTGCCCAGGTGAGCACTGCCCGGGTCGACATCACCGACGCCGATCAGGTGCAATCGTGGCTCAGTGACCACGTCCGGCAAGGCGGCCGGCCGGTGCGTGGAATCGTGCACGCCGCGGGATGTGTCAACGATCAGCTCCTGGTGAACATGACCGAACCGGACTTCACGCGGGTCATGGCTCCGAAGGTCACCGGTACCCGGGTGCTGCACAACGCTTTTCGCGGTCACGACCTGGAGTTCTTCGTCCTGTTCGGGTCCGCCGGCTCGGTTATCGCCGCACCCGGTCAAGGAAACTATGCTGCCGCCAATGCTTTCCTCGACGCATTCGCGCACCTGCGGCAGGCCGAGGGACTGCCCGCTCTCACCATCGGGTGGGGTCCGTGGTCAGTGGGAATGGTCGAAGAGCTGAAGCTGGAAAAGGTCTACGCCCAGCGCGGCATCGAGCTCATCACGCCCGCCGCCGGCGCCCGGATCCTCGATCGGCTCATCACGCAGAGGACCCCCAACGTGGTCGCGATCAGCGCCGACTGGATGCGAGCCCGTCGCGCCGGCTTCGGCGGCCGGCTTCCCGCAATGTTCGCCGATCTGGGAACGACCGAAGCGACGGTCGATCAGGACCCCGACACCACGATGATCGACTCGCTGACCGGCCGCCCCGAAGCCGAGAGACTCGAGGCGGTGGCAGACCACGTTCGGCAGGTGGTGGCCGCCGTCTTCGAAGTCGCGGCTGGCGATATCGGCCCCGACGACATCCTCAACGACATCGGCCTGGACTCGATGATGGCCATGGATTTCCGGGCCCGGATCAGTGCGATGTTCGGTATCGAACTTCCGGTGCTGGAACTGCTCAGAGGTGTCAGCGTCAACTCGCTGGCCGCGCGGATACTGGCCGACCTGCATCTGGACGGCGCCAGCTCGTTGCCGGACACCGAACCGCAACCGGAGCCGCGCGCTGCGGACGACGTGGAGCATCTCCTGGAAAGCCTGTCCGACGCCGACCTGCGGGCATTGCTGGCTGAACTTGAGCAATCACCTGACGGTCCCGAGCCGGGACGTTCGTAGTGGTGAATTCCACTGTGCGTCAATCAGATAAGTCGTCCGCAGTGCAGGTGCGGGGTCTGTCGAAGGCCTATGGAACGTTGCAGGCCGTGCAGGATCTGGACCTCGACGTCGGGTACGGGGAGATCTTTGCGATCCTCGGCCCCAACGGCGCCGGCAAGTCGACGACCATCGAAATACTGGAGGGCCATCGGCGCCGGGACCGCGGATCGGTGCGGGTCCTGGGCGAAGATCCCGACGCCTCAGGCCGGAGCTGGCGCGCCAAGATCGGCATAGTGCTGCAGGAAGCCAGCGACTTCGGGATGCTCAAAGTGTCTGAAACGGTGGACATGTTCGCCAAATGCTATGCGCGGAGCCGGGTTCCCGGCGAGGTCCTCGAGCTCGTCGGACTCGCGTCGGCGTCCCAATCGAAGGTGCGAAATCTGTCCGGGGGACAGCGCCGCCGGCTCGATGTGGCACTCGGGATCGTCGGGATGCCCGAACTCCTTTTCCTGGATGAGCCGACGACCGGGTTCGATCCAGAAGCCAGGAGGCGCTTCTGGGAACTGATCCGGCTGCTGGCGCGCGACGGCACCACCATCCTGCTCACCACCCATTACCTCGACGAAGCCGCCACCCTGGCAGACCGCGTCGCCGTCATCGCCGGCGGCCGGGTGGTCGCAGTCGATTCACCGGCCAAGCTGACCGAACACGTCGATACGGCTGCGACTGTCCAGTGGGTGGAGGGCGGTCAAGTGCATGTGGAGAAGACGGATCACCCCACTGAGTTGATCAGACAGCGGTCGACGGACGGCGCCGAGCTGGCCCAGCTGACCGTCTCCCGGCCCACCCTGGAGGACGCCTACCTGCAATTGATCGGTTCGGGTCGATGAGTGTCGACGACGTCCGGAAAACCTCACCGGTGCCATACCGCGCGACCGGGCACGCCTCGACGCTGCCGTCGCCGCTTCGGATCGGGTTGTCGCGGGCCGTCCCCGAGTTGAAGATGTTTTACCGCCGGCCCGAGCAAGTGGTGTTGACCTTTTCGATGCCGGCAGTGATCTGCATCCTGTTGGGTTCGATCTTCTCGGCGAAACTGCCCAACAGCGATACCAGCACCGGCGCAGTGATCGCGGCGAGCATGCTCGCCTACGGAATCCTGTCGACTTCGTTCATCAATCTCGGCATCAGCATTGCTGCCGACCGCGACACCGGTGCCCTGCGGCGACTTCGCGGCACACCGACGACGGCGGCTTCATACTTCGTCGGCAAGATTCTGCTGGTGACGGTCGCCAGTCTGGCGGAGGCGGTCGTCCTGCTGGCGGTGGGGGTGCTCGGCTTCGGACTTCGGCTCCCGGCAGATGTGTTCGGCTGGTTCACCCTGTCCTGGGTGTTCGTCCTGGGGATCGTAAGTTGTTCCCTGCTCGGCATATTCGTCAGCAACTTCGCCAGCAACGCGGTCTCGGCGGCGGTATTGACCAACGGTCCGGCGGTCGGCCTGCAATTCGTGTCCGGCACCTACGTGCCGCTCATGGCACTGCCGACGTGGATGCTGGCGGTGGGCTCCATCTTCCCGGTCAAGTGGATGGCGCAAGGCTTCCGGTCGGTGTTGCTGCCTGCGGACATGGTGATCTTCGAACCGGCCGGCAACTGGGAGTACTGGCGCATATTTCTGGTGCTTGCGGCGTGGAGCGTCGGAGGGCTGATCGCCTGCCTCGCCGTCTTCCGCTGGTCGGACAAGCACTGACGTTCCCGCGGCAAGGGTGTTGGATCGTGGTGTGGACGCGGAACCTGGCAGGGCACAGACACTTTCAGATCGATTGGCCTCGATGCCGCACTACCATGTCGTCACCTTGTGTGACGAGAGTTGCCTGGATTACAGCGACGGGCTGACCGAGCCCGGTGCACTTGCCTATGCGGCCGACGTGATTTCACCGACCGCTGGTGAGCGTGAGCAGGGGTTGGAAGGCGTGTGGATCGTGGCCGTCGACCCGCAATCATGTCGGCTGGCGCACGGCAACAACGCCGACAAAGAGACCGAGCAAGCGCTGGAATTTCTGATGCGGGTCATCCAAGGTGAGCCCTACTGGTCGGTGTTCGGTTGACGTGAACGCGCAATGGCACGGGCGTGACGGTTCGGTGTTCGTCACCAAGGGCATGTCCGGTGCGGGTATGAATCAACGGTGAGCACCCATCATGTGAATCTGACCCCGCAGGAAAATTCGTTGATCGGCCAGAGTCATCCCGATGCGCTGGCGCGCATGGACGAGAAGTCGCTCAAGGAACTGCAGAGCCGGCTCCGGCAGGCCCGCGAGAAGAATTTCAGTCTGCTACGGCGCCAAGGTGCGGCGCGGGTAGAGGCCGAAGGTGCCCGGGGCGCCGCTCAACCGGCCAACGAGAAACGCGGCGAGAAAGTCGAGATCTTCGACGAGGCACTGGCCCGGGTGACCCGGCGCCTGGAAATGTTCAGCGAGACGGATTAGTTACGGCGAGTTCACTCTTGGGCGATGCCTAGCGCAGATAGATCAAAGCGTTGTTACCGCCCTGCACACTGATCCGGCTTGCGTGCACGTCATCGGGTAAGTCACCCCGGCGACCGGGCTGTACACGTCGAACGGATTCGAGCCGTGCCCGTGGGCGTGGTGCGTCTCGGCGCTGTAATAGCCTGGCTGGAACCGAGTCCGATCCGCGAGGTCGTCTCGACCGCCGACGAAAGGAAGAATTCATGGGCGACGTCGACGCGGCCGCGATTGGCTCCGAACGCCGTGACTGGATCCAAGAACACCTTGCGATGTACCTCGACTCGGGCGGAGCCCGAGGCCACATTTTCGACGTCAGCGCCGTCGGTGGCCGCGAAATCACGACCCACTGCCTGATCAGGTACACCGGCCGCAAGTCCGGCAAGACGTACGTCAAGCCGCTCATCTACGGCAACGTCGCAGGGGAGATCGTGATCGTGGCCTCTAAGGGCGGGGCCGATTCGCACCCCGAGTGGTATCTCAACATCATTGCCAGCGAAACCATCGGGGTGCAGATTGCGACGCAGGCCTTCGAGGCCACGTGGCGCGAACCGGAGGGTGGCGAACGTCACGACGTGTGGGAGTACATGTGCCACCTGTACCCGCCGTACGTCTCCTATCAGCGCTCCACGAGCCGCCACATCCCGCTGCTCATGCTGAAGCTGGGACAGCCGATCGACGTCTTCACGTCGAAAGTCGGTTAACCCTGCGAACCGCCAACAGTTGGTATTAACGCGTGCGGTAACGGGAATGCCGACGACATGACCAAGCGCATCCTGAATGTCGTCAGCAATGTTTCGCACTACGCGGACCCGTCGGAGCCGACCGGCCTTTGGCTCTCGGAGCTCACCCATGCCTATGACATCTTCGACGAAGCCGGGTACGAGCAGACGATCGTCAGTCCCAGCGGCGGTCCGTCGCCGCTGGAGCCGCGCGCGCTCAAATTTCCGTTCTACGACAAGAGCGCCAAGGCGTGGCGGGCCGACGAGTCGAAGATGGCGCTGCTGGAAAGCACTGCCGCACCCAACGAAATCGACTCGGCCGACTATGACGCGATCTACTTCACCGGCGGTCACGCGGTGATGTTCGACTTCCCCGATAGCGAAGGGCTGCAACGCATTACCCGAGAAATCTATGAGCGCGGCGGCATCGTGTCCTCGGTGTGTCACGGCTACTGCGGCCTGCTCAACACCAAGCTGTCCGACGGATCATTGTTGGTTGCCGGCCGCAAACTCACCGGGTTCGCCTGGTTGGAGGAGGTGGTGGCCCGGGTGAACAAGCTGGTGCCCTATAACGCCGAACAGGAGATGAAGCAACGCGGCGCCCGCTACGAGAAGGGTTTGATCCCGTTCACCTCCTACGCCGTAGTGGACGGGCGGCTGGTGACAGGCCAGAACCCGGGATCAGCCAAGGAGACAGCGAAGAAGGTCGTGGCAGCGCTGCAGGGGTGAGCAAGGCCGCTGAGGGCATTCGTTTACGCAAGACCGCTCACGTGTAGCCGAGCCGGAGTTATGTTTGCCTCACGAGCCGTTCCGAGGCAGGCACCATGGCGACAGCAACAGACGAGGCGGTGCGTCTACCGCCGGCTCTGCGCGCGCCGAAACCGGTCCAGGGGCTGGCGTTCCTGTTCGCCCGGCGCAGAATGGTCGCCGCGCTCGGCCGGCGCTACGGAAACGTGTTCACCCTCGACCTGCCCGGCTTTGGTCGCACGGTGGTGGTCGGCGACCCGGATCAGATCAAGGACCTGTTCGGCACCAGCCGGGAGCTGCTGGGCCGCTCCCGGCTGAATCTCGGCAAGGTCTTCGGCCCCGGTTCGATGTTCAACCTGTCGGGCGACGAACACCTGCTGCGGCGCCGGCTGCTCTCCCCGCCCTTTCATTCCGTGCACGTCGCGAAGTACCGGCAGATCGTCACCGAAGAATTGCTGCACGAAGCCGCGACCTGGCCAGACGGGCAAGAATTCGCGGCCTGGCCGGCGATGACGCGCATCGTGCTGCGCGGGTTGCTGCGCGTCGTAGTCGGTGCCGAAGGGGCCGACCTCGACGACCTGGCAGCGTTGATGCCGCCCGCGGTCGCGCTCGGGGCCCGCATCGGGTTGTTGCCGCCGATCCTGCGCAAGGACTTCGGGAGCTGGAGCCCGGGTGCGCGCCTGCTGCGCAGTCGCGGCAAGTTCAACACCGCCATCGACGCGTTGATGGGCCAGGCGCGCACCGATCCACGTCTTGCCGAACGACATGACGTACTGGCGATCCTGCTGCGGGCCCGCTACGACACCGGGGAGCCGATGTCGGATGACCATATCGCCGACGAAGTGCTCAGCGTGCTCACAGCCGGGTATGAGACGACGGCGGCGACGCTGGCCTGGGCGGTGGAACGGTTGCGTCGGCATCCGCAACTCCTCGACCGGCTGACCGCCGAAGTCGATGCCGGCGGATCGGAACTCCTGCAGGCCACGATCTGGGAGGTGCAGCGCGCACGTCCGGTGTCCGACGTAGCCCAGCGACGGACCACAGCACGAATCCGCCTGGGGGAGTGGGTGATTCCGGAGGACACCACGTTGATGATCAATGTCCCGCTGGCCCACGGGTCCCCGGACAGCTTCCCGGACGCGGACTCGTTCAGCCCGGAGCGCTTCCTCTGTGGGCAGCCCAAGCCGGTGGGCTGGATTCCCTATGGTGGCGGATTCCAGCGCTGCATCGGCGCGGCCTACGCGAACATGACGATGGACACCACGCTGCGCACCTTGCTGCGGGAATTCCGGCTGGTTCCCACCGATGCGGACGGGGAGCGGCCGCGCGACCACGGCGTGATCTTCGCGCCGGAACACGGTGCCCGCGCCGTCGTCTACCGGCGAAGGCGGGCAGGTTTCGGCTCGACTCCGTGAGCGGCTCAACGGCAGGGGGAGACGGTGCATTCGCGCCTGCGGGCCGCCTGATCAGCGATACAGTGGCCTACGCAAGCGTAGAGGGGGGCTTTTGCAGGTACTGACCAGCAGAGAGGGTGCGGTTGTCGACGCGATCGCCGAGGCCTTCTTCCCGGCACGCGGACCGATCGGGGTGGGCGGTAGCGCCGCGGGCGTGGTGCCCTATGTCGACACGATGCTGGCCCGGCTCCCGTTCGCCAAGCGCGTCCAACTGCGGGGTCTGCTGGTGGCGTTCGAGGTGGGCACCGCCATCACCAGTCGCGGCGGCCTGTTCTCCGCCGCGCCGCTTGACGAACGCATCGCCCGACTGCAGGCATGGGAGGACGCCGACCGATACGTCCAACGCGCGTTGTTCTCCGCCCTGCGTTGGCTTTTCACGCTCGCTTATCTGGCCGAACCCACAGTGCAGCAACGAATCGGGCTGCCGCACAACGAAATCCAACCGGCCGTCCCGCTGCGACGGCCCGGCAGGGCACCGCGGCTAGCTCGCGGTGCGCGGGTCGTCCGCCTCGAGCGCCGCTTCAACACCGATCAGCTCATCACCGGCATCGAGATCCCGAAGTGGTTCGGCGTACTGGCCGGCGCCCGATTCCGGGTGAGCCTCCGTTATCTGCATCGGATCGCCTGGATCACCGGCTGGAGCGGTGTGGCCACCGCAGTAGGCACGGTGGAACGCCGCCGCTACGACCGGCGGATCGCCTCGACGCCCCTCGACCCGCCACCGATCTTCATCCTCGGGCACTGGCGCAGTGGCACCACCCACCTGCACAACCTGCTGGGCCGCGACCCGGACCACACCTATCCCACCGTCTACCAGGTGGTGTTCCCCACCGCGTTCATCACCACCGGCAGCGTCATCCCGCCGCTGACCGCGCGCCTGCTGCCCGACACCCGCGGCTATGACAACGTCGCCCAGGGCTGGGGTGAGGCGGCCGAGGACGAGATCGCGCTGGCCAAGCTGACCGGCTTGTCGCCGTACCTGGCGTTCATGCTGCCCGACCTGCTGCCCCGCTACGAACGCTACTTCGATTTCCTGCAGGCCCGCGAAGACGAGCGCGACGAGTGGAAGGCGGCGCTACGCTGGTTCGTCAACAAGATCCGGCTGCACTCCGGTGGGCGGCGCCCCGTGATCAAGAGCTGCGCCCACATGGCCCGGGTCCGGATGCTGCTCGATGTGTTCCCGGACGCGAAATTCGTTCATATACACCGCAACCCGTTCACTGTCGCCGCCTCCACGATCCACATGCGCAACCAGACCGACTGGGAGAACTTCCTGCAGGTGCCCGAAGTGGCTTTCGTCAAGAACCTGCCGACGCAGGTGGCGGTCGTCGGGCAGAAGCTCTTCGAGCGCTTCTTCGAGGACCGGGCCCTCATTCCGCCGCAGAACTACATCGAGGTGGCCTATCCAGATTTGTGCGCGCGCCCGCGCGAGGTGCTCGACGGCATCTACCGCCACCTCGAGATCCCGCAGGGTGACCGCTACGACGCCACCATCGGCGGCTACCTGGACGGTCTGCGCGGATACCGGACCAACACGCTGAACATCGACGACGAACTCGCCAACCTGGTGCGCGAGCACTGGAAGTTCGTGTTCGACGAATACGGCTACTCGCTGGACCATCGATCATGACGTTCCACGACTTCGTCGAGGAGCATCTGCACTCCAGCACGCACCTGGCCAAGCGCCACGTGCATCCCAAGCTGCTGTACATGTTCGAACTCGCCGGCATGGACGCGGTGTTCACCCGGGCGCAGGGTGCCTACCTGTGGACCGAGAACGGCACCCGCTACCTGGACCTGCTCAGCGGCGGGGGAGTGCACTTCATCGGACGCAACCATCCCCAGGTCCGTGCGGCACTGCGTGACGTCCTCGACATGGACCTGCCCAACCTGTCGGTCGCCAACGCGTCGGTGCTGGGCGGCCTGCTGGCCGAGCGGCTCATCTCGTTGGCCGGCCCGCAGTTCGCCAAGGTGGTGTTCGCCAACTCCGGGACCGAGGCCACCGAGATCTGCGTGCGCTTCACCCGTCAGGCCACCGGTCGTCGTCGTTATCTGTATCTGGAGGGGGCATTTCACGGCCGCACCTACGCCGCGATCTCGATGTGTGGTTTCGACGAGATGAAGATCACCGCCGATCCGTTGATGCCGACCTGTACTCCGTTGCCGCGCAACGATATTGAGACGCTCCGGCGCGAACTTTCCTACGGCGACGTCGCCGCCTTCGTGGTCGAAGCCGTGCAGGGCATGACCTGCGAAGTCGTCTCGGCCGAGTATCTGCGTGCGGCCCAGCAACTCTGCGCGCAACACGGGACCGCGCTGGTGATGGACGAGGTGCAGACCGGCCTCGGACGATTGGGCAACTGGTTCGGTTGCCACGGTGCCGGCGTCAAACCTGACATGCTCACTGTCAGCAAGGCGCTCTCCGGTGGCCAGGCGCCGGTGAGTGCGGTGCTGCTGACCCAGGACATCTACGACCGCGTCTACGCCGCCTTCAAGTCCGGGCCCATCTATCTGTCGACCTTCGCCGAGAACAACCTCGCCATGGCCGCCGGGCTGGCCACTCTCGATGTGCTCGAAGACCTGGACGCGCCCCGGCGGGCGCGTGCCCTCTCGGAGAAGTTCCGCAGCGGGCTGCAGGAACTGGCCGACCGCTACGACGTGATCGACCGGATCACGGGGCAGGGCCTGATCATCGGCGTGGTGTTCAAGAATTCGGCCCAGCTCGGGCTGCGGGTGCAGCAGACTCTGATGGGAATCGGCGATCCGGGTGCGTTCGCGGCCGCGGTTCACATCGACCTGCACAAGCGCGGAATCCTGGTGCAGATACCGGGATTCAACCTCAACATGATCAAGCTGCTGCCGCCGGTGACTCTGGACGACGCCGACGTGGCCTGGTTCCTGACCGCGTTCGAAGAAGTGCTCGCCGGTTACCGCCGACCCGCATCCGGCCCGGTCGTCGGCATGGTCGGCGGTGTCACCCGCCATGTGCTCAACGAAACCCGGGCCCGCCTCGACGCGCGCCGGACGGCGCTGGATGTGCCAAAACACAACGCGGCCAACCGCATACAGGAACATTCCGACTACCACCGTGCACTGGCCCTGGACTGTGACGTGTGTGTGGTCGGCTCCGGCCCCGCGGGCACCGTGCTCGCGCACCGACTGGCCGGCGAAGGCCTCGATGTCGTCGTCCTGGAGGCCGGCGCGGCCATGCGCCAGCGCGATCGGGGAGCGGAGGCCGGCGAGACGTTCGCCCGCTGGTTCTGGGAAGGTGGCATGCGCACCACGCGGGGCAATGTGGTGATACCCACGTTGCAAGCGCGATGTCTGGGCGGCGGATCGGTGATCAACTCCGGCATCTGTATGCGGGCCCCGGACTTCGTGTTCGAGAAGTGGGCGAGCGAGCACGGCGTCGAAGGGGCTGCACCGGAGCAGATGGCCCGTCATTACGAGGCGGTCGAACGGTTCCTGGGGGTGCGACCGGTCCAGTCGCACGTGCAGGGCCGGCGCAACGACCTGTTCCGCAGCGGGGCAGAAGCGCTGGGCTACCAAGTGGAATCGCTACGGCGAAACGAGCACGACTGCCGTGGCTCCGGTCAGTGCATCACCGGATGCCCTTCGGGGGCAAAGCAATCGATGGATCGTCGCGGGGTGCCGGAGCTGTTGGCCGCCGGCGGCCGCGTCTACACCTCCGTGCACGTCGATTCGCTGTTGCGGCAAGGCAATCGGGTGTACGGATTGACGGGCACGGTGGTCGATCCCAGCTCCGGACGGCGGACCCATCGGGTACGGGTCAAGGCCAAATGCACGGTGCTGGCCGCGGGTGCGTTCGCTTCGCCGCAGATCCTGCAGCGCAGCGGCCACCACGAGGAGGCCGTCGGGCGAAACGTTCGCATGCACCCCGGCATGATTGTGCTGGGCGAGTTCGACGACGAGATCGCGCCGTGGACCGGTGCGACCCAGGGCTACCACGTAACCGGCTTTCTTGAGGAAGGCATCAAACTGGAGTCGATCTGGGCCACCCCGTCAGTACTCGGCATGCTGCACCCGGGAACCGGTGACGAGTACGTACGCTCGCTGGCCGGCTACCGGAACGTGGCGACCTGGACGGTGTGGGTGAGTGGGCAGGACTCGGTCGGACGGGTGCGGGCCCGGCCTGGTGGCATGACCAGCCTGCGCTACGACGTCGGGGCCGCCGACGTGCGTCGCATCCAGGAGGGCGCGGCCCGGCTGGCCGAGATGTTCGCCGCCGCGGGCGCCCGCAGCGTGGTACCGGGAATCCGTGGCTTGGCGCCCCGTTACGATGCGCCCCAGGCGGCACCCGCGATCCGGGCTGCGGCATTGTCTCCCAACGACTTTCGCGTGGTGGCCAACCACGTCTTCGGCACGACGGCGATGGGGGCAGATCCGAGTCGGCACGTGACGGACTCGTGGGGAGCCGTGCACGGCCTCGACGACGTGTACGTGTGCGACACCGGGCTGTTCCCGTCGAGCCCGATGGCCAATCCCATGCTCACCGCGATGGCACTGGCACACCGTCAGGCCGAGACGCTGGCCCATCGGTATCGGCGCTGACTGACGAGCATCCCGATCAGAACTCGGCGCGAGTTGGGCTCGACCACTGTAGGTAGTCCGCTACGCTACCCGGCGCATTGCTGGCGGCTTTAGATCGAAAAGCCAATGGTTACCTTCGCACCCGAGGAATGACATGTCAGGATTCCGGGTCGGCCTCGTCGACGTGCTCGCCTACTCGAGCATCGGCCCGCTGGCCATCACTCGCGCGAACTACCTCACCGCCGTCGCAGCAGGTGTCGATTCGTTCTGGGTGGCTGATCACCTGAACGCTCTGACACCCCGGTCGATCATGACGGCAAAATATCTCGGCTCGACGACCGCGAAGTTGATGCCCCGACCCGACGCCGTCAGCGAGCCCTGGACGGCACTGGGATACCTGGCCGCCAAGAATCGACTCGCACGGCTGCGACTCGGAACCAGCGTCACCGACGCCGGCCGGCGCAACCCTGCGGTGACTGCACAAGCCGCCGCCACGCTGCATCTGCTGACCAAGGGCAGGGCGATCCTGGGCATCGGCACCGGCGAACGCGTAACCAACGAACCCTATGGCGTGGAATGGTCCAAGCCGGTCGGGCGGTTGATCGAGGCCCTTGCCACGATCCGGGCGTTGTGGAACTCCAACGGTGAACTCGTCAGCCGCGATTCGGAATTCTTTCCCCTGCACAACGCGATCTTCGACCTACCGCCCTATCGCGGTAAATGGCCTGAGATCTGGGTGGCGTCCCACGGCCCGCGCATGCTCAAAGCCACCGGTCGCTACGCCGACGCCTGGTTTCCTGCTGCGCTCGTCCATCCCGACGACTATGCCGCTGCCCTCGATGTCGTCCGGGCGGCGGCCTGCGACGCAGGTCGTGACCCGATGTCAATCGTGCCGGCCAGCCTCGTCATGGTGGTGACGGGCCGCAGCCGCGATGAGGTCGACGAAGCGCTCGGCTCCCAGGTCCTCCGCGCCTTTGCCCTCAACATCCCGGCCTCCGAATGGTCCCGGCACGGGTCGCGGCATCCATTCGGAGACGACTTCACCGGCATGCAGGATCTCATTCCGCAGACTCTCGACGAGCAGGCCGTACTGGCAGCGACCAAGAATGTCCCACAGGCACTGCTGACCGGCAGCATTCTCAACGGCACCCCCGATGAGGTGCTCGAACAGGCCGCTGAGCTACGCGACGCTGGACTGCGCTATGCCGTGGTGGTCAACATGAGCGCTGCGCAACCGAGTTTGAAGCGCGGCATGGCCGCCAGCGTCCCCTTCGTGCGGATCCTGCGACAGCTGCGAAAGCTCTAGCGACCGCCCGAACTGCCGTTGCCGGTTCCGCCGGAACGATCGACCTGAGCCGCGAGTAATTTGAGTCGATGTGATCTCCTTTCCCCGTCAGCTACACGTCGGGGCCGGCGCTATCGACGATGTTGCCGACGTGTTGGGCGCTCTCGACCTGCATCGCCCGCTGTTGGTGACCGACTCCTTCCTGACGGGCACCGGGGCCGCGCAACGAGTGCTCGACTCGCTGCGGCGGGCCGGAATGTCGGCCGCGCTCTTCGATCGCACCGTCCCGGATCCCACGACCGCCTCGCTGCAGGATGGTCTTGCCGCGTTGCGTGAACACCATGCCGATTGCGTCATAGGTTTCGGTGGCGGCAGTCCGATGGATTCCGCGAAGGCGCTCGCGGTGCTGGCGTACCAGGACGGTCCGATGCGCAGATTCAAGGCACCGAACAACTACGCGGGACCGGCCCTGCCCGTCATAGCTATTCCGACCACAGCCGGAAGTGGTTCGGAAGCAACGCAATTCACGGTGATCAGTGACAGCGACACGCACGAGAAGATGCTGTGTCCGGGTGTGTCGTTTCTCCCGGTGGCCGCGATCGTCGACTTCGAACTGACGCTGTCGATGCCCCCGCGGCTGACCGCTGACACCGGCATCGATGCGCTCACTCACGCGGTGGAGGCGTACGTCAGCCGCAAGGCCAATCCGATCAGCGATGGCCTGGCCCTGTCCGCGATCCGGCTCATCGCCGGCAACCTCGAGCGGGTCTACCGCGACGGTGCCGATACCCGGGCCCGCGAAGCCATGATGCTTGCGTCCACCCAGGCCGGAATGGCCTTCTCCAACTCCAGCGTCGCGCTGGTGCACGGGATGAGCCGTCCGATCGGCGCGCACTTCCAGGTGGCCCACGGGTTGTCGAATGCGATGCTGTTCCCGGCTGTCACCGAGTTCTCGGTCGGCGGCGCCGAGGCGCGGTACGCCGAGTGCGCGCGGGTCTACGGTGCGGCAGCTGCCGACGCCGGCGACGGGGAAGCGGCCCGGGCCCTGGTCACGGCGCTGGCCGAGTTGTGCGCCGAGCTGGAAGTCCCGACACCACGGTCCTACGGCATCGACCGCGAGGCCTGGATGTCGTTGACGCCATTGATGGTTGACGAAGCCCTGGCCTCGGGTTCACCGGCCAACAACCCGATTGTCCCGACCGCCGAGCAGATCGAGGAAATCTACGCGCGCGTGTACGGCTGATGCGTCAACCGGACGCTGTCGGTCCAGGGGCCGAAGCGGGTGGAAAAGCGGTTTGTTTGCATCACTCACCCTCGTCGTCGGAAGGTTCGGTCAGCTCGGGAGCATTTTCCCGCGTCGCCATCCCGCCCTCACGACCATGATCGGCCGGGCCGGGCGGCTCGTCCCTGGGCGGGTCGTGCCCGCTGTCGTCCGAGTCCCTGCCCATGCCCACTCCTACCTCCGAGCCACCTGTGCCAGCGCTGCCCGATGAGTTTCGCTGTGTTCCCGAGTCCATCTTCGTATGCGCTCATTGATCATCACGCAGAACGTGACCATAGACGGCTCGGTGGAGATGCTGGGGGATTGGTTCGATCCGCAGCTGCTGGACGACGAACTGACCGCCGAGATGCGCCGTCAGGACGAGACCGCCGATGCCCTGTTGCTGGGTCGGCAGACCTTCGAGGACTTCCGCAGCTATTGGCCACACCAGGCCGACGACGCCACCGGCGTGGCCGAGTACATCAACAGCGTCACCAAGTACGTGGTGTCCTCGACGATCACCGAACCGGGCTGGGACAACTCGGTGATTGTGGCTGGCGATCCGGTGCAGGAAGTGCAGACCCTCAAAGCGGCACCCGGCGGCGATATCGTCGCCACCGGCAGCATAACCCTGTGCCACGCGTTGATCGCCGCGGATCTCGTCGACGAGTACCGCATGTTCGTCTACCCGTTCGTGCAGGGCTCCGGACGTCGATTGTTTCCCGACGGCACAACGCTTTCCGGCCTTCGCCCGGCCGCGGCGCCGATGACGTTTCCCAAGGGCGTCACGCTGGTCAGCTGGAAGGCGTGACGCTCAGCGCCACTTGATGCCGCAGCCGATCGAGGGACGCTGGTGGGCCTCGACGGCCCGCCCGGCCAGCACCGCGTCGACCGCAGCGCGCACATCGGCCGCCGTCACCGGCAGCCCGTTCTTCGGCCGGGAGTCGTCGAGCTGACCCCGATAGACCAGGCGGCGCTCACCGTCGAAGACGAAGGTGTCCGGCGTGCACGCGGCCGAGAAGGCGCGGGCAACGTCCTGGGTCTCGTCATAGAGGTACCGAAACGTCCAACCGTGACGGCGGGCCTCCTCGACCATCTGCTCGGGACCATCCTGGGGATAGCTGACGACGTCGTTGCTGGAGATCGCGGCCATCGCGACACCTTGCTCAGCCAGGTCGCGACCCAACTCCGCCAGCCCCGCCGCGACATGCTGCACGTACGGGCAGTGATTGCAGATGAACGTGACGACCAACGCCGGGCCGGTCAAATCGTCCAGACTGACCGTCGCGCCCGTCGCCGGCTCGGGCAGCGAGAAACCAGGGGCGGGAGTGCCGAGGGCAAGCATTGCCGATTCGATGGCCATGACGGCCAGGCTATAGCGAAGACGGTGTTGACTCTGCGCGCAGGGCGTTGTCCACGAGCACTTCTGCGCCCCACGCACAGAGTGAACGGCTCGGGCTATTGGCGCACGATCCGGATGCGGATCGGACCGCGCCACGTTCCGCCGGGATCGAGCACCGCACCGCGCTGGGTGATCTGCACGACGCCCGATTTCGCCAACTCCCGAGCCAGTTCGCGGGCATCGTCCATCAAGTCGCGCCAGTTCTCGCCGCCGACGGCCCGGGCGGCATCGGACGGGCAGATGCTGCTGTCCGGACCGCGCGCCGCCGCCAAGTCGAGGATCGCCGATCTCAGTCGTGGCCCGTCGCTCGTCATCGGCCGATCCGGTCGGCAAGGGCGTCGCCGACCGCCACGGCGCCCATCGCGTTGGGGTGCAGGGGAGCCGCCAGGTGCGTGAGCACGAACCCTTCGAAATACCGATCGTCGGGCGCGGCGCACATGTCGTGGCCGACCGACACCGGCCGCGTGTCGAAGAACTCGATCCCCTTCCTGGTGGCCAACGACTGCTGCTGGTCGTCGATTTCGTCGACTTTGGCCTGAAAATAGTTGGCGTCCGTCGGATTGATCGGCTGCTGGGCAAAGCAACCGCCCGGCCGGATGTAGGTTCCATACCCGACGAGAACGATCCGCGCCCGCGGGGCTCGGGCCCGCACCGCGTCGATCATGGCTTCCCACAACGGAACCTGGCGCCGGATCGCCGCACTGAATCGATCCGACCCGCCGCCGGCCAGGGCGTCGAAACAGGGCGGCTCGGTCAGCGAACTCCGGCGGCACTGCGCTGCGCTGCTCGCCAGGCCGACGTCGTTGCCGCCGATGGTGATGGTAATCAGCTCGGTGTCGCCGGCCACGGCGTCGATCTGCGCCGGTACGGCGCCCCCGCTGGTGTGCTGCGCCCGGACGGTGATGTCGGCGGTGGTGGCCCCGCTGCAGGTGACGTCGGTGAAATGGGTCGCGCCCAGGTGCCGGGCCAACACCGCCGGATAGTTGTTGGTCGATTTGAAGCAGCCGGGCGGACCGGCGGGATCGGGGACCAGCGGCGCCGCGGCCGCCGAGTCGCCGAGCGCGAGGTATTTGACGTTGTTGACCTGCAAGCTCGCGCTGGCCGGCTCAGAGCCGCGGTGCGGCGCCGTCGCACACACCGCCGCCACCGTCAAGGCCAGCACGGCCGCACCGCCACCCGTCCAGCGCTTGTTACCCCTCATCTCCCCAATCAGGGTAGCGAGGCCGGAAAATCGCTGCTGATTACGACTTGCTGTTGCGTTCCACCCACTGGCTGAGCGCATCCTCGAGCGCTGAGGAGGCACTGACGCCGGCGGCCTTCGCGGCCTGTTCGAAGCGCTCGACCAGATCGGTCGGGACCGTGGCGCTCACCTTGGAGCGTTCCGACTTCGGCTTCGCCGGCTGGTCGACCTGTACGTGTTTGGCGGCTGTCGCGTCCATCGTTTCGCGGAGCGCCGGGATTTCGCGCAGCAGGCGGTCGAGGTCATCCCGCTCGATGCGCAGCACTTCGGCGGGGCCGATCGTCGTCACCGTCGCAGAACGCAGCTTTCCCCGGCGCAGCGCAGATTCGCCGATGACCTCGCCCGGACCCACCACGGCGACCCGGTCCTGGCCGACATACACGCCCACCTCGCCGCTGAGCAGGATGAAGCACGCGTCCGACGGGGTCTGCTCCCGGATCAGGGGCCACGGCACGGACTGCGACGTGTGGTGGGCGGTCCCCACCAGGCGCTCCAACTCGTCGTCCGAGAATTTCTCGAACGCGGGGAACTCGCGCAGCCGACGGGCGTCCTGCTTGATCCGACGGGCTTCTTCCTCGTGCTCTTTCGCATCCACCTTCATGGGGGACTCCTGATCCGCGATATGAACCCTGACATCGAGGAGCCTACGTCGAAGATGCCGTGGTTCGGCAGGGGTCAGTGGGCTCAGTCCGGCGGGGTCGGGGTCATCGACCCGATGAAGTAGGTCTCGTGCCCGGTCGGGTACCCGCCGCCGTTGGTGGCGATGTGCACGTGGTCGTAGTGGTTGGCGGTTTCGTTGCCGAGGTCGGCTGTCCAGCTGCCGGTGCGGATGCCCATGTAGATCTTCTGCCGCCAGATCACGTGGTCGATGCCCCACCGCTTGGCGTTGGCCAGCGCCAAGCCGGCGATCTGGTTGCCCAGCGCGATGCCATCGGGACTGCCGTGGTCGGGGATCATCACGTCGATCGCCAGCCCACTGGGATGCCACCGCAGCGCGTCCTGTCGGTACCCGCCGATGGTGGTGATCTCGGGGAACAGCACGCCGATGGCGCGCGCTGCCCAGATGGTCTTGATCTGCAGGCCGCCCTCGGGGGCGACACTGGGCGGCAGTGCGACCTGGAAGTCCTGGGCGACGGCGGGCGCGTTGCCGGCCAGCAGGGCCGCTTCTTCGGCACTGGCGGTCTGTGGCGCACCCTGGGCGGGCGCGGTGGGTTTGCTGGTCGGGGCGGCGGCCGAGGTCTGCTGCGCGTCGGCGCAACACGGCGACTTCGGTGTGGTCTGCTGGGCGTAGATCATGCCGGCGGCGACGATGAGCGAGGCCACAATGGCCAGCCCTCGACCCCAGCCGTTGCCTGACCTGCGCGTCCCCACCCAGTGCACTTTAGTGTCGGATGGGACGCATGGGACAGATCTTGGTGATCTTGTTATGTCCGGCCGGGCAATTTCATCACCAGGCGCACCACCGGCAACAGCGCTTTCTGCCACAGCGGCGACGGCAGCCCGAACGGCGGATCGAGGTTGAACACCCGCGCGGTCGCAACGGTCTGCGATTCGGTGTACTTCAGCAGGCCTTCGGCGGCGTGCCGGCGGCCGACGCCGGATATACCCATCCCGCCCATCGGCGCGCTCAGACTGCCCCACGCGAACGCGTAACCCTCATTGACGTTCACCGTCCCCGAGCGCAACCGGGTGGCGATCTGTTCGCCTTCGGCCGACGACGCGGCCCACACGCTGGCGTTCAGCCCGTACTCGGTGTCGTTGGCTTTCTCCACGGCTTCGTCCACGTCGGCAACCGGATAGATGGAGACCAATGGCCCGAACGTCTCGTTGGCCGCGCACTCCATCTCAGGTGTCACGTCTGTCAGCACGGTGGGCTCGTAGAACAGCGGCCCGATGTCGGGGCGGGCCTTACCGCCCGCAATCACGGTGGCGCCCTTACTCGTCGCGTCCTCGACGTGGTCGGAGACGGTCTTGAGTTGACCCTCGGAGATCAGGCTGCCCATTTCGACGGAGAAGTCGTAGTCGGTGCCCAGCTTCATCTTGCGCACGGCGTCACCGAACTTGCGGGTGAACTCGTCGGCGATGTCCTTCTCGACGTAGATCCGCTCGATGGAGATGCACAGCTGGCCAGCATTGGAGAAACACGCCCGGATAGCGGCCTTGGCGGCCTTGTCCAGGTTGGCGCCGCGGGTCACGATCATCGCGTTCTTGCCACCCAGTTCGGCCGAGAACCCGATCAGGCGACGGCCGGCCTGCTCGGCGAGATGACTGCCCGTCTGCGAGGAGCCGGTGAACATCAGGTAGTCGCAGTTCTCGGTGATCGCGGTGCCCACCACCGAACCCGGGCCGGGCACGATCGCGTACAACGCCCGGGGCAGCCCCGCCTTGTACAGCAACTCGGCGCACGCCAGGGCGCAGTACGGGGTTTGGCTGTCCGGCTTGAGGACCACCGCGTTACCCGCCAGCAACGCCGGCACCGAGTCCGACGCGGTCAGCGTCATCGGGTAGTTCCACGGCGAGATCACCCCGACCACGCCCTTGGGCTGATAGCTGACCGTCGTCTTGCCGATCGCCGGCAGCAGCGGTTGCACCTTCCGCGGCTTGAGCAGGTCCGCGGCGACCCGCACGTAGTAGTTGGCGTTGGCCATCAGGTCGACGATCTCCTCCTGCGCCGCCCACCGCGCCTTGCCCGCCTCAGCCTGCAGCAGGTCCATCAGGAACTCGCGGTTCTCGATCACCAGGTCGCGGTAGCGGCGGATGATCTCGATGCGCTCGTCGACCGGACGTTTCGCCCACTGCGACTGAGCCGCGCGGGCTTGCTCGAACGCCGACTCGACGTCGTCAGCCGTGCCGATCGGGATGGTGGTCAGCGCCTTGCCGGTGAAGACCTCGTCGATCGTCTTGGTCGGACGGTCGTCGACGTCTTTGATTGCGGCGAGCTGACGCAGCCGGTCGAAGACCTCAGCTGATGGTGCAGGCATGGCGTGACCTCTCAGGAACACAGGCAGTTGTCTGTAAACCCTATAGCCGCTTTGCCGACCGTTATGCGTCGCAATCCGCGCATTTGCGGACGTCACAACACAGGCTCAGCGAGCGGACAGCTGCCGCGCGATCTCGCCGTAGCGTTCGAACCGTTCGGTGTCGCTGAGGGCGTTGTACAGCACGATCCGCGTGGCGATGCCGTCGTACTTCGCAACCAGGGCCTCGGCCAACCCGTCCCAGGTCGACTCGGTGGCGAAGACCGCGATGTGTTCGTCGGTGATCTCCGACGCCATCCCCTGGAAGTCACCGGCCTTCTGCCTGGCCCGCAACCGCGCGGTGGTGCCTTCGAATCCGGCCTCGTCCAGGATGAACGCGTAGTTCGGTGTGCTGGCGTAGAAGCTGATGCTGGTGCGGACGAGTTCGCGCTCCCGGCGACGCTCCTCCTCAGTGTCGCCGACGATCGTCATCACCGGGACGATCACCGCCACGTCCGACGAGGAGCGGCCCGCCCGCGCGGCCCCTGCGGCGACGTTCGGCACCAGATGGCGCGCGAGATACCCGGGTTCGCCGAGCGGGTGCACATGAACGCCGTCGGCCACCTCGCCGGCCATCCGCAGCATCCAGGGGTTCACCGCGGCCACATCGACCTTGGGGTCGGGGGCGTCGATAGGACCCGCACTCCACTGCGGGGTGATGAAGTCGAGGTCGTAGAACTCGCCGTGGTAGTCCAGCGTGCCGGTCCGGAACGCGGCGAAACACGCCTGCACCGCTCGCACGTAGTCCCGCAACCGGGGGCCGGGCCGTTCGAACTCGGCGCCGTAGCGGCGGACCACGTGCGTGCGCACCTGGGTGCCCAAACCGAGCCGGAACCTCCCGCCGGTCGCCTCTTGCAGTTCCCACGCCGTCGCCGCAGTGACGAACGGGCTGCGTGGGAAGGCGACTGCGACACCCGTCGACAAGTCCAGGCCGGGGGCGGCCTGGGCCGCGACCGCGGCGTTGAGATAGGCGGTGCGTCCGGTTTCGGTGAACAGCAGCCCGCTGAATCCCGCCGCCGCGGTGCGCCGGGCCACCTCACCGATGTCATTCAGCGGCCGCGGAATCGTCATCGCATCCACCTGCACGGTCGAACCGTACATCGGTCGCCGGACACGCAGGATCGTGCCCGCTCTGCGCGCGTTGAATTGGCCCGTTAAGGTCGAAAAGGTGTGTGGAGCCACCGGAGAGGTGCGACTCGACGGCCGGGTGCCCGATGTAGCCGCGGTTGCGCGAATGGCCGACGTGATGGCACCGCGCGGGCCGGACGGGGCGGGCGTCTGGTCCCAGGGCCGAGTCGCGCTGGGCCATCGTCGCCTCAAGATCATCGACCTGACCGAAGCCGGCGCCCAGCCGATGGTGGACGCCGAGCTGGGCCTGACCATCGCCTGGAACGGCTGCATCTACAACTACAAAGAACTGCGCCACGAGCTCGAGGGCCACGGTTACCGGTTCTTCTCGCACAGCGACACCGAGGTTCTGATCAAGGCCTACCACCGCTGGGGCGACGACTTCGTCACGCACCTGCACGGGATGTTCGCCTTCGCGATCGTCGAACGTGACAGCGGCCGAGTGCTGCTGGGCCGCGACCGGCTCGGCATCAAACCGCTGTACCTGACCGAGGACAGTCACCGCATCCGGTTTGCTTCGGCGCTGCCCGCGCTGCTGGCCGGGGGCGGTGTGGACACCCGCATCGACCAGGTCGCACTGCATCACTACATGACGTTTCACTCGGTGGTGCCCGCGCCGCTCACGATCCTGCGGGGGGTGCGCAAGATCCCGCCGGGTTCGCTGCTGGCGATCGAACCGGACGGCAGGCGCACGGCTACCACCTACTGGACCCCTGACTTCACCCGGCAGGACGAGCACTCTGACTGGTCGGAGACCGACTGGGAGGACGCCGTGCTGTCGGCGCTGCGCACCGCGGTCAAACGACGACTCGTCGCCGACGTCGCGGTCGGCTGCCTGCTCTCCGGCGGGGTCGACTCCAGCCTGATCGTGGGGCTGCTCGCCGAGGCGGGCCAGCATGGGCTCGCGACGTTCTCCATCGGGTTCGAGTCGGTGGGCGGTGTCGAGGGCGACGAGTTCCGGTACTCCGACATCATCGCCGAGCGTTTCGGCACCGATCATCACCAGATCCGCATCGGAACCGACCGGATGCTGCCCGCACTCGACGACGCGATCGGTGCGATGAGCGAACCGATGGTCAGCCACGACTGTGTCGCGTTCTACCTGCTCAGTCAGGAAGTGTCGCGACACGTCAAAGTCGTCCAGTCCGGGCAGGGCGCCGACGAGGTGTTCGCCGGCTATCACTGGTATCCGCCGATGGGTACGCAGTCCGCCGCCAGCCTGGCCGGGTCGGTCGCGGCCTACCGGACCGCCTTCTTCGACCGCGACGTGGCCGGTCTCCAGGCTCTGGTGGCCCCGGATAATGTCGCGGCCGACGATCCCAGCGAACGGTTCGTCACCGAGCATTTCGCGCGCGCCAACGCCGAAACCGGAATCGACCGTGCGCTACGGCTCGACACGACCGTCATGCTGGTCGACGACCCGGTCAAGCGGGTGGACAACATGACGATGGCCTGGGGGTTGGAAGGGCGGGTGCCCTTCCTGGACCACGAACTGGTCGAGCTCGCCGCGACCTGCCCCCCGGAACTCAAGATTGCCCACGAAGGCAAAGGCGTGCTCAAACAAGCCGCCCGCCGGGTGATCCCCGCCGAGGTCATCGACCGACCCAAGGGATATTTCCCGGTGCCCGCCCTGACCCATCTGGAGGGCCCGTACCTGGACATGGTCCGCGACGCGCTTTACGCGCCGGTCGCCAAGGAGCGCGGGTTGTTCCGTTCCGAAGCGGTCGAGGCGCTGCTGGCCGACCCCAACCGCAGGCTCACCCCGCTGCGCGGCAACGAGCTCTGGCAGATCGCCCTGCTGGAGATGTGGCTACAGAAGCACGGTGTGACGGGGACCGCGGCATGACGGTCATCGACCCGTCGGAAAACCACCCCGAGGCGATCACGCTCGCGCTGCACAATGCGTCACCACCCGAGTTCGCCGAAGTGATGGCTCATAATGTGGAGCTCGAATTAGGTTGGGGCCGACTGATTTTCGGTCAGACCTTCAGCGACGCCGACACCCTGGCCGAAACTCTGCGACGGGAAGCGCCCGGCCGGCGCGACATCTGCATCTATGCGCGCGAGTCCCACGTGGTGGTCGCCAAAGCACCGGCCGAACTGTTCATCGACCCCAGCCACACCTACCGCCTGCGTTTTGCGGGACGGGCAGCACCCGAAGAACCACCGACGCCGCCCACCTACGTCACGGTGCGCACCCTGCAGGACGTGGGGGACGCCGACGCGATGAATCGCGTCTACGTGCGGTGCGGAATGGTCTCGGCGCCGGTCGAAACGATCTGGCAGAACCACCTGGAAGTGGAAGCGGTGACCTATCTGCTCGCCGTGCGCAACGAGGACGGTGCCGTGGTAGGCACCGTCACCGGCGTCGACCACGAAGTGCTGTTCGCTGACCCCGAACGCGGATCGAGCCTGTGGTGCCTGGCGGTGGATCCCGCCGCCGGGCTGCCGGGGCTGGGCGGGGCACTCACCCGGGCGCTGGCCGAGCACTTCCGCACCAAGGGTCGCGCCTACATGGATCTGTCTGTCGCACACGACAATTCCGCCGCCACCGCGCTGTACGAGAAACTGGGTTTCCGCCGGGTCCCGGTGCTGGCGATCAAGCGCAAGAACGCGATCAACGAACCGCTGTTCACGCCGCCCCCGGAAACGATCGACGATCTCAATCCGTATGCCCGGATCATCGCCGACGAGGCCATGCGCCGCGGTATCTGGGTCGAGGTGCTCGACGCCGAGACCGGCGAGATCCGGCTCACCCACGGCGGCCGCAGCATCGTCACCAGGGAATCACTGTCCGAATTCACCTCGGCGGTCGCGATGTGCCGGTGCGACGACAAGCGGCTGACCCGCCGCCTGGTGGCCGATGTCGGCATCACGGTGCCACGCGCACGCCTGGCGACCTTCGACGACGCCGACTACGCGTTCCTGACCGAGGTGGGCGAAGTCGTCGTCAAACCCACCCGCGGCGAGCAGGGCAAAGGCATCACCGTCGGCATCACCGCCGAACACGGACCGGGCGAGCTCGCCGCCGCGCTGGCGCGCGCCCGCGAGCAGTGCCCAGAGGTGTTGATCGAGCGGCGGGTGGAGGGCAATGACCTTCGGCTGGTCGTGATCGACGGCCGGGTCGTGGCGGCGGCGCTGCGTATGCCGCCCGAAGTGATCGGCACCGGCGATCACACCATCCGGGACCTGATCGGGGCCGAGAGTCGGCGTCGCTCGGCGTCCACCGGCGGGGAGTCGCGCATCCCGCTCGACGACGTGACCGAGGCCACCGTCGCCGAATACGGCTGGTCGCTCGACGATGTGCTGCCTGAAGGCACCCGACTGCGGGTCCGGCACACGGCGAACCTGCACCAGGGCGGGACGATCCACGATGTGACGGCACAGGTGAACCCGGAATTGTGCCGCGTCGCGATAGCCGCGGCCGAGGCGATCGGCATCCCGGTGACCGGCATCGACCTGCTGGTGCCGGACGTCGCCGGCGAGGACTATTACTTCATCGAGGCCAACGAGCGTCCGGGGCTGGCCAACCACGAACCGCAGCCAACGGCCGCGGCATTCGTCGATTTCCTGTTCCCGGGTCGACCGGGCCAGCCGCCGGCCTGGACTCCGGAGGAATCACCGGCGGTCTCCAACGAGTGAGCCCGGGCGGGTGGCCCCGGCGGTGTTGTCGAGCGGACGTTCGTCGACAGCGGGGGATCAGCCGGCGGCAGGACCGAACTGGAAGCGGCGGCCGGTGACGACCTCCGGGATCACCCGGACATAGTGCGACTTGTCCGATCCCGTCCACGGTAGTACCTGCGCCCGGTCCGCTTCCTCGATCTGTTCGTCGCCGCGCACCGAGCGGGCGACGCCCCGGACGATCACGCTCCAACCCTGTGCGACGTCATGGTCGTCGACCTCGAACACCACCTGATTGTTCATTGCGGTACTGACCAGCTTGGTACCGCCTGCGGTCCGGAACAGAATCGTCTTGCGTTGCACCGCATAGTTCACCGGGAAGATCTCGGCCCGGCCGTCCACGACCGTGACCAGCCGGCCTAATGTCAAGCCCGCCAACAGATCCCAGCATTCTCCTGCCGACAGGATGGTGGCACCGGTGTGTTCGTCCAGACGTGTCATACCGACGAGGTTACTCAGCGTGACCGCATCGGCGCGGGTGCCGAAAGTCCTTTTCTGCCGGGACCTAAGCCGTGTCGGCTAACTGACCGCTGCATCCCTGCCCCGGTGACGTCCGCGCCGTGACCAGAACAGCAGTGTGCCCCCCACGAGAATGGCCACACCCGCGGCCACCGAGGTGACGGGCAGCGCGAAGGCGACGAGCACACAGCCGATCAATCCCGCCACCGGAATGATCCTCGGCGGCCGTCCTTGGTCAGGCCGCAAGGTCATCGCCGACGCGTTGGCTATCGCGTAGTAGACCAGGACGGCGAACGAGGAGAACCCGATAGCACCGCGCAGGTCAGTCGTTGCCGCCAGTGTTGCCGCCACTATTCCCACCGCGACCGCCGCCCGATTGGGGACCCCGAAGCGCGGATGCACCGCCGCCAGTTGTCGTGGCACGTGACTGTCCCGCGCCATCGCCAGCATCGTGCGGGAGACCCCCATCAGCAGCGTCAGCAGGGCACCGAATGCACCTACTACCGCGCCGGTTTCCACGATCGGCGCCAACCCCGGATGACCCGCCGTCTGCACTGCCGCGGTCAACGGTCTCGACGTGGCGGCAAGCCTGTTGGGCCCCAACACCTTCAGTACAGCGACGGCGACCCCGGCATAGACTGCCAGCGCCAGCGCGAGTGCGATCCGGATCGCACGTGGGATGGTGCGCGCCGGGTCGCGCACCTCCTCACCCAGCGTCGCGATGCGTGCGTAGCCGGCGAACGCGAAGAACAGCAGTCCGGCGGACTGCAGGATACTAGTCGGTGAAATGTCTTCTGTTACACGGAAATTGGTGACATCACCGGCCTCGGTGACGGTCGCCGAAACGACTACCACGGTGAGCACCAGCAAGATCGCCACCACGATGCCGCGGGTCAGCCACATGGACTTCTGCACGCCGAGATAGTTGGCCACGGTCGCACCCGTCACCGCCAGAACTGCGACCGCGTGCGCGTGCTCCGGCCACCCATACCAGCCGACGGTGAGAGCCATGGCCGCGCAGGACGCGGTCTTGCCGACCACGAAACCCCATCCCGCCAGGAAGCCCCAGAACTCGCCCAACTGTTCGCGGCCGTAGACATAGGTGCCACCCGAAGCGGGGTGTACCGCTGCCAGCCGCGCCGACGAGGTCGCGTTGCAGTAGGCCACCACCCCGGCAACCGCCAAACCGATCAACAACCCCTTTCCGGCAGCCCGCGCTGCCGGCGCCAGTGCGGCGAAGATCCCGGCCCCGATCATCGAACCGAGACCGATCATCGCTGCGTCGCCGACACCCAGACTCCGGCGTAAAGCGCCGTCGTTGGCCTTCACCGTCGGGTCAGTCCACCGCGGCAAGCAGGTCCTGGAAAGCCTGTTCCATGCATTCGGCGTACCGGGCCGGGTCGGGCAGCGCGTCACGATCGGCGGTGGCGCTGATGGACAGCGTGCCGTCATAGCTAGCCACCACGTGACACAGGTTCAAACCCCCGATCAGTGGGCCCAGGCCTGCGGCGCGCAGCAGCCGGGCACCGTGGAAGAAGATCGGCACGGTGGGTCCCGGCACGTTGGTGACGGTCGTGTTGGCGACGGTCGGACCGGAGAAGGGCAGCACGCTGGCGGCTTTCGCGGTCACTCCGAGCAGTGCTGTCGGCAGGGTCGCCACCAGCTCGAGCACCTGTGTCCGGGTCGACTGCTCGGACTCCGTACGACTCTGCGCGGTAGCCTCGGCGATGCTCGCGAGTCGTTCCAGCGGATCGGCGATGTCGGTCCCGAGTGTCTGCAGCCGGCCGAACAACATGTTTCCGTTGCTGCCGCTGTCAGCCGCGTCGCGCAGCGAGATCGGGCACGCCGCGACCAGCGATGCCTCGGGAAGCTCGCCGTGCCCGTCCAGATACTCCCGCAGCGCACCACCGACGTACGCCAGCGCCACGTCGTTGACCGTGGCACCGGGCACGCGCGCTTTGATCCGCTTGAAATCAGCCAGCTCATGGAACCGCGCCTCGAACACCCGATGCGGCGAAACCGCTTGATTGAAGCGGGTTTTGGGGGGAAACGTCGGCCTGCTGCCATCAGAAACCAGTCCGCCGAACACCTTGCCGGGCAAGCCGATCAGACCCCGCACCAACTTCGGCGCATTCGACACCAACACTCTGCCGGCCCGCGCCGGGTACAACGCCCCGTTGAGCGCGGTGCGCGAGACGAGGTCGGCGGTCGACGGCAGCGACGCCGGCCGCCAGGGGCGTTCCGGGGCCGGGGGACGGGCGGCGTCGGCGGCCAGGTCGTGCAACGCCGCGATCATCTGCACACTGGCCATGCCGTCGACCGCGCAGTGGTGCAATTTCAGCGCCATGGCGAAGGAGCCCTTCGGCACCCCCGGCACGGCGTTGAGTCCTTCGATGACGGTGATCTCCCACGGCGGGCGGCGTAGATCGATCTGCCGGGCGTGCAGTCTGGCCACCTGGATGCAGAGCTGTCGCCAGTCGCCGGGCTGCGGCAGACCGATGTGGCGGACGTGGTATTCCAGGTCGAAGTTCGGGTCGTCGACCCAGTACGGCATGTGCAGGCCGCCCGGGAGTTCGGTCAGCCGACGTCGGAAGACATCGGCCAGATGCAGGCGGGCGTCGAGTTCCTCCAGAATCCCTTTGAAGGTGACTTTGCCGCCGGGGGCCGTAGACGGGTCGTAGATCAGCAGCATCTGAATCTGCAGCGGTGTCGCCGGCCCCTCGGCCCGCAACATCATGTCGTCGCTCCAACTCAACTGCTGCATAGAGATCCCCCTTCAGGGCACAGCGTAGGCCCTGACCCTCGCGACCGCCGCGGTGTGACGTCTCACGTTCGCAATCAACGCTGCCTCAGCGTTGACTCGGGCGTAACAGGATTGCCATCGAAGGTTCCTACGGTGGGTCGGTCTAGCGTCCGTCGAATCCTCGCGGACCCCTTCGTGACAAAGGAACTCCATTGAGCGGAAACGCGGTCCGCCTGCAGGCGATCAACAACGTCGAGGCCTATATCCCTCCGGCGATCAGCTTCGTAGCAGGTGAGGCCCCGGGTGAGATATTCGGCGCCAATGTCTTCACCAAGGCGGAGATGCAGGCGCGACTGCCCAAATCGGTGTACAAGTCCATCGTCGCAACCATCGAGAAGGGTGCCAAGCTCGACCCGGCCGTGGCCGATGCGGTCGCGGTGGCCATGAAGGACTGGGCACTGGAGAAGGGCGCCACCCACTACGCGCACGTGTTCTACCCGATGACCGGGCTGACGGCCGAAAAACACGACAGTTTTCTCGAGCCGATCTCCGATGGGCAGACCCTTGCCGAGTTCGCCGGGAAGACCCTCATCCAGGGCGAACCGGATGCTTCGAGCTTCCCGTCCGGCGGGCTGCGCAGCACCTTCGAGGCCCGCGGCTACACCGGCTGGGACGTCACCAGCCCGGCGTACATCCTGGAGAACCCGAACGGCAATACGCTGTGTATCCCAACGGTTTTCGTATCGATGACGGGGGAGGCGCTGGACTATAAGACGCCACTGCTGCGCAGCCAGCAGGCGATGGGGGTGCACGCCGAGCGCATCCTGGCGTTGTTCGGCCACCAGGGCCACAACAAGGTCGTCTCGTTCTGCGGGCCCGAACAGGAGTATTTCCTGATCGATCGGCACTTCTTCCTGGCCAGGCCGGACCTGATCAACGCCGGCCGTACGGTGTTCGGCGCCAAGCCGCCCAAGGGTCAGGAGTTCGACGACCACTACTTCGGTGCGGTGCCCGAGCGGGTGCTGGGCTTCATGATGGACACCGAGCGGGAGCTGTTCAAACTCGGCATCCCGGCCAAGACCCGGCACAACGAAGTCGCTCCCGGTCAGTTCGAGGTGGCGCCGATGTTCGAGCGGGCCAACATCGCTTCCGACCACCAGCAGCTGCTGATGACGATCTTCAAGACCATCGCCAAGAAGCACGGCATGGAATGTCTGTTCCACGAGAAGCCGTTCGCCGGTGTCAACGGCTCCGGCAAGCACGTCAATTTCTCGGTGGGCAACTCCGAGTTGGGCTCGCTGCTGGTTCCCGGTGACACTCCGCACGAGAACGCGCAGTTCCTGGTGTTCTGTGCCGCGGTGATCCGCGCCGTCCACAAATTCGCCGGACTGCTTCGGGTGTCGGTGGCCTCGGCCACCAACGACCACCGGTTGGGTGCCAACGAGGCGCCGCCGGCGATCATTTCGATCTTCCTCGGTGAGCAGCTCGCCGACGTCTTCGAGCAGATCGCCAAGGGCGCGGCCACCTCGTCGAAAGGCAAGGGCACCATGATCATCGGTGTCGACACGCTGCCCCCGTTGCCGACGGATGCCGGTGACCGCAACCGCACCAGCCCGTTCGCGTTCACCGGCAACCGGTTCGAATTCCGGGCGCCCGGTTCCGGGCAGACCGTCGCGGTGCCCATGATCATCCTCAACACGATTATGGCCGACTCGTTCGACTACCTGGCCACCATCCTGGAAGAGGCTGTCGCCGCCGGGGAGGACTTCGATACGGCAGTGCAGAAGCTGCTCACCGACGTCATCACCGAACACGGTGCGGTGGTGTTCAACGGCGACGGCTACTCGGAGAACTGGCAGATCGAGGCGGCCGAGCGCGGTCTACCCAACCTCAAGACCACGCTGGACGCCATCCCGGAGCTGATCAAGCCGGAAGCGGTGGCGGTCTTCGAGAAGTACGGCGTGTTCACCGAGCGCGAACTGCACAGCCGGTACGAGGTGCGGTTGGAGCAGTACGCGCTGACCATCGGCGTCGAGGCGAAGCTGGCGCTGGAGATGGGCACCACGGTCATCCTGCCGGCCGCGGTGCGCTACCAGACCGAACTCGCGCAGAACGTCGCGACCTTGAAGGCGGCCGGTATGGAGCCCAGTATGGCTGCACTGCAGGATGTTTCGGCTCCAATTGTGGATCTCACCGCGGCGCTGGCGACGCTGAAGTCGGCGCTGTCCGACCACTCGGCCACGTCAGCACTCGACGAGGCCGCGCACGCCCAGAAAGAACTGCTGCCGGCCATGGAGGCGGTGCGGACCGCTGCCGACACCCTGGAAAGCGTTGTGGCCGACGACTTGTGGCCCCTGCCCACCTACCAGGAGATGCTCTACATCCTGTGATGAACGTCGTCGGGTGTGGGGGCCGCCCGCAACCGCGGACCTGGTGATTCGCGTCCCCCACGCCCGGCGACCCGGGCGGGCTCAGTCCGCGCGCGGTTCCCCGTCGCCGAGTTCGGTGGTCCACGTACTCGGCATCATCGGCACGGTCGGGGCATCGCTGAACGGGTCGCCTGCGATGGTGGTCAGCCCGGCAGCGTCGCGAATTCTGGATTTCGTTGCGGTACCGGTGAATCCGAGCGGGCCGGCGCCGCTGGTGGATGCCGGGAACTCGTCGAGCGGGGGTTGGTCCGGTGACCAGTCCGGGGTGTCGTCCAGCGTCAGGTACTCGTCGCGATAACCGCGGTTCTTGACGTCGGCGCGGCGCCGGCGGCGAGCTTTGGCTTGCGCCGCCGCGGCCGCCGATGCGGCACTGGCCGCCGAGATGCCTGACGCCGGTGCCCCGGCGGTGGCCTTGTTGTGCAGGGCGGGGCCCAGCGTGGGGCCAGGCCCGGGGCCACCGACCAGGTAAGCGAAGCTCTGCAAGCCCGCCGCCGGGGGAGCGGGAGCGGTGCTGGCCGCCGGGGTCTGTGCCGGCAGGCTGCTCGGTGCCGGAACCGCACCAGCGGTGGTGACGGTCGGTGCGATGCTGGCGACGGGCAACACGCGTTCTTCGACAGGCACCGCGGGCGCCTCGGCGATCAGGGCGGCGGGGGCCTCGGCGACCACCGCGATCGTGGACAGCGCCAGCGCCAGCGGGATCACCCCGAACGGCGCCGCTGCGGCGGCATACATGGGTGTCCCCAGCACCCCGAAAGTTGCCGCGTAGGCGAAGACGTAGAAGAGCGGTAGCCAGGTGACGGCCGCTTCGGCCGGGTTGGCGGCGAAATCGGTGATCAGCTGTACTACGGTGCCGAACGGGTCGGAGACCAGCCCTTTCAGTGCCCGGTACATGCTGGTGAAGTGCTCTGACCCGGCCAGCAACTCTTCGATGGGGTCGGTGGGGGGCGTGGTCGCCGGTTCGGCGGGTGCCGCTTCGGCGGCGAGGATCTGCGGGGCCTGCTCCGTCGGAGCCACCGCTGTGAGCGCGGATGACGACACCGCCTCGTACACACTCATCGTGGTGGCGGCCTGAATCCACATCCGCACGTAGTCCGCTTCGTTCACCGCGATCGGGATCGTGTTGATGCCGAAGAAGTTCGTCGCGACCAGGACCCCGTGCAGCACATGGTTAGCTGCCAGTTCGGTAAGCGTCGGCATCGCCGCCAGCGCTCCGGAGTAGGCCGCCGCAACCACCTCGTGCTGCGCGGCGGCACCGGCGCTGTTGGCGCTCATCTGGGTCAGCCAGGCCAGATAGGGCACGTGGGCGGCGGCGTACTGCGCGGCGGTCGGACCTGCCCAGGCGCCGCCCTGCACCGCACTCAGCACTGCGGACAATTCTGCGGCCACCCCGGCGTACTCGGCGCTGAGGGAATTCAATGCCGCGGCCGCCGCCAGCAGCGTTGCGGGACCCGGGCCGCTACTCAACAGGGTCGAGTGAACTTCGGGGGGCGCACCCATCCAGGCGATCACCGCGCCCCGCCTCGGAGCGGTTCTGCTACGGAAGTGGCGAAATGGTGCGTCATCGGTACGTATCCAGGAAGCAGCGTCCTGAGCTCCTCAACTTAAGTTTGGCTACCCTTAGCTTATTGCACGTGAGTATTGCATACCCTGCGCACACCGAGGTCAGTTCTGGGCGCGTTCTTATGTTGTCTTCGCCACGTCGGCAACTCGTAAGGCCGCAGCGACGGTCAACTGCGCCCACCGCACGCCGCAACCATTAGCCTTAGCCCTGGCAGACCGCCGTGTAGCCGTATCCGCCAGCGGTAATCGCCGCAGGTGCAAGCGCGCTTCCGGATCGTTGCGCGGGAGTCGGGTGAGGAGTCGGCAATGGACGACGCGACCGAGGGTTCGCGGGAGGGCACCCGGTTCGGGCCGTATCTGTTGCGGCGGTTGGTGGGTCGCGGCGGCATGGGCGATGTCTATGAGGCCGAGGACACCGTCAAGGAACGGATCGTGGCGCTCAAGCTAATGTCCCAGACGCTGTCGAAGGACCCCGTCTTCCGGCAGCGCATGCAGCGCGAGGCGCGCACCGCGGGACGTTTACAGGAACCCCACGTGGTGCCGATTCACGACTACGGCGAGATCGACGGTCAGCTTTACGTCGACATGCGCCTCATCGACGGCGCTGACCTGGCCGCCATCCTCAAGCGGTACGGCCCACTGACGCCGCCGCGCGCGGTCGCCGTGGTGCGCCAGATCGGTTCGGCGCTCGACGCCGCGCACGCGGCAGGGATCACCCACCGCGACGTGAAGCCGGAGAACATTCTCATCAGCGGCGACGATTTCGCGTACCTCGTCGATTTCGGTATCGCCAGTGCGACCACGGACGAGAGGCTGACTCAGCTGGGTAGCACCGTGGGAACCCTCTACTACATGGCCCCGGAGCGGTTCGGCGAGACCGAAGTGACGTACCGCGCCGACATCTACGCGCTGGCCTGTGTACTGCACGAGTGCCTGGTCGGGTCCCCGCCCTACCGGGGTGACCAGCTCAGTGTGATGGGCGCCCACCTCAACCAGCCTGTCCCGCGACCCAGCGTCGCCCGGCCCGGCGTGCCGGCCGGCTTCGACCCGGTGATCGCCCGAGGCATGGCCAAGGACCCGGCAGATCGTTACCCCACCTGCGGCGACTTGTCGGCTGCCGCGTACGCCGCGCTCGCCACCACCGACCAGGACCGGGCGGCCACCATTTTGCAACGCAGTCAGGTGGCCCAGGTGCCGCCCGCGTTCACCGGGCCACCGCACAGCGGCTTCCCGCCCCCGGCGATACCGGCCGGGCATCCGCCGCAAACGATGTGGCCACCACCGCAGGGTTTCGGTTCGCCCCCGGCGCCGAGCGGACGGGTGCCGGGACAGTGGGGCACCCACAGCTGGGGAGGTGCTCCCGCGGGAACCGGCGGCGGACCACCGTGGGGTCCACCACCGGCGCGACCGAAGGGGTTGCTGCGCAAACCCTGGTTGTGGGCGGGGCTTGCCATCGCTGTGATCGTGGCGATCGTGGGTGGCGTGACGATCGGGTTCAGCGGGTCGAAGCGGTCCTTGGCACCGAGCGCCGAACCGCCCACTCCGGCGGTGGATCCGAGCAGTGTTCAGCTCAACGTGCTCAACGACGGCGTGTTCATCGGCAGCTCAACCGCAACCACGACGATCGACATTTTCAATGAACCGATCTGCCCGCCGTGCGGCGCGTTCATCCGGTCCTATGCCGCGGACATCGACAGCGCGGTCGCCGATAAGAAGCTCGCGGTGCGGTACCACCTGCTCAACTTCCTCGACCAGCAGTCGCATACCAAGAACTATTCGACCCGTGCGATCGCAGCCTCGTATTGTGTTGCGGCGCAGAATGATCCGAAGGTTTACACCAACTTCTACACCGCCATCTTCGGCAGTGACTTCCAGCCGCAGGAAGGCGCGTTGTCCGACCGCACCGACATCGAGTTGGCGAATCTGGCGCAAACCGGAGGTGCCAACACGACCACCACCGGTTGCATCCGGTCCCGCTCGAACTTGACGACCGGCCAGACCAAGGCCGACAACGCCGCCACCAGCCTGGCGGGCTTCCATGCCACCGGCACCCCATTCGTGTGGGACGGCAACGGCGGTGTGGACCTGCAGAACCCGAATTGGCTGACGAAGCTGATCGGTTGACCGCCCCGCCGCGGTCGTAGAGTGAAGTCTTGCGCTCGATGCGTCGCCCACCACTGCGAGGACCGATGACTGACCGGATTGAAACCAATCGCACCATCGCGGCTCCGGCGGCGGACATCTTCGCGGTGCTCTGCGACCCGCAGGGACACGTCGCGATCGACTCGTCAGGAATGCTGCAGGACGCCGACGGCGCCCCGGTGCAGGCTGTCGGCGACAGCTTCGTGATCCACATGGACCGCGAGTCGCTGAACGATTTCCCCCAGCTCGGTAAATACGACGTCACAGTCGAGATCACCGAATTCGAACCGGACCGGCTGATCGCCTGGACGGTGCTCGGCCAGATCAAACCGCAGATCGGCCACGTCTACGGTTACCGGCTGGCGCCGGCCGACTCCGGGGGCACCGTGGTCACGTCGTTCTACGACTGGTCCAACATCGGGCAGCAGTGGCGCGAGGCGGGCATCTTCCCGGTCATCTCCGAGGGTGCGCTGCGAGCCACGCTGGGCATTCTGGACCGAACCGTGCGCCGCGGTTACCCGGGCCGTAACTGATCTGCCGCAGTCGATGGCCGGGCCATCACCGAATCGGAGGCTGCCCAATCGGTCGACACCTTCCGGTGTTTGATCAGCCACGTGCCGTCCCGGGGGATCAGGATGTCGCGATAGCGGCCGAAATGGTCGAGACCGATGTGGGTCACCACGGTGAAGTACGACGCGACCTCGGCTCGCTGGGCCGCCAAGTCGATGAACAACACGTTGGTCAGGATGTGCCGGACGACGGGTTTGACGTCGGCGCCGGAGCTGCCGACGCCGCCGGCGACACCGCCGAGAAACGCGCTGATTTCCGCGCGCCCGCACAGCGGTTCCATGCCACGAATCTCGAGCACTCCGTCGGTGCAGAACGTTTGGGCCAGCGCCTCGACCCGTCCGGCGTCACCTGACCAGTTGTAGTTGGCCAGCGTGTCGCGAATCTGTTCGCGCGCAACGAGTTCCCACACTTCCACGGCGCACTCCTCTCAGTCGGCGGGGCTGTTCTCGCGCACGCCGCGGTAGATGCCCCACCGGACGATCCAGGGCATCACGACGTGCTCGACCGCCCAGGCCGGGAAGCGAAAGGCACGGCCGGTGGGGAAGAACACCTCCAGCCCGTCGGGTTGCGGCCCCACCAACGAACCCCACCGCCGGGTGGGCGCCCGGAAGTCACGTAACGGGCGTCCGGCCAACCAGGCGCGAATATTGCGGCTCAGCAATGCATCCCCGCGATTGCGGGCTGAACTGCGCAGCGGATCGGTGGCCGCCACGTCCCCGATCGCGAATACGTCGGCATGCCCGGGGACCTGCAGCTGGGGGGTCACCCGGACGAAGCCGTGCTCGTCGAGCAGTTCGGGCGGCAGCCAGCCGGTATTGGGTCGTGCCCGCCCGATCGCCCAGAGCACGGCCGTGGCGACGGAGGGGGCCTGCCCGGTGCTCCACCGGACCGGCTCATCGGTGATCACCTCCCCGGCGAAGCCGTCGGGAACCACGGCGCGGTGGCCGGGATGCAACCCCACCCCGAGTTCGAACAACCGGGCATGGACGCGTTTCCAGATCCGCGGGTGATACTCGCCCAGCGGGCGGTCGCCGGGAAAGTACAGGTCGACTTTCTTGTCCGGCCAGGTGGTGGCCAGGTTGACGGCACTGCTGACCGCGGCGGCACCGCCGCCGACGACGATCACCGACTCGGCGTCCGCCAGCTGCCGGTGCGCCGCGTCGAGGTGTGCGGCGACCTCGGCAGGTGACTGCAATGTGGGTTGCCGCCAGAATCCGTTGCTGACCCCGGTCGAGATCACCAGTGCGTCGTACTTCTCGGTGACGGTGCTGCCATCCGCGCGCCGGGCGAAAACCGCCCGGGCGTCCAGGTCCACTCCGGTCAGTTCCGCCTGCACCGTCCGCACTCCGTCGAGTCGGCGGAACCGGTCGAACGGAATCCAGTAGTCCCGCGCCCAGTCCCCGGGGCGGGCCAGTCGAACCCCGAGTTCCTGACCGCTGACCAACCCGGGCTTGACCGAGATGCCGACCACATCAGCGTGCGGGGCCAGCCGGATCGCGGTCAACACGCCGACATCGCCCAGCCCCGCGACAACGACACGGTTGCGGCTCACGCCCGGGCTTTCGGAACCGGTCGGGGCACGAACCGCGGCACCCGGTCGATGACGTCCTGATAGTCCGGGCGGCGTTGCAGGCTGCGCTGCTCCATCATCGGGATGCTAGCGCCCAGGAACATGGCCAGGATCGCCATCGCGCCGAGGAACAACCACCACGCGTCCGACGGCGACGCGGCAACCCCGAACAGCGCAAGGGAGAACCAGAAACTGAACTCCCCGAAGTAGTTTGGATGCCTCGACCAGCTCCACAACCCGCGGGTCATCGCCTCGCCGGGACGCCGGTCGCGCACGAAACGATGCAACTGCACGTCGGCGACGAGTTCGAGGGTTACCGCCGACATTCCGACGACGAACGCAAGGACCGTCAGCCACCGGATGCCGGTGCCGGGATGGGTCACGCAGACAAAGACCGGCACGGTGGCCGCGAACACCTGCACGGTCGGGATGAGGTGGATCGCGACCAGGTCCACGACGAACTCCCAACGTCCGGCGCGCTCGCGGAACATCGGGTAGCGCCAGTCCTCGTGGTGCAGCCCGGGGAATCCGTAGACCCAGTTCGCCGTCAACCGCACGCCCCACCAGGTCATGACCACGGCGACCAACCAGCAGCGCAACTGGTCGACGCCGGGACCGGCCTGACTCCACCAGTAGAACGTCAGCAGCGGCGGGATGACGCTCCAGTACGCGTCGTAGAAGCTGGAATTGCCGAAGGCGCGACTGAAGGCGAACACCACCAGGGTGGCCAGCACGTCGGCGACGAAGGTGTCCAGCCAGAGTCGGCCGGTCGTCGGACCCCACGTCAGCCAGGCGGCGGCCGCGGCGATGGCGATCAGGTACGCGACGGCGATCAGCGCCAGTGAGCGCGTCTTGCTCACCGCCGAATCACCGCTGCGGCTGCGCATCTCGGTGGTGCTGATCCGAAGCCATCCGGTCTCCTCGCACACGGGGCCCGGGTGGTCCCGATCGGCAGAACTGTAACACGTTCTAGTGTTGCTGCCGGGGTTCGCTAGGGGACGGGGGACTCGTTCGTCACGGCCTGGTAGCCGCGGGCGCCGGCCCGGTCGACGGCGGCTTTCACCACGCCGAAGATCAGCCCCTGCAGTCCGGCGCCGAGCAGGGCGGCGCGCGTGGAGTTGCTGAGGTCCTTGGGATCCGGCGGTGCCTGGTCGTCGTTGCTGAAGCGCTTCCACACCTGGCTGAAAACAGCGCCGGCGAGAAGCCCTCCCGTCACGCTGGTGACGATCGACAACGGCATGTACAGCGTCTTGGACTTTGCGCTCATGACGATCCTTCGTTCTGGACTGGTAGGGGTCACATACCCCGCGACGACGCCGGTAAATCGGCGGCGCGGGTCGTCACTGCATCGGCACCGGTGCCGGACGGGACTCGGCGATGAACCGCTCGCCGAGGTCGTAGTCGTCGTCGGCGTTGTAGGTCAACACGCCGACCGTGGCACCGCCGGCTTCGTACCAGACGGTGAAACCGTCGGAATGCTCGACGAGGCGGCAGCGTTCGAAGCCGTCACCCCACGCGTGATACTTGACCGTCGCATCGCCGATCGACGTCCAAAAACCGGGCACCGCATCCCATTTCGCATCGCTGCCGGCCGCGGCGGCACCGGCTGCGGCGCCCTGGTCATCCGCGTCCTGCCAGTGTTCGACGGCCAGGTGGCGTTCGGCCAGGGCGTGGCGTGCCAGAGCGACATCGCCGGCGGCGAACACGCCGCGGACCGAGGTGGCCAGGTCGGTGCCGACGACGATGCGGTCGTCGCGCACGTCCAGGCCGGCTACGGCGGCGATACCGCTCTGCGGAGCCACGCCGGTGGCCGCCAAGACCAGATCGCAGTCGATGGTGACGCCGTTGTCCAACCGCACCCCGGTGCGAGTGACTTCTTCGACGCTGACCCCGCCGACGTGCCGGGCACCGGTCTCGGCGACCAGCCCGGCCAGGCGTTCGGCGGCCTCCTTGCCGAGTCGGCGTTCCTGCGGAAGCGGTTCCGGCGCAACAAGAGTGACCGCCACGTTGCGCAGCGCCAGGGAAGCGGCGGCCTCACAGCCGATGAACCCCGACCCGATCACGACGGCGGAGTCGGCGCCTTCCGCGGCGGTGCGCAGCGCAGTTGCGTCGGCCAGTGACCGCAGCGGCAGCGCATACTCGGCGCCGGGAAAGGGCGGGGTCACCGGGGCGGCTCCGCACGCCAGCACCAGCGACTCGAACGGATAGCGCTGCTGACCGACGTGGACGGCCCGCTCGGCGAGGTCGAGGCGGTCGACTCGCGCATCGAGGGTGAGGTCGATCGCCCGGTCACGGAACCACTGCACGGGGTGCAGCACGACGTCATCGGTCTCCCCGCGCAGGTATTCCTTGCTCAACGGCGGACGGAGGTAGGGCACATCGACGTCAGCGCTGAGAATTCGCACGGGTGTGTCGGGACGGTGTTCGCGAAACGACGCTGCCGCCGCGACTCCCGCCGGTCCGCTGCCTACGACGATCAATCCGAGGTCGGTCACCTCGCAGAGATACCCGCACCCGGTGAGCTCAACCGGGGGTGGCGGCAACCGAGAGCCTGGGCGCAGGTCGCGCCTATTCGGGCTGCTGCAACTGCAGCAACACCACCGCTCGGCCTTCGACGGTGATCTTGCCCTTGGGCGGGAGCGCGTCCGGCGACTCCACCCGGCCGGTGTTGACCGCCGTATCGAGCACCGGCAGCCAACTCGGCCCGAAATCGTCCGGGGGAAGGACGAATTCGATCGGCTCGTGGTGTGCGTTGAAGCACAGCACGAAAGAGTCGTCGGTGATTCGCTGGCCGCGCGAGTCGGTGCCCGGAATGCCGAGGCCGTTCAGGTACACCGCCACCGACTTGCCGAATCCGGAGTCCCAGTCCTCGTCGCTCATCTCCGAACCGTCGGGACGGAACCACGAAATGTCAGGTATGCCGGCGGAACCGCGGTGGCGCACCGGGGCGCCGGTGAAGAAACGCCGCCTGCGGAACACCGGGTGCTCGGCCCGCAGGGCGGTCACCATCCCGGTGAACTCGATCAGATCCTGGTCGGCATTGTCCCAGTTGATCCAGGTCAATTCGGAATCCTGGCAGAAGCCGTTGTTGTTCCCATGCTGCGTACGGCCGAGTTCATCACCGTGGCAGATCATCGGCACACCTTGCGACAGAATGGTTGTCGCCAGGAAGTTGCGTTGTTGCCGGGCGCGCAGCGCGTTGATTTCCGGATCCTCGGTGGGTCCCTCGGCGCCGCAGTTCCACGACCGATTGTGCGATTCGCCGTCGTTGTTGTCCTCGCCGTTGGCCTCGTTGTGTTTTTCGTTGTAGGACACCAGGTCTCGCAGGGTGAACCCGTCATGAGCGGTGACGAAGTTGATCGATGCGACCGGGCGGCGCGCGGTGTGCTCATAGAGGTCGGCCGAACCGGTGATCCGGGATGCGAACTCGCTGAGGATGGCGTCCTCGCCGCGCCAGAAGTCGCGAATGGTGTCGCGGTACTTGCCGTTCCATTCGGTCCACTGCGGCGGGAAGTTGCCCACTTGGTAACCCCCCGGACCGACATCCCACGGTTCGGCGATCAGCTTGACCTGGCTGACGATCGGGTCCTGCTGCACCAGTTCGAAGAACGCCGACAGGCGGTCGACGTCGTAGAACTCACGAGCCAGTGTGGACGCCAGATCGAAGCGGAATCCGTCGACATGCATCTCGGTGACCCAGTACCGCAACGAATCCATGATCAGTTGCAGGGTGTGCGGGTGGCCGACGTTCAGGCTGTTGCCGGTGCCGGTGTAGTCCATGTAGTACTGCTTGTCGTCGTCGACCAGACGGTAGTAGGCGGCGTTGTCGATGCCCCGCATGGACAGCGTGGGACCGAGGTGGTTGCCCTCAGCGGTGTGGTTGTAGACGACATCGAGGATCACCTCGATGTTGGCCTCGTGCAACGCGCGGACCATCGCCTTGAACTCCTGAACCTGACCGCCGGGTGTGTTGCTCGCGGTGTATTTGAAGTCGGGGGCGAAGAATCCAATTGTGTTGTAGCCCCAGTAATTCGACAGGCCCTTGTCGATCAGTGTCGAGTCGTTGGCGAAATGGTGCACCGGCATCAGTTCGATGGCGTTGACGCCGAGATTGGTCAGGTGCTCGATGATCGCGGGATGCGCGATCGCCGAATAGGTGCCGCGAATGCGCTCCGGAATGGCGGGGTGCGTCTGCGTCAGGCCTTTGACATGCGCCTCGTAGATGACGGAGTCGGCGTACTCATGGCCGGGCGGACGGTCCACCCCCCAGTCGAAGTACGGGTTGATCACCACCGATTTGGGCATGTTGGCCGCGGAGTCGTCGTCGTTGCGGCTGTCCGGATCACCGAAGTTGTAGCTGAACAGCGACTGGTCCCACTGGAATGAGCCGTCGATGGCCTTCGAATACGGGTCGACCAGCAGCTTGTTCGGGTTGCAGCGCTGGCCGTTGCCCGGATCGTAGGGACCGTGGACCCGGTAGCCGTACCGCTGACCGGGCTGCACGCTGGGTAGAAAGCCGTGCCAGATGAATCCGTCGACTTCGGGGAGCGCGATCCTGGTTTCGGCGCCGTCGTCGTCGAACAGGCAGAGTTCGACCCGCTCGGCTACCTCGCTGAAGACGGCGAAGTTGGTGCCGGACCCGTCGTAGGTGGCACCCAGTGGGTAGGCCTTGCCCGGCCAGACTTCGGGCCGGTCACCGTCGGTTGCCGATCCCTGCGGACTGCCATTACTCACTATCGTGCCTCCTGGGATTGTCGGGGGCCCGATCCGAACCGCGACCTGCGCCTGTTTTCCCCCTGTCGGGGCGGCTTAAGCATGAGATGTCTCTCAGTTCCGCCGGCGGGGCAGCGACGTCGGGGACAGCCGGGTCCTGCGGTCGAACTTGCCTGGGCACAACCGGGTTTCGCGGACCGAACGGTCAACGGCGGGGTTGCGACACGATCACGGACGTATACCTATTGCCTGCTCATTGGTCACAAGGGTCACATCGCTCACTATCGTCACATCATCCCGTGCGGACGTCAATTCAGCGTCCGACCCCTGAAAGGTGTGACATGTCGGCGATTCCTCGCTTTGTCTCGGTATCGCTGGCGGCCACGGCCGCTGTCGGGCTGATCCTGCCGATCAGCCTCGCGCCCGGCCTGGCTCCCACGGCGCACGCGTTGCCGTGCAGCGCACCGGAGGCAAACGTCCCGCCGCCGGCCAACGCGGTGGTGACCAACCCCGGTGGCAAGGTGCTCGGCCCGCTCAACAAGCGACCCCGGGGCGCGAACGACCGTGCGCCGCTGCCCAGGGTGGGACCGCTGCAGCGGACCCAGCAACCGGGGCAGCGATACTCCGCGCCACTCCAGCAGCAGGCGCGGGTGCCGAACGCCGCTCCGGCGCCGCCCGCCCCGGCCCCGCCGGCCGCTGCCCAGCAGCCCCCGGCCGGGGAGATCGCCCCCGAAGCCGCACCGCCGCCGAATCCGGCACCGGCCCCGGAAGCCGCTCCAGCGCCGGGAGCGCCGGATGCGATGGGCGCGCTCGGCGGGTCCAACACCTCGCTCGTCGAGTGGGTGACCGGTCCGGAAGGCCCCAACAAGACTCTCGAGCGCTTCGGCATTTCCGGGACCGACCTCGGAATCCTCTGGGACAACGGCGATCCCGCCAACCATCAGGTGCTGATGGCCTTCGGCGACACCTTCGGCTACTGCGCGGTCAAGGGCGACCAGTGGCGCTACAACGTGCTGTTCCGCAGTAACGACCAGGACCTGTCCCACGGGCTGCATGTGAGCACCGGCGACCCGTCCAATCGGTACGCCGGTTCACCGACCCAGCAGCCCGGCTTCTCCCGACAGGTCATCAACAGCATCAAGTACGCCAAGGAAGAGACCGGCATCATCCCGACCGCCGCCATCTCGGTCGGCAAAACCCAGTACATCAACTTCATGTCCATCAGGGACTGGGGCCGCGACGGGGAGTGGTGGACGAACTATTCCGGCATCGCCATGTCCACCGACAACGGCCAGACCTGGTCGGTGTACCCCGGCACCATCCGGGCCAACGGGCCCGACGCCGCGCGGGTGCCCTACGTGGAGGGCAACGAGAACTTCCAGATGGGGGCGTACGTCAAGGGCGGGGACGGCTATCTGTATTCGTTCGGCACGCCCAACGGGCGCGGCGGCGCGGCGCACCTGTCGCGGGTGCAGCCACGTTTCATCCCCGATCTCACCAAATATGAGTACTGGAACGGTGATTCGAACTCCTGGGTGCCGAACAAGCCGTCGGCGGCCACACCGGTGATCCCAGGGCCGGTGGCCGAAATGTCGGCGCAGTACAACACCTATCTCAAGCAGTACCTGGTGATGTACACCAATGGCGCCAACGACGTGGTGGCGCGGACCGCGCCGACACCGCAGGGCCCCTACAGTCCCGAGCATCTGCTGGTGTCTAGCTTTCAGATGCCCGGTGGGGTCTACGCACCGATGATGCATCCGTGGTCGACCGGCAAGGATGTCTACTTCAACCTCTCGCTGTGGTCGGCATACGACGTGATGCTGATGCACACCACGCTGGGCTGAGCGAGTCAGGGCGCGAGCGGTCGATTCGTCCATTCCCGGCCCGCCCGCCGCGAGGACCGGAACCAGCCGCCGGCCGCGCCGGTGCCGCCGTCGGTGGGGATGGTGTGGCCGGTGACGAACGCCGAGAGGTCTGAGGCCAGGAACAGGATCACCCGCGCCTGATCGTCGGGCACACCCATCCGCCCGACCGGAACCCACTGCGGCCACTGGGTCTGCTCGGCGGGGGACAGCCACTGCGAGTAGGGCACCTGCAGTGACTCGGTGACGTCAGGGCCGATGGCGTTGACCCGGATGCCGTCGCGGCCTACCTGTACCGCCAGACTGCGGGTGAATTGGACGACTGCGGCTTTGAAGGCGGCGTACACCGGATCCTCGGGGTAACCGCGCAGACCCTCGACCGACGATACGTTGACGATCGCGCCGGCCTGCTGGTCGATCATCGCCGGCAGGAACGCGCGGGTGACCAGGAAGACGTGGTGCAGGTTCACCCGGTAGAGCTCGTCCCACAGCTGCGGGTCGGTGCCGGCGAAGCTGCCCGGGTGCCGTACCCAGTGCCCGACATTGTTGACCAGCACATCCAACCGGCCGTAGTGCTCGAGCACGGCTGCCGCCAGCGCGCTGACCTGATCGGCTTCTCGCACGTCGGCCGTCACCGCGTGGGCGCCGATGTCGGCGGCGACCTGCTCACTGCGATCGGGGTCGATGTCAGCGATCACCACCTGCGCGCCGTGGGCGGCGAACAGCCGCGAGGTGGCCGCGCCGATGCCACCGCCGCCGCCGGTGATCAGGGCTACCCGGCCGGCGAGCAACCGGCCGCTCTGCGCTGCCTGATCCATGGGTACATCCTGGGTCACGGCGACTGGGGTGATGCGCGGTGTTGGTCAGTCCTTGCCGCGGGGCGGTGGCTGTACCTCGACGCCGCTCTTCTTGTCTTCGGGTCCGGCGTCGGGGTGCTCGGCGGGTACCCGGTCCCGGAACCGGCCGGCCTCGCTGGCTTGCTGATCCGGGGTGGATCGGTTCTCGCTGCGGTACGGGCCGGGCTTCGGCCGCGGCTTACCGCCGGGCAGAGCCAGCCGAAAGATAGTGCGGTGCACCGTAAACCACTGCTTGGAGAACCGCCCGGTGTTGTAGGGCAGTTCGTAGCGTTCGCAGATGTCCTTGATCTTCGGTGCGATCTCGGAGTACCGGCTGGCCGGCATGTCCGGGTAGAGATGGTGCTCCACCTGGTAGCCGAGGTTGCCGCTGATCACGTGGAACAGCGGGCTGCCGTCAATGTTGGCGGCGCCGACGAGTTGGCGTAGGTACCACTCGCCACGGGTTTCGTCCTCGACTTCTTCTTCGCTGAATGTATAAGTCTGGTCGGGGAAATGCCCGCAGAAGATGATGGCGTGCGCCCAGACATTGCGGATGATATTGGCCAGCGCGTCGGCGGCCAGGGTACGCAGATAGGTGCTCTCTGCACCGGGCAGTACTTTGTCCAGGAATGTCGCCGTGCCGCCCAGGCGGCTGGTGCCGGGGAGCTTGCGCAGGCGGCGGCCGAGGCGGGACTGCGCGGGCTGATCCAGGCGCCCACCGGAGGCGAGTTGCACCAGCGCAAAGGCGCCGGCGCTGATCAAGGGCCAGCCGATGTAGTCCTTGATGACCTGCGAACGCACTTTGACCCCAATGCCTTTGAGGTCTTTACGTACCTCTGACCATGGCTTCTCCCGGGCCCGGATCGCTTCGATGTCCATGTCGTGCACCGCCACGCCCCACTCGAACAACAGCGTGAGCAACAAGTTGTAGAGCGGTTGTCCCAGGAAATAGGGCCGCCATTCCTGGTGGGGATCGATCCGCATGATCTCGTAGCCGAGATCCTTGTCCTTGCCGCGGATGTTGGTGAAGGTGTGGTGAATGTAGTTGTGCGAGTGCTTCCACGATTCCGCGGTGGAGGCGGTGTCCCAGTCCCATTTGGAAGAGTGGATATCGGGGTCGTTCATCCAGTCCCACTGCCCGTGCATGACATTGTGACCGATTTCCATGTTCTCCAGGATCTTGGCCATACCGAGGCAGGCGGTGCCCAGCACCCACGCGGTCCGTGACCGCGAAGCCAACAGCAGCACCCGGCCGACGACGACGATCTGGCGTTGCGCGGTGATGACGGACTTGATGTAGCGGCGATCGCGCTCGCCGAGGTCGGCGAACACCTCGTCGTGAATGGCATCGAGTTCTTTGCCGAGCTTTTCCCGTTCTTGTTCGCTCAGATGGGCGAACGGGCTTTGCGAGCGTTCCATAGTTGAGGTCACTTCGAGTTCCTTTCGATCACAGTTCGAGTTCGACGTCGCCCTCGGCGCTGTTGATGCAGATCCTGACGTCCTGTCCGGTGGGTTCGCTGACCTCGCCGGAGCGCAGATCGCGTAGCTTGCCCGATTTCAGCGTCCCGACGCAGGTGTGGCAGATGCCGATTCGGCACCCGTGGTCGAGTTCCAGTCCGGCGTTCTCCCCGGCTTCCAAAATCGATGTGCCGCCGTCACATTCGACCTTCTTGTCGCTCTTGAGGAAGCAGACCTCGCCGCCCTCGCCGTCACCGGCGTCGCCCCCGATCTTCGGCTGGAACCGTTCGTAGTGGAGGCGATCAGGATCGCCGTTCTCCTCCCAGTGTTCGATGAGCGCGTCGAGCATCTCCTCCGGTCCGGAGCAGAAAGCCTCACGCTCACGCCAGTCGGGAACCTCCTCGTCCAGGTCGCCGGGTTCGAGTCGGCCACGGTCCCCGGTCAGGCGGATGTCCAGGCGCATCTGCTCATGTCGGTCGTCGAGCTCCTCCAGGACCGACAGGAACATCACCTGCTCGCGGGTACGTGCGGAGTGGATGTGCACCACGTCGCCCAGTTGGTCGCGCCGGTCGAGGCTGCGCAGCATGCTCATGATCGGGGTGATGCCGCTGCCGGCGCTGATGAACAGCATCTTCTCGGGCAACGGGTCGGGCAGCGTAAACACACCCTCGATCTCGCTGAGCCGTACCAGTTCGCCGGGTTGAATTTTTTCCACCAGGTAGGGCGACACGACGCCGCTGTCCACTTTCTTCGGGGTGACACTGATCAACCCGTCGGCAGGCTCGGGATCCGAGGTCAGCGAATATGCGCGCCAGTGGTAGACGCCGTCGATCACCAGGCCGAGTCGTACGTACTGCCCGGGCTTGTGACCCGGCCATTCGTAGCCCGGCCGGATCAGGATGCTCGCCGCTTCCGAACCCTGTTTCTCGACCCGCTCGACCTTTCCGCGCAGCTCCTTCGTCGTCCAAAGCGGGTTGATCATCTCGATGTAATCGTCGGGCTGTAGCGGCTTGAACAGATTCCGCACAGCTTTGAGGAACAGACGACGGCCGCGGGGTACTTGAGGCTGAGCTCCACGTTCTGCCATTGGTCCAATAGTACACAGTTGTTCACTGAAAACCAGTAGGCCCTCAAAACTGTTGGGGCACAACATGAATGCATACAAGAACTGGACGCGAAAAATTGCAGGCGTTCACCGACTACCTGCTGGGGCTGAGCAGGATGCGCCTGGCGTCTGCGGCTGCATGACCGCAACCGCCATGCCCCGTCCGCGCGCGGCTCAAACCTCCGGAGTCAAACTTTCTGCACCGATACGCGCCTGATGCGACGACGGGCCGTCGGCCCTGCGCCCCGGTTGGGCGGTCGAATGAACCTCGCCGGCAGCCGCGCCCCACGTCCGTGACGGTCACAATGCCGGGTTTGCCGAGCCCTGGGGCAGGCTACTATGCCGCCATGCCGCTCGACGAAGGCTCGACCTTTGCTGGATACACCATTGTCCGGCAACTCGGGTCCGGCGGTATGGGCGAGGTTTACCTGGCGAAACACCCCCGACTGCCACGCCAGGACGCCCTGAAGGTGGTCAAGGCCGATGTTTCGGCCGACCGGGAATACCGGGAGCGGTTTCACCGGGAGGCTGAAACAGCCGCCGCCCTGTGGCATCCCCACATCGTCGCCGTGCACGACCGCGGCGAAACCGACGGTCAGCTGTGGATCGACATGGACTACGTCGACGGGACCGATGCCGGTGCGCTGCTCGACGAGCGGTATCCGAACGGTATGCCAGGTCCCGAGGTGGTCGAGATCATCACCGCGGTGGCTGAGGCGCTCGATTACGCCCACGAGCACAGGATGATCCACCGCGACGTCAAGCCGGCCAACATGCTCATCGCGCAGCCCGACTCACCGGACCGACGGATATTGCTGGCCGATTTCGGGATCGCCGGACTGGTGGGCGAGTCGACCGGTCTGACTGCGACCAACATGACGGTGGGCACCGTCGCCTACGCGGCGCCGGAACAACTCATGGGCAACGACCTCGACGGCCGGGCCGATCAGTATGCCCTGGCGGCGTCGGCCTATCAGCTGCTCACCGGGACACCGCCGTTTCAGCATTCGAACCCCGCCGTGGTGATCAGCCAGCATCTCACCGCGGCACCTCCGCCGATAGGGGAGCGCCGTCCCTCCCTGGCCGATCTGGATCCGGTCTTCAGCAAGGCGCTGTCCAAGGATCCCAAGGACCGCTACCTACGTTGCATCGATTTCGCACGGGCGCTCGGCCACCATCTCGGTGACACCGGCGACGCCGACGAAACCAACGTGTCGCTGCCCGCAGTGACGGCGCCACCGCGCCGGTCGCTGTTGCGGCCCGCCGTTGTCATCCCGGGGGTGTTGGCGATTCTGTTGGTCATCGCCGTCGTCTTCGCGTTGCAGGAGTTTCTGCGTGCCGACGAAGAAGAGCGGGCGGCGACGGCCGCGCAAACCACGACCACCACCAGTGCCAACGCCGCGCCGGCGCCGTCGGCAGCTGCCCCGCCCGAGTTGCCCTTCGTCGCCATCGGTGCCGAATGCGCCCTGCTCGGCGGCGAGGGTCAGACCACCGCCCGGGTCAAGGCGTATTGCTCCCCGTTGCAGGGCAGCAACAAAGAAACCGGCATCTGGTCGCTGACCGAAGGCCCGGTGGCCAGTCCCACCGCCACCTCTGCGCCGGGACCGGGCGAAACAGCGCTACCCAGTGAGCAGGAGACACCGGTCCAGGTGTGCGTACAGCAGACCGGGCAGACCCGATTGCAATGCCTGGAGGACATTCGCCGCGGCAGCGTCCCACCGCGCCGCTAACCGAATGCGCCTACCGCGGCGGACCACCTGCGCCCCGGATATTCAGCAGGGATAACGGTCGCGGAACGCCCGCGGCGGCGCCCAACTCACGCCGAGTCGGTCGGTAACACATATTTGACGCCTTCCTTCTTTAAATGACCACCGTGCCGATACAGTTGGGTGCGATGACCCAGACAGCTGCCCCACCTGTGCTGACCGTGCGTTATGACGGAGCCGAACGCACCTTCGCCGCAGGCCACGATGTAGTCATTGGGCGTGATCTACGCGCGGACGTCCGCGTGGCGCACCCCCTCATTTCCCGCGTGCACCTGTTGTTGCGCTTTGACCAGGGTCGATGGGTCGCCATCGACAATGGCAGCCTCAACGGGCTGTACGTCAACAACCGCCGCGTGCCGGTGGTCGACGTCCAGGACGGACAGCGCATCAACATCGGCAACCCCGATGGCCCGGCGCTGGAGTTCGAAGTCGGCCGCCGTAGCCAGGGTTCGGTGGGTCGCCCACCCCCGACGACGGCGATGGCGATACCGTCCCGGCCCAGCGGGCCCATCCCCGCGCAGGGCCCGCCACCGTCCGGAGCCAACTGGGGGCAACAACAGGCCCCGTCGACCCAGCGGATTCCGTCTGCGCCGCCGTCGGGACAGCCCCGTTACCCGTCGGGGCCGCAACCGATGCCGCCGCAACAGAGCGGGCCGCAGATCTATCGTCCCGCGGCGGCGCAGCAGCCGCCGCCGGTGATCGGCCGCACGGCCGACGTGGGCGGCCGGACGTCGATGATGAAGATCCTGCGGCCGGGCAAGGCCGGGGGCGACCTGCCGCCGAACGCGATCAAGATCGGTCGCGCCGACGACAACGACATCGTCATTCCCGAGGTGCTGGCATCGCGCCACCACGCGACGCTGATCCCGTCCGCCAATGGCGTTGAGATCCGTGACAACCGCAGTATCAACGGGACATTCGTCAACGGCACCCGGGTCGAATCCGCGATCTTGCGCGACGGCGACGTCGTCACCATCGGAAACATCGACCTCGTCTTCGCCAACGGCGCTCTCTCACGTCGCGAAGAGAGCCTGCTGGAGACCCGTACCGGCGGCCTCGATGTGCGCGGGGTGACGTGGACCATCGAGGGCAACAAGACGCTGCTGGACAATATCTCGCTCACCGCACGGCCGGGAATGCTCACCGCCGTCATCGGACCCTCGGGTGCCGGCAAGTCGACCTTCGCCAAGCTGGTGGCCGGGTATACCCACCCGACCAGCGGCACGGTCGCCTTCGAGGGCCACAACGTGCACTCCGAATACGCCTCGCTGCGCAGCAGGATCGGCATGGTGCCGCAGGACGACGTGGTGCACGGTCAGCTGACCGTACGGCAGGCGCTGATGTATGCCGCCGAGCTGCGGCTGCCGCCGGACACCACCAAAGAGGACCGCGAACAGGTGGTCGCCCGGGTCCTCGAGGAACTCGAGATGACCAAGCACCTCGAGACGCGGGTAGACAAGCTGTCCGGCGGTCAGCGCAAACGCGCCTCGGTGGCGCTGGAACTGCTCACCGGCCCGTCGCTGCTGATCCTCGACGAACCGACCTCGGGCCTGGACCCGGCGCTGGACCGCCAGGTCATGACCATGCTGCGGCAGTTGGCCGACGCCGGGCGTGTGGTGCTGGTCGTCACTCACTCGCTGACCTATCTGGACGTGTGTGACCAGGTGTTGCTGCTGGCGCCGGGCGGCAAGACCGCATTCTGCGGGCCGCCCAGCCAGATCGGTCCGGCCATGGGCACGACGAACTGGGCCGACATCTTCAGCACCGTCGCCGAGGACCCGGACGGCGCCAAGGCCCGGTACCTGGAACGGAACGGCCCGCCGCCCCCGGCGCCACCGGTGGAAAAACCCGCGGAGTTGGGCGAGGCGGCGCATACCAGCCTGCTTCGACAGTTCTCCACGATTGCCCGACGGCAACTGCGGTTGATCATCTCCGACCGCGGCTACTTCATCTTCCTGGCGATACTGCCGTTCATCATGGGTTCGCTGTCCATGTCGGTGCCCGGTGATGTCGGTTTCGGTACACCGAACCCGACCGGCGATGCACCGACCGAGCCGGCCCAGATCCTGGTGCTGCTGAACGTCGGCGCGGTCTTCATGGGCACGGCACTGACCATTCGCGACCTGATCGGTGAGCGGGCGATCTTCCTGCGTGAACAGGCAGTAGGTCTGTCCACCACCGCATATCTGCTGGCCAAGGTGTGCGTCTACACGATATTCGCGCTGGTCCAGTCGGCGATCGTCACGGTGATCGCGCTCATCGGCAAGGGCGGCCCGACCAAGGGCGCTGTCCTGCTGAGTCCGCCGGCTTTCGAACTCTACGTCGACATCGCGGCGACCACCGTCGCGTCGGCGATGCTGGGGTTGGTGTTGTCCTCGCTGGCCAAGACCAGCGAGCAGATCATGCCGCTGCTCGTCGTCGCGGTGATGTCGCAGCTGGTGTTCTCCGGCGGCATGATCCCGGTCACCGGCCGAATCGGGCTCGATCAGATGTCCTGGGTCACCCCGGCCCGGTGGGGTTTCGCGGCTTCGGCGTCAACGGTCAATTTGACAGAACTGTCGCACCTTCCGCAGATCCCCAGGGATTCACACTGGAAGCACACGGTGGGTGCCTGGTCGTTGGATATGGGCATGTTGGTGCTGCTCAGCGTCTTCTACCTCGGCTTCGTGCGCTGGAAGATCCGCCTGAAGAGCGGCTGATCACCCCGCCGTCTGCGCGCGGGTGTCGATGACGCGCTGCGCGATGTCGATGAGCTTGGAATTGCTCTCCTGCGACAACGCGCGCAGCATCTCGAAGGCACGCACGTCGTCGACGTTGTAGCGCTCCATGATGATGCCTTTGGCCTGCCCGATGCGGTCGCGGCTGGATAACGCGGTCTGCATGTTCTCGTCGTGGCGGCCGGCCAGGATCGCCGCGGCAGCGTGCGCCGCCAGCACGGTGCCGACGGTCTCCGCTTCGGCATCCCATACCCCGGGCGCAAACCCGAACAGGTTCAGCGCGCCCGCCGTGCGCTCCGCGGTGTAGAGCTTGAACGAGAGTCCGCTGCGCACGCCGAGTTCCAGCGCGGCCGGCGAGTATTTCGGCCAGCGCTGTTCGGTCTGGAAATCATCGGTCCGCACGATGGTGTCCTGCAGCGCGGCCTGATAGCAGGGGCCTTCTTGGAATCGGTGTTGGAGATCGTCGAGCTTCCCGGGCAGATCGCTGAAATCGCCGAGCGACTCGAACTTGCCGCTGCCATGGACCAGCAGAATTCCGGCGGTATCTGCCCCGGGTATCAACTCGACCGCGGTGGCGGTGACGTTCGCCAGGATCTGCTCGACGGAGCTCGGGGTGGCCAGGGTCCGGGCCAACTCGGCCATCCGCACGGCCAGTTCGTGTTTGTCCAGGATCATGCGGTCATGTCTACCCGGCGGGTGATCGCGCGCTGTCGGCGAGTACCCGACGACTGTCGGAGCGGCGCCTGGTACGGCGCCGCTCCACAGCCCGGACCCGACCCGGTCTTGGAGAGCAGCTACTGCCCCCAGCCGCCGGCGTGGGGTGGTGCCCAGTGGGTCGGCAGGGGCGCCACCGCGTGCGGTTGTTTCGGACGGAAGAACAGGGCGCCCGCGACGGCGCGGTTGCGCAGCGCCGACGCCCGCCAGGTGTTGACCGGATGCGACGCCACCATGTTGGACAGCCAGACGAAGAATCCGGTCTCCGACTCGGCCCGGTCCGCCATCCCGTCGAAGTCAACCCAGCGCAGCAGGTACTTGCCGGCGCTCAACACCCCGATGGCCCGCCGGGCGCCTTCCGGATGGAACGCGTACCCGTAGTTGTCCGCGGTGTACTCCATCGACCGGGACAGCGCCTGGCCCAGGAACGGGATCTTCATGGCCAGCTGGCTCAGCTGCCGCCAGTAGGAGGCGTGTCCGGCCGCGATGTGTCCCACTTCGTGACCGATGACGAAGGCGAGTGCCTCCGGGTCGCGCGCCTGGCCACCGACCTCGAACAGATCGCTGTAGACCACCACGTAACGGCGGAAGCCGTGACCGCTGGCGAAGGCGTTGATCTGGCCGTTGCCCAACACCACGTACGCGTCGGGGATTTCGGTGAGCCCGAACCGCTGCGCGGCCTGCGCCACCAACCAGTAGCCATCCGGAAACTGGGTGGGCGACATCTTGACGCCGTTCGTGCGTTGCCGGCCGTAGTTCAAGCCCCTGGCCAGGAACAGCACCAGTGGTGTGGCCAGCACCGAGAGCCACAGCAGGCTGCCGTGACCGGTCAGTACCACGACGGTGGCGATCAGGTAGAGCACGACGCTGGACAGGATGACCAGGACCAGCAGGCCGATCTCCCACGGGTGGCGGCTGGGCAGTTCCCGATAACCCACTGCACCGGGCGGTGCCCCGTGATGCGATCCGGGCGGATGATGATGTATCGGCGAATCGACGATGGCCATGACGGTCCCTTGGCTCCTGTGTGAAGTCGTTGCTCCGGTTGTGCACGGGCGACCATCAGCCTCCGGGCCCGCCCTTACAGGATTCTCTATAAATCCTTGGAGCGCGCTAAATCCTTGCCATGCGGGCCCCGGACCGTCTGCTCTGCGGCGCCCGTCGTTTCCTATCATTGGCTATGCACGCCGGCGCGCTGACGATCGCGCGATCGCCCGCGTTCACCGCCGAGGAAGTAGCCCGCTACCGCGCCGCGGGCTGGTGGTCGGAATCCACCTTGTCCGACGCGGTGCGGCGCAACGCCGAACGCCGGCCCGGTCGCACGGCCTACTGCGACCAGCGGGACGACCTGGCCACGACCACGCTGACCTGGCCCGAATTTGATGCTGCGGCGACCGCGCTGGCCCGGCAGCTCGCCGAGCACGGTGTGCGGCGCGGTGACCGGATCGGAGTCTGGCACGGCGATTCGGCGGCCCTGCACGTGCTGTTCGTCGGCGTCGAACGATGCGGCGCCGTCGTGGTCGGCATCGGCGCGCGCGCCGGCGCACGAGAAGTCGCCCAGTTGTTGGTGGCCACCGAGCCGAAGTTGGTGATCTGCGATCACCAGCGCGGCGTCGCCGCGGCGGGGGTGGTGGGCGGTAGGACAGTGCTGGTGTTGCGGGACGACCTGCGGTTGGATGATCGCGGCGGCCGGCCCGGCGCGGTGGGCGTCAGATCGCAGCTGGGACCCGACGACGTGTTCCTGATCAACTCCACCTCAGGGACCACCGGTCTGCCGAAGTGCGTGGTTCACACGCAGAACCGTTGGCACTACTTTCACCAGAAGGCCGTCGGCAATGGGCAGCTGACGCCCGAGGACGTGTTCCTTCCGGTGATACCGATGCCTTTCGGGTTCGGCATCTGGACCAGTCACACCACCCCGATCTATCTGGGTGCCATGGCGGTGATTCTGCGGCGGTTCACCACCGCGGCGGTGTGCGAAGCCGTCGCGCGGCACCGGGTCACTGTATTGTGCTGTGTCAGTACGCAATTGACGATGTTGATGGCTGACCCCGACACCCGCGGGTACGACTTGAGTTCGCTGCGGGTGGTGTTCACCGGTGGGGAAGCGCTGCCGTACCGCCCGGCGGCGGAATTCGAAGAACTGACTGGCGCGACAATTCTGCAGTTCTATGGCTCCAACGAAACCGGCGTGCTCAGTGGGACCACGCTGGACGACCCGCCGCGTCAACGGCTCCGCACCGGCGGTCGGATCATCCCGGAGATGTCGGTCCGGCTTTTCGACGGCGACCGCGATGTCACCGAGACCGGGCGCGGTCAGCCGGCCTGCCGCGGTCCGGCGACCAGCCTGGGGTATCTGAGCGGTTTGGCCGGCGGCGCCGACCATGACGCACTGTTCACCCGCGACGGGTGGATGCGGATGGGCGACATCTGCCAGATCGACTCTGACGGATACCTGACCGTCACCGGCCGAACCTCGGACTTCATCCTGCGGGGCGGCAAGAACATCAGCGCCGCCCAAGTCGAGGATGCGGCGATGACGCATCCCGCACTCGCGGTGACCGCTGCCGTCGCGATGCCCGACCCGGTGTTCGGCGAGAAGGTGTGCCTCTACGCCGAACTCGTCGATGAGCGGCGTATCGAGTTGCCCGCACTCGTCGAACATCTGCTGGCACTTGGCGTTTCGAAAGAGCTGCTGCCTGAACGGCTCATCGTGCTCGACGAGCTGCCCCGTTCGTCCGGGGGAAAAGTGGCCAAAGGTCAACTCCGTGAGGATATTCGGCGCAGAATGGAGACAGGCGATGAGTGAACCGCAGGCGCGACAAGGCGGGTTGCAGGTATGGGCGCCGGCGGTGCTGCCCCCGATCGGAGTCGACCTGTCCGATGAACAGGCGCTCGCGGTGGCGTTCCGTCATCTGGCGTCCATCGGGTTCGCCGAGAACATGGCCGGGCACATCACCTGGCAACTCGACGGTCGGACCGACATGTTGGTCAACCCGTGGGGGTTGTGGTGGCAGGAACTCACCGCCTCCGATATCTGTGCGGTGGACTCGGACGCGCGGGTGATCCGGGGCCGGTGGGACGTCACCCCGGCGATCCACATCCACACCGAGCTGCACCGGGTCCGCGACGACGCGCGGGTGGTCATCCACAATCACCCGTACTACGTGTGCGTGCTGGCCGCACTGGGCAGGTTGCCCGAACTCCTGCACCAGACCGGGGCCCTGTTCACCGACGACCTGTGCCTGGTCGAGTCCTACGGCGGGGAAGTGGACAGCCCCACTCGCGCAGCAGATCTCGCGGCACACATCGGTGGCGCCAACCTGACGATTCTGGCGAATCACGGTGTCATCGCCACCGGGCGCACCCTGCCGGAAGCCGTCTATCGGGCGGCATCCATTGAACGGGTGTGCCGACTGGCCTACGACGTGCTGCTGACCGGCCGCGAACCGGCACAGATGCGGTGGTCGGACATGGCCGGCATGCAGGCCTCGCTGATCGAACGTGCCGCCGATGTCTACTGGGCGGGTGCGGCCCGCATGACGATCAAAGCCGACCCCGATGTGCTCAGCTGATTCCGGCTCGCCCCAACCGAGGAGGCCCGCGACGTGAAATCGATTGACGACCTGGCCGGCGACCTGAACTTCACCACCGCCAAGACGGGGGAGGACCGCTCGGTCACATTTCTGCCGGATCCGCCCCGAGCGCGACGGCACTACACCCTGATCTCGGTGGACGATCACATCGTGGAACCGCCGGACACCTTCACCGGTCGGTTGCCGCGCAAGTTCGCCGACCGCGCCCCGAAAGTCGTCGACACCCCGCAGGGCGGACAGACCTGGGTGTATGACGACCAGATACTGCCCAACGTCGGCTTCAACGCGGTGGTGGGGCGGCCGGTATCCGAGTACGGGTTCGAACCGGTCCGGTTCGACGAAATGCGCAGGGGCGCTTGGGATATTCATGCGAGGGTCGCGGACATGGACCTCAACGGCATCTACGCGTCGCTGAACTTTCCGTCGTTCCTGCCGGGGTTCGCCGGGCAGCGGCTGCAACAGGTGACCAAGGATCGCGACCTGGCGTTGGCCGCGGTGCGGGCCTGGAACGACTGGCATCTGGAAGCCTGGGCCGGGCCCTACCCCGACCGGATCATTCCCTGCCAACTGCCCTGGCTGCTGGATCCCGAACTCGGCGCGGCCATGATCCGCGCGAACGCCGAACGGGGTTTCCACGCGGTGACGTTCAGCGAGAACCCTGCGCTGCTCGGGTTGCCGAGCATCCACTCGGGACACTGGGATCCGGTGATGGCGGCCTGCGCCGAGACCGGCACCGTGGTCAACCTGCACATCGGCTCGTCCGGTTCGTCCCCGTCGACCACCGAGGACGCCCCGCCCGATGTGCAGGGTGTGCTGTTCTTCGCCTACGCGATATCCGCTGCGGTGGACTGGCTGTACTCCGGGCTGCCCAGCAGGTTCCCGGAACTCAGGATATGCCTGTCCGAAGGCGGAATCGGCTGGGTGGCCGGGTTATTGGACCGGCTGGACCATATGCTGAGCTACCACGAGATGTACGGCACCTGGCAGGCGTTGAAGGAAAAACTCACTCCCGCAGAGGTTTTCACCCGCAACTTCTGGTTCTGCGCGGTGGAGGACAAGTCCTCGTTCGTCCAGTACAACCGGATCGGCATGGACAACATCATGCTGGAGGCCGACTATCCACACTGCGACTCGACGTGGCCGCACACCCAGCGGACCGTTCACGAAGAGATCGGCGGGCTGCCGCCCGAAGTGATCCGGAAGATCACCTGGCAGAACGCATCCCGGCTCTACCAGCACCCGGTGCCGGCCGAGATACAGCGCAACCCCGACGTATTCTGAGCGGGATCGCCGGGCCCGGGTGGGCGCCGAAGCGTACCGCTGCACGACGACCGGTCCGTGGTGGCTATATCAGTCCGTTCACACCGTCGGCGCCGAACAGGAGTCCGCCGGTGCCCCCGGTCCCGGCCGTGGCGCCCGGGTTGACGCCGAATCCGGCGTTGCCACCGTTTCCGCCGTTGCCGAACAGCTCGGCGTCGCCGCCGTTGCCGCCGTCGCCGGCCACGAAGCCGGTGCCGTCTCCGCCGGCCCCACCGGCTCCGCCCCCGCCGATGAGTGCGGCGTCGCCGCCGGCGCCGCCCTTCCCGCCAGCTGCCGAGCCCGACGACCCGCCTGCGCCGCCGTCGCCACCATCGCCGATCAGTGCTGCGGCGGTACCGCCTGCGCCACCCGCTCCACCGCCGGCGTTGCCGGTCCCGCCGCGTCCGCCCCCGCCACCGCTGCCGACCAGTCCCGCGGCGTTTCCACCGGCACCACCGGCACCCCCGGCAAGTTGCCCGTCGCCGCCGGTCCCACCGCTGCCGCCATCGCCGTAGAGCATGCCGGATCTGCCGCCGTCCGCTCCCGCTCCGCCGTTGCCGGTGGCCGACAGCCCAGCCCCACCGTTTCCGCCGGCGCCGCCACCGCCGATCAGCAGCCCGCCGGCCCCGCCGGTGCCGCCGCTGCCGCCGGTGTTGAGGCTGGCACCGCCGGCTCCGCCGTCCCCTCCGGTGCCGAAGAAGCCGGCCCCACCGACGCCGCCGGTGCCGCCGGTGCCTCCCCGCACGTCACCTTGGCCGCCGTCGCCGCCGTGCCCGCCGGCGCCGAACAGCAGTCCGCCGGCTCCGCCGACGCCACCGGTGCCGCCGGTGCCACCGGTGCCGCCCTGGCCGCCGGAGCCACCGGCCCCGCCGCTGCCGAACAGCGACCCTCCTGCTCCGCCGGCCCCGCCGTTGCCTCCGAGACCGCCGAAGCCGAGACCACCGCTGCCCCCGGCACCGCCATGTCCGAACAGCAGTCCGGCGGCCCCGCCGTTGCCGCCCGCCAGGAGGAACCCGCCGGCGCCGCCCGCCCCGCCGTTGCCGACCAGCAGCCCGCCCCGCCCGCCGTTGCCGCCGATACCGCTGTCGCCGAGACCACCCAGCGTGCCTGCCCCGCCCGCCCCACCGTTGCCGATCAGGCCGGCTGCTCCGCCGTTGCCACCCCGTTGTCCCAGGGCCGACCCCGACCCGCCGGCCCCGCCGTTGCCGTACAACAATCCACCGGCGCCGCCGTCGGCACCCGATCCGGGGGCGGCATTCGCTCCGTTGCCGATCAGCGGGCGTCCCAGCAGGGCCTGGCTCGGCGCGTTGATCAGGTCGAACACACTCTGCAGGGGTGCTGCCGCGGCTGCCTCGGCGCTGGCGTAGGCGGTGCTCGAAGTGGCCAGGGCCCGCACGAACTGGTCGTGATAGCGCCCCAATTGGGTGCTCACCGTCTGATACGTCTGGCCATAGCTGTTGAACAGTGCTGCCACGGCGCCCGAGATCTCGTCGGCGCCGGCCGCGAGCAGCGTCGTCGTAGGTCCCGTCACCGCGTTCCCGGCGGCGCTCAGGTTGGCGCCGACGCCGGCAAGATCTGTTGCGGCATAACCGATTTGCTCGGGTACGGTGGTTAGGAACGACATGGTCTCCTCCTGGCTCGATGCCCAGTTCCGCGTTGGCTAACTGTAGGTGAACTCGACTCGGTCCAGGCGTTTTTCGACCATTCGGGGATCAGGTGACCCACTCGGGCTGCGCGTCGGTCTCGACGGCGGAGAAATCCTTATGTCCCAGGCCGGCGACACAGCCGCCGTCGACCACGAACTCCGAACCCGTGGAGTAGCTGGATTCGTCGCTGGCCAGGTAAACCACCAGGCTGGAGACCTCCTCGGGTTCGGCGGCCCGGCCCAGGGCGGTCTGGAAGATGTCTTCGGGCACCCATTCGGTCATTGGCGTCTTGATCAGGCCGGGGTGGATGGAGTTCACCCGGATTCCACTGGGCCCCAACTCGAGTGCGGCGGATTTGGTCAGGCCCCGAACCGCGAATTTGGTGGCCGTGTAGCCGTGGCAGGCGATGGTGCCGGCCAGGCCCTCGATGGAGGAGATGTTGATGATGGACCCGCGGCCCGCCGCCTTCATCGGTTTGACCACCGCCCGGATGCCCAGGAAGACGCCGGTCAGGTTGATGTCGAGGATGCGCTGCCATTCGGACAGCGCGTAGTCCTCGAAGGTTCCGATGTTGATGATGCCGGCGTTGTTGACCAGGATGTCGAGGCGGCCGAACTCGCCGAGCGCGGTTTCGACGGCAGCGTCCCATTGTTCGGGCTGGGTGACGTCGAGGTGCAGGTAACGGGCGGCGTCGCCGACTTCTGCTGCGACGGCGGCGCCCTCGTCGTCGAGGATGTCGCCGAACACCACTTTGGCTCCTTCGGCGACCAGCGTCCGGACGTGGGCAGCGCCCATGCCGCGGGCGCCACCGCTGATGAGGGCAACCTTGTCGGCCAATCGATTCGGCATGGACTCTCCTCGGAATCGAGACGTTGGGTGTGCCGGTAATCGTGGCACACGGTGAAATCAGCGGTGTCCGCCTACCGGGGAGCCAGTGCGGAGTGCCCGGGTGCCCAACACCCAGACGTACCGGGTGTTCGACGAAGTCGACTAGCGTCTTTGCTATGGAACTCACCGGCAAGACTGTCCTGCTCACCGGCGCGACCGGCGGCCTCGGCCGCGCGATCGCCAAGGCACTCGCCGACAGCGGCGCCCGGCTGATCCTGAGTTCACGCAAGCAGGACGAACTCGACGAACTCTCGGCTTCGCTTGCCGGCCAAGGGCACCGGACGATCGTCAGTGACCTCGCGGAGCCCGGCGCCGCACCGGCACTGCTGGCCGATGCGGGCGAGATCGACGTATTGGTCGCCAACGCCGCGCTGCCGGCGTCGGGCAGGTTGGACACTTACAGCGCCGAGCAGGTCGGCCGGGCGTTGCGAGTCAATCTGGAAGTGCCGGTGCAGCTCACCCGCGAACTGATCCCGACGTTCACCGGGCGCGGATCGGGGCACTTCGTCTACATCTCGTCGATTTCGGGCAAGGCAGCCACCGCCCGCGCATCGTTGTACGCGGCAACCAAGTTCGGGCTGCGCGGTTTCGCGCTGTGCCTGCGCGACGACCTGCGCTCGGCCGGCATCGGTGTGTCGGTCGTCAGCCCCGGTGCGATCGGCGGCGCCGGGATGTTCGCCGATTCCGGTGCCGCCGCGCCGCCGCTGATCGGCACCGGAAAGCCCGAGCAGGTGGGCGACGCGGTGGTCAAGGCGATCCGGCAGAATCGCGGCGAGATCACCGTCGCCCCACTGCGCCAGCAGGTACTGGCGCGGTTCGCGGCCAACGCCCCCGAGCTGGCGTCCCGTCTGGGTGGCGATATCGCGGCCAAGGCGGCTGACCAGATCGCCGCCGGGCAAACCGACAAACGGTGAGGTAGTGGCATCCTGGCTTGGTGGGAGTGCTGTTTCGGCTTATCGAGTTGCTGCTGCTGGTGTTACCGCTGGTGGGGTTGATTGCAGCCGGTATCAAAGCGCTGTCGTCCTTCCAGCGGCCCGGCCGCCCGCAGGGCCCCGCCGCGTCCGAAACCCCTGCCGTGCGCAGCCAACCGACCGCAACGCCGGCGGCGCACTGGCGGGCCGTCAGACGCGCACTGGACGCACACGAGCAGACCGATGCCCGTTGGCTGGAGTACGAATTGGACCTATCGCGGCTGCTGGACTTCCCGGTGATGACCGATATGCGCAATCCGCTCACCATGAAGTTCCACAAGGCGAAACTGCGGGCAGACCTGCACAAGCCGGTGCGTGCGGAAGATCTCTTCGACGACCGGGAGGCCGCGGGGCGCTACCTCGATGCTGTCGAGGACTACGTCACCGCGTTCGACGCCGCGGAAGCCGAAGCGATGCGCCGGCGCACCAACGACTTCTCCACCGAGGAACAGCAGCGTCTGGTGCGGGCGCGGAGCCTGTTCCGGGTCGCCGCGGACGACGGCGCCACCGCCCAGGAACGCCAGCGCGCCTACGCGTTGGCGCGTACCGAACTCGACGGTCTGATCGTGTTGCCGGCAACCACCCGGGCGGGCATCGAGCGTGGTATCGCCGGCGAGATCGATCGTTAGGAGCTGTCGTTCTTCAGGCGCACCATCCGGGTGGTGGTGCTCTCGTCGAGGTCGACCAGATCGCTGCGGGACCGCAGGAAGTCGCTGAAAGACTTGAATCCCAGGGACTTTTCGCTGAATGACGGGTTCATCCGTTTCATTTGTGCTTTGACGATGGAATTGTGCAGCCAGTCGGCATCGTCTTTTTCCTGGCTGATGCGAAGGGCGCGCTCGAGCAGCCCGGTCGCGGCGGCCTGCGGGTCGGGCGCCGGCGCCTCGTCTTCGGGTTCGGCGGCGCTGGCGTGGCGGCCGCGCTTGCGCGGCGCAGGCGCGGCGGCGGTGGTGGAGATCCCGGGCAGTGCGTCATAGGTGACGAACTCGTCGCAGGCGGCCGCCAGCGATCCGCTGCTGGCACCGGCCACGCCGATCCCGACCACGTAGCGGCCCAGTCGTTTGCAGCGTTGCGCCAGCGCGATGTAGTCCGAGTCGCCACCGACGATCACCACGTGCGTCAGGTCCGGCAGCCGGAACATGTCCTCGACGGCGTCGACCGCCAACCGGATGTCGGCGCCGTTCTTGCCGTAGGAGGCCGCCGGAAACAGCTGAACGAGGTCGACGGCGCGCCCGACCAATTGGCCGTGGTAGTTGGCGTTGACCTCCGCGGACCAGTCAGCGTATGCGCGGGTGAGCACCAGCGTGCCGAACGAGGACGCGAAATCCATGATCGCGCCCAGGTCGACGGTGGCCACCCGCAGTTTGTCTTTGTCCAGGCCCTTGGCCTTGTCCCGCTGGAAGGTGTTGCGGCCGTGCACCTGGTCATAACGCGAGATGACGATGTTGTCGAAGTCGAAGTAGACGGCGACGCGGGTTGCGCTGGAGTCGGTCATCCGGCCATCGTCCGTCATCAGCGGCCCACACACGAATACGCGGTGCCCCGTTCCTCGCGCACCCACAACGACTCGGCCGCACCGATGGCGGTCCCTTCGGCGATCAACTGGCGTTTGAGCACCTTGTGGGTGGCGGTGCTGGGCAGCTCGGCGGCGATCCGGAGGTACCGTGGCCACGCCTTGCGCGACAGGTCCGGCTGCGCGTCGAGGAACGCTTCGAAAGAGTCGGGGTCGAAGGCGCGAGCTTCGTGCAGCACGATCGCGGCCATTACCTGGTCGCCCACCCGTCCGTCCGGAACCGCGTACACCGCCACCCGGTTTATTGCGTTGTGCCGCAACAGAACTCGCTCGATAGGTGCGGCCGCCAGATTTTCCCCGTCCACCCGCATCCAGTCGGCGGTGCGCCCGGCCAGATAAATCCAGCCCTCGGCGTCGCGGTAGGCGAGGTCACCGGACCAGTACATGCCGTGCCGCATCCGTTCGGCGTTGGCTTCGGGGTCGTTGTAGTAGCCGGCGAACAGTCCCGAACCCGTCGTGTTGACCAATTCACCCACGGCTTCGTCGGCGTTGAGCAGGGCGCCGTGTTCGTCGAAGCGGGCCGCCGGGCACTCGGTGACGGTGTCGCTGTCGTAGACCGCGACGCCGGTCATCCCCTTTCCGATCGAACCGGGCGGAGTGCCGGGTTCGCGTACCACGATGACCGCGTTCTCGGTGGAACCGAAACCGTCCTCGACCCTGGTGTCGAAGCGCCGTGCGAACTCCTTGATGTCCTTCTCGTTGGCCTCGTTGCCGAAGGCCACCCGCAGCGGGTTGTCGGCGTCGTCGTCCCGTTCGGGAGTGGCCAGGATGTAGGCGAGCGGTTTGCCGACGTAGTTCATGTAGGTGACGTTGTGGCGGCGGATGTCGCTGAGGAACCGGGTTGCTGAAAATTTCGCCGGCACCATGGCGGCACCGGAGACCACAGCCGGCGCCCAGCCGGCGACCACGGCGTTGGAATGGAACAGCGGCATGGACACATAGCAGGTGTCCGCCGCGGTCAAGGCGAAGCGGTCGGCGAGATTGCGCCCGGCGAACACCGGCATCAGGTGCGGGAATTGCACAGCTTTCGGATTGCCGCTGGTACCCGAGGTGAAGATCATCATGAATGCGTCCATCATCTCGACCTGGCGGTGGGGGACCAGTGCGCCCGCACCGGCGATCATCTCCGTCCACTCCGGGGTCGAGGTGTCGAGGACCAAGGTGTCGCCCAGATCCAGGCCATCCAGCAGCGACCGCTGCTCGGCATCGGTGACGACGATCTGACAGTCCGAGCGCCGGATGTCGGCGGCCAGCGCCGCGCCCCGGCGGGTGGTGTTCAGTCCGCACAGCACATAGCCGCCGAGTCCGGCCGCCGCCATCTGCGTCAGCATGTCCGGCGTGTTGCCGAGCAACGAGCCGATGTGCAGCGGCCGGTCCGGGTCGGCAACAGCCAGCAGGGCGGCGGCCTGGGCTGCGGACTTGGCCAGGTATTCACGCCAAGTCCATTGCAGGTCACCGTATTTCACCGCGATTGCCGGATCGTCGAGCCGCTGCCGCAGCAGCGATTGGATTGTCTCGGTCATGGGTTCGGTTCCATCCGTCATCGGTGGTGCGCATCGAGGTAGTTGCTCAGGATCTCCACGAGGGCCCGGCGCTCCTTGCTGGTGTCCACCGGTCCGGGCATGACCAGTTGGCCGGCGACCATGCCGCGCAATGTGGTCAGCAGATGTCCGCCGATGGCGGCGCTCTGGGTGGGGTCCAGGTCACGGTCGAGGGCGGCGCCCAAGGCGTCGAATGTCTTCCCCAGTCGTTTCAGATGGCCGGTGGCGGTGGTGCCGCGGCTGGCGCGGGTGCCGATCAGGATCTCGGTGGCCGCGCGCGCGGCGGGGCTCGACATCGCCTGCCACGCCGCGCTCACCACCGAACTCACCCGTTCGCGGGTCGGGGTGTCCGGCGTGGCGGGCGGCAACGACTGCAGGGCGTCGAGCAACTCGCTGAACCCGCGGTCGACCACCGCCATCAGCAGTCCGTCGCGGTCACCGAAGTGATACTGGATCACTCCCCAGGTGACGCCCGCGGTGTCGGCGATGTGTCTGCCGCTGGCGGCGGCGATTCCCTCGTCGAGCACGATCTGGACCGTGGTGTCGATCACCGTGGCGCGAGTGCGGTGCGCCCGGATCTGGTTGCCGTGCGCGGGCCGAGTCGGGGCGATTCGTCGCGACGTCACTGTGCGAAGACCTGGATGCAGAACATTGCACCCGTCAGGTTATTCCAGTCGTGCGCCTCGCTGCACGGCGGATCCGGTCCGGCGAGTCCTATGCTTGCCCCAATGGCCGAGCAGACGACGTGCGCAATCATCGGGGGCGGCCCGGCGGGCATGGTGCTGGGTCTCCTACTGGCCCGTGCGGGCGTGGACGTCACGCTGCTGGAGAAGCACGGCGACTTTCTGCGCGACTTCCGCGGTGACACGGTGCACTGCTCGACGATGCGGCTGCTCGACGAGCTCGGGTTGTGGGAGTCGTTCTCGGCCTTGCCATTTACCGAAGTCCGTAAAGCGGCGTTCAATTCGAATGGCCGATCGGTGACCTACATCGACTTCGAGCGACTGCGCCAGCCGCACCCTTTCATCGCGATGGTGCCGCAGTGGGATCTGTTGAACCTCCTTGCCCGTGCCGCCCGTGCCGAACCGGCGTTTTCACTGCGGATGAACACCGAAGTCACCGGGCTGATGCGCGAGGGCGACCGGGTCGTCGGCGTGCAGTACCGGGGTCCGGACGGGCCCGGTGAACTGCGGGCTCACCTGACCGTCGCCTGCGACGGCCGCTGGTCGATCGCGCGTCACGAAGCAGGACTGCGTGCGCGCGATTATCCGGTGAAATTCGATGTGTGGTGGTTCAAGTTGCCGCGCGACGACGACACCGAATTCTCTTTCCTGCCGCGTACCGCGCCGGGCAAGGCGCTGGGAGTCATCCCACGCGAGGGGTACTTCCAGATCGCCTACATCGGCATCAAAGGCACGGACGCACAGTTGCGCGCCCGGGGCGTGGCGGCATTCCGCCGCGACGTGGCCGCGTTGGTGCCCGAGGCGGCGGAGTCGGTGGACGCGCTGGCCTCGATGGACGACGTCAAGCACCTCGACGTCCGGGTGAACCGACTGCGCCGCTGGCACTGCGACGGGTTGCTGTGCATCGGGGACGCCGCACACGCGATGTCACCGTTGGGGGGCGTCGGGATCAACCTGGCGGTGCAGGACGCGGTGGCGACCGCGACGATCCTGGCCGAACCGTTACTGGCGCGGCGGGTCACCGGCCGTGAGCTGGCAGCGGTGCGCCGACGCCGCATTCTTCCCACCGCGGTCACCCAGTTCGTGCAGCGGATTCTGCACCGCGGGCTGCTGGGCCCGCTGCTGCGTGGGGCTGACCCGGCTCCGCCGGCGGCTTTGCTCACCGTCGTGCGGCGGTTGCCCTGGTTGACGGTGATTCCGGCGTACTTCATCGGGGTCGGAGTGCTGCCCGAGCATGCGCCGGCATATGCCCGTCGCCCGTGACGCTGTGCTCCGGCCCACTATCGGGTCGCGATTCGATTCCCGCCGGTATGGGTAGCCATCATCAGTGACATGGCTCCACGAGCCGAGAGGGGACGCAACGTGAATATCAAAAAGACGGCAGGAACAGCATTGATCGCGGCCGCCCTGGGCGCCGGATCGCTCGGCCTGGGCATCGGTACCGCGCAGGCAAAACCAGGCCCGCACATCCCGGGCCCGCCGCCGATTCCGCCCGGACAGGTGGACGGGTGGCAGCAACTGCCGCCTGGGCAAGTCAAGCAGTTCTGCCCGTGGCAATCGCCTCCTGGCCACTGGATCGGTGGCCCGCACGGCATCCCCTGCACCTGATCAGCCGAACACCGCTAGGGGCATTTCCGCGGTATAGCGCGGGTCGACCCGGGGTGGGTTCTCTATCAATGTAGAGTTCGTTCGTGCCCCCAGTCAGGGATAAGCGCCGTAAGCCGAACTCCGGCGAGCGCCGCCGCGACCTGTGCGACGCGGCGATTCAGCTGTTGGCCGACGACGGTGCCAAAGGTTTGAGCCACCTGAAGGTGGACCGCAAGGCCAATGTCCCCGCGGGTACCACGTCGTTCTACTTCCGCACCCGATCAGCCCTGTTGCTTGCGGTGGCCGAGCGGCTGACCGAGTTGGACCTCGCCAACCTGCAGGCGGTGGCGGACGAGTCCGACACCGGCCGGGCGCAGCGCTCGCCGTCGCTGCTGGCGCAGGTGGTGATCCGGTCCGGCCACGAACCGGAGTTGTCCCGGACCCGGGCCAGGTACGAGCTGACGATGCAGGCGGCCCGCGATCCGGAATTGGCAGCCACCCTGGCGCAGGGAACGAACGCCTTCACCAAACTGCATCGCGAGATTCTGGTGCAACTGATGCCGCGCGGCGCCGAAATGGAATCCGCCGTCATCGAAGACCTGAGCAACATAACCTTGACCTTCATCAACGGTCTGTTGGTGCGTTTTGCCCACGGCGACCGGATCGTCGACAGCGCCGAACAACTCGACACGATCCTGGCGGCCCTAGCCACCGGCATTCTCAAGAGCCCGGCGAAGGGACGACTGACGGGCACCGGCAACCCGGCCCCGGCTGGCCGGCGCGAGACCTAGGCGCCCCGGCTTCGGCGCGGCACGCCGTGTCGGGTCTTGCCTCGGAACCCGCCGTGTGGTTCTCTACGAGTATAGAGAATATTCCTATGGCGGCCTCGGTGAGAGCCCGGACCGATTGCCTGTCAAAGCAGTGCGCCACGCAACCTTCCGGGCGTCTCCGGCAGGTGAAAGGGTCGGCGGCAGGAGGGTTTTCGTGACGGCAAGCACCGACACTCAGGTCCACTTCGATCCCCACCAGGTCGGTCTGATCGCCGACCCGTACCCGATGTTCGCGCGGCGATGACCGGCCGGGTCGCGGGTAAGGTCGCGCTGATCAGCGGGGCCGCGCGGGGCCAGGGCCGCTCCCACGCGGTGCGACTGGCCCAGGAAGGCGCCGACATCATCGCGGTCGACATCTGCGGACCGGTCGAAAACATGGCCTACCCGCATTCCACGCCGGCAGATCTGGACGAAACCGTCGACCTGGTCACGGCTCTGGGTCGGCGCATCGTGGCCGTACAGGTCGACGTGCGTGACTACGACGCGTTGAAGTCCGCGGTGGACGGCGGGGTCGCGCAACTCGGCCGACTCGACATCGTCGTCGCCAATGCCGGCATCGGCACTTTCGGCAACAAACTGCACAAGATCCCGGAGCAGATCTGGCAGGACATGATCGACGTCAACCTCTCCGGCGTCTGGAAGACTGTGAAAGCCGGTGTGCCACATGTGATTGCCGGAAAACGGGGCGGTTCAATCGTGCTGACCGGCTCAGTCGGATCACACAAGGCGCTTGCCTACACCGGCCACTACATCGCGGCCAAGCACGGCGTCATGGGATTGATGCGCAGCTTCGCCGTCGAACTGGGGCAGCACATGATTCGCGTCAATTCGGTGCACCCCAGCCAGGTCAACACACCGATGACGATGAACGAGGTGACGTTTCGGCTGTTCCGGCCGGATCTGGAGAATCCCGGCCCCGAAGACTTTGCCCCATTTTCGCAGATGACGCACACGTTGCCGGTCCCGTGGGTGGAGGCCGTCGACATCAGCAACGCGGTGCTGTTTCTCGCTTCGGACGAATCTCGTTATATCACCGGCGTTTCGCTGCCCGTCGATGCCGGCGCGCTCCTCAAGTGATCCCCGACTCAACCAAGTAACAGAACTGGAGAACTGATGCCCGAGTACGACTACGAAGAGCTGAAAAAAGAAGCCGAGCAGTACATCAGGTTCGAAAAGGACGTCAAGAACCGGATCGCGTACATCACATTCGACCGGCCCGAGGCACAGAACTCCACCACACTGGGGATGCGGCAGAACTACGCCGACATCATCCACAAATGCAACGTGGACGACGAAGTCAAGGTGGTGGTGATCCGCGGTGAGGGCGAGGATTTCGGCAGCGGCGGGGACCTGCCCGAACAGCGCGGCATGCTGGAGAACCCGGGCATGCCGCTGCTGCACGAACTCGCGATCAACGACGACGACGTGAAGTACCCACCGGGCGGGTCGTACCGCTACCTGTCCACCGTCACCGACTTCTACGCCAAGGCGAAGGCCGGCAACCGTCCGCTGCAGGAACTTCGCAAGATCAGCATCATCGAGGCCAAGGGTTACTGCTACGGCTGGCACTTCTATCAGGCCGGCGATGCCGACCTGGTGATCTCCTCCGACGATGCACTGTTCGGTCACCCCGCGTTCCGCTACGTCGGCTGGGGCCCGCGGTTGTGGTGGTGGGCCGAGACGATGGGCCTGCGTAAGTTCTCCGAAATGCTTTTCACCGGAAGGCCGTTCAGCGCCAAGGAAATGTACGAGTGCGGGTTCGTCAACAGCGTCGTGCCCCGCGACAAGCTGGAAGCCGAGACCGAGAAGTACGCGCTGGCGTGTTCGCGTTCCCGCCCGACCGACACCGTCGCGGTGCAGAAGACGTTCCTGGAGCTCTACAAACAGCACAAAGGTGAGTACTTCGGCAGCCTGCTCACCGGCATGGTGGAGGGCATGCTGCCGATGATCGCCAACGACGCGCAGGAGGTCGACCTGACCGCGGGCACTTTCGAGAAGGGCCTCAACAACGTAGTCAAGGACAACGACCTGAACTTCCCGCCGGAGTGGCGGCTCAGTCGATCGGGACGCAAGAAGCCCTGATCGTGTCGGTGGCGAGGGCATGTCGGCACTGAGCGGCTTCCGGGTCGTCGAGCTCGACGACTCGGTGGCTGCCGAGTACTGCGGCAAGTTGCTGTCCGACTTCGGCGCAGAAGTCATCAAGGTCGAGGCGCCGGGCAGTGGCAGCCGCACCCGCGCGATGGGACCGATACTTGCCGAGGGGTGCGACGGCAGCGCCTTATTCGGCTATCTGAACACCAACAAATACTCGGTCGCGCTCGATGTCGACGACGCGCAGCTGCACCAGCTGCTCCGCGGAGCCGATGTCGTCCTCGGGGCCGCGCACCTGGCGGAACGCCACCCTGAGGCCGTGTTCTGCACGATCAGCCCGTTCGGCCCCGGTGACTTCGACAATGCCAAGAGCATCAACGTATTTCAGGCCAGCGGCTGGGGTTACCACACACCCAGCCACGCCGGCCCCGCCGAGCCGCCACTGCAGGGTCCCGGACGCTTTCTCCCCGACTACGAAGCCGCACTCGATGCAGCGTTGTGCATCGGCTCCGCACTGTTCCGGCGGCTGCACGGCGGCCAGGGCGAATCGATCGACATCTCCACACAGGCAGTGCTGGTCTCCCGCGCCGACTGCATCGTCGGGCGGTTCGTCGCGGGCGAGGACGCGGCCGGCGCTGACCGCAGTGCCTACGACCAGCGCGGTCCGGCATCGTTCTTCCGGTGCGCGGACGGTTACGTCTACCTGTACGTGACCAGCCGAGCCCATTGGCTGGGTATCAAGGCGCTGCTGGATCATCCGAGCTGGCTGGACGCGTTCGACGACGACTGGCTGGAATTCTCGGTGACCGCGCAGAAGGTCGCCGCCTTTCAGCGCGGCTTCGCCGAGTGGGTCCGTGTCCTGGACAAAGACGTCGCCACCGACCGCGCTCAGCGCCTGGGCGTGCCGCTGGTCCCGGTCAACGAGGCCGGCGATCTGCACCGATCCGCTCAGTACCGGCACCGCCGCTATTTCACGAAGCTGCGCCATCCGGTATTGGGCACCGGCTCCTATCCCACCGTCCCGTACACGCTGAGCGCTTCTCCGGCCGAGATCGCCGCTGCTGCACCAACTCTCGGACAACACACACAGCAGATCACCGGTCGTGACCCGCAGCCCGCAGTTCGGCCGGCGCTCGCCCCACTCAGGTCACCGAGGCACCCGCGCGGTGGCCCCCTGGAAGGGGTGCGCGTCGTCGAGCTCACCAAAGTGTGGGCCGGGCCCTACGCGGGCAAATTGCTGGCACTGCTGGGCGCCGAGGTGATCAAGGTCGAGACCGCAACCAACCCGGAGGAGATGCGCGCCTACGGCGGCACCGACATCGACCACGCGCCGTATTTCCTCAGCATCAACCCGGAGATCCGCAGCGTCGACCTCGATATCAAGTCTCCCGGCGGCATGAGGCGACTGCGCGAGCTGATCGCGCACAGCGACATCGTGCTCAACAACCTGCGTCCCGGCGCAATGGAGCGCCATGGTCTCGGCTATCAGCAACTCGTGGCGATCAAACCGGACATCATCTCGGTGTCGATCAAGATGTGGGGCAATGACGGCCCACTGGGCCACCAGACCGGCTACGCGCCGTGTTTCGCAGCACTGGCTGGCCTGGCCGCGCTGGTCGGGTATCCCGGCGGGCCACCACGCGGCGCCAGCATGCGCTACGGGGATTCCACGGTCGGTGCGGCAGCGGCCTTTGCAGCCGTGGTGGCGTTGGTGCATCGCACGATTACCGGCGTCGGGCAGTTCGTCGACGTATCCGCCGTGGAAACCTTGTCGTCGATGATCGGGGACAGTCTGCTCGAACAGAGCCTGACCGGAAGACGGCTCGGCCCCGTCGGCAACAACCATCCCGACCTGTGCCCGCACGGCTGCTATCCGTGCGCAGACGGTGCCTGGATCAGCATCGCCGTCGCCAACGAGGCGGAGTGGCAACGACTTTGCCGGGTACTCGAGGTGCCCCTGCTGGCCACCGACGTGCGATACGCGACATTGCCTGATCGGCTCGCGAACGCCGGGGCCCTCGACGACGAACTCGCCTGCCGCACCCGCGATCACGACGCCGCTGTCCTGGGCGAGCGATTGCGGGAAGCCGGCATCGCAGCGTGCAAGTGCGCCACGTCCTCGGACGTGATCGGCGACCAACGACTCTGGGATCGCGGGCTGTACCGGTTCGTCAGCGATCACCGCGAAGGTCAACGGCCGATCGTCGGTCCGTCGTGGCGATTGGCCCGATGCCCGGCGGACATCACCCGCGGGGCGCCGTGTCTGGGTCAGGACACCGATGACGTGCTGACCGAGCTGATCGGATCATGACGGCGACACTGGCCGGCACCGCGGCGCTGGTGACCGGCGCCAGCAGCGGTATCGGCGCCGCGACAGCCAAACTCCTTGCCTCGCAAGGGGTCGCAGTCGCATTGCTGGCCCGGCGAGCCGATCGCCTGCGCGCCCTGCAGACCGAGATCGAATCCGCCGGGGGCACGGCGTTGGCGGTACCCGCCGATGTCACCGACTCGGCGCAGGTGGCGGCAGCCGTCGAGCGGGCCGTCGTTGAACTGGGGCGGCTGGACATCGTGGTGAACAATGCCGGTCTGATGCAGTCCGGACCCGCGACCGAGGCGGCGCTGCAGGACTGGGACGACATGGTGGCCGTCAATATTCAGGGCGTGCTCTACGTCGCCCGCACGGTCCTGCCGTATCTTGTTGCCGCCGCTGCGGATTCACCGCGCGGAGTCGCCGATCTGGTTACCATCAGCTCCACCGCGGGCTGGGTGGCCCGGCCCGGGACGGCGGTCTACTCACTGACCAAGTTCGGAATCAACGCGTTCAGCGAAGGCATCCGCCAGGAGATGATCGCCAAACGGGTCCGCGTCGGAGTGGTGGGCCCCGGCACCGTCGACACCGAGATCTTCACCCACCTCACTGAGCCCTCGCGTGCCGCATTCGAACGCCAGACCGCCGATATGGTCAAACTGGTGCCGGAGGACATCGCTGACGCGGTGCTGTACATGGTCAGTCGCGACCGGCGGGTGGCCGTCAACCACATGCTGGTGCGGGCCGCCGAGCAGACGTGGTGACCCCCCGCCTGCCAGCCGACCGGTGGGTGCTTGGCGATGGCTCGGCGTTGCCGATCCCCGTGCACCCGGATGCGTTGCGTGCCGGCGGGCAGCGCTTTCTGACCGACGCCTTCCGGGCCTCGGGCGCGTTGTCGCCGGACAACTGCGTGACCCGCATCGTCGCCTGCAACGAGATCGGCGGCGGCAGCACCGGGCGTAAGGCGGTGCTCTCAGTCGAATACCGCCGGCCCGAACCGGGCGCGCACACCGAGTTGTTCGTGAAGTTCTCCCGCGACCTCGACAATCCCGTTCGCGACCGCGGCAGAACCCAGATGGAGCCTGAAGTTCGGTTCGCCGCACTATCGCGAACACCCGGTTTCCCCATCGCCGTGCCGGACGTGCTGTTTGCCGACTACCAGCAGGCCACCGGCACGGGAATACTGATCACCGAACGAATCCCGTTCGGCGCCAATGGAATCGAACGCCATTACCACAAATGCCTGGACTACGACATGGTGGCACCTGTCGAGCACTACCGGGCGCTGGTCACCGCGCTGGCCCGACTGGCCGGCACGCACCGCTCCGGGCGGTTACCGGACCGACTGACCGCACGCTTCCCGCTGGACGTGCAGTCGGCCACCGTGGGGGAGCGTGCGGACCAGCGCGCCGGACAGCTGGAGCGACGGTTGGTCCAACTGCGTGAATTCGTCGGGACCCATCCCGGGTTGCTTCCCGCGAACGTCCGCGATCGGCAATTCCTGGCTCGCCTGGACCACGACGTACCGCGGGTCGCCGCACATGAGGCGGTCGTGCTGCGTGCACTGGCCGGCGACGCCGACTACATCGCACTGTGTCACTGGAATGCCAATGTGGACAACGCCTGGTTCTGGACGGGTGCGGACGGTGTCCTCAACTGTGGTCTGCTGGATTGGGGTTGCGTCGGTCAGATGAATCTGGGCATGGCCCTGTGGGGAGCCATGTCGGGTGCCGAAATCGGTGTGTGGAACTGTCATCTCGGCGAACTGCTGGACATCTTCGTTGCGGAGTTCGTCGGCAGCGGAGGCCCACGGCTGGACCCGGACCGGCTGCGCCGGCACCTGCTGCTGTACGCGGCGGTGATGGGTGTTGCCTGGTTGTTGGACGTGCCTGCGTTGATCCTCCGCCGCTTCGGTGCTGATGTGCCGGAGAACCGCAAGGATCCGCGCATCCGGGACGACGAAAGCGTGCGCGCACCGCTGCAGATGTTGTCGAACCTGCTGAACCTGTGGGAGCAGCACCGCGTCGGCGGGTTGCTGGACGAACTTCTCGCCGAAGACGCTCAGCGCTGACTCGATTTAAGCCCTCGACGAGTCGACGATCGCGCCGACGTCGCGGTGAGCAGGTGCGGTGCCGAAGGTCCGGCAACGACGATCCGAAGCTGCCGCTGGTGACGTGCTCGGCCGACCCCAAGCCGGCATACCTGCTGATTTATCGCTATCGGCGCAGGACGCCAAGCTGGAGGGCCTACGTCGCAGCCCAGGACGGGCTGTCGGACAGTACCGCTGCGGCACCGTCAGTGATCAGCACGGTGTCGCGACGCAATACCCCGCCCAACCCCCGCTGCCACACGTACCCGGTGATCGCCAGCACCATTCCGGTCGCCAGGCACTCGTCGTCCGTTGCGAGACAGAGTTTTTCGGTTACCACGGGCGGATCGAAACCCAGCCCGAGTCCGTGCGCGACGGGCATCGGCGGCAGCGGCTCGCCGACGGCCGGATAAGCCGCGAGCAACCCCTGCACCGGAGCACCGGCACGACAGCCTGCAATGAGCTTGTCGTGCAGGGCATTTGAGCGTCGGTAGAGATCGCGAACGGGCTCACCGGCAGCCTGGCCGGCCGGCCAGGTCCGGGCGATCTCGGCCACGTAACCGTCGGCCAGCGCACCGGCGGAGAACGCGACCAAGTCTCCCGCGCGTATCTCGGTCCCGGCGCGACGCCACGGGTCTTCGTGCGACGTCACCCAGGTGCAGTCCTGGGTGGCCGGCGTGCTGACGCCACCGGCGGCCATCGCCTCGAGCATCGCGCCGGTCAAAGTCTGCTCGGCAACCCCCGGTCGCAGTTCGGCGACCGCGGCAGCGAGGCCGCGGTCGGCCACCCGCAGCGCCGGTCCCATGGCCGTGATCTCCTCGGGGCACTTGCTGCGTCGCGCGGCAGTCAACGCGGGTTCACCGTCGACGATGTTGGCATGCGGAAACGCCAGCGGCAGTAACGCCGCGAAGGTGGGGGTGATCGCGTCGGTGCCGACCCGGCGGGCGGTGGCAGCTCCCTCGATTCCTTTGATCACCTCGATGAGAGTCATGGGGTTCCAAGCCAGCCCGTAGAGCTGGTCGTGGCTGATCTCCTCCGGGACGCCCTCGTCATCGGTGCTGTTCAGATAGATCCGTCCGTCCGCGCGCACCACCACACACATCGGCCCGAACGGACGGGTCCCGGCGATCCACAGTTGCGGCGCCCCGGTGACGTAGCGGATATTGGCCTGCCGCCCGAGGACCAGGACGTCGAGATCGTGTGCTGCCATCTGGGCCAGCGCGCGCTCGCGGCGGGCCATCCGCAGCGCCGGTGAATCGGGCGAGACTTCAGTCGCCATACGGGGAGTAGGGGTAGTCGGTGATCGGGGTGTAACCGTTCTCGGTGACCACCACGATCTCCTCACTGCGATATCCGCCGGTACCGTCTTCCCACACCACCGGCTCCAACACCAGCACCATGCCGGCCGGGAACATGAAATTGTCGTCGAACTCCGCACCGAGATCGGTTCCGATCATGGGGCTTTCGGCGGGGTAGGTACCGATCCCGTGCCCCAGGTAGAAATGCGGTAGCCACGGCTTGCGCCCGCCGTTGGCCGCGATCGCGGCCCGGGCCAGGTCGCCCGACGTGGCGCCGGCTCTGGTGACTGCCAGGACGGCCTCCAGGATGGCCCGCCACTGCGCGAACTGCTGTTGCTGACGCGGCGTGGGTTCTTCGCCCACCAGCCAGGTGCGCCCGAAGTCCGAGCAGTACCCGGCGTAGCTGATGCTGATATCGGTCCACAACACGTCACCAGCTGCCAGTTCGCGGTCGGTGGTCAACAGCGGCAGGGCCAGATCGCCGTGGGTGGTCCAGACCCCCGTAGCGCGCGAAGCCGGCATCACCTGCCAGATTGCTTCCAGCATGTTCGCGGTGGCACCCAGTTCGAATGCGCGCCGGACGAACGCCGCCGACAGATCGATCTGGCGCACCCCCGGGGCCAGGGCCTGCTGCACGTCGCTCACCGCCTGCTCGGTGATCCGACTGGCGCGACGGATGCAGGAAAGTTCGTCACGGGTCTTGACCAGCTGGGCCGCCGCCAGCACCACTGCCGCGTCTGACGGTGGTCCGGCGGGAAACAGCGCAGCACCGGCTCGCCGCATGGCGCCGGTCAGCTCGTCCACGGCGACGGCGGCGCCCGGCGAGATCAATCCGCTCAGAATCTGAGCGAAATGCGCTACCCCACGGTCGAATTCGAGATACACCGGGGCGTGCAGGTGATCGGCGGGGACCTGGCTCTGGATGGCGACGCCGCTGCGGAACGGCATGAACAGGTGCGGATGCTCGTCGTCAGCCAACACCACGGCGACGGGTCGCTCGACGTGCGACAGGCCGGCGTCCAGCAACGGCCAACTGACCCCGGTGGCGTATCCGACATGGCCGTTCAGCAGCAGGATCAGCGCGTCGACTCCGTGCTGAGTCATCGCCGAGCGCAACCGGGCACCCGTCTCGGCGTGCATCCGCACCCGGTCCGGCTCGTCGGGGATATCGATCACCGAACCGCGCGCGGCGAGTCGTGCGGTCACGCCGACCCCGGCACCGCGACACCGCACCCGAACACCCGATCCACTGTAGATGAGGCGTCCACCTCGGCAGCCGGCTCCGCCATTTGTGCAACGACACGGTCAAGGAGCGGCAACGAAGGGTCACAATCGATGTAGCGCACTGGATTTCGCGGCGATTCAGATGCGACCGTGATCCGCGTGAGTCTTGATGTCGGCGAGCGGTCGCACGTTTCGCTTGCAAACTGGGCGGACCGGCCGCCGCGGCGCTGCCCGCGCGGTCACTGGTTGTTGCCGGGACACATGACGGTAGTCACGGTGTCGTGTTCGTGTGGCCCGCATATCCGGTGGGAATGCGAATGCGGCGCCACCACCTACGGGCCGGGGTTGATCGATTCGTGCGACCTCGCCAACTGACCTGCGCGGGGGCTAGGACGCCTGCCTGGTGTCCAGCGATGTCAGCATGCCGGCGGCCGACCGCTGCCAGGTGAACATCTCGGCGCGGTGCCGCGCGCCCATCCGCCGCTGCGACTCGGGCCGGCCGACGATGTCGCGGGCCGCGTGTGCGATGGCCACCGGATCGTTGTCGGCGAGCGCGCCGCTGTCGGCGGTGACAATCTCGGCCAGGGCCGAGGTGCGCGACACCACGGCCGGCGTGCCACATGCCAGCGATTCCAGGGCGGCCAGCCCGAACGTCTCGTGCGGTCCCGGTGCGAGAGCGACGTCGGCGGAGGCCAGCAGGGCGGCGACGGTGTGCCGGTCGGCGACGAACCCGGTGAAGTCGACCGGTAGCCCGGCGGCCTGACGCTGCAGCCGGGCCTGCAGTGGGCCGGTTCCCACGACGACAAGGCGGGCATCGACGCCGGCGTCGCACAGTGAAGCCAGCGCATCGATGCTGCGGTCGGCGCGTTTCTCCACCGACAACCGGCCACAGTGGACCAGCAGCAGCTGTTCGGGCGCCGCGAAGTTGCGTCTCAGCTCGGCGCAACGCTGCCGCGGGTGGAAGGTGTGCAGGTCGACGCCCAGCGGGACGGTGACGGTGTTGGTCGCGCCGATCCGGTCGAATTCGGCGCGGGCGAACGCGGTGGTGCACACCACGGTGTCGTAGTCGGCGGCGGTGCGCCGGTTGGCGAAATCAGCCACCCGCTGCGCGGCGCGACGCGGAAGCACTTGCCCGGCAAGGCGATCCAGGCGTTCGTGGGAGATCATCACGGTGGTGGCACCGTGCTCGCGGCCCCACCGGCCCAGCGAGCGCAGCGTCAGCCGATCGGAAACCTCCAGGGCGTCCGGTCGCAGCGACTCCAGCAGGGCGCACACCGGCCCGGGCATGATCGCCCGGTAGCCGCCGGTGCGCGGAAGCAGTCTGGCGGGCAACGTGATCCGGACGACCCCGCTGTCCAGAGTGCGGCGGTCTGCGCGTTGACCGGGGACGATCAGGAAAACCTCGTGATCCCTGGCGCAGTATTCCGCGCCCAGTCGGTCGACCGCCGTGCGTAGCCCGCCGGATCTGGGTCCGTAGAAGTTGGCGACCTGTACCACCCGCATACGCCTGAGGGAATCCGGTGCTCATGTGCGGTCGACGAGCGCGGACCGACTGCTGCCTGAATACCGCGTGAAATCCCGTCGGGCGCTGCGGCGGCTCAGCTGGGTTTCTTCAGGTGCGGCCCCAACATCTGGCGCCACGCCCTGGACATGTTCTGGAATTCCTCTTCGCAGTTGCCGGCGCGGTCTTCCGGTAAGTCACCCGAGGACACGATGCCGGCGTTGGCCGTCGTGTCCGACCCGTAGATCCAGCATTCCCAGTTGTACATCCGGGTGATGTCCATCGAGTGGCCGTCCCAGAACGGCAGTTCGTTGGCGTCGCCCGCCTCTTTGGCGCTCAGCCGCCAATCCTGCGCAGTGTCGGTCGCGATGCGTACCCCATTGGGATAAGGCTTGCCGTCGGCGCCGGGGTCCAGCAGCTCGAAAGCCGACAGTTGGTCGGCAACATCCTCTTCGCGGCCGGTGAAAGCGAGCTCGTAGATGGACAGCGTGGCGTGGCCGAGTTCGTGGTAGAAGCCGGAGATCGTCGCGTTGACCGCGGCCAGCGCCGGATCCGGGTTCTCAGCGCGGGCGAATCTCTCTTCGCTTTGCTGAATGTCTTCGTAGCACAGTTGAATCTCGTTGAGGTTGGGATCCCAGTAGTCGTTGGCCTCACCGCACTGCTTGGCCACGGCGCCGACGTCATGCGGCAGGTTCAAGGTGTCGTTGACGTGGCCCGCGACGCTCTCCAACACCTTTGCGTCCACCATCAGCTGGCGGCCGCGTTGCGCCTCGGGGGTGGTGGCCTCCTCATAGCGCAACGTCATCTTCGCCACCACCGGCGGCTCGGTCGGGTTACCGGGTTGCGAGGTCGCCGCCGCTTCTGGCGACGGCCGGCTGCTCCCGGACGGGTGATGATTCTTCGCCTCGCTGCATCCGGCCACCAGTAGGGCCGCGCAGGCGGCGACGACGATGACTGGCCTCCGCATGTCGCGTGCCCCCTTCGTGGCGCGGTGCCGGTGTCGTAACGTTCTCGAGGTCTGCCCGGACCTGTGGAAACGTTACGACACCGGCGTGCAAGAAACGGCGAAACACTCGCTTGACGCGCCATCCGTGCGACCGCGGCCGCGGCAAATCGCTGTCGAACTGAGGACAGTGGTGGTTGAATTAGCCGATTCCGTCCGGGCCCGGGTTCGGTATCGAATGAGAAGGTGATGCGCCCGTTGAACTCCTATGAGCCGCCGCGTGACATTCGCGCGGCGCGGCTGAGGTTCACGTGGTGACGGGCCGATACATCTACCGCTTCGCGCTGCTGATCGTCGGGGTGTGGGCCATGTTGACGGTCGCGGGCAACAGCCTCACTCCGCCACTCGAGCAGGTGGTCGCCGATGAAGACCAGCCGTTCCTGCCGCCCGGGACCAGGGCCGCGGTGGCGGTGCAAAGGTCGGCGGCGGCGTTCTCGCAGGCGCCCACCGACAATGTCGGTTACCTGATCCTGGAACGGATCGGGGCCCTCGACGAACACGATCGGGACTACTACAACCAACTGGTCACGGCGCTGCGCGCGGACAGCACGCACGTCCTTCAGGTGACCGATTGGTGGCTGGTGCCGGCGACCGCGCAGGTCGCGATGAGCGCCGATCGCCATGTCATGACCGCCCCGTTGCGACTCGGGGGGGTGGTGGGTTCGACGGAAGCCGTTGATTCGATCAACGCGGCGCGCGGCATCGTCGCCCAACTGCATCCGCCGGACAATCTGCACGTCTACATCACCGGTCCCGGGGCCACCGTGATGGACGAGTTCGATGCGATCGACCGGCAGACCCAGGTCATCACGGCGACGACGTTCGTGGTGTTATTCGTGCTGCTGTTGGTCGTCTACGGATCCCTGATCACCGCGATGGTGCCCCTGGTATCGGTGACCTTGGCGCTGGCGGTAGCCAAGCCGGTGGTGTCGGCGCTGGCCGCGCGCGAAATTATCAGTGTGTCGCTGTTCTCTCTGTCGGTCAGCGTGGCCGTGGCAGTGGGGGCCGGTACCGGCTTCTCGATCTTCGTGATCGGGCGATATCACGAGCTACGACGACAAAACTTCGATCCCCCGACGGCAGTTGCCGGCGCCTATCAGGGTGTGGCGCCGGCGATCTTAGGCTCGATACTCATCGTCGTGGCACCGTTGGGTGCCTTGGCCTGGCTGAGTCTGGCCAAGATCAGTATGTTCGCGACCACCGGAATTCTCTGTGGCATTGGTGTTTTCGCGGCCGGACTGGCCGCGCTGACGTTGACACCCGCCCTCGTCGCGCTGGCCAGCCGGGCGGACCTGGTCAAGCCGCCGAAGCGAAACTATTGGCGGCGCCGGTGGCGGCGCATCGGCACCCAGGTGGCACGCTGGCCGGCGCCGATTCTGGTAGCCAGCGGAATCCTGGTGCTGATCCTGATCATCGGGCTGCCCGGAGTACCGATCGGGTGGGACGAAACGCAGACGACCTCTGCGAACTCGGAGTCCCGCCGCGGTTACCAGATCGTCGATCAGCACTTCCCGCCGAACCAGTTGCTTCCCGACGTGGTCACGATCGAGACCGACCACGATCTGCGCAACCCGGCGGCACTGACCGCGATCGAGCAGGTGACCAGCAACATCATGACGATTTCCGGGGTCCGGATGGTGCAGTCCGCCAGCCACCCGGGCGGGATGGTCTCCAAACAGGCCGCGCTGACCGCGACCGGCGGCAACGTCGGCGACCGGCTGGAGGAATTCGCCGACCAGATCACCGCTCGGGAGGACACGTTCGCCAAACTCGACACCGCCGCGGGTGAGCTGGTCACCGGGCTCGATCTGATTCAGTCGGGCTCGTTTGCGGGCAACTACGCGATCGGTGGCGTGAGTTTGGCCATTCATCTGACCCAGGAAGCCATCGTGAAGGTGCGGGCCCGGTCCGCGGAGGTTTCGGAGATCTTCGAGCCGCTGCGTAAGTTCGTCGGCGCGTTGACGGACTGCCGGGCGACGCCGGTGTGTGCGGCCGCCCAGGAGGCGGTGCAGTGGGCGACCGCTGTCGTCGACAGCTCCAACACGTTGGCCGATGCCGCCGATCAACTCAGTAAGGAGATCGCCGACGCCGCCGCGGCAACCGGGCTGTCGGGTTTGCCGAACATCCTGATCAGCCACAGCGCCCCACTCGAGCAGACGCGGGCGATGACTGCGGGCTTGCGCGAGGTGCTGAAGAACCCCCGTCCGGTGCCCACCCAAGAACTTCCGACCTACCTGCGCAGTCTGGTCTCCATCTCGCAGGGCAGCCCCGGGGTCGATCTCTACGCGTCCCGAAAGATCCTCACCGACCCGAATATGCGTCCCGCACTGAACGAATTCTTCTCCCCGAATGGACACTCGACGCGACTGTACGTCTATGGCAACGGTCACGAGTGGGGTGACGAAGGCGCGGTACGCGCGCGGGCCATCTCGGTCGCCGTGGCGGATGCGACCACGGACGGCGCGCTGAAATCGACCGGCGTGCAACTCACCGGCGTCGGACCGGCCACCCGCGACCTGCAGGACATCATCGGCGGTGACCTGGTGCTGATGGCGGTGCTCACCCTCGGGGTGATCCTGCTCATCTCGGCTGCGCTGTTGCGAAGTCCGGTCGCCGGGTTGGTGGTGCTGGGCACCATCGCGACGTCGTATGTCTGCGCGCTGGGCGCCAGCGTGCTGATCTGGCACCGTCTGCTGCACCACGAGTTGCACTGGTCGGTGCCGCCCATCGCGTTTGTGTCCATGGTCAGCGTGGCCTCGGGCGGAAATCTGCTCTTCGCCCTGCGTATTCGCGACGGCCTGGCCGCCGGGCTGCGCACCAGCATCATCCGGGCGTTCGCGGCGACCGGCGGCACCGTCACCGCCGGTGGCATCGTCGTCGGGATCACCACGATCGCCCTCGCGTTGAGCAGGGTGGTGAGCGTGGCGCAGATCGGTGTCACGGTGGGTCTCGGTCTGTTGTTGAACGCCCTGGTGATGCGTGCCTTCGTCCTGCCGGCCATGATGGTGGTGCTGGACCGCTGGTTGTGGTGGCCACGGCAGCAGGCCAGTGACGAGGAGGAACTCGAACCTGTCCCGGTCTGAATTGCCCGCACTGTCAACGGATCTGCTGGCGGGGGCGGGCGCGGTGGTGGTCGGCGGCAGCCGCGGCATCGGCCGTGCGGTGAGCGAATTCCTCTGCAGCGCAGGAGCTTCCGTCGTAGTCAACGGTCGCGACCCGGTCGCCGTCCAGCAGACTGTCGATGCGCTCACGGCTGCGGGAGGCCGCGCCGTCGCAGTGACCGGGGCCGCGGACGACGAACACGTCGCTGCCGCACTGATCGACGAATGCGCGACGACGTTCGGGCGATTGGACGTCCTGGTCAACTGTGCCGGCATCGCCGAACCGGCGAACTCCTCGATTCTGCGGATCACCCCGGCGGAGTTCGATCAGCTGGTCGGCTCGCATCTGGGCACCGTGTTCCACACCTGCCGGCTCGCGGCGCCGATCATGGCGGCCCAAGGCCACGGCGCCATCGTCAACACCGGCTCGGCCGCGTTTCTCGGCGACTACGGTGGTACCGGCTACCCCGCCGGCAAGGGTGCCGTCAACGCGCTGACGATGGCGATCGCGGCGGAGCTGAAGGCTGACGGGGTGCGCGCCAATGTGGTCTGTCCGGGTGCGAAGACCCGCCTATCGACCGGGCCGGCGTACGAGGCTCATATCAGGGACCTGCACCGGCGCGGGCTGCTCGACGAGATGACGATGCACGCTTCGCTGCACGCTGCCCCCGCGCAGTACGTGGCACCGCTCTACGGCTACCTCGCCAGCGACGTGGCCCACGACGTCACCGGCCAAATTTTTGTTGCCGCAGGGGGTTTCGTCGGACGCTACGGCCGGCCGGCGCCGCAGGTGCTGGGCTATCGCGACCACAGCGGCAACCCGCCGTGGACGGTCGAGGAGTTGCACACGATGATCGGTGGCCGGCTACCCGAGCAAACCGAACAGCAGCACCAGCGCGCCGCAGCCGACGACCACCAGCGCCGACCCCGTCAAACCGGTGCGGACTGACGCGCCATCGATCGGATCGAGCCAGCGCCGGAACGGTCGCGATGCCGCCGGAACCAGAACCCATTGCAGCAGAACAACACTGATGACGTTGCCCACGAAGATGGCCGGAGCTGTCGCGATCCCCAGCCCGGCGAGCGCCGGGGACAACCACTTGGTCAGCAGCATCACGGTCGGGTACAGGCACAGCACCACCAGCATGGCGGTCTTCCAGGCCGGCGTGATCTTCGTCTGACCGTCGGCAATGCGGACGGTGGAACCGAACGGCGCGCTGCTGGGCAGTTCGGCGAAGTCGTCGGTCAATTCGTCGCGTAGGCGCGGCAACGCATGCCGGCGCTCCGCCGAGCGTATCCAGCCGGACAGCTGGCCCGCGGTGCGGAAGCGCAGCAACGACATCCACTGCCCGGATTCGTCAGCGGGGAACAGTGCCGTCCCTTCATAGCCGGGGAACGCGGCGCAAGCCACCGTCAGATCACCCTGGGCGGCAACGAATTCGACGTCGTTGCCGGCAGCTACGCGGTGCAGGAATATGGTGGCGTTGGCCGGTGCCGGCTCCCCGTCCACGAGCATGAGATCGGCGGTGGACCGCTGAAAGCCCTGCGCGTGGCCGTCGGCGAGTACGGCCCGGCGGTCGGCGCCGTCGAGCCAACCGTCCAGCGTTGCGGCGCTGTCGAACGAGGTCGCGACACCGTGATCCAGCTGTTCGCCGCGCTGGACGGATCGGCGCGCGCTGACAAACCCGGCCGCCCTACGCGCCGAATCCAGGTAAGTGTCCAGCCACCGGTCGAACAGTTCGGGGTCGGCGGGGGGATGAAAGATCGTGATCCCGGTGGCGGCGACTGTCATCCCAGTTGTCTACCATCGCCGCCGGCAGTTTGCGCCGCACGGTCGATTTGGCGATGCGCGCACGTGGGTACGCGGTGCAGGCCCCGGGGTGGGGGCTCGATGGTGAGTCGGGTGCGCCGGGTTCGATTGAACATTACCGTGATGTCACGGGAGTGCAGCAGATGAGTCTGGGACACAAGGGTTTTGGAGTTCAAAACCGGTATCCGGCGCCGAGCGCCTCGACGGCCGCGTTGATATTCGGGACGATCGAGGTGCCGTAGCGGGTCACGATCTGACTGAGCGAGCGCGCGAGGTGTGGACCCACGGCGTCGGCCGGCAGGATGTCTTCGGCGATCACGACACCGTTGACGAGGTGTGCGGCCTGCAGTCGGCCGTCCCGCGCGACTTCGTAACGCCAGTCACCGATCTGGACTCGTTCCGGGTTGGACGAGAACAACCCGCGTCGGGCCGGCGTGTGCCGCACGCCCGGCAGTCCGGCGAAGACCTTGACCACCAACGCGATACCGCCCGGTCCGGCGAGCGCGCCTGCGATGGTGCGACTGATCCATTCGGGATCGAAGTCGCTCATCAGTTGTCCATCGCCAGCACGAAGGTGGGCTCGATGGTCTCTGCACTTCCGGTGCGTCGCACCGCGGTCCCCGCGGTGTAGAACTCCACGGTGTGGTGTCCCCAGGCGTAGTTGGACACCGCGAAGTGCACCCCCACCACACCGGTGGCACCGTCGCGCTCGGCTTCGGTCTGCATGCGCGTCATCGCCAGCTCACGCGCCTGATAGTTGCCCTGTGTCCACTGCGGCATCTCCATATTGCGGCCGATCTGGCGCAATGTCTGCATGAACCCTTGCACCGCAATGTGAAACACGCAGTTGCCCATCACGAATGCCACCGGGGCGAACCCGGAACGCAGCAGCGTCACCATGTCCTGACCGGACAGATGACTGGAAAACGCCTGGCCGTTGGGACGCCGGAAGGCGCCGGGCTTCGCGCTGTAACGCACTGCGGTGCCCACAGCCATGAATTCCAGGTGCTCACCACCCTCACCGTGGTGGCGCCAGTTGAGGCGTACCCCGACGATCCCGTCCGCCTGGAGCGCGTCGGCCTCGGCTTGCATGCGGGCCATCGCGTTCCAGCGCGCCCGGTAGGTCGCTTCGGTGAGCACACCTAGCTCCTGCTGTTGCCGCATGCCGGTGAACTGGAACCCGACGTGGTAGACCGACACCCCCATGACGAGTTCGATCGGCTCGAAACCGGCGCCGTGCAGCAGGGCGAATTCGTTGATCGACAGATCGGACGTGAAGGATTTTCCGGCGTGCGACAGTCGCTCGCTGGCGACCGGATCGAGCGACATCGGCTCCATGGTCGGGCGTCCCTTCTCCTGGTGGGCGGCAGCGTCGGCTCACGGTGTGAGGGTGATTGCCTCTTCGGGGCAGTTCTGGGCACCGGTGGCCGCCTGCACCTCCAACGGACCCGAGACATCCGCCAGCAGCAGTATCGAGTGCCCGACGTCATCGGCGTCGTACACGTCGGGCGCCAACGAGTAGCACCGGCCGTGCCCCACGCACCGGTCGGCGTCGAGCTCGATGTGCGTCATCGCACCGGCACCGGGAAGGTCAGCGGTAAGGCTTCGACCGAGCGGAGCGCCGCGGTGTACTTCAACTCGGTGCCCGGCGCGATCTCGTAATCGGGTATGCGACGGTGAAATTCGCGCAACGCGACCCGCAACTCCATGCGGGCCAGATGAGAGCCGAGGCAGCGGTGCGGACCGCCGCCGAACGCGCGGTGCCGGTTCGGGTTGCGGTTGAAGTCCACCAGCTCGGGATCGGCGAACTCGGCCGGGTCGGTGTTGGCGGCGCCCAGCAATGGGCTGACCCGCTCACCCTTGCTGATCGGGCAACCCCCGATCTCCACATCCTGCATGGCGACCCGCACCACGCCGGGAACCGGTGTCTCCCAACGCAACAATTCTTCGACGGCGTGCGGCAGGATGTCCGGCTGCTCGACCAGTTGGTGGCGGTGCTCGGGATTGCGGGCCAGGTACACGAAGAAACAGTCCAGCGAGTCGGTCACGGTGTCCAGCCCGGCGATCAAGAACAGGAAGCAGATGTCGAGCAACTCCTCGCGGGTGAGCGCGCTGCCACCATCCCCCTTGTGGTGCAGCGCGATCATCGCCGTAAGCACGTCGTCGCGGGGGTTTGCGATGTGGTCGTCGATGGCGCGCTCGAAATAGTCGTAGATCTGCTGCGCCACCGGCGCCGAGCTCGCGTGCCGGTCGTCCCAATCGGTGGCACCCGCCGGGCGGATCACGCCGTCCTTCCACTCCAGGAACGTGTCGAGATCGTCCAACGGCAAGCCGAGCAATTGCAGAAACACGGTACAGGGCAACGGCACCGCGAACTCGGCGTGGAAATCACACTCGCCCCGGCCGGCGAAACGGTCGATCATCTCGTTCACCAAAGCGGAGACCTGCGGCTCACGCCGAGCCATTTCGCGGGGCGTGAACAGCGGATCGAGAATGCGACGGTACTTGGCATGATCAGGCGGGTCGATCTGCAGTGGGATCAGTGGCCGCAGATTGCCGAGATCGACCGCGTCCATGTTCGACGAGAACAGATCGGTCCGTTTGAGTGCCATCTCGATATCGGAGAGCCGGCTGAGCACCACCGCTTGCGGGGAGCGGAACACCGGCGCCGATTCGCGCAGTGCCTTATACATCGGCTGGGGCTCAGCGAGACCCGTCACAGCCTGGTCGACGAATCCCTGGGCTTCTGTCATGGTGTCAGCCTGGCACCGCGGCCAGCGGTGGGCAATGCCCTCTTCGGATGGGTTATTTCGGTCTGGCGTGCCGGTGCGTGACGGCCCGCAGCACTCCGCGCAGCGCGTAGGCAGCCGTGACGAGCGACAGCAGGATCAGCAGGATGAACGTCACCATCCAATTGCTGCGGCTGTGGTTGACGTCCCACCAGATGACAGTGAACAGCAAGACGCACAGCAACAGCACGATGTCACGCCAGTTGCCTTGGTAGGACACCGCCGCCTTGCGCACCGCGCGACCCCGATCCGAGGCTTCCACCAGATCGTCGATGCGGGCGTTAATGGTGCGCTGCAACTCGGCGCGGCGTTCGGCGGCTTCCGGCGGCAGCCGGTCGAGCAGGTCCATATCCTGCTTGATCATGCTGCGAAAGTCAGGCCCCCGGAACTGTCCGGCGGCGATCGCCAGCATCACCCCACCCAGGACCGGCGCACTGTTCAGCGCGAGTTGTCCTATCCCGGCCATGCCCGGCCCTCCTTCGGATCGTCGTACTTCGACGAGGATTACCGAAGCAGGGCAGCGGATCAACCGCCGGTTACTTGCCGTGCGGCAACGCTTCCGGACCGGCCGAATCGCGCGGTTGGCTGCCGCGGGTCAGTCACGATATGCGCATTTCGATAGAAAGTGTTGTGGGACCGGATAATTCGGGCGGTAGCGTCACGGCGCAGGCCCGGTTCGTCGCACCTCGGACACGTCCCGCGCCATGACGAGCAGGGCTTGCGGCCAACTCAACCCGCGCCAGATGCGCGCCCCAGGCGAGCGCCCGAGAGGCATCGGTCCACTACATGCTGGACACTTGTCCAGCATGTAGTAAAGGTGCTGGCCTTACGCCCGCCTCAGGAACGGTTGCTGTGACGGATCCTGATACGCTGAAACTCATCTTGCTCGGACTATGGCGTCCTTGCTCCGGTGGGACCGGTCGACTAAAGTTCGAATCGAAACCAGACAAGTGTCCATAAATGCGGCATATGCAGCCCATGTCAGCCGCGTAGTCCGACGTTGTCGCCACTCGAAGGACCGTCCATGACCAGCAGGTACGCCGCCCTCACCCGTGCGCAGCTCGCCACCCTGGTGCCGGAGTTGCTGCTGATCGGTCAGATGATCGACCGGTCTGGAATGGCCTGGTGCATCCAGCAATTCGGTCGTGAGGCAATGCTGCAGATCGCGATCGACGAATGGGCGGGTGCGAGCCCGCTGTACACCAAGCGCATGCAGCGCGCGCTGCGCTTCGAGGGTGACGACGTGATCACCATCTTCAAAGGCCTGCAACTCGACATCGGTGCGCCGCCGCAGTTCATGGACTTCCGGTACACGGTGCACGATCGCTGGCACGGCGAGTTCCACCTCGATCACTGCGGCGCGCTGCTCGATGTCGAACCGATGGGCGAGGAGTACGTGCGCGGCATGTGCCACGACATCGAGGACCCGACGTTCGACGCCACGGCGCTGGCCACCAACCGCAGGGCCCAGGTTCGGCCTATTCACCGGCCGCCCCGGACACCGGCGGACCGCCAGCCGCACTGCGCCTGGACGGTCATCATCGACGAGTCCCACCCCGAGGTCGGATTCATACCGGCACTGGACATCGTCGGCCGTACCCGTGCGGCCACCACCGAACTCGATCCCATCGACGGGACCGAGCCGGGCCAGGCGGATTACTCGGGTCCGCTGGTCTCCGACTTCGACTTCGAGGCGTTCTCCCACTCGGCGCTGGTTCGCCTGGCCGATGAAGTGTGCCTGCAAATGCACCTGCTCTACCTCTCGTTTGCCCTTGCGGTGAGCGAACGCGCCGAGGGCGATGCGGAGAAAGTTCGCTTGATAGCCACCAAGCAGCTGATCGGCCTGGCGGGTCTGGCAGCCGAGCGGATCCACCGGTCACTTGAGCTACCCGGTGGTGTCGAGGGCGCGGTGCGGGTGCTGGAACTGCACCCGCTGTTCAACCCCGCCGCCTACGTGTACGCCGACTTCGAGCACGACCGCGTGCATCTGCATCCGTCGCCGGCCCATGAGGACGCGGCGTGGCCGGCACTCGTGTCGGCGGCATCGGTCGAACCGTTACAGGCGATCGTCGCCGCTGTCGATCCGCACCTGAGTGTCGAGGTGAGCGGAACGCCGACGGACTGGACCGCCATCGTCATCGAAACAGAGACTGCGGCAAAGGAATTCGATGAGGTTGCGGTGACAAAGTTCAGTGGCGGCTCGACATTTGTGTTCCAGCCGCGCAAGTCATTGCCGCTCACCCCGGTGTAGAGCTCTCGACGGATGCCCCGAGGATGAGCTGGACCGCTTCGTCCAGCTGTCCGGCGATCTCCTGGTAGGTGGCGAAGCGCGCGCTCATCAGCGCTCCGATAAAGGTCATCTGCAATGTCGACTTCACCGCGCGCGGCCAGCCCGGGCCGAGTGCGGCACCGATGCGCCGCGCCACCTCCTCGGCGATCTCGTCCCGCAGCGGCGCCACGGCGGCGTCGTCGGCGATCAGTGCCGCGCCGCAGCCCGCGGTCAGCTCAGGTTCTTCGGCAACGACAAGGGCCATGTCTCGCATCGTCGCGCTCACCCTGGTCCTGGTGGTGTCGTTGACGTCGGTGTGTAGCGGTAGTTCGCGCAGGAAACGCAGATAAACCGCGGCAACCAACGCACTCTTGGACGAGAAGTAGGTGTAGGCACTGGCCGGTGACACTCCCGCACGCTGCGCGACCGCACGCATGGTCAGGTTGGCGTAGGAGGATTCACGCAGCTCCTGCAGACCGGCGTCCATCACCTTGCGAATGGTCTGACCCGGACGCCGATCGGACCGGCGCCCGGTGCCGGTGGCGACGTCACCTGCCAGCGGCGCCCTTGCATCTCCTGACACCCGTCCAGTGTAGAAAGCCGGCCTGCCGGCAGGGCTGACGGACCGGCCGTAACGTAGGCGCTGTGAGCCGGGACGATCGACGTCAGTGGGACGCGCGTTATCTGCAGTCGGGAACGGCACCGGCGGTGGTGGCTCCCGAATTCCTTGCGCCGCATGATGATCTGATACCTACCGGGGGACAAGCTCTCGATATTGCCTGCGGCCAAGGCCAACACGCGGTTTGGCTCGCCCGGCGGGGTCTGCAGGTGTGGGGATGGGACGTGTCCGCGGTAGCCATCGCGGATGCACGGAAACTGGCGCGGCAGAACGGAGTCGGTGAGCGGTGCCGGTTTGATGCCGTCGACCTCGACGACGGACTGCCCGACGGCGATCCCGTCGACCTCATCCTCTGCCACAGGTTCCGCGACCGCCGCCTGGACCGGGCGCTGATCGATCGCCTGGCGCCGCGCGGTCTGCTGGCAATCGCCGCGCTGAGCGAGGTGGGCGCCGAGCCTGGGCCGTTTCGCGCAGCACCAGGCGAACTGCCCTCAGCATTCGCTGAACTGACGGTGCTGGCGGCCGGTGAGGGCGAGGGCCGGGCATGGCTGGTGGCGCAGGCGTGACGGGCAATCGCCGCGAAACCCCCCGCCAGGATGGGTTTCGCAGCGGCACAAGCGAAATCATTGAGTAACACCGCTGGTGAGCGGTGCGGGGCAACCGCGTCGGGTAGGGTCACAACCATGGAGCGGCGCGTCCTTGAAGCGGTCATCTATGAACGTGAGCCACCGATCGCGCGGATCATCCTCAACCGGGTCGACAAAGCCAACACCAAGGACGCGGTGCTGGTCACCGAGGTCGACACCTGCCTACACGAGGCAGACCGCGACGGTGAGATCAAGGTCGTCATCATCAAGGCGAACGGCAAGGGCTTCTGCGGCGGCCATGTGGCCCGCTGGGGTCCGGATGAAAACCCGTATCCCGATTTCGGAAACACCTTCGAGGACCTCTACAAAGGCACCGCCGACCTGTTCTTATGGCCGACGCTGTACCTGTGGGAGTTCCCGAAACCGACGATCTCGCAGATCCACGGCTACTGCATGGGGGGTGGGATCTATCTCGGGTTGCTGACGGATTTCTGTGTCGCCTCCGACGACGCCTATTTCCAGATGCCCCTTGCCCAAAGCCTCGGTGAGCCGGGCGGGCACACCATGATCGAACCGTGGCTGCTGATGAACTGGCACCGCACCATGGACTGGCTGCTGCTGGCCCCGACGCTGTCCGCTGAGCAGGCCCTGGAGTGGGGTCTGCTCAACAGGGTGGTGCCTCGGGATGACCTGGAGGACACCGTCGAAGAAATGGCGGCCAGGATCGCCCAGATCCCGCTGACCACGCTGATGGCGGTGAAGAACAACGTGAAGCGGGCCTGGGAGTTGATGGGCATGCGGGTGCACCTGCAGGTCAGTCACATTCTGACCAACATGGTGGGTGCCGCCACCGACGTGCAGGCCCGGCGGGCCGAGCTGATGCAGTCGGGCATGAAGCCGCGCGACTTCATCGGCCGCGACGAGTAGCGCGAGCAGACGCAAAAGCCCCTAATTTCAACGGGAAAAAGGGGCTTTTGCGTCTGCTCGCGCGGGTCAGCGGGTCATCTCGCCGGCCACCCGGCGGCCCGCCGCGTGTCGGGCGGCCACGTAGCCGAACACCATCGAGCTGGCGATGCTGGCCCCGGCACCCGGGTACGTCCGGCCCATCACCGTTGCAGTGGTGTTCCCGGTGGCGTAGAGCCCTTCGATCACCCGGTCCTGCTCGTCGAGTACCTGGGCGTGCTCATTGGTGATCACCCCGCCGCAGGTGCCGACGTCGGCCGGCAACACCCGGGTGGCGTAATAGGGCGCCCGGTCCAGCGGGCCGAGGGCGGCGTTGGGTCGGTAGCCGGGATCGCCCAGACAGTCGTTGTAGGCCGATTGCCCCCTGCCGAAGTCGGGGTCTAACCCCTTGCGGGCGAACTTGTTGAACCGCTGCACAGTTCGGACGAGTTCGTCAGCGGGCAGGTCGATGTGGCGAGCGAGGTCACCGAGGGCATCGGCCCGTTTGACCGCACCGTTGGCGATAAGTTCGGGCGGCAGGTGCTGACGCTTGACCGGGTTGGTACCCGCGACGTAGCGGCGCACGTAGCCGTCGTCGAAGATCATCCAACAGGGCACCGCTTTGTTGGCGTACATTGCTTTGCCCACTTCGACATACGAATTCGACTCGTTGCAGAACCGGCGGCCGGAGGAGTCGACGTAGATGGCGCCGGGGCGCTGACGGCCGGAGCCCAGCGACGCCGCGGCCGCGCCGCCGTTGGCGATGAAAACCGAAGGCAGCCACCATGCTTCGTCGAGCAGATCGGTCTTGGCGCCCAGTCGCATCGCGGTTTGCAGCACTTCGCCGGTGTCCCCGGCGTTGGCGATCGACCACTTGCCGTCGTTGGGCTGATCGCCGCTGTACCGCCGGCGCATGTCGGCGTTGTGGCCGAAGCCTCCGGCGGCCAGCAGAACGCCTTTGCGCGCTTCGACATTGACCGGGGTGCCGTCGTGGATGATACGTGCGCCGACGACGCGGCCGTCCTCGACGATCAGATCGTCCATTGCGGCGTTGATCCACAGCGGGGGTTCGCCATCGCTCAGGTCGATCAGCACCTTGAGCATCTGGCCGATCAATGACGCTCCGTTGGTGAGGAGTTGGCGGCGGGCGATCTTCGCGGCCCGAGTGCGGGCGAAAACCTTAGTGGCCACGGCGAATGCGCGAGGCGACCGGTTGAAGTACTGCACTGAGCGCAGTTCGTTGGTGAGTACGGTGTAGCCGTAGTTCTTGGCCAGCGACGGCTGCACTTTGTCGTGCCAGCGACCCAATTCGGCGGCGTCGAAAGGTATTCCCTCCACCGCCCGGCCGGACTCGTTGCCGCCCTTGTGGTTCGGGTAGTAGTCGCTCCAGCCGGCGCAGCGGATCAGCCGAACACCTTTGCGCACCAGGAAATTGATCATCTCGTAGCCGGCGGTGAGAAACATCTCCCGACGCGCGGGGGAGGAGGCCGGCCCGATGTCACCGACCACGTCGGCCAGGTAGGCCAGCCCGTCCTGGTGCGAATCGGGGATGCCGTCGGCGCGCATCAGCGGATTGTTGGGCAGCCAGACGATGCCGCCGGACAGGCCGGTCGAACCGCCCACCAGGGCCTGTTTTTCGACGATCAGGGGTTGCAGCCCGGCATCGAGGGCGGCGAGTCCGGCGACCATCCCGCCACCGCCGCTGCCCGCGATCACCAGGTCGACCGAGCGGTCCCACTGGGTGCTCATCGGCCGACACCGGCCGTGAAACCCAAATCTGCGATCGGCACGTCGATGGTGGTGTTGGTCTTCTGAATCGCCGGCACCAACGCCTGATACGGCAGACCAGCGAGGAATCCGTCGACCACGCGTTCGAAGTTGGAGATCAGCCCTTCGATCTGACTGGACAGCCGCATGAACTCAAACCCCTTGGAGTGCAGACCTTTTTGTTGTCTGGGCAGGTTGGCGAAATCCTGGGCCGGGATCGGCGGCCACCGCCGATCATCGGGTGCCATGGGCTCCGGTGGGGTCGGTCTGCCGGTGAGCTGGTCCGGCGGAATCCGGGTGAGCGACCAGATTTCGAACAGCGTGTCCTCTGGACCGAGCGGGCGGATGCGGTACGACGACGCGCTGCTGTACTGGGGCAGCAGAAAATAATGCGGGAAGCAGAACCCGATGGCATCCACGATGCCGCGGCGCTGCAGGTCGTTGAGGTCTGGAATATCGCAGCCGCGGGCCCGATGCCAATGCACCACAGCGTCATTGAGGGTGCGCTTCCACACCGCCATCGCCTCGGCGGGGTCGGCGGGCAACTCGATATCCTGCAAGCCCTCGGCGATTCGGACGTCGTTCTCGTGCGTCATCCCGGCCATACCTTCGCCCAGCGTGCGCATGAAATACAGGCTGGTCTGTACGGGTCCGGGTGGTTTGCCGGTCGCCGGCTGCGACGACGGCAGCAACTGCGGATGGGTCTGCGGGACGTGATAGCCCTCCATGAACGCGGCCGTCGCGAGCTTCCAGTTCACCGGAAGCCGGCACGACTGCCACCACTCGGTGCGCAGCGATTCGACCTTCCAGGCGTCGTAAATGGTGGCGAACGGTTCGAAGCAGTCCCGCAATCCAGGTGCGTCATCGTCGAGGTTGATCCACGCGCAGCCACCCCAGAGCTCACATCGCACCGGTACCAGAGCCAGATCCTGCGGGTCCAGATTTTCTTCGTCGAACGTCTCGGACCGCAGCACGAAGGTGTTGCGCCCGTCGATACCCCAACACCAGCCGTGGAACGGGCACACGAAAGTGCGCCGGGATCCGTTCCCCTCCACCAGTTTCACTCCGCGGTGACGGCACGCATTGTGGTAGGCCCGCACGTTCTCGGTGTCCACCCGCACGACGATGATCGACTGATCCAGGATTTCGTACTCTACGAAATCGCCCGTCTTGGGGATCTCCTCGAGCCGGCAGGCCATCTGCCATACCCGCGGCCAGAACATCTCGTTCTCCAGCGCATAGAAGTCCGGGTCGTAGTACCGCTGTTTGGGAATCCGGTCGGCGGACTGCACCGCCCACGGCACCGGAAGCGGCGTCCAGTTCACGTTCATAACGTTCCTTCAGTCATAGGATCCGGGACCTTCGTCCGTGCCAGTAGCGTTCCCGGATACGTCGCTTGTAGAGCTTGCCGTTCGGGTCGCGGGGTAGCTGCGGGTCGAATTCGATGGTGCGGGGGCACTTGTAGGCAGCCAGGTGCGCCCGGCAGTAGTCGATCAGCTCGGCCGCCAAGTCGGGGCCGGGTCGGATGCCGTCAGCTGGTTGCACGACGGCTTTGACTTCCTCGCCGTACTCGTCGTTCGGCACGCCGAACACCGCCGCGTCGACGAGCTTGGGGTGCATCACCAACACGTTCTCCACCTCCTGCGGATAAATGTTGACCCCGCCGGAGACGATCGTGAACGTGGCACGGTCGGTGAGGTAGAGATACCCGTCTTCGTCGACCCGGCCCACGTCTCCCAGGGTGCGCCAGCCGCGATCGTTGGAGACCGAGGCGGTCTTGGCAGGATCCTTGAAGTACTCGAAGTCGGGGCCGCCTTCGAAGTACAGCTCACCGGATTCACCGACGGGCAGTTCCCGGCCGTCCTCGCCCACCACGTGGACCGTGGTCATCGGGATGCCCACCGACCCCGGGTGGGCCAGCCACTCCTCGGGCCCGATCGTGGTGCCCGCGAATCCTTCAGTGCCACCGTAATATTCGTGGATGATCGGGCCGAACCAGTCCATCATCCGATGCTTGACGTCGACCGGGCAGGGTGCGGCTGCATGGATCACGCACCGCAGGCTGGACACGTCGTACTCGTTGCGCACGGACTCGGGCAGCTTGAGCATCCGCACGAACATGGTCGGCACGAACTGAGCGTGGGTGACCCGATGCGTCTGAATCAGCCGCAGCACCGTCTCGGCATCGAACTTGGGCACGATGACCGACGCGGCGCCCACCCGGTTGACGGCCATGGTGTAGTTCACCCCGGCGGCGTGATACGCCGGAGCGGGGGACAGGTACACGCACGACGGATCCATCCCGTACTTGTGGGTCAGCGCGAGCTGCAGGACGGCTTGCGCCCACGACCCGTTGCCGTCGACAGGCAGTGGGCGGCGCACCGCTTTGGGACGGCCCGTGGTGCCCGATGAATACAGCATTTCCGAACCGTCCGACAACGCAGGCGCCGGGCCGGCGCCCGCGAGCACGTCCTCGTACGACTGCCAGCCGGTGAGTTCACCCCCCACGGCCACGTGCATGCGCACGGCGGAATTGACCGCACCGAGTCCGGCGGTGAGACCGGCGTACGACGCATCCACGAACACCGCCCGGGCGTCGGAATCGTCGACGACGTAGGCCACCTCATCCGGCGTGAAGTGGGTGTTGACGGTCGTGTAATACAGCCCGGAAAGCTGGCAGCCCCAAGTGATTTCGAAGAACTCCGGCCGGTTCGGCAGGATCAGCGCCACCCCGTCGCCGCGACGCAGGCCCGCGTCGTGCAGCGCCGCGGCGACCCGTTGGCTACGGGCATACAGCTCGCCGAACGAGATCGCGCAACCGTCGACGATCAGCGCCGGCGAGTTCGGCGCTGTGATCGCGTGGTCTGCGATGTTCACCGGCGCACTCAGCTGGTGGGCGCACCGTCGGTAGACGCGGCGGCGGCAGCCTGACGGCGGGCCTGCTCGGAGGGCAGCACCTTGTCCTTGAACACGGTCTGGATCAGCTGCTGCACGTCCTTACTGATGGAAGCGAGAGCGACCAGGTCGTTGGAACTCTGCCAGTGCACCCGCATGCCCATCAGCTCCCAGGCGCGCTTGAGATTGGCCTTGGTCGCCAGCAGCGTCGTCATCGGTGCCTGCGCGATATGGCGCGCGATCGCCTCCACACGCGCATCCAACTCCTCGCGCGGCACGACCTCATTGACCAGACCGACCTCGAGTGCCTTTTTGGCATCGATGACCTCGGCCAGATACAGGTAGTACGCGGCCCGCCGCCAGTTCATGAAAACCCAAGGCTCGATTGAGCATTCACCGGAGGGCATGCCGAAGCCCTGCAGCGGCGGGTAGGAGAAGTAGGCGTCTTCGGCGGCGATCACGATGTCGGTGGTCAGCCCGTAATGGGTGCCGCCGCCCACGCAGTAGCCATGCACCTGCGCGATGGTCGGCTTGGAGAACTCCCACAGGTTCAGGATCGGCTTGACGAACAGGTCGGTCTGCGGCTTCCACGGCGTGCCCATCACCCCGGCGGCCTCGACGAAAGACGGGTAGTCGACGGCGTTGTTGCCGATCGCGTGGCCCGAGCAGAAGCCTTTGCCGTTGGCTTTGAGAATCAGCACTTTGATGTCGTAGTCGCGGTCGGCGTCCAGCAGGGCGGCGTCCACCTCTTCGGCGAGCTTCTGGTCCTGCGCATTGGCTTTCTCGGGCCAGTTCAGCGTCACCCGTGCGATCGGGCCTTCCTTTTCGTAGATGATGCGTTCGCGAGTCTCGTTGAGGTCCATACGGCTGCCATACCTTTCGTTGGATCGGATTATGAAGTGATGACGCCGATTTGGGCGCCGATGTCGTAGGTGGTGCCGACTTCGCCGGTCCACTGCACGGTGCCCGATGCCCCGGCTTCGATTTCCTGCTCCACCTTCTCGGTGGCGATCACGTAGATCGGGGTGCCCTCCTCGACGTGTTCGCCGGCGCCGACGAGCAGGTCGGTGAGTTCGGCTTCGGACACGGCCACCGAGACGCGGGGGATCCGAATGATGAAGTCAGCCACGGGCGGCGACCTTGTCCAGGGTGCGCTGCGCCGCGGCCACGATTCGCGCCGGCGACGGATACATCTGCGCCTCCAGCGCGGGGGCGGCCGGGTTGGGCACGAAACGCGCGGCCACGCGCTCGATGGGCGCGGCCAGTTCGCCGAACAACTCGGCCTGCAGGATCGCCACCACTTCGGCACCCGGGCCGGCGAATTGGACGGCATCGTGCACGACCACGACCCGCTTGGTGCGACGCCCGGATTCGACGATCGTCTCGACATCAAGTGGGACCAGGGTGCGCAGGTCGACGACTTCGGCGCTGACCCCCTGTTCGGCCAGGGTGGCCGCGGCCGCGAGAGCGTCGTGCACGGCGCGGCCGTAGGCGATTAGACTCACGTCGGCTCCGGAGCGCTTGATGTCGGCCTGCCCCAACGGAATTGCGAAGCCGGCGTCCAGCGGAACGGGACCCTTGCGGCTCTGCAGCCGGATGGTCTCCACGAACAGACACGGGTCGTCGTCGAAGATGGCTGAGGTCAGCAGGCCCTTGCCGTCACGGGGGGTGGAGGGGACGATGACCTTCATTCCCGGGATGTGCATGAACCAGGCTTCCAGGGATTGTGAGTGCGTCGCGCCGGTGGCCAGGCCCGCGTAGACCTGGGTGCGGATGGTGATCGGTGCGGTGGTGCGCCCCGCCGTCATGAACCGCAGTTTGGCGGCGCTGTTGATCAGCTGGTCGGCGGCAATGCCGATGAAGTCCATGATCATGATCTCGGCGACCGGGCGCAGGCCGTCGATCGCCGCGCCGATCGCGGCCCCGACGATCGCAGCCTCGGAGATTGGGGTGTCCAACACCCGGTCGTGGCCGTACTTCGTCGACAATCCGGCAGTGGGTCCGGACGCCCCCGGGTCGGCGATGTCCTCGCCGAGCAGGAACACCCGGTCATCGGCTTCCAGCGCCTGGTCCAGCGCGAGGTTGAGCGCCTCGCGCATCGTCATCTCTTTCTCTTGCATGCTGTCTGGAACCTCACACCGGAAACTTGATCGGAGTCGCGTACACGTCACGGTCGAGTTCGTCGATGGCCGGTGGATCGGCGCCCAGCACAGTGCGTAGCGCGTCCTCCACGCGTGCCGCGGCGTCGGCATCGATGCGGTCGAGGGCGTCGGCACTACAGATCCGGGTGTGGGCCAGGTGTTCGCGAAACCGCGGCACCGGGTCGGCGGCCATTGCCGCGGCGAGCTGGTCCTTGGGGATGTAGGGCATTCGATCGCCGAAATAGTGGCCGCGGAAGCGAAAGGTCACGCATTCGATGAACGTGGGCCCGCCGCCGCCGCGCGCCCGGTCCAGCGCTTGGTCCAGCGCCGCTTTAACCGCCAGCGGGTCGTTGCCGTCGACCCGGACTCCCGGCATGCCGTAACCGGCCGCGCGGTCGGCGACCTGTTCGAGTTTCATCGTGTCCGACGTCGGAGTCATCTCGGCGTACAGGTTGTTCTGGCAGACCAGCACCAGCGGCAGGTCCCACAGTGCGGCCATGTTGGCCGCCTCGTGGAACGAGCCGGTGTTGGTGGCCCCGTCGCCGAAGCTGACCACCGTGACGCGGTCCAGCCCCTTGCGTTTGCCGGCTATCGCCAGCCCGACCGCCACCGGGAGACCGGCACCGACGATACCGGTCGAAAACATCACTCCCGCAGCAGGATTGGCGATGTGCATGGTCCCGCCCTTACCGCGGCCGGCGCCGACGACCCGCCCCATCATCTCGCCGTAGATCTCCTCGAGAGGCACACCTTTGCCGATGAGGTCGTGCAGTCCCCGGTAGGTGGTCACCAACTGATCGTCGGACCGCAGGGCGACCGCCATGGCGGCGGCGATGGCCTCCTGACCGCGCGACGGCCAGTACACGCACATGAACTCGCCGGTGGCGATGCCCTTCGATAGACGGTCGTCGGCCGCCTTCATCAACGCCATCAGCTCATAGAGGCGACGTGCCACGGGCGCCGGCCCCGGGTCGCGGTCATTCACCGGGCTTCTCCATCTTCATTGCAGGACAATTGCATCCGCGGAGTCAGGATCCCGACCAGGGCTTGACTTTGAGGAAGCCGCCACCGTCTACCCGCAGTTGCTGACCGGTGATGTAGCGGGCAGCGTCGGAGGCCAGGAACAGCACAGCGGCGCTGATGTCCTCGGGTTCCACGTAGGGGATCGGCATCGCCTGAACCAGCGGGAAGATCGGTTCGGCGTCGGCTCGGGTGGGGTTGGGCAGGTCGGGGCGAAACGCGCGGTACATCGGCGCGCTGTGCAGCATCTCGGTGTTGACGTTGGTCGGGTGGACCGCGTTCATCCGGATGGAGAACGGCGCCAACGCCCGTGCGAAATCGTTGACGTAATGCGCCGCAGCGATTTTCGCGAATGCGTAGCCGGCCCCGCCAGGTCCACCGTCGATGCCGGTGGTGTTCATCGACGACATGAAGGCGGCGTTGGATCCGATCACAATGACCGACGCCCCGGCTTGCAGATACTTCAGGCTGCCGTGCACCAGGTTGAGCACTCCACCCAGATCGACGTCCACCGCATCGGCGAAGGCCTGCGGCGGCAGACCCGCGGTCAGCGGGCAGATCCCGGCGTTGGCGACGACGATGTCCAGCCGTCCCAGTTCGGTGACGCCGTCGTCGATCGTGGCGAACAGGGCCGCGCGGTCGCGGACATCGGCGATGGCCGAGAACACGCGCTGACCTTCCTTTTCCACCAGTCGCACGGTTTCTTCGAGATCCTCGGGGCGGGCCAGCGGGTACTCGTTGGTCTCGATGTCTTCACACAGGTCCACGGCGATGATGTCGGCACCCTCAGCCGCCAGCGCCCGCGCGTGGGATCGGCCCTGGCCCCGCGCCGCGCCACTGATCAGCGCCACCCTGCCGGTCAATTGGCCCATGATCCGCCCCTCACCCCGGTGTGTCCGAGCCAGCTAGATAGCCTGCGGCACAACGCCATTCGACCCCCGCCAGTCGATCTCGGCGCAGTGCATGTCCAGCTCCGTCGCATCTGGTCCGCCGACGGCCACGCACCGATGCGCTCGGTCGCCGGTTGGGCTATCAATATGCCTTACAGTAGCTAGAATATCTAAAATAGCAAGAAATGACGTGCGTCACTCAGGGGGTGGACAATGGCGGCTGTGCTCAGCGGCGTTCGAGTCGTGGAGTTGGCATCGTGGACGTACGTGCCGTCGGCCGGCGTCGCATTGGCGGACTGGGGCGCGGACGTGATCAAAGTGGAGGGCGTCGCGTCCGGCGACCCCGGCCGCGCGCTGGTCGTCGGCGGCTTCACCCGCGAGGCAGCCCGCGCCGACGCCGACTTCATCCTGGAGTTGAGCAATCGCGGCAAGCGCAGCATCGCAATCGACCTTAAGTCCGACATGGGCAGAGATCTGTTCGGTCGCCTGCTGGCGACCGCCGATGTGTTCCTCACCAACTGGTTGCCCGGCGCCCTGGAGCGGGCCCGACTCACGGTCGCAGACATCCGCTCGTTCAATCCGAACATCATCATCGCCCGGGGCACCGGGCTGGGGGTGCGCGGTCCCGATCGGGACCGGGGCGGGTTCGACGCCGCCACCTATCTGGCGCGCGGCGGAGTGGCCTATACGCTCACTCCGTTCGGCACCGAGAATCCGGCAGTGCAGGGTCCGGCGTTCGGCGACCTGCAGGGCGGCGCGACGTTGGCCGGCGGGGTGTGTGCCGCGCTGTTCCACCGCGAACGCACAGGCGAGCCCAGCATCGTGGACTCCTCGCTGCTCGCGCAGGCGATGTGGGCCATCGCGCCGTCGATTTCGGTGGCCGACCTGTTCGACATCGACGGGATCCCCGGCGCACCACCGGGATTGGCGATCAATCCGCTGGTGGCGCGGTACAGGACCAAGGACGACAGGTGGATTCAGCTGGTCTTTCTGCAACCGGACAAGTTCTGGGCCGGCTTCTGCCGGCGGATGGGCCTGGGCGAGTTGGCCGACGATCCGCGGTTCGTGCCGTCGAGCAACCTGATCGCCAACGCAGCCGAAGCCACCGAGATCTTCGCGAATGCGTTTGCCCACCAGGATCTTGCGCACTGGCGGCGGGTGCTCGAAGACGAACCGGGAGTGTGGGGAGCGCTGGCCACCCCGCGTGAAACGCTCAACGATCCGCAGGTCGAACCCAATGGATATGTCATCACCAATGTCGACGACCGGGGCGAGCCTTACCGAACCGTCGCCGCACCAGTGCAATTCAACGAGACCCCGCCGAATCCCTCGCGGGCGCCCGAACACGGCCAGCACACCGAAGAGATCCTGCTGGAGCTGGAGCTGGACTGGGACGACATCGCCCGCGCGAAGGACGTCAAAGCAATTCTGTAAGCGTTGTCACATGCGGCCACCGAGTGGGTGTCGGACCGCAACGACCCGGATGATCGCAACAGACTCAGGATGACGATGTTCGTGTCAAGCATTTGGACCAATGCTCGCTTCAGCTTCATCTAGTGTGTCGGCGTGGGTCAGACGAGACTGGACGCGCCCGGCCGCCTGCAGCGCTACGAGCAGGCGTTCGCCGGTCTGGACGCACCCTTCGCCTTCGTGGACCTCGACGCGATGTGGGACAACGCCGGACAGCTGCTGCGGCGGGCAGGCGACAAGCCGATCCGGGTCGCCTCGAAGTCATTGCGGTGCAGGCAGTTACAACGCGAGATCCTCGATTCACATGCCCGGTTCGACGGCCTGATGACGTTCACGCTGCGCGAAACGCTGTGGCTGGCCGGACACGGTTTCGAGAATCTGTTGCTGGCCTACCCGACCACCGACCGGGCAGCCTTGCGTGAGTACGGCGAACTCTCCGCCGAGAATCCGGCGGGCGCGCCGATCCTGATGGTCGATTGCGTCGAACATCTGGACCTGATCGAGAGCGTGACCGATCGTCCCGTGCGGTTGTGCCTGGACCTGGACGCCGGCTTCTGGCGCGCGGGCGGGCGGGTCAAGATCGGCCCCAAACGCTCACCGCTGCACACTCCCGAGCAAGCCCGCGCGCTGGCCGAGGAGATCGCCCGGCGTCCGAAGCTGCGGCTCGTCGCGCTGATGTCGTACGAAGGGCACATCGCCGGCCTCGGCGACCGCGCACCGGGCAAGCCGGTGCAGAACGCGATTGTCGGTTGGATACAGCGTCATTCCATCGCGGAGTTGCGGGATCGCCGCGCCCGCGCAGTTGATTTGGTGCGTGCGGTCGCCGACCTCGAGATCGTCAATGCCGGTGGTACCGGAGACCTGCAACTGGTCGCCCGGGAGCCGGCGATGACCGAAGCGACCGCCGGCTCGGGCTTTTACGCACCGGCACTGTTCGACTCCTATTCGGCGTTTACGTTGCAACCCGCGGCCATGTTCGCACTGCCGGTGTCGCGCCGGCCCGACGACACCACCGCGACCGCACTGGGTGGCGGTTACCTGGCCAGCGGGGTGGGCGCCAAGGACCGCATGCCCACTCCCTATCTGCCGACTGGCCTGAAGTTGAGTTCGACCGAAGGTACCGGCGAAGTGCAGACGCCACTGACCGGCGCCGCGGCGCGCCGGCTGAAGATCGGCGACCGAGTGTATTTCCGGCATGCCAAGGCCGGCGAACTGTGTGAGCGGTTCGATCATCTGCATCTGGTCCGCGGTGCGGCGATCGTCGACACCGTCCCGACCTATCGGGGTGAGGGATGCACATTTCTCTGAGCTCGGGGACGAGCGGGTCTCTGAGCTCGACCACGACAACACAACGTGCGCAGGAGCTTTGATGACGACGACGTGGACCAACTGGGCCGGCGACCAGGTGTGCGCGCCGGTGGCGATCAGGCGACCCACCTCCGAAGGTGAACTGGTCGACATCGTCACCCGCGCAGCGCGACAAAGTCAGCGGGTACGGGCCGTCGGCACCGGGCATTCGTTCACCGACTGCGCGTGCACCGACGGCGTGATGATCGACATGACGGGCCTGCAACGCGTTCTCGACGTCGACGCGGCCCGCGGGCTGGCCACCGTCGAGGGTGGCGCCCAACTGCATTCGCTGTTCGCGCAGTTGGCCGCGCGCGGATTCGGCATCGAAAACCAGGGCGACATCGACAAGCAGTCGATCACCGGCGCTACGGCTACCGCAACGCACGGCACCGGAGCCCGGTTCCAGAACGTATCGGCCCAGATCGTCTCGGCGCGACTGGTCACTGCCGGCGGGGAAGTGTTGCAGGTGTCCGAAGGAGACGACTATCTGGCCGCCCGCGTGTCGCTCGGAGCCCTGGGCGTCATCTCGCAGGTCACCTTCAAGGTGGTGCCGTTGTTTACCGTGCATCGCGAGGACGAGTTGCGGCCCCTGGCCACGACACTCGAGCACCTCGACGAGTACGTGGACGACAACGACCATTTCGAATTCTTCGTCTTTCCGCACGCCGACACAGCTCTGACACGCACCTCACGGCGCAGCTACCAACAGCCGAGACCAGAACCGTTGTGGAAGAAGAGGTTCGGGGAGGAGTTCGAGAACGTCGGATTGAATCTGGTCTGCCGCGCCGGACGTCGGTTTCCAGGCGCGGCGCCGCAACTGAACCGGCTGCTGACCGGCCTGATGTCGCCGGCAACAGTCCAGGATCACGGTTGGAAGGTCTACGCCAGCGCACGCAACGTCAAGTTCACCGAAATGGAGTACGCCATACCGCGCATGCATGCACAGGAGGCGGTGGAGCGGGTGATCGACGTCGTGCGCCGGCGCCGGCTGCCGATCATGTTCCCGCTCGAGGTGCGTTTCAGCGCGCCCGACGATGCGTTCCTGTCGACTGCGCACGGCCGCGACACCTGTTACATAGCGGTGCACCAGTTCACCGGCATGGAGTTCGAAAGCTATTTCCGCGCAGTCGAAGAGATCATGGACGAGTACGCGGGGCGACCGCACTGGGGCAAGCGGCACTATCAAACCGCTGCAGCGCTGCGCGGGCGTTATCCCGAATGGGATCGGTTCATCGCGGTTCGCGACCGCCTCGACCCCGACCGCGTATTCCTCAACGACTACACCCGCCGCGTGCTCGGCCCCTGAGTCCGGCGGCTTCGAGCGGATATCAACGCGCTCACGGGAGGGTCTCGATGTCGACGTGCGTCTGGCGCAATGAGCGACGGCCCGCAAATCATTGCACGGTATGCCAGTTGTGAATCGTGAAGGAACCAAGCTATGACGGCCAGCTGTGCCCCCACCCAGAGCTCGCACAGCCCGAGTTCGGGACGCATTCTCGACACCGCGCAAGGCATCCTGATCGGTTTGCGCCGGTGCCGTTCGGACAGCGCATTCGACGAATTGCACAGCGCCGCACAGCGTCACCGGGTTCCGGTGTTCGCGATGGCGTGGGCACTGGTGCATCTGGCCGGCGATGGCGAACGGACGCCCAGCTTCGTCGAAGCGCAGTCGGCCGCGCGGGACGAGTGGGGAGAGTTGTTCGCCGCCGACCATCTTCGGTCGCTGGCGGACGTTGCCGGGACGGGTTGAGCGCTCCGCGGCAACGGGGAAGTGCCGCGGCCCTCAACTGCTGTCGTCGTGGGCGAACCAGCACGTCCTTCTCGGGGCGTGGAACTGGCCGTGAATGAAGCGGTGCGACAATGCCGTTCGTGACCCGGGCGACACTAACCCTGCGGGGGCAGTGCCCCTGCAGACACGATCAGCGCTTCGATCGCCGTAGCGCGTTCGAAGCCTTCCACCTCTACCCGCCACTCGTAGATACCCGGATCCAACGGGATTCCGCCCGGGATGTTCAGGGTGAGCGGCATGCGGACCGCGGTGCCGTGAATGGCCCCGGGCAACCGACCCGCTTCTGCGGCGGCCTCGAACAGGATCCGTTGCGGGCCTTGCGGACCCGGCACCACCACCGGTTGGCCGTCGGTATTCAGCAGCTGACAGGTCAGCCTGTGCTGTTTGTTGGTCTCGTCCCAGTCGATGTCCAGGAAGATGACTAAAGCGAAAGGCGGCGTGGGTGTTTGACACTGTCGCCAGCCCAGCCCGAGGGTGTGCACCTTCCCGGACTGGATGTCGGCCTGGGCCGCATCGGCGAGGAAAAGACTGACCTTCATGCGGTGGCCGACATTCCGTACGACCCTGCGGTTGCCACCGCGATCACTGCCTGATCCACGTCATGTTCCCAATCCGTCTCGCGACTGCCCTGCCATGGCGTCCGGGCGCGCCCCCTCGACCAGAGTCCGGGCCGATGATACGCCGCCGCTGCGGCATCCATCCGACCCGAAGGCACTACGGCCCGCTATTTGCCCGGCGGCAGCTGACGTGGACCCTCGGGCGCGCGCAGCTCGCGTGGCCCTTGCCGTTGGGCCAGTTCGTACTGGCTGTCCTCGCCGGCCCGGGCGCCGACCGACAGGCCCGCCAGGTCGGGCCGGGGTGGGTGCGTCAGGGACGCGTACTGCGGGTCCGCGCCGACCTGGCGGTAGTCCGCGGCCCGATGCTGCCCGGCCGCGCTGCCCCGCGAGGATTCGATCCGGTGGGACCCGGCCGGGTCCTCGTGAGAACCTCCGGGGCCAGGATCCTGGTGCGCCGGACGGTGGCTGCCGCCGTCGGAACTCTGCGAATCGACCGTGACCTTACGGGTGCGCTTCAGCGAGAACGCGATCTCCTCGACTTCTTCGAACACCTGACGCGCGCTGCGTAACGGCTGGGTGGTGTTGTCGATGACCCGGGCGACGAACGGTGGCACCAGCGGGCGGATCCAACGGGCAGCAGCTCGGGTGGCGTCCGGAAGGGACGGAATCATCGGGGCTCCCCGTTCCTGTTCGGTCGGTTGCGGCTCTTCGTAGTGCTCGACGACGTGCTGGACGGGTTCGGGCACGGCCGGCAGCTGCTGCGGCGCGTCGACGTGGGCATCTGTTGGCGCAGCATCGCCGGCGGGCAGCTGCGCCACCGCCCGACTGGCCGCCTCCGCTTCGGCGGCGATCGGCAAGTACATGTCATCCTCCACTGGCTCGAAGGTACGTTCCGACGACGCGTGCACCGGGGCCTCGATCGCTTCGATGACTCGACGGCGTTGGTGCTCCCGGTCGATCTCGGCCTGGGCTTCGATGGCCAGCCGCGTCTGGGTGAGTTGGTGCTCGGCCCACATGATTTCGGCGGCACGGCGCACCTCGGCACGCTTGATCGCGATTGCGGTGTCCGCGTCCAGCTCGGCGCGTTCACGCTCCGCGCGCGCCGTCGTGTGGCGGTCGTGGGTTGTCTCGCCGCGCCACAGCCGCAGAATCAGCGGCAGCAGATACAGCAGGACGAAGAACGCGACCGCCAGTAACCGCAGCACCGGCGCACCGACGCCGGCCTCCGGTCCGAATGTCACCTCGTTCATGGCCACCCATCGCGCACTCAGCCCGCGGCCCGCGTCGGCCACCACACCGTGCCGCGCGGCCAAGACCGCCTGCTCATCGCGTGCCAGCCGAGCGTCCAGGTCGGGTGCTCGTCGGTCCCGAGTTGCCGTCGCGGTGTCCAGCGCACGTTGTGCATCCGCGAGCAGTTCGTTGGCGGTCCGCGTCTCCGGTCCCTGGCCGGGGTCGCCGGTGATGCGGGTCTGCGGGCAACCCGGGCTGGGATGGTATTCGCAACGAGCCACCACCAGAGCCCGGTCCAGATCGCCGCGCGCCTGTTCCACCGGCGCGTCCAGCGCCGACCGTGCCGCCCGGCTCTGCTGCCAGGCCGCGGTCGCTTGCGCGACGGCCGGCGTCGAGTCCGCGGTGCGCAGGGCACGTTCGTCCAGCCGGCGGTCGATCGCTGCCGAGAAAATCACCAGCGCGGCCAATTCGCCGACCAGCACGCCGAGGGCCACGGCGACCGCCGCGCGACCGGCAACACCGCTACGGCCGCGGGACGGGCCGCCGGCCACACCGCGGCTCACGGCGCCCACCAGCAGGCCGAAAGCGAGTGTGCCGGCGGCGATCGCCCACCAAGGGGCGGCCTGGATCGACGACCGCATGGCCAGGGCCGCAACCAGCCAGGCCAGGATCGCCCCCAGTGCCACCACCGCGCCCGCTACGGCGTGGGTTGATCGTTCGTGGCGTTCGGCGAGTTCTCGCCAGTGGCCGCCGCCGAGCCAGGTCAGCAGTCCTTCGATCCGGGTGACGGCGGGGCGCTGCTCAGATGATTCGTGCGCGCGCATGGGACTCAACACCTCCAATCACTCCAGGGTGGCAGGCCCGCAGTCGACACACCGAATCGAACAGCCCGCTTGTGGCGTTGTTCACAAATTCGATAGAAGTGGCCCAGATCACACAAATTGGGCGACGCGACCGGATCAACGTCTGTCCGGGCAGCTGACATGAGACGGTAGGAATCTATGCAAAACCACGACTTCCTCAGTTACGAAGAGTTCGGCCGCAGATTCTTCGAGGTCGCGGTCACGCCCGACCGGGTGGCCGCCGCCTTCGCCGAAATTGCAGGCAGTGAGTTCGCCATGGACCCGATCGCCCAGGGCCCCGGCGGTATTGCCAAGGTCAGTGCGAACGTCAAGATCCAGGAGCCACGGGTCACCCGCAAGCTCGGCGACCTGATCACGTTCGTCATCCACATCCCGCTGACCATCGACCTGCTGCTGGACTTGCGCCTGGACAAGCAGCGTTTCGTGGTCACCGGCGATATCGCGCTGCGGGCCACGGCGCGCGCGGCCGAACCGCTGCTGCTCATCGTCGACGTGTCCAAACCGCGGCCCTCCGACATCACCGTCAACGTGTCATCGAATTCATTCCGCGGCGAAGTGCTGCGCATTCTGGCCGGTGTGGACGGCGAGATCCGGCGCTTCATCGCCCAGTACGTCAAAGAAGAGATCGACAAGCCGGAGTCCCAGGCCGCCCAGATCATCGATGTCGCCACCCAGGTGGCCACCGCCTGGACCGGTATCTGACCAATCCCGTTGTCCGGCAAGCCCGTTCATGCCGACGAAGATGCCGGTGTTTTCTCCCTGCCGCGCTCGGGTATGTAACCGCGGGACTGTTCACAGCGGGAGGAGCACAACCAGGTGGCCAAGGTAGATGTCTCGACGACTTCGGACGTGGACCCCGAGGCAGCCTGGAAGCTCGCTTCCGATCTGCAGCGCTTCGACGAGTGGATGACGATTTTCGCCGGCTGGCGCGGCAAGGTGCCCGACAACATCGAGAAGGGCACCTGTGTCTCGTCGTGTGTCAAGGTCAAGGGCTTCCGCAATGTCATCCACTGGGAAGTCACCGAGTATGACGAGCCGAAATCCATTGAACTGCAAGGCCGCGGCCGCGGCGGGATCCGCATCACCGTCGCGATGAAGGTGACCCCGCAGGATCCGGGTTCGACCTTCGACCTCACCGCCGACCTCAGCGGCGGCGTACTCAGCGGGCCGGTCGGCAAAGTCGTGGCGCGAGTGCTGCGCTCCGATGTGCGCAAGTCGGTGCAGAACCTCGCCGACCTGCGTTAGCCCGCCCGCCGCGGCGCTTCGTCGAATCGCATCTCGCGTTCCGCGGCGCGTACCCGCCGCCGTTCCATACTGAGCCAGGACAACCCAGCGCTCAGGATCAGCATTCCGCTGCTGGCGGCGCCGATTCCGATACCGATCTTGCCCAGCGCGAACGCCGCCACCGACCCCACGAACGCCAGAACCGCGCCGGTCATCACCACCAGTCCGGGTGCGCGTTCCACGTTGTCTTCGAAGTCATCCAGCGCCCGCATCGAGTCGTGCGGTTGCCCGCCCACGGCGTAGCGTGCGGCGTCGTCCATGAGCATCTCCTCTGCAGCAACTTGCAGCGGTCGTCCCGATCGACCGAGTTGGAGCCCGTCGGGAATTTACCCGGAATGCCGCTGGCACAAACGGTTCGGCCTACCGTCGGGGCAGTAACCGGCGTACCGGGCGGGTCTCGATGGCGTTGATCGTCAGAGCTCGACTACTGATCCGCCAACCGGTGTCAGTGAGTTCGTATTCGTCGTCGTAGCGCAGATGCCATACGGCGTCGATCACCTCCTCAGCCCGCCGGCTCCAGTGGTGCGCCACGCACGCGATCCGGCCACGCGCGGCTCCGCTGCGTGGGCCCGGGTCGTAGACCTCACCGACGATGGCGTGCTCGGTGCGGGCCACGTGCGCAACGGCAGCCACCGCGTCCGCGATCGCGCTGTGGCCCCGATGCGAGCGGACCGGCCGCAGATTGCCCGGCGGGTCCGGCACCGTCAGTTCGGCATTCTCGGTGAAAAGCATTGTCACAGAATCGAATTCACGATCGTCGACATAGGCTGCATAGCGGTGCACCAGGTCGCTGAGGGCCGCGCGGTCGGTGGACACAGCACTCACGGCCCGATCTCGGCGCGCACCGCATCGAGCAGTGCCGCGGCGCGTTCGTCGGTGAAGACGTCCTCCAACAGCATCGGCCGGCCGTCCGGGCCGGTCAACGGAATCCGCCAGTTCGGGTACTCGTCGGTGGTGCCCGGCTGGTTCTGCGTACGCCGGTCACCGACCGCGTCGGTCAGGGCCACCCCGAGCAGCCGTGACGGAGTGCGGCACAGGTAGCGGTACAAGGCCAGGATCAACTGCTCGGGCCGATCCTCAGCGTCGGCGAGGACACCGACGCGGCGCAGTTCGGCCAGCCAGGCCGCCCGCTCCGTCGCCGCGTGCTCCAACTCGGCCGCCACCGGCCGGGTCAGCAATCCCAGGTCCTCCCGCAGCCGCACGTGGTCGCCGGCCAGGTAACCGGCGGTCGGCGGCAGGTCATGGGTGGTGACCGCGGACAGGCAGTATTCCCGCCAGCGTTCGGCGGGCAGCGGGCCGCCGGAAGCATTTCCCTGCTCGAAGTCCTGCTCGAACCACAGGATCGAGGTGCCCAGCAGGCCGCGCAGTAATAAGTAGTCGCGCACCCAGGGCTCGACGGTGCCCAGATCCTCGCCGACCACGACCGCGCCGGCCCGGACAGCTTCCAGCGCGACGATGCCGATCATCGCCTCGTGGTCGTATCGCACGTAGGTCCCGCCGGTGGGCAGCGCACCGTCGGGGATCCACCACAACCGGAACAGCCCGATGATGTGGTCGATCCGGACGCCACCGGCGTGCCGCAACACCGCTCGGATCAGCGCACGGAACGGCCGGTACTCAGCCTGCTCGAGCCGGTCGGGGCGCCACGGCGGCTGCGACCAGTCCTGGCCGAGTTGATTGAACTCATCCGGCGGCGCGCCCGCGGTGACGCCCAGCGCCAGCACATCCTGCAGAGCCCAGGCGTCGGCACCGGTGGGGTGCACGCCGACCGCCAGGTCATGCATGACGCCCAGCGCCATCCCCGCACGCACGGCCTGCGACTGGGCGGCCGCGAGTTGCTCGTCCAATTGCCACTGCAGCCACCGGTGGAAGTCGACCGCTCGCTGGTTCTTCCTGACGAACTTGGCAACACCGCCGGCGTCGGGATGCTGCAGCGACTTCGGCCACCGACGCCAGTCCCCGCCGTGCACCTCCGCCAGCGCACACCAGGTCGCGAAGTCGTCCAGGGCCTGGCCTTCCCGGGCGCGAAACGCCGCGTAGGACAACTCGCGGCCCGCCGACCTCGGCACCGCATGCAGCAGTCGCAGCACCTCACACTTGGCGGCCCACGCTGTGTCGCGGTCGATGCGGTCGAGCTGATCGGCGCGCTGCTGCACGCGGTCGCGCAATTGGCGCACCCGGCGGCGCTTGGGCAGGTCGACGAACTCCGGGACGGCTTCGAGGCGCAGATAGAGCGGGTTGACGAAGCGCCGCGACGTGGGCAGGTAGGGGGAGGGCTCCATGGGTTCGGCGGTGGATCGTGGCGGCGCCGCCGCGTGCATGGGGTTGACCAGCACGTAGTCGGCGCCGTGCACGGTAGCCGACCAGAGCGCCAGGTCGGCCAGGTCGGTGAGGTCGCCCACACCCCACGACCGTCCGGACCGCACGCTGTACAGCTGAACGGCCAGCCCCCAGGCCCGCCGGCCGCCGAGGGCGTCGGGCAGCCCCACCCAGTCCGGTGTCACGATCAGGGCGGTGTCGGCCGATTCGTCGCCGGAACGCAGCTGCAACCGGTGGTAGCCCAGCGGAATGTCGCCCGGCAGCAGGAAACTGGCCTCACCGACCCAGCGGCCGTCCAGCTCGAACGGCGGCGTGAAGTTGTCGATCTGCACGATGCCGCTGTCCGCACCGGTGCGTCGGGTGCCGTCCTCGAGCTCCAACCACACGTCGGCGGGCGCGCCATGGGTCACATGCGCCCAGAATCGCGTCTGCGCCCCGGCGCGGGACACCACCGTCGGCGGCAGCGGCCGTTGCCAGTACGCCCGACGTTCGGAGATGAGGGACTGGTTGCGCTGCTGCTCGGTCCCGGCCGCGACGCCGAGCGCGGCAAGAACGGACACCACTGTGGTCTCGGAGACCAGCACCTGCCGGCCGGTCCAATCCTGATAACTCGTGGCGATGCCGTACCGCCGGGCGAGTTCGACGAGAGACGGCGCAAGCTCGGTCATGCCGGCAATCTTGCTACCCGCAGCTCGGACCGGGGAATCCGGCGGTGTGTGACTTAGCGCGCCGACTGGGCCATTCGCGGCTACCATGCCCAGAGAAGACACGATGAAACCGTGGGGGATCCAGCGCGGCCGCCGACGGCTCCCGCCGCCTGGCGAGGTCTCTACGGGTGCCCTACGGTTATCGATGTACTTGACCGCAAGGGCTCATATCCAGGGATTTTGACAACCGGAAGGTGATCGAACGTGGCTGAACATAGCCGCGGACAGCGGGGATCGGGATACGGTCTCGGATTGTCGACGCGGACCCAGGTAACGGGCTACCAATTCCTGGCGCGCCGCACCGCCATGGCGTTGACCCGGTGGCGGGTGCGCATGGAGATCGAGCCCGGTCGGCGTCAGACCCTGGCCGTCGTCGCGTCGGTCTCCGCGGCACTGGTCATCTGCCTGGGCGCCCTGCTGTACTCCTTCATCAGCCCGGCGGGCCAGATCAACGATGCCCCGATCATCGCCGACCGGGACTCCGGGGCGCTGTACGTCAAAGTGGGGGACCGGCTCTACCCGGCGCTGAACCTGGCGTCGGCACGACTGATCACCGGGCGCCCGGACAACCCGCACCTGGTCCGCAGCAGCCAGATCGCCAGCATGCCGCACGGACCGCTGGTCGGTATTCCCGGCGCTCCCACCGAGTTCGCGCCGAAGAACCCTCCCGCGTCGTCGTGGTTGGTGTGCGACACCGTGGGCGGCACGTCGGGTGGGATGGCTTCGCCGGGCGGGGTGACCGTGACGGTGATCGACGGAACGCCGGACATGAGCGGCCACCGTCGCATCCTCAGCGGATCGGACGCGGTGGTGCTCAGTTATGGCGGCAGCACCTGGGTGATCCGGGAAGGCCGCCGGTCCAAGATCGACGCCACCGACCGGTCGGTGCTGCTGCCACTCGGACTGACCCCGGAACAGGTGACGCAGGCGCGGCCGATGAGCCACGCGCTCTACGACGCGCTGCCGGTCGGACCGGAACTGCTGGTCCCCGAGGTGCCCAACGCGGGCGCCCAGCCGACCTTCCCCGGAGCGCCCGGTCCGGTCGGAACGATCCTCGTCACCCCGCAAATCAGTGGGCCACAACAGTATTCGCTGGTGCTGACCGACGGGGTGCAAACCCTGCCGCCGCTGGTGGCCCAGATCCTGCAGAACGCCGAGCGGCCGGGCAACACCAAGCCGGTGACGGTCGAACCGTCCGCGCTGGCCAAGATGCCGGTGGTGAACCGGTTGGACCTGTCCTCCTACCCGAACGATCCGCTGAACGTGCAGGACATCCGGGAGAACCCGTCCACCTGCTGGTGGTGGGAACGAACCACCGGTGAGAACCGCGCGCGGGTCCAGGTGGTCTCGGGGCCGACGCTGCCGATCAAGCCCAGCGAGATGAACCGGGTGGTCAACCTGGTGAAGGCGGACATGACCGGACGCGTGGCCGACCAGGTCTATTTCGGACCCAACTACGCGAACTTCGTGGCGGTCACCGGCAACAATCCCGGCGCCCAGACCACCGAGTCGTTGTGGTGGCTGACCAACGCGGGTGCGCGCTTCGGGGTGGACGACACCAAGGAAGCGCGCGAAGCGCTGGGTCTGACCCTGCAGCCGAGCCTGGCGCCGTGGGTGGCGCTGCGGCTGATGCCGCAAGGCCCGACATTGTCGCGCGCGGATGCTCTGGTGGAGCACGACACGCTACCGATGGATATGACCCCTGCAGAGTTGGTGGTACCGAAGTGAAACGTGGTTTTGCCCGACCGACACCGGAGAGACCGCCGGTCATCAAGCCGGAGAACATTGTTCTACCGACCCCGCTGAGCATTCCGCCGCCCGAGGGCAAGCCCTGGTGGCTGATCGTGGTCGGCGTGGTGGTGATCGGTCTGCTCGGCGGCATGGTCGCCATGACTTTCGCCAGCGGCTCACACGTGTTCGGCGGTGTCGGCTCGATCTTCCCGATCTTCATGGTCGGTGGAATGATGATGATGATGTTCGGCGGCCGGTTCGGCGGCCAGCAGCAGATGAGCCGGCCGAAACTGGACGCGATGCGCGCCCAGTTCATGCTGATGCTGGACATGCTGCGGGAGACCGCGCAGGAGTCGGCGGACAGCATGGACGCCAACTACCGCTGGTTCCACCCGGCACCCAACACGTTGTCCGCCGCGGTGGGGACGTCGCGCATGTGGGAGCGCAAGCCGGACGGTAAAGACCTCAACTTCGGGGTGGTCCGCGTCGGCGTCGGTATGACGCGACCCGAGGTCACCTGGGGTGAGCCGCAGAACATGCCCACCGACATCGAGCTGGAGCCGGTGACCGGTAAGGCGCTGCAGGAGTTCGGGCGCTACCAGAGCGTGGTCTACAACCTGCCGAAGATGATCTCGGTGCTGGTGGAACCCTGGTATGCGTTGGTCGGGGACCGCGAGCAGGTGCTCGGGCTGATGCGCTCGATCATCTGTCAACTGACCTTCTCGCACGGCCCCGACCACATGCAGTTCATCGTGGTCAGCTCGGACCTCGAGGAGTGGGACTGGGTCAAGTGGCTGCCGCACTTCGGCGACTCCCGGCGCCACGACGCCGCCGGCAACGCCCGGATGGTGTACAGCTCGGTGCGCGAGTTCGCCGCCGAGCAGGCCGAATTGTTCGCCGGGCGTGGGTCTTTCACACCTCGGCACGCCAGTTCCTCGGCGCAGACGCCGACCCCGCACCACGTGATCATCGCCGACGTCGACGACCCGCAGTGGGAGTACGTGATCAGCGCCGAGGGTGTCGACGGCGTGACGTTCTTCGACCTGACCGGCTCGTCGATGTGGACCGGGGTTCCTGAGCGCAAGCTGCAGTTCGACGAAATCGGCGTGATCGAGGCGCTGCCCCGCGACCGTGACACCTGGATGGTGATCGACGACAAGCCGTGGTTCTTCGCGCTGACCGACCAGATCAGCACCGCCGAAGCCGAAGAGTTCAGTCAGAAGCTGGCCCAGTGGCGACTCGCCGAGGCCTACGAGGAGATCGGCCAGCGGGTCGCCCACATCGGCGCCCGGGACATCTTGTCCTACTACGGGATCAACGATCCTTCCGCGATCGACTTCGAGGATCTGTGGGGCAGCCGCACGGACACGATGGGCCGCTCCAGGTTGCGGGCGCCGTTCGGCAACCGCTCCGACAACGGCGAGCTGCTGTTCCTGGACATGAAGTCGCTGGACGAAGGCGGCGACGGCCCGCACGGCGTCATGTCGGGTACGACGGGTTCGGGTAAGTCGACGCTGGTGCGCACGGTGATCGAGTCGCTGATGCTCGGTCACCCGCCGGAGGAACTGCAGTTCGTGCTGGCCGACCTCAAGGGTGGATCGGCCGTGAAGCCGTTCGCCGGGGTGCCGCACGTGTCGCGCATCATCACCGACCTGGAAGAAGACCAGGCGCTGATGGAGCGCTTCCTGGACGCGCTGTGGGGCGAGATCGCGCGTCGCAAGGCGATCTGTGACAGCGCCGGAGTGGACGACGCCAAGGAATACAACTCCGTGCGGACCAGGATGCGGGCACGCGGCCAGGACATGGCGCCGCTGCCGATGCTGGTGGTCGTCATCGACGAGTTCTACGAGTGGTTCCGGATCATGCCGACCGCCGTCGACGTGCTCGACTCGATCGGCCGACAGGGCCGCGCCTACTGGATCCACCTGATGATGGCGTCCCAGACGATCGAGAGCCGCGCCGAGAAGCTGATGGAGAACATGGGCTACCGGCTGGTGCTGAAAGCCCGTACCGCCGGCGCCGCGCAGGCGGCAGGTGTGCCCAACGCGGTGAACCTGCCGGCGCAGGCCGGGCTGGGCTACTTCCGTAAGAGCCTGGAAGACATCATCCGGTTCCAGGCCGAGTTCCTGTGGCGCGACTACTTCCGCATCTCCAGCGTCGACGGCGAGGAAGCTCCGGTGCTGGTGCACAGCATCGACTACGTGCGCCCGCAACTGTTCACCAACTCGTTCACGCCGATGGAAGTCAGCGTCGGCGGTCCGACCGTCGAGCCTGACCTGCCCGCCCTGACCAACGGTGAGGTCGTCGAGGAGGAGGAAGAGGCGATCCGTACGCCGAAGGTCGGCACGGTGATCATCGATCAGCTGCGCAAGATCAAGTTCGAGCCGTACCGGTTGTGGCAGCCGCCGCTGACCCAGCCGATCGCCATCGACGAACTGGTCAACCGCTTCCTCGGGCACCCGTGGAACAAGGACTACGGCTCGGCCAGGAATTTGGTGTTCCCGATCGGGATCATCGACCGGCCGTTCAAGCACGACCAGCCGCCGTGGACGGTCGACACCTCCGGGCCGGGCTCCAACGTCCTGATCCTGGGCGCCGGCGGTTCCGGCAAGACCACCGCGTTGCAGACGTTGATCTGCTCGGCGGCGCTGACCCACACACCCGAGCAGGTGCAGTTCTACTGCCTGGCCTACAGCAGCACCGCGTTGACCACGGTGGCCCAGCTGCCGCACGTGGGCGAGGTCGCCGGTCCCACCGATCCCTACGGTGTCCGCCGTACGGTCGCTGAGCTGTTGGCGTTGGTGCGCGAACGCAAGCGCAGCTTCCTGGAGTACGGCATCGCGTCGATGGAGATGTTCCGGCGCCGCAAGTTCGGCGGGGAAGCCGGTCCGGTGCCCAACGACGGGTTCGGTGACGTCTACCTGGTCATCGACAACTACCGTGCCCTGGCCGAGGAAAACGAGGTGTTGATCGACCAGGTCAACGTGATCATCAACCAGGGTCCCTCGTTCGGTGTGCACGTGATCGTCACCGCCGACCGCGAATCGGAGCTGCGGCCCCCGGTGCGCAGTGGTTTCGGCTCGCGTGTCGAACTGCGGTTGGCCGCCGTCGAGGACGCCAAGCTGGTGCGTTCCCGGTTCGCCAAGGACGTCCCGGTCAAGCCGGGGCGCGGCATGGTTGCGGTCAACTACGTGCGACTCGACAGCGACCCGCAGGCCGGCCTGCACACCCTGGTGGCCCGCCCGTCGTTGTCCAGCACCGCCGACAATGTGTTCGAGAGCGACAGTGTGGTCGCCGCGGTCAGCCGGCTCACCACGGCGGTGGCACCCCCGGTACGGCGACTGCCGGCGCGGTTCGGTGTGGAACAGGTCCGCGAGCTTGCGGCGCGGGACACCCGTCAGGGCGTCGGTGCCGGCGGAATCGCCTGGGCCATTTCCGAATTGGACCTGCAGCCGGTCTACCTCAACTTCGCCGAGAACTCGCACCTCATGGTGACCGGTCGACGCGAATGTGGGCGGACCACGACGCTGGCCACCATCATGTCCGAAATCGGCCGGTTGTACGCGCCCGGTGCCACCAGCGCACCGCCCCCGCCGCCCGGACGCAAATCCGCGCAGGTGTGGTTGATCGACCCGCGCCGGCAACTGCTGACCACGCTGGGATCGGACTACGTGGAGAAATTCGCCTACAACCTCGACGGCGTGGTCGCGATGATGGGTGAGCTGTCGGCGGCATTGGCGGGGCGGGAACCACCGCCGGGTCTGTCCGCCGAGGAGCTGCTGTCGCGGTCATGGTGGAGCGGTCCGGAGATTTTCCTGATCGTCGACGACATCCAGCAGCTGCCCCCCGGCTTCGACTCGCCGCTGCACAAGGTGGTGCCGTTCGTGAACCGGGCCGCCGACGTCGGTCTGCACGTGATCGTCACCCGCACCTTCGGCGGTTGGTCGTCGGCAGGCAGCGACCCGATGCTCCGAGGTCTGCATCAGGCCAATGCGCCGCTGCTGGTGATGGACGCCGACCCGGACGAAGGCTTCATCCGGGGCAAGATGAAGGGTGGTCCGTTGCCCCGCGGTCGAGGCCTGCTGATGGCCGAGGACACCGGCACCTTCGTGCAGGTCGCAGCCACCGAGGTGCGCAAGTAACACGGGCCCTGCCGCTGCGGTGGCGCCGGTTGACGGCCGGCGCCACGCAGCGGCATTGTCCTTTCTGGCCCTGTCATCTGTTGAATGCGAAGAGCGACGAGCGCGCTGCACACAGCTCGTCGAGCACCGGGACGGTCACGGCTACTGCGAAACTGTGCAGCGAACGGCGAAGTGCCGCAGAGGTCTTCGCGAAAAGGTCACGCCACGTTGGGGACAACGTGGCGTGACGTCGACAACCAGGTTAACTAGCCGGCTGCCGGTGGTCTGGTCATGAATTTGAGTCGGTGTCCGTAGGCGGGGGTCTTACGGCCGTTGCCGGCGTTGACGAACTGGCCGACGGGGCCGGTCCCGGGCACGTTGCCGGCACTGCCTTCGGCCGCAGCGGGAATCGCGGTGGCCTTGCTGATCGCTGTCGCGCCGGCGGTGCTCGGTGCGGTTGCCGTGGTCCAGCCGGCCGGGGCCGATAACTTGCCGATCGGGACCGCTTTACCCAGACTCGCGGCCACGCCGCCGACGCCGCTGCGCGCGGCCGCTCCGGCGGCCTGGGTAGCTTTTGCGGCTTCCTTGGCGGCGTCGGCAGACAGCGTATTCGCAACAGTGGCGACCTTCGCGAAGCCCGCTGCGTCGTCTCCGAACCACAGCGTGCTCTGGTTCAACAATGCCCACGAATTGATGTAGGGCGACAGGTATTTCGTGTAGAGCGGGACGATGTCGTCGAGGGGAGTGTTGGCGGCGATCCAGCTGTCGATCGCGGCGCCCTGGCCGTTGAGTGGGGACGACAGTGTCTGCAGCACATCGCCGAGACGCGGCGCTATGTGCGATCCCAGGTTGTTGAGTTGGCTTTCCACCGCCTGGCCCGCGCTCTTGAGGGCCGCAACGGCCTGGTCGGCCAGTCCGGTGGGATCGGTGACCTCGGCGGGCTGGGGCAACTCGGTCAACTCGGTGGCGGCCGCGGAACTCCCCGCATAGCTGTACATCGCCCCGGCGTCCTGGGCCCAGAACTCCGCGTACGCCGCCTCGGTGGCCATGATGGCCGGAGTATTGATCCCCAGGAAGTTGGTGGCCACCAACGCCCCCAGCAACGCCCGGTTGGCCGCTATGACCGGCGGCGGGATCGTGGCGGTGAACGCCGCTTCGTAGGCCGCCGCAGCGGTGAATGCCTGACCGGCGGCCTGCTCGGCTTCCGCCGCGCCGCTGTCCAGCCAGGCGATGAACGGTGTCACCGCCGCGACCAGCGATTCCGCGGCCGGCCCGACCCACGGCCCACCGGTCAGTTCCACGATCACCGACCGGTGGCCGTGCGCGACGGAGGCCATCTCAGCTGCCAGGACGCTCCACGCTGCCGCGGCGGCCAGCATGGGCCCCGAACCGGCCCCGGTATACATCCGCCCGGAATTGATCTCGGGCGGCAACAAGCCGAAGTCGAACATCGGTGTCTGTTCCCCCTGATGCCCGATGACCGCTAGCCGGCGGCCGGGGGCTTGGCCATCACCGAGGGCTTGAACCCATATGTCGGCTGATTGCGCCCGTAGCCACCGTTGACGAACTGCCCGAACGGCGGAGCCATCGGGAAGCTGTTGGCGCCCTGAGCACCCGCCGGAACTGCCGAGGCCACCCCCGGATTCAGCGTGGCATGCCACGGCGTCCAACTCGCCGGCGCCGACAACCCGCCCAGCGGCACCGCCTTGCCCAGGCCCGCAGCCACCCCGCCCAGCTTGCCCGCAGCACCGGCCGCAGCCTGTCCAGCACCTGCCGCAGCCTGCCCCGCGCCGGTCGCAGCCTCGGCAGCCTTGCTAGCCGCGGAGGCGGCGTCCTTGCTGAGGGTGTTGCCGAAACTGAGGAGGCCCGAAAGACCACTGCTGTTCTGGCCGACGGATTGGACCACCTGAATCGAAGCCGCTACCGAGTTGATGTACGGCGACAGGTACTTCTGGTACAGCGGCACAATGTCATCCAGCGGCGTGTTGGCCATCAGCCAGGCATCGATGGCCGGGCCGTTACCGTTGAGCGGCGACGACAACGTCTTGAGCACATCGCCGACCCGGGGATTCACGTAAGCACCCACATTGTTGAGCTGGGTCTGGATGGCCGAACCCTGGGCCTTGACCGCGGCGATCGCCTGATCGACGGGCCCGGTCAGCGGATCAGTCACCTCTGCCGGCGCCACCGGTTCGGCGAGCTGGGTAGCCGCCGCGGTGCTGCCGGCATAGGTGTACATCGCCCCGGCGTCCTGGGCCCAGAACTCGCCGTACTGGGCCTCCAACTGCGCAATAGCGGCGCTGTTCTGCCCGAAAATGTTCGTCGCGGTCAACGCCTGCACCAACGCCCGGTTCGCCGCGATCATGGGTGGCGGCACCGACGCCGTCAATGCCGTCTCGTAGGCGTTAGCCGCCGCACCGGCCTGACCTGCCGTCTGTCCCGCCTGCTCGGCACTGTTGGTCAACCACATGATGAACGGCGAAACCGCCGCCGCCACCTGTGCTGAGGCTGGACCGGTCCACGGACCACTGGTCAACGTCTCGATCACCGATCGATGACCCGTCGCCGCCGCTGCCAAGTCCGCCGCCAAACCCTGCCACGCCGTCGCCGCGGCAATCAGCGAAGCCGGACCCGGACCTGCAAAAATTCGCGCCGAATTGATCTCCGGCGGCAACAATCCATAATCCACCACGATGCCCCTGCCCCTGGTCTCTGATACCCGTCTACAGCCCCGCTGCGACGTTGGCCGCCTCGGTGTCCGCGTACGACACCCCATTGGTGGCCAGCGTCGCCGCCAACTGCGCCTGAATCCGCGATGCCTGTGCACTCAACTCCGCAAACCGCTGACCGTGCGTGGCGAACTGCGCTGCCGTCAGCACCGACACCTCGTCGATTGCAGCGGGCAACACCGTCGTGATGGGCCCGGCAGCCGCCGCAGTCCCGGCGTTGAACGCCGCACCCAGCGACTGCAAATTGCTGGCTGCAGCGACCAGGTGCTCGGGATAGGTACGAACAAAAGACATCAGATTCCTCCGGCGTGGCTTGATTTTCGGATTGAGCGCAACACCCCGATGTGCTGCGACTGCCTCGGTCGGCGTCCCACCGCTTTAACAAAAGTCGCGAATTTTATCAGGTCATCTGAAGATCTGGTAGCTATCTCAGTTGACTCACATGAACCACATTAGATTGGCAGCTGCTCTGCAGGAACCGAAGACGCCGACTGTTCACTAGGTGCCGAGTTATGTTCAGCGTGCGTTCAACCCGTGGTTGCCCGTGCCGGTCTGTGAACTGGGCAAATACCATGCAGGGGCAGGCGCTGCCCGATGACCCGAGGATCGGTCCGCAATCTATGTATTCGCTATGTTTCAGGCTGCTCTCCAGTATTTCTATGAACGCTCATAGAAAGGAGCGTCGCTGGGGGAGACGCCGGATACCGGGATAACCACCCCGCTCAGTCCCACTGCAACGGCAGCGACATGAGCGCGAACGTCTTCGATGGAAATGCGATCTGCGGCGAATAATCAGCCGGTAGGCCGAAGTCCGGGATCCTCCTGAGCCACTCTGCGACGACGACCGTCAGTTCCATCCGCGCGAGGTGGGAGCCCAGACAGCGATGTGGTCCGCCGCCGAAACCCCAGTGCCGGTGCAGCTTGCCGTCCATGACCAGCTCGTCGGTGGACGTCACATCGCTGCCGTCGCGGTTGACCGCGGCCATACACAGCCGGACCTGCGCACCTGGTGGCAGGGTCATGCCACCGACGTGGACGAATGTGGTGGTGATCCGGGGCGCCACCGGTGCCGCAGGCTCGAGCCGGACGATCTCCTCGACGAAATGTCGGGTCTGCCGCGGATCGTCACGGATCTGGGCACGCAACAGCGGCCTGCGGGCGAGTTCGAGCAGAGCGAAACCAATGGCCGCCGTCACTGTGTCCAGACCGGCGAGGATCAGCAGGTGACTCATGCCCAGCAGTTCGAGGTCGGTGAGGCCGGCCGGGTCGGTCATGATGTGGGACAACATGTCGGAGCCAGGATGTTGCCGGCGCTGTTGAATCGCGTCGCTGAGATAGCCGAACAGGTTGATCTGCCCCTTTTCCATCTCGGCCAGGGACAGGTAGGCCTGGTCGCCGGTGATGGCGTCTTTCCAGTTGATCAGCCGGTCCCGGTCCTCGAGGGGCAGCCCATAGAGGTCGAGAAACACCTGGAATGGGTAGAGACGTGCCAGCTCGGCCATCGCGTCGCAGCCACCGCGGTCGGCGAGCGCGCCGATCATGTCGGCTGCATGGCGGGCCAGCACGGGTAAGGATTTGCCCAGCGCGTGCGGGCTGAAATAGGGCTGCAGGATCTTGCGGTAGTGGGTGTGTTGCGGCGGGTCGAACGCGAGCGGGAGTACCGGGAGGGGATTGGTCGGCGGCTGCAGCACCCGCGACGAAAAGACCTCGGGATTGCGTAGCGCGGCCAGCACATCCTCGCGTCGAGTCAGGTAATAGTGGCCGTTCATGAAGACCACCGGGCCCGCCCCCCGCAGGACCCGCCAGCCCACCCCGCGATCCGCGGCCAGTGGCAGTGACGAGTATTCGAGCCTGGGCAGGTGGAAATCACCGGCGTGGTAGGCGTCCGGGGGGCTCACGCCGGGAAACCTACCAACGTGGTCGCGTGCGGGGGCGTCCGGCGAGCCGATGGCTAGGCTGACTTCCGATGAGGATTCGTCTCGAACAGTCGAAATGTGCCGGGCACGCACAGTGCTACGCGGTGGACCCCGGGCTGTTCCCGATCGACGGGGCCGGCTACTCGATCCTGCAGGAGCACCAGGTCGCCGCACGAGACGAGCAAGTCGCCAGGGAAGGTGTCGACTCCTGCCCGGAAATGGCACTTGTGCTCGAGTCGGACTGAAACGCTCGCTACCCCTTTCGCCATTTTCCTGAACTGCGGTTTAACAACTAATTCGCGAAAATGAATATCTGGTGGACTGAACCGGGTGCCGCGGCGGTTGCCTCTATGTTTTCAGAGGGTTGCCGCAGCGTGGCCGCGACTGTGCAGAAACGACCCCCATTGTGTGCTGGCTAGGAGGGTGGTGTTCGACTTCGCGGCGTTGCCGCCTGAGATCAACTCGGGCCGGATCTACACCGGTCCAGGGTCAGGACCCCTGCTCGCCGCGGCCTCCGCGTGGGACAGTCTGGCCGTCGAATTGAGTTTGACTGCAACGGGTTACACATCTGTGGTGGCCGAACTGACCACCTCGCTGTGGATCGGACCGGCCGCGGAGTCGATGGTTGCGGCAGTGGGACCGTACGTGAGTTGGCTGAGTGCGTCAGCCGTCCGCGCCGAGGAAGCCGCCAACCATGCCCGCGCCGCCGCGGCCGCCTACGAAACCGCATTCTCGATGACGGTGCCGCCGCCGGTAATCGCGGCTAACCGGGTCCTATTGATGACGCTGGTCGCCACCAATGTATTCGGACAGAATTTCCCCGCCATCGCGGCCGCCGAAGCCGATTATCTGGAAATGTGGGCTCAGGACGCCACGGCAATGTACGGATATGCGGCCTCCGCAGCGCTTGCCACCGAATTGAGCCGGTTCGCCGCGCCTCCCCACACCACCGACGCGCACGACGGCGACACCGCCCCCGAGGCGGCGCACACGATTCCGCAGTTGCTGTCCCGCGCCGCAGTCCGGGATCTCGCGGTGGCACCGGCGGGCGCCTCTCCCTCGGACATCGTGCACATCGTCGACACACCGATCGGGTGGGCACCGATGCTGGGGTGGCTGCCCACGCCCGACAACAACTGGGCGGGGCTCTATCCCGGCATGTACAACGTGCTGCGGCAAACACTGCAGGCGTACTTCGGGGTGGGGTTGGGGAACTTCGGTTGGTCTATCGGGCAACAACTGTTCCCGGGCCTGGGCACCACCGCCGGAGCCGGGGGCGCCTGGTATCCGACACCGCAATTCGCCGCCCTGGGCGCCGGCGGGTGGCATTTTCACAGCGGCATAGGCGTCACGGCGGGCACCGCGTCCGCCGCGCACGTGGGCGGACTGTCGGTGCCGGCGAGCTGGGGCGCCGCGACCGGGAGTGCGCAGCAGACCGTGCCGAAGCTGACGAGCGCACACTTTGCCACCCCGGCGGCCCAGGTAAGCCCCGACAACGTGATGAACGCCGCGCTGCGCGGTGTTCCGCCGGGTGCGCGCAACGGCGAACGCGCAGGCCACCTCGGTGTCCGGTACGGGTTGCGGCACACCGTGTTGACCCGCCCACCCTCGGCCGGGTGACACCGGTCAACGCCACACGGACAAGTGAGGAGTCAGTACATGACAACGGATTTGGCTGCCCTGCCGCCCGAGATCACCTCGGCGATGATGTACTCCGGGCCGGGCGCGGCCTCCTGGTTGGCCGCCGCCTCGGCCTGGAACGCCCTGGCCGCCGAGTTGGCGTCGACGGCCCAGGGCTATGAGGCCGTGCTGGCCCTGCTTGCCGGCGAAGAGTGGCTGGGACCGGCCTCGGCGACCATGGTGCAAGCCGTACAACCCTTTGTGGATTGGACGACGGCTACCGCCGCCCGAGCCGAGCATGCCGCCGTCCAATCGCAGGCGGTGGCGGCAGCCTTCGAAGCCGCGTTCGCCGCGATCGTGCCACCGCCGCTGGTTGCGGCCAACCGCGCCGAGATTGCGCAGGCACTGCAGACCAACATCTTCGGCATCAACAGCGGCGTCATCGCACAGTTGGAGGCCGGCTACGCACAGATGTGGGCCCAGAACGCTTCGACCATGTACACCTACGCCGGATCCGCGGCGGCGGCCAGCGACCTGTCGCCGTTCGACACGGCTCCCGCCATCGCCGACCCGATCGGAACCAACTCTCAGGTGGCCGCGGTCGCCGCCGCACAGGCAACACCGGTGGCCTCGATCCAGGAGTCGCTGCAGAGCTTCTTCCATCAGATCACCAGCCGGTTGGGGTTGCTGTCCACGCCCAGTGGAGCGTCACAACTGGCCCAGGCGGCCGCGACCGACTATCCGATCCTCACCGAAATCTGGTTCCTGCTGACCGGGCAGACCACGCTGCCCAACAACCTGGGCACCTTCATGCAGGGTTATTCCAATTACGCGAGCTTCTTCTACAACACCGAGGGTCTGCCGTACTTCAGCGTGGGTATGGGCAACTTCGGCGTCCAGATCGCCAAATCAGCGGGTTGGCTGAACCCTCCCGCCGCGGCCGCGGCCGCACCAGCTGTCGCGGCGCCGCCGATCAGCGGGGCGTTGGGAACGGCCGGCGGCCAGGTGGCCGCCGGGTTGGGACAGGGCGCCCACATCGGGCACCTGGCGGTTCCGTCCTCGTGGCCCGGCGCATCGGCCGCCCCCACCGTGCGTCCGGCCGTACAGATGATCAGCGAGCCGATCATCGCGGGCGAAAGCGCGCAGAGCGGCAACGTGCTCAGCGGCATGCCCGTCGGCGGGGGCGGCAGCACGCGCGGGGCGGGCGCGGGGCCCCGTTACGGGTTCAAACCCACCGTGATGGCGCGCCCGATGCCCGCCGGATAGCCGCAGCCTTCGCGACGAGCTCGCGAGAATCGACCCCAGGATGCCGGAGCCGGCATGGTTCGCGGTCCGGCTCAACCACTTGATCTGCAGGAGCATCAGAATGTATCGGCGGCTTATCGCGGTGGCGCTGCTGGCGTTGCTCGGCGCGGGCGCGCCCGCACACGCTGACACCGTCGACGACAAATTCCTCGCCGAGTTGCGGTCCGAAGGCATCACCGACCACATTTCCAACTCACATGCGATCGAGGCCGCACACTTCGTCTGCGACAGGCTCGACAGCGGCATGTCGCCCAATGAGGTGGCCAGCGACGTGCTGAACAGCAGCAGCATGCCGGCTTTTCATGCCGGCTTCTTCGTCGGGGCGAGCATCGACGCATACTGCCCTCGGCACAAGGCCGAGTTGCCGGTGTCGTAGCCGTCGCGGCGGAGCAGCCCGGCACAACCCGGCGGTCCGAAGCTGGGAGGTTGCCATGGACTGGTGCGAGGTCAAGCCAAATCGGGTTAACCGCTGTTACTGTGTCGTTACACCAGGTGAATAAGGTTTACCGTCCAGTGAACAACTGCCAACGGGTAGCTTTTGAGGCGACCGGTGGCCGACGCAGTCATCTACTCTCTTGCAGAGAGCGGTTACTGAGAAGATTTGAGAGGAAAAAGCATGTCTTTCGTGACCACACAGCCGGAGGCGCTGACCTCCGCGGCCGGAAACCTGCAGGGTATCGGTACCGCGATGAGCGCGCAGAACGCGGCAGCGGCCGCCCCGACCACCGGGGTGGTTCCGGCGGCCGCCGACGAGGTATCGGCGTTGACCGCCGCCCAGTTCGCCGCGCACGCGCAGATGTACCAAGCCGTGAGCGCCCAGGCCGCAGCGATTCACGAGATGTTCGTGAACACTCTGGCCACCAGTTCGGGTTCGTATGCGGCCACCGAGGCCGCCAACGCAGCCGCCGCAGGCTGATCGAACTGGCAGACAGGCGGTGATTTCGGGGTTGAGCGGCTTGGTCGGAGGCCGTCACTTCGGATCACCTGCATTCGCCGTCGACTCGAACAGCGTGGTTCGGGTTCGACACCTTTCCGGCCGTGACGCAGCCCGGTGGCCGCCGGCTGACGGAAGAGGGGGTTCTCCGTAGTTTTTCCCGGTCGGCGGTTACGCCTGTAGCGCTGATCGGCCATCGCGTTGTAAATCCAGATCATTCACTAACAAGGAGACATCAAGTGGCAACTCGCTTCATGACCGACCCGCACGCAATGCGGGCCATGGCTGGCCGTTTCGAGACCCACGCCCAGACCGTCGAGGACGAGGCCCGTCGCATGTACGCGTCCTCGCAGAACATCGCGGGTGCGGGCTGGAGCGGTCTGGCCTCGGCCACCTCGCTGGACACCATGGGTCAGATGAACACCGCTTTCCGCAACATCGTGAACATGCTGCACGGGGTGCGCGACGGGTTGGTTCGCGACGCGAACAACTACGAGCAGCAAGAGCAGGCCTCCCAGCAGATCCTCAGCAGCTAGCCCGACCGACCCGACACAGAAGGAACACAGATATGACCATCAATTACCAGTTCGGCGACGTCGACGCCCACGGCGCGCTCATTCGCGCCCAGGCCGCCAACCTGGAGGCCGAGCACCAGGCCATCGTTCGCGATGTGTTGGCTGCCGGTGACTTCTGGGGCGGCGCCGGTTCGGTGGCTTGCCAGGAGTTCATCGCCCAGTTGGGCCGCAACTTCCAGGTGATCTACGAGCAGGCCAACACCCACGGCCAGAAGGTTCAGTCCGCCGGCAACAACATGGCGCAGACTGACAGCGCCGTCGGCTCCAGCTGGGCCTGATAACCAAAACTGCGGACGCGGCAGCACACCAGGTAAGTCGGTGTGCTGCCGTGTCCTGTAGTCATCACACAGAGTCAACGAGGTAGGGGATGGATCAACAGAGCACCCGCACGGACATCACTGTCAATGTCGACGGTTTCTGGATGCTGCAGGCACTGCTGGACATCCGGCACGTAGCACCGGAGTTGCGGTGCCGGCCGTATGTCTCCACCGACAACAACGATTGGCTCAACGAACATCCGGGCATGGCGGTCATGCGCGAGCAGGGCATCGTGGTGGGCGACACCGTCAACGAACAGGTGGCCGCGCGCATGAAGGTGCTTGCCGCGCCCGACCTCGAGGTCGTTGCGCTGCTGTCGCGGGGCAAGTTGCTCTACGGCGTCGTCGACGACGAGAATCAGCCCCCGGGCTCGCGTGAGATCCCCGACAACGAATTCCGGGTGGTACTGGCCCGCCGCGCCCAACACTGGGTGTCCGCGGTGCGGGTGGGCAACGACATCACCGTCGATGACGTCGTCGTCTCTGACAGCGCCTCGATTGCCGCGCTGGTGCTGGACGGGCTCGAATCCATCCACCACGCCGACCCGGCGGCGATCAATGCCGTCAACGTGCCCCTCGAGGAGATGCTCGAAGCCACCAAGTCGTGGCAGGAGTCGGGCTTCAACGTGTTCTCCGGCGGTGATTTGCGGCGCATGGGTATCAGCGCCTCCACCGTCGCCGCGCTAGGTCAGGCGCTGTCCGATCCCGCTGCTGAGGTCGCTGTGTATGCGCGCCAGTACCGGGACGACGCAAAAGGACCGAGCTCGTCGGTGCTGTCTTTGAAGGACGGTTCGGGCGGCCGCATCGCCCTCTACCAACAGGCCAGGACGGCCGGCTCCGGCGAGGCATGGCTGGCTATCTGCCCGGCCACCCCCCAGTTGGTGCAGGTGGGAGTCAAGACCGTGCTGGACACGCTGCCGTACGGCGAATGGAAATCGCACAGCAGGGTTTAACAACGCCGTTACGAAACACGCAGTCAGACAACATTTTTCAACATAAAATGCGAGCGGGATGTCAACACGGCATACTGCTCTGGACGGGTTGCACCAGGAAAAGCAGCACGTCACCACAACTATCAGCGCGAGGCGAGGCACATGAACTTGGAGTCAGTCCAGCCGCAGCTCCATGGGAGCAGCGGAGCCACCGGCGCCTCGGTGACCACACCGAGCAAGCCCACCACGCAGCAACAACCAGAAGCTAACTCATTCGCCACGGCGGGAGGTGCAGGACGATGACCGCAGTAGCTGACGCGCCACAGACTGACATCGAGGGTATTTCGTCGCCCAGGGCCGTCGTCGTCGGCATCATGGCCGGCGAGGGGGTGCAGATCGGGGTGTTGCTGGACGCCAACGCGCCGGTCTCGGTGATGACCGACCCGCTGCTCAAGGTGGTCAACAGCCGTCTGCGTGAACTCGGGGAGACCCCGCTGGAGGCGACCGGACGCGGCCGCTGGGCGCTGTGCCTGGTGGACGGCACGCCACTGCGCGCCACCCAGTCGCTGACCGAGCAGGACGTCTTCGACGGCGACCGGTTGTGGATCCGGTTCGTCGCGGACACCGAACACCGCTCGCAGGTCATCGAGCACATCTCCACCGCGGTCTCGTCCAACCTCAGCAAGCGCTTCGCCGCGATCGACCCGGTGATGGCCCTTCAGGTCGGCGCGTCCATGGTGGCCACCGGCGTGGTGCTGGCCTCCGGCGTGCTGGGCTGGTGGCGGTGGCACCACAACAGCTGGCTGACCACGATCTTCGCCGCAATCGTCGGCGTCCTGGTGCTGGTAGTGGCCGGCATGCTGCTGATGCGCGCCAAGACCGACGCCGACCGCCGCGTCGCGGACATCCTGCTGATGAGCGGACTTGTCCCGGTCACGGTGGCGGCTGCCGCGGCACCACCCGGACCGGTCGGTTCGCCGCACGCCGTGCTGGGCTTCGGCGTCCTCGCCGTCGGTGCGGCGCTGGCATTGCGGTTCACCGGTCGCCGGCTGGCGATCTACACCGCGATCGTGACCATCAGCGCGCTCGCCACCCTGGCCAGCCTGTCCCGGATGGTCGCCAACACCAGCGCGGTCACCCTGCTGGCCTGCCTGCTGCTGGCCAGCGTCCTGCTGTACCACGCCGCCCCGGCACTGTCCCGGCGACTGGCCGGCATCCGGCTGCCGGTGTTCCCGTCGGCGACCAGCCGGTGGGTGTTCGAGGCCCGGCCCGACCTGCCCACGACCGTGGTGCGCTCGGAGGGCGGCCCGCCCACCCTGGAAGGACCGGCCTCGGTACGCGATGTGTTGCTGCAGGCCGAGCGGGCTCGGTCGTTCCTGAGCGGTCTGCTGATCGGGCTGGGCGTCCTGGTAGTCGTCACTCTCTCCGCGCTGTGCAACCCGCACACCCACGAGCGGTGGCTGCCGCTGATCCTCGCGGGATTCACCGCCGGGTTCCTGGTGCTGCGTGGCCGCTCGTACGTCGACCGCTGGCAGGCCATTACGCTGGCCGCCACCGGTGTGCTGATCATCGCCGTGGTGGCGGTGCGCTACGCCCTGGTGCTCTCGTCGCCGCTGTCGGTGTCGATCGCGGCCGCGGTGCTGGTGGCCCTGCCGACCGCGGGCCTCACCGCTGCCGCGGTGGTGCCCAACACCGTCTACAGTCCGCTGTTCCGCAAGTTCGTGGAATGGATCGAATACCTCTGCCTGATGCCGATCTTCCCGCTGGCATTGTGGTTGATGAACGTCTATGCAGCGATCCGCTACCGGTAGCACGTGGTCGTGGCGGGGTCGTGCGAGCAGCGCGACCCTGGCCGCGATGCTGCTCACCGGTGGTGCGCTGGCCGGCATGCCGCCCGCGTACGCAATCACTCCGCCGCAGATCGACCCGGGTGCGCTGCCACCGGACAGCCCGCCCGGGCCGATCGCCGCGACGAAGCAGAATTCCTACTGCACCGAGGTAGGGGTGCTGCCCGGCACCGACTTCAAGGTGCAGCCGAAGTACATGGACATGCTGAATCTCACCGAGGCGTGGCGTTTCGGGCGTGGTGAAGGCATCAAGGTCGCCGTCATCGACACCGGCGTGACCCCGCATCCCCGGTTGCCGCGGCTGATTCCGGGTGGCGACTACGTGATGGCCGGCGGTGACGGCTTATCGGACTGTGACGCCCACGGCACCCTGGTGGCCTCGATGATCGGCGGCGCCCCCGCCAACGGCGCCTCGCCACCACCGGCCTCGCCACGGCGGCCCATCACCATTCCCACCCAGGAAAAACCGCCGCCACCGCAGACCGTGACCTTGTCGCCGCTGCCGGCGCCGACCATCACCATGATCCCCGCTCCAGCGCCCCCGCCGTCCGAAGGGGCGCCACCGGGGGCACCGCCGGGACCGGGCCAGGCGCCGTCAGCCAACCGGGGCGGCGGCACGGTGACCATCCCGGGGTACGGCGGCGGTGCAAAGATCCGTCCCGTCGATCACCCGCGGCCGCTGGCACCGACGACGACCTCGCCGTCGCCGTCGACGTCGACGTCGCCCACTACTACCTCGTCTACCTCGTCGTCGTCGTCCGCTTCCACCTCGACGGCACCGCCGACCTCCGCGCCGGGGTCACCCACGCCGACGGCCGCTCCACCGCCCCCGTCGCCGACCGGACCTCCGCCGGACGCGTTCAGTGGAATCGCGCCGGAGGTCGAGATCATCTCGATCCGCCAGTCCAGCCAGGCGTTCGGTCTCAAGGACGCCTATACCGGCGACGAGGACCCGCAGACCGCGGCGAAGATCGACAACGTTCAGACGATGGCCCGCGCGATCGTCCATGCTGCGAACATGGGTGCTCAGATCATCAACATCTCTGATGTGACCTGCATGAGCGCCCGCAACGTCATCGACCAGCGGGCGCTGGGGGCCGCGGTGCATTACGCCGCGGTCGACAAGAACGCGCTGATCATCGCCGCGGCCGGAGACAGCAGCAAGAAGGACTGTAAGCAGAACACCATCTTCGACCCGTTGTCGCCCAACGACCCGCGTGCCTGGAACTCCGTCACCACGGTCGTGACGCCGTCCTGGTTCAGCGACTTCGTCCTCACCGTCGGCGCGGTCGACACGAGTGGTCAGCCGTTGTCGCAGATGAGCATCGCCGGACCGTGGGTGTCGATCTCCGCGCCGGGTACCGACGTGATGGGGCTTTCGCCCCGCGACGACGGTCTGATCAACGCGATCGACGGTCCGGACAACACTTTGCTGACGCCGGCGGGCACCAGCTTCGCGACCGCGATCGTGTCGGGGGTGGCCGCCCTGGTGCGCGCCAAATACCCGGAGTTGTCGGCTTACCAGGTGATGCAACGCCTGATCCACACGGCCCGTCCGCCCGCCCGGGGGGTGGACAACCAGGTCGGCTACGGTGTCGTCGACCCGGTCGCGGCATTGACATGGGATGTTCCTCAAGGACCGCCGCAGGCACCCAAACAACTTTCGGCGCCGCTATCGCTGCCGAAAGCCCCCCCGCCGCGCAACATGGCGCCGGTATGGGTGGCCAGCGGAGGCTTGGCTGCGGCACTACTGATAGGCGGAGCAGTGTTCGGTACAGCGACATTGATGCGACGATCGCGGAAACAACGATGAAGGCGCAGCGCAAATTCGGGCTGTCGTTGACCTGGCCGCGGTTGACGGCGGTGTTCCTGGCCGTCGTGCTCATCCTGGTGCTCGCCAGTCACGCGCCGCAGTCGTGGCAGGGCGACAACCGGGTGGCGTGGTGGGTGGGCGTCGGCCTCGCGGTGATCGTGACGCTGCTGTCGATCGTCACCTACCACGGCATCACCGTGACCTCGGGTGTGGCGAACTGGCTGTGGGACTGGTCCGCCGACCCCGGCGCCGCCCTGGGGGCGGGCTGCACCCCGGCGACCGATTTCAAGCGCCGCTTCGGCCGTGACACGGTGGGCGTGCGCGAGTACCGGGGCCAGTTGGTCAGTGTGCTCGAGATCGATGCCGACGGCGGCAATCACCCGGGCCTTCATCATCACCGCGCGACGGCGGGCTCGCCCGTCCTGCCGGTGGCAGCGGTCGCAAATGGCTTGCGCCAGTTCGATATTCATCTGGACGGCATCGACATCGTCTCGGTGGAGGTGCGGGGCGGCGCCGAAGCTGCCCGCGCGTCGGCCTCCCTGGAGGAGTGGGGCCCGGACGGGTGGGGCTCGAACGAGGCGGGGACCGAGCGGCGCGGCGCCGACCGACGGCGCACCTGGCTGGTGTTGCGGATGAACCCGCAGCGCAACGTGGCTGCCGTGGTATGCCGCGATTCCCTGGCGGCAACCCTGGTCGCGGCCACCGAGCGACTGGTGCAGGACCTGGACGGACAGAGTTGCGCAGCGCGCCCGCTGACCGCCGATGAACTGGCCGAAGTGGACAGCGCGGTCTTGGCCGACCTGGAACCCACCTGGAGCCGGCCGGGATGGCGGCACCTCAAACACTTCAACGGCTTTGTGACCAGTTTCTGGGTGACGCCGTCCGACATCGACACTGAGACGCTGGACGCACTCTGGCTGTCGGCGGCGCCGGAAGTAGGCGCTACGGTGGTTACTGTGCGACTGACTACCCGGGGCGGCCGGCCCCATCTCGCGGCATGGGTGCGCTATCACAGTGAAGCCCGGTTGCCGAGGGATCTGACCACAGGACTCAACCGGCTCACCGGTCGGCAGTTGGCGGCGGTGCGGGCCAGCCTGCCGGCGCCGTCGACGCGGGCACAGCTGGTGGTCCCGAGCCGCGAACTCAGAGACCACGACGAACTGGAATTGCCAATGGGTCACGACGCGGAGCACGTGACCAGCTCAGCAGCACAATGACGCGAGCGCAGTCTGCCGCTGAAGATGCCCGCAATGCCATGGTCGCGGGGTTGCTGGCGTCGGGCATCTCGGTCAACGGACTGCAGCCCAGCCACAACCCGACGGTGGCAGCGCAGATGTTCACCACCGCCACCCAACTCGACGCCGGCATGTGTGATGCCTGGTTGGCGCGCATCCTGGCCGGTGACCAGAGCATCGAGGTGCTGGCCGGCGCCTGGGCGGCGGTAAGGACATTCGGCTGGGAGACCCGTCGCCTCGGTGTCACCGACCTGCAGTTCCGGCCCGAGGTTTCCGACGGGCTGTTCCTGCGGCTTGCCGTCACCAGCGTCGATTCCCTGGCCTGCGCCTACGCCGCCGTACTGGCCGAGAACAAGCGGTACAAGGAAGCGGCTGCCCTGCTCGACGCCACCGAACCCCGCCATCCCTTCGATAGCGAACTGGTCAGCTATGTGCGGGGGGTGCTCTATTTCCGCACCAAACGGTGGCCTGAGGTGCTGGTGCAGTTCCCCGAGGCCACCCAGTGGCGGCACCCGGAGCTGAAGGCGGCCGGCGCTGCGATGGCGACCACGGCGCTGGCGTCGCTCGGCGTCTTCGAGGAGGCCTTCCGACGCGGGCAGGAAGCCATCGAGGGGGACCGGGTACCGGGGGCCGCGAACATCGCCCTCTACACCCAGGGCATGTGTCTGCGGCACGTCGGTCGCGAAGATGAGGCCGTCGAACTGCTGCGCCGCGTGTATTCCCGCGACGCGAAATTCACCCCGGCCCGAGAGGCTCTGGACAACCCCAACTTCCGGCTGGTGCTGACCGATCCGGAGACCATCGAGGCCCGCACCGACCCGTGGGATCCGGACAGCGCGCCGTCGCGTGCGCAGGCCGAAGCCGCCCGGCACGCCGAGGAGGCCGCCCGGTACCTGGCCGAAGGCGACGCCGAGCTGAACGCGATGCTCGGCATGGAGCAGGCCAAGAAGGAAATCAAGCTCATCAAGTCGACCACCAAGGTGAATCTGGCGCGCGCCAAGATGGGGCTGCCGGTTCCGGTGACCTCGCGTCACACCCTGCTGCTCGGGCCGCCCGGCACCGGCAAGACATCGGTGGCGCGGGCCTTCAGCAAGCAGCTGTGCGGGTTGACGGTGTTGCGCAAGCCGGTGGTGGTGGAGACCAGCCGGACCAAACTGCTGGGTCGTTACATGGCCGACGCGGAGAAGAACTGCGAGGAGATGCTCGAAGGGGCACTCGGCGGCGCCGTGTTCTTCGACGAGATGCACACCCTGCATGAAAAGGGTTACTCGCAGGGCGACCCTTACGGCAACGCCATCATCAACACCCTGCTGCTCTACATGGAGAATCACCGCGACGAGCTGGTGGTGTTCGGGGCCGGCTACGCCAAGGCGATGGAGAAGATGCTCGAGGTGAACCAGGGCCTCCGGCGGCGCTTTTCGACGGTGATCGAGTTCTTCAGCTACACCCCGGACGAGCTGGTGGCGTTGACCGTCCTGATGGGCCGGGAGAACGAGGACGTCATCACCGAGGAGGAGGCTTCGATTCTGTTGCCCTCCTACACCAAGTTCTACCTCGACGAGACCTACTCCGAGGACGGCGACCTGATCCGGGGCATCGACATGCTCGGCAACGCCGGATTTGTGCGCAACGTGGTCGAGAAGGCCCGTGACCACCGCAGTTTCCGGCTCGACGACGAGGATCTGGACGCGGTGCTCAACAGTGACCTGACCGATTTCAGCGAAGCGCAGCTGCGACGGTTCCGCGAATTGACGCGCGACGACCTCGCCGAAGGTCTCAGCGCGGCCGTCGCGGAAGAGAAGCGCAACAAGTGACCGGCGACATCTGCAGCTAACCTCTGGGCGCAGACGCCAGGGACAGCTACCGCGCTGACTCGGCGCCGGCCCGGATCGGACCCGGTGCCCGCCGCAGCGCGGCCCGGACCCGCTCGATTCGCCGAAACCGCCCGCTATCGGTGGGGCACGGCGCGCCGGAATATGGATTGTGCGCAACTGCCCGCCGCGGCCGCCACAGCCCGCTACGCTGTGTGAAATTTCGCGCTGGGACGGAAGGATTCGGCACGCCCGGCAAACTCGGACGGCGGCGTCATCCCGGCCTGGGCCACCACAGCGGTGCTTTGCTGCCGCGACAGTGACGGGAGGTGGGGCCGCACTGATCTGTCGAATGCTGATTCCCCGTCGATGACCATTCCCCGATCCGGTCGCGGCGTCCGCAGTCTCCCGTTGGCGCGAGTACCCGACACACGGTGCGCAGCGAGTCGCACGCGCTATCGATCATCACCCGAAGCGGCCGGCGTCCGTAGCTGGGTCGGACCATTCTCACCAAGGAGAAAGTCCGATGCCCCATCCTGTGCCGCGAATGATGCCGAAAGTTGGTTGTGCAGCAACGCCTTTCGCTAATGTTCAGCAAGTCCGAGGGTGGTGACGGCAATGGATTACGGAGCGTTGCCACCCGAGATCAATTCCCTGCGCATGTACACCGGACCGGGTTCGGCACCGATGCTGGCCGCCGCCGCGGCCTGGGATCGGCTGGCAGCTGAACTTCGTGCCACCGCGGCCGGCTGCGAGACGGCGATCTCGGTGCTGACCGGCGACGGCTGGCGGGGTCCGGCGGCGGCAGCCATGCAGGACGCGGTCATCCCGTACCTGACCTGGATGAGCCTCACCGGGCTGCAGGCCGAGCAGGCCGGTGCTCAGGCGGCGGCGGCCGCGGGCGCGTTCGAATCGGCATTTGCCGCAACCGTGCCGCCCGCGGTCGTCACGGCCAATCGCCAGCAGTTGGCGGTGCTGGTCGCGACCAATCTGCTCGGTCAGAACACGCCCGCGATCGCCGCTGTCGAGGCCGCGTACGGCGAGATGTGGGCCCAGGACGCGGCGGCCATGTACGGCTACGCCGTCGGGTCCGCGCTGGCGGCCACGCTGAGCTCGTTCACCCACCCGGCGCCCACCACCAACCCGGCCGGGCAGGCCCGGCAGGGCGAGGCCGTCACCCAGGCCGCCGCCAGTGCCGGAGCCAACCTCACGCAGACCGAGCTGCCGCAACTGATGTCGTCGGTGCCGTCGACGCTGCAAGGCCTCGCTGCACCGACGGCAGCGGCAACGGCCGAAGCCTTCCCCGGTGAGGATCTGCTGGTCAACCTGTTGAACTTCCTGGACGGAGCCGATGGGAACCCGTACGGCACCTTCCTGAACTCCAGCCTGGCGAACGGATTCATCTCAGCCGGGTATGTCAGCCCCGCGATCGTGGCCCCCGCGGCGTTTGCCGGCCTGGCCGACATCAACGCGGTGGTGCTGGGTGCAACGGAGTCCGACGTGCCAGGCATGGGCTCCGGTGAGGGCAACGCGTCCCCGATTCCGTCGCGGTCGCCGGCCAACCCCGCCAACCTGCCCCCGCTGCAGGACGCCGCCGACGTCTCGTTTGCCCGGGGCGGCGTGACGGCTGGCACGAACCAGTCGGCGTTGGTCGGACGTTTGTCGGTGCCCCAGACCTGGACAGCGGCGAGCGCGGTGGCCAATTACGCCGGTACCGCGGCGCCGGGCGGGGGTTGGACCAGCAACGCAGTGGTCCCAGCGGCGGCGGCCGGTCTGCCCGGCGCACCGGGGATGCCGCTACTCGGCATGTCCGGCAACAACTTCGGCAGTCCGCCGCGCTACGGATTCCGGCCGACGATCATGGGACGCCCACCGGCCGCTGGATGACAGGGGGGAGACAACCGCGATATCGCTGATCGGTTCCGCAACACCGGCGGTTACCGACGGACGGTCGGTTTGAAGGAGGTGCTGGCATTGGATTTTGGAGCCCTCCCCCCTGAAGTCAATTCGCTGCGCATGCACACCGGGCCGGGCTCGGCGCCCATGCTGGCCGCCATGACGGCCTGGGATGCGGTGGCCGACGAGCTGCGGTTGACCGCGACGGCGTACGAATCGGTGTTGTCCACATTGGTCGACGACGGCTGGCTGGGTCCGGCATCGACCGCCATGATGACCGCGGTCGCTCCGTTCCTGGACTGGCTGCGCGGCACCGGCGCGCAGGCCGAAGAGACGGCCAGTCACGCCGCAGCAGCTGCGGCGGCCTTCGAGGCCGCGTACTCGATGACGGTTCCCCCCGCCGTGGTCGCCGCGAACCGGGCACGACTGCTCGCGCTGGTGGCCACCAACTTTCTGGGTATCAACACCGCCGCGATTGCGGCCACCGAAGCCGAGTACGCCGAGATGTGGGTTCAGGACGCGACGGCGATGTACACCTACGCCGCCAGCGCGGCTGAGGCTGCCGCGCTGACACAGTTCGGCGAGCCGGCGCAGACCGCCGACCCGTCCGGTCCGGCCCACCAAGCCGCCGCGGTCGCGCGGGCGATGGCATCGGTACCGGCCACCCTGCAGGATCTCGCCGCGCCGGCGGCGGCCTCTCCGTTTGACGCACTTCCGCAGACAGGTCTGCTCGTCGATGTCCTGAACTTCCTGGATGGCAACGACGGCAACGCCGTCGGGGTCTTCTTGAACTCTTCCCTGTTCAACGGCGTCGTCTCCGCCGGATATACGGCGCCGGCACTGATCGTGCCCACGGTGACCGATGCCGTCGCCGACGTCAACGGGGTGGTCGAAGGGGCGGAGCCAGAGATCGCCGGCGCCGGTTCGGCCGAGGCCGCCGCGATGACGGCAACGACCGCGCCGTCCGGCGTGGGGGGAGTCGCCGCCGGCAGCACTCAGGCGTCCCTGGTGGGCCGCCTGTCTGTTCCGCCGAGCTGGGCGGCCGCCGTCGATGTAGCGAAGCCGTTCGGCGCAGTACCCGGCGCGGGCAGCACGGCGGCCGTTCCGGCATCCGCCGCGGGCGCACCCGGGATGCCCGCACTGCCTGCCGCCAACGCGTGCGCACGGAGTTGGGGCAACGGCCCCCGCTACGGTTCCCGATTGACAATCATGCCGCGACCGGTGGCTGCGGGATAACGCCGCCCAAAGAAAGTCCCGGCAATTCCCGCCTTTCGAATATCGGAATTCGAATTCGACGGGACGTCTGAGTTGACTCTGGTCGTCGCGAGTGCCATTATTGCCACTGCATGCACCTCGCTAGGTGAGGCGTCTGCACGGACACAGGCCACTGACCTCGAACGTCGAAAGACGCCCAGGGTCAGGACAGCTCTTCCCGGCTTAAGGGTTGAGCCCAAGTGGCTTCCAGCATTACTGCTGGATACGCCGTGTGGTGCCGAAGCTCTGTCGAGAGGGGTGCTGTGATCTGGTGGGCCGTCGTGCCCGCTGGACTCTCATCCCATGCGTCGTGCACCCGGCATCCCCGCATGCCACGGCCCTGAGGAGGTGAGAGCGGAATGAGTCCCGACGATAGTCCGTATTCGAAATCGACGACCATTTCGTTTCGATCCGACCCGGGCACCGGCATCGCCGCCTGAATCGCATTTCTGATAGCCGCAAACGGCGCTCGCTGATATCGCGAAGCGCGTATTAATTGCGCGCGGAAAAAGGCGTGGAATTGCGTTCTTGGCGACCCGGGTTTCGTGCCCCAGCAGGGGTGAACTCAAGGGGGACCACCGATGACCGCCGCACTGGACTTTGCCGCTCTGCCACCCGAAGTCAACTCCGCGCGCATGTACGCCGGCGCCGGTGCCGCGCCGATGCTGGCTGCAGCTTCGGCATGGAACGGGTTGGCCGCCGAGCTGCGCGCCACCGCGCTGACCTACGAAGCTGTGCTGTCCGCGCTGGCCGGTGACGAATGGTTCGGGCCCGCGGCGGCCTCGATGGCTGCCGCCGCCACGCCGTACGTGGTGTGGCTCAACGCCACCGCCGTGCAGGCCGAGCAGACCGGGGCGCAGGCCGAGGCCGCGGTGACCGCCTACGCGACGGCATTCGCCGCGACAGTGCCACCGCCACTCGTCGCGGCCAACCGCACCCAGTTGGCCGCACTGGTTGCGACGAACATCCTGGGCCAGAACACCCCGGCGATCGCGGCGACCGAAGCCGCGTACCTGGAGATGTGGGCCCAGGATGCCGCCGCGATGTACGGCTACGCCGGCGCCTCGGCGGCAGCCACCGACCTGGACCAGTTCGTCGCGCCGCAGCAGATCACCAGCCCCAGCGGTCTCACGGCCCAGGCGGCCGCGGTCAGTCAGGCGGCCGACACGTCCGCTCTCGGCCAGCACAGCGCTCTGTCGCAGCTGATGTCCGCCGTGCCGAGCGCACTGCAGGGGCTTTCCGGTGCCGACGGCGGCAGCGGCCTGGCCGACCTCGCGACCACCGCGCTCACCGGTTCCGGGACGTCGAGCTGGTCGGAGTTCATGGCCGCATGGGGCCCCAACGCGAACGTGTGGAACACGATCACCTCCACCGGTTTGTTCACCCCGGGCGCCACGATAGGAACCCTCTCCAGCTTGTTCGGCAGCGCAGCGATGACCGACGTGGCCGACGCCGCGCAGGTGCTGGTACCGAGCGCGGGCGGGGGCGCCGTGCCGCTGGAAACGCGCGGTCTCACCGCCCTCGGGTCGGGCAGTTCCGGCGTGGTCGGCAAACTGTCCGTGCCCCCGGCCTGGGCTGCGGCCACCCCACCGCCCGGCGCCCTGCACTCCGCGCTCGGTGGCACCCCGATGGTCGCGCCGCCGCCGTCCGGCACGCCCGGTATGCCGGGGGTGCCGCTGGGCAACCTCGCGGGTCAACCCTTCGGCCGGGCTGTCCCGCAATACGGGTTCCGCCCCACGGTCGTGGCCCGCTCGCCCGCGGCCGGATAGCACGCACAGCCACCTAACCAGGCAAAACAGCGCTCTCAGCGAACCGTCAGGTACGAGACAGCCGGGTAGCAGGCATCAGGACGTACCGTGTGCCCTCGTGATGCGTACGTTTTTCCTCGAGTCAGAGAGAGCCTGCCGGGCGGTGTCCCCGGGTCGGACCGGCGGTGCCGCCGGGCCCCACCGCCGAAGACGGTCGAGCTTCGTCGACTCGACCTGACCCACTGCTTTCGCGGGCGGCGCACATGCTGCTGCTTCGCGCATTCATTTCATTGAATTGCAAAGTTCGCCGACGGTATTCACAATGCCAGGCGCCATTGTTTTGAAATATTCAGATGATAACTTGTCAACCTATTGTGCATGGCTACGCCGTTGACCTTGGAGTTTGCTGTTAGTATTTCGGCAATTCGCTGTATCACAGCAGTCACGACGGTAGTGCGATAAGTTATTTACATTGCGCTTACCTACCGGGAACGTTGCGAAAATATGCCGCAACGAACATTCATCATATCGAGCGGGGGCTGGAGAAATGCGATTCGATTCTGGTAGAGCACATGGTCGGCAACTCAACAAAACCACGCGAAGGATCACTACTGGCGGATAAGGGGCGTATACGCGCATGGATTATGGGGCACTTCCGCCAGAGGTCAACTCTGGGCGCATGTATACCGGTCCCGGCGCGGGGCCGATGTTGGCAGCGGCGGCGGCATGGGACGCCTTGGGGGCCGAATTGTATTCGGCCGCAGTCGCTTACGCGTCCGCGATCGAGGGACTGGTAGCGGGCTCGTGGCAGGGACCGACCGCAATGACGATGGCCACCGCGGCCGGTCCGTACGTGTCCTGGATCTCAGCCACCGCAGCTCGCGCCGATGAGGCGGCCGCACTGGCCAAGGCGGCGGCGATCGCTTACGAAACCGCTTTTGTGGCAACGGTTCCGCCGCCGGTGATCGCTGCGAATCGGGCGCAGCTGCTGGCGCTGATCGCCACCAACATCCTGGGCCAGAACACACCGGCTATCGCCGCCACGGAAGCCCAGTACCTGGAGATGTGGGCTCAGGATGCCGTGGCGATGTATGCCTACGCCGGCTCCTCGGCGGCCGCGACACAGCTCACCCCGTTCACCGAACCACCGCCGACCACGACCGCCTCGGGCGCAGCCGCGCCGGCGGCCGCCCAGCTGCTCGCATCTGTCCCGAATGCGTTGCAGGGCATGACATCAACTCTTGCGGCTGCACCGACGACAGGCTCGACCTCGTTGTTGCCCGGACTCGCCTTACCGCAACTGGCATCCGTGTCGTTGCCGTCGGGCCTGGCGACCGAGGTGGCGAACTGGAACACCACCCTGGCAGCCCTGACCGGACCGTTCTCGTTGCAGGGCTGGTCGTCGATCCCGGGCGGCCCGTTCCTGTCGTTCGGGCAGGTTTATGCCTACGCCCAGAACGGGCAGGGGCTGCAGGCATTCGCCACCCCCGCACCACCGGTGACCGGCGCACTGGCCCCGATCGCCGAGTCGCTCACCCCTCATCTGACTTCATCCGGGGGAGCGGCGACGGCGACTATGGGCCGCGCTGCACTGGTGGGCACCCTATCGGTGCCCCAGGGCTGGACGGTGGCGGCTCCGGCCGTCCGGACAGTTGCCGCGACACTGTCCACCAATGTGGCCGCCGTACCGGCTGCCACGTCCGCCGGGGAGGCCGGTGTTTTCGGCCAGATGGCGCTGTCCAGCCTGGCCGGGCGGGCCCTCGGTGCCACCGCCACGGGTGCCGGTGGCGGCAGCAGTTCGCTGGGCGGTGTCGTCACCGCGGCCGACCCGGCCGCAGCGATGATCTTCGTGCTTCCACCGCTCGAGGGTGCCTAGTCCAGGTAGGGGGAGAAAGAGTGTTCTACGCAGCGTTTCCGCCGGAGGTCAACTCGGGCCGGATGTACAGCGGGGCGGGATCGGGGCCGCTGCTGGCCGCCGCCGCGGCCTGGAACGGGCTGGCCAGCGAGCTACAAGCCACCGCCGCGTCCTATGCCGCACTGATCGCCGGCCTGACCAGCGCACCCTGGGTAGGACCCTCGGCCCAGGCGATGACCGCGGCAGCGACACCGTACGTGGCCTGGATGAGCGAGACCGCTGCCCAGGCCGCCCAGGCCGCCAGCCAGGCCAACGCCGCGGTCGCCGCCTACGAGACGGCGTTCGCCGGGCACGTACCACCGGCGCAGATCGCGGCCAACCGCAGCCAGTTGGCGTCGCTGGTGGCCACGAACATCGTTGGGCAGAACTCCGCCGCAATCGCGGCTCTGGAAGCCCAGTACGGCGAAATGTGGACACAAGACGCCGTCGCGATGGACAGTTACGCCGCCTCATCGGCAGCCGCAAGCGAGGTGACGCCGTTCACCGAACCTCCCCAGGTGGTCAACGCGCTCACCCAGACGATTCTGTCGGCGGCGCAACCGCTCTCGCAGCCGCTGCAGACCCTGGTGAACTTGAGCACCGACTACACCGCCACCGTGACCGGACTGCTCAACGGACTGTTCGGGTCCAGCGGCGCATCGACATTCACCGCCCTGTATTCCGCAATCAAGGTCCCCCTCGGTTTCACCACCCAGTTCAACGACATCGGCCTGTTGATCAACCTCCCCGCATCGCAGTTCCTCAAGTTCGCCGCGAAGCCGACGTCCGCGCTTGGCGGGCTGCCCAAGGACGCATTGGGCGGGGGACTCACCCCGCACTGGGGTCACGGCTGGCTGACCAGCGCGGTGTCGCCAACTCCCACAGCGCATTTGGGTCGAGGCACGCTGGTCGGTGCGCTCACCGTGCCACCGAGTTGGACCGCCAACACCCCGGCCATCCGGACTGTCGCCGCAGCGTTGTCGGCAGCCGGCAACGAAGCGGTGCCCGCGGCCGAACTCGGGCAGGGCGGCCTGTTGAGTTCGATGTCATCAGCGGGCATGGCCGGCAGCGCACTCGGTGCCGGTGCCCCCGGCTCGGTGACCGGTGCGCGAAGCCGCCTCACCCCGGTCAAAGACCTGAAGGATCTCAGGTCACCGGAGCTGCTCAAGCGGATGGTTGCGCAGATATCGGACCGGCCCGACAGCGTGCAGCACCACACCGTCGACCAGCAGGGCCTGGACAGCCTGCTCGAACAGTTGGCGAAGAAACCCGGCATCCATGCCGTGCACCTCACCAATGGCGACAAACCCCAGGTTGTTCCGGCGGATGCCCATTTGGGCTGAGGGAGAGGAAATTCTGCATGTTCAGATGGCTGCTGACGCTGACCTGCGCGGGTGTCATGATCGGTTGCGCCGCACCGGCGAACGGCGATCCGGGCAATGGGCCGGATGCCGCCGACGCAGGTTTTCTGGCCGCGTTGCGCACCGCTGACATCGGTTACAGCAACTCCGATCAGGCCATCGGGTCAGCCCGGGCCGTGTGTACCTGTCTGGACAACGGCGAATCTGGTTTCGAGTTGGTGAACGACATCAAAAAGCGCAATGCGGGATTTACGTTGGACGCCGCCGCCGAATTCGCGGTCATTTCAGCGAAATTCTATTGTCCGCAGCAATTGGACAAGAGCTGACAGCTACCGACGCTGCAAATGTATTAGCTGCCGATTGTATCCGGTCGCTCTTTCATTCACGCCGTACGACATCGATCGTCGTACGATTTCCTGATCTGTGTGAACTTTCCCGAATATATTCGGCACCCGGTTGCTCGGGTAAAACCCGAGGTCACCCGAGGAGCCACGCACATCGGGATTTCTAGTGAGTTCTGTATGAGTCCGGCAGGACTCGCCGACGGGACCCTGGTGGCGTGACTACCATGGCGGCGACAGAGGGACCGGAGGGGAAGAGATGGACTTCGGGGCGCTGCCACCAGAATTCAACTCTGGACGAATGTACACGGGGGCGGGATCCGGGCCGATGCTGGCCGCTGCGGCGGCCTGGGACGCATTGGCCGCAGAGTTGCATTACACCGCGGCGTCGTACCGATCGACGATCGACGGTTTGGCCGTCGGCTCCTGGCACGGTCCGGCGGCGATGTCGATGTCGGCAGCGGCGACACCGTATATGGCCTGGATGGCCGCCACCGCGACACAGGCGGAACAGGCGGGCACCCAGGCGAAGCTTGCCGCCGCGGCCTACGAGACAGCGTTCGCGGCGACGGTGCCGCCACCGGTGATCGAGGCCAACCGCGCATTGCTGATGACCCTGGTGGCTACCAACATTCTCGGACAGAACACAGCCGCCATCGCAGCCACCGAAGCGCAGTATATGGAGATGTGGGCGCAGGACGCCGCCGCCATGTACGCCTATGCGGCGTCCTCAGCGGCCGCGACCGTGCTGACTCCGTTCGAGCCGCCGCCCGAGACCACCAACGTGGCGGGGACGGCCGATCAAGCGGCGGCAGTCACGCAAGCCGCGGGCACCGCAGCCGCCACGGACATTCAGTCGCAGCTGTCGCAGCTGTTGAATCTCTTCCCGAACATGCTGCAGGGTTTGGCCACCACCACGGCCGCCGCCCCGGCGGCGACGACACCGGTCGGCAACGTCATCGAAGCCCTCTACCCGTACGCCGCAGCTATCCGCCCCTTCTTTGCTGCCGTCACCGGCGCATACAGCCCGATCATTCCTTTCGTCCTCGGTGGCGGCTGGTGGTTGTTCGGCCTGCAGATCCTCGGTCTGTCGCAGAACGCACCCGGGGTGGCGTCCCTGTTGAACAGCGGCGGCAAGCCGCTGGCCGGTCTGTCGCCGCTACGAGCCGGGTACGTGGCGTCCGCTGCGCCGGCGGGCGGGGTGGCCGGCGCGATGGGGAACTCCACGCTGGTCGGGTCGTTGTCGGTGCCGCAAGGCTGGGTGACCGAGGCGCCGGTGCTCCGGGCTATGACGTCCGTGCTGCCGGGGGCGACTCCGGAAGCACTCGCCGCGGTCCCGGCGGCGGCCGAAGGCGGCCTGTTCGGCGAGATGGCGATGGCCAGCCTGGCCGGACGCGCCCTGGCCGGGGCCACCGTGCGCACCGTCGGCAGCGGCACCGCGGGCGCCACCGGCGGCGTGGCCGCGGCCGAAGACGTCGCGACCACGGCGACCATCATCGTGATACCGGCGGACTGAGAGAGGCGGGACTGATGAGTTTCGCGGTACGACCACCGGAGATCATCTCCGCGATGATGTATGCCGGACCGGGCGCGGGTCCGATGATCGCCGCAGCCACGGCCTGGGACACCTTGGCCACCGAACTGCAGGCCACGGCATCCTCCTACGGTCTGGTCGTCGACGGCCTGGCCAACGAAACCTGGACCGGGCCCTCGGCGGCCGCGATGGCCGCAGCGGCCGCACCCTACGTGAGCTGGATGTCGGCCACCGCCGCGCAGGCCAAGGAGGCGGGCGACCAGGCCAAGGCGGCAGTGAGCGCGTATGAGACGGCCTTCGCTGCGGTGGTACCGCCGGCGGAGATCGCGCTCAACCGCAGCCAGCTGGCGCTGCTGCTGGCCACCAACATATTCGGGCAGAACACCGCGGCGATCGCTGCCCTCGAAGCCCAGTATGCGGAAATGTGGGCGCAGGACATCGCGGCGATGTTCGGCTACGCCACGGCGTCCGCGGCCGCCGCCAGGCTGACGCCCTACACCGAACCACCGCAGGTCACCAACGTGGCCGGGCTGGGCACTCAACAGAGCGCCGTCGGGCAGGCCGGCGCTTTGGCCGCGGGCACCAGGGCAGCCACCGCGGCAGCGACTGCCGCACCGACGGCGGCACCGGTCTTCCCGTTCGACGTCGTGCTACAGGCGTTGCAGGCCCTCGGCGGGGCCAGCACCTCCTACATGCAGGCCATGGGTGAGGTGCTCAACGCGCTGGGCGGTACCCCGCTGGCCGGCCCGACCTGGGAGCTGACTTTCGGGATCTTCGCCGACATCGGCCGGTTCAGCACCGTGGCCAACGACATCATGAGCGTGCCCAACCTGGGCATGACGGAGTTCAAACTGTTCTGGAAGCCGCCGCTCGAGGAGATCCCGAAGTCCGCGCTGGGAGCCGGGTTGGGGATGTCGCCGACGGCAGGTCTGACCAACGCGGTGTCGGCGGGTACCGGTGAAGCCAACGTGGTGGGCAAATTGTCGGTGCCACCGAGTTGGGCGTCGGCTACCCCTGCGATCCGGATGGTCTCCAATGCATTGCCGGCCACCAGCATGGCCGCGGCTCCGGCGGCAGCGATCCCCGCCGACCTGATCAACCAAATGGCCTTGGGAAGTCTCACCGGCGGGGCAGCCGGCACCGTCGGCGCCCAAGTGTTGAGCGGCAGCGGTGCCCGCGCCCGCGCCAACGGCGGGAAAGGCCCGGTCGAGCCGGTGAAGCTGGACAGTGTGATCGCGAAACTGCAGCAGGAACCGGAAGCGGTCCAACACTGGAACGTCGACAAGGCCGGGCTGGACGGCCTGCTCGAGAAACTGTCGAAGAAACCCGGCATCCACGCGGTGCACGTGTCCAGCGGCGACAAGCCGAAAATCATGCTGCCCGATGCGCAGTAGGGTTCGGCGATGATCCGCCTGCGAGTACTGGCAGCCGCGGTGGGTGCGGTCGCGATGCTCGGTCTCGCGGTCCCCGCGCACGGCGACCCCGGCGGTGATGACGCCGCGTTTCTGTCCGCGCTGGCCAACGCCGGCATCACGGTCCCCAACCCAGGTCAGGCGATTGCCTCCGCGCAGGCCGTATGCGGGTTGATGCGCAACGGCGAAACAGGTCTGCAGGTGCTGACCGACGTGAAGAACCAAAATCCCGCATTGACCCTGGACGGGGCGGCATTGTTCACCGCGATCGCGTCGAACACGTACTGCCCCGAGCACCTGGGGCAACCCGAGGGTGGTTATTTCTGATCTGACCGCCCGGCGAGGGCCCGTTAGCCTGTCCTCCACCTGGTGTTAACCCGAATCTGATTGGCTGCCGTAGCCCGTTGGTCCAGGGAGAGGGGGTGGCGCGGTGCAGACGCTGAGCACTGCCGAGTTCGCACTGCGCCTCTGCGTCGGAGTCGGATGCGGCGCGCTCATCGGCCTGGAACGCCAGTGGCGGGCCCGGATGGCGGGCCTGCGCACCAACGCGCTGGTCGCGACCGGTGCCACCTTGTTCGTGCTGTACGCCGCCGCCACCGAGGACAGCAGCCCCACCCGGGTGGCGTCCTATGTGGTGTCCGGTATCGGCTTCCTCGGCGGCGGAGTCATCCTGCGCGAGGGCTTCAACGTCCGCGGGCTCAACACCGCAGCCACCCTGTGGTGTTCTGCGGCGGTCGGGGTCCTGGCGGCGTCCGGACACCTGGCGTTCGCGCTGATCGCCACCGGCACCGTCGTTGGCATCCACCTGCTGGGGCGGCCGCTGGGCCGGATCATCGATCACGACAATTCCGGTGAAGAGGACGAGAGCCTGGAGCCCTACCAGGTTCAGGTGATCTGCCGGCCCAAGTCCGCGAAGTACGCCCGCGCCCAGATCGTGCAGCACACCAGCGGCAACGACATCATCCTGCGCGGCATCCACACCGGACAAGCCGGCTTCGACCACGGCAACGACAACATCGCGCTCACCGCGCATGTACTGGTCGACGGTCACTCGCCGGCCAAGCTGGAGCGACTGGTCGGCGAGTTGTCCCTGCAACCTGGCGTCTACGCCGTGCACTGGTACGCCGGCGAGCCGAGCAGTCCGATCCTGCCCGACCCGCAGTCCGACTGATCAGGGCCGGGCCTGCAGTTCAGGTGCGGCGGCGGCCAGCAGATCGGCGCGGTCGGCGGACAGCGGCGGATAGATGCGTCGGCCGTTGATCGTTTGCTTGGTCGCTTTGGCCGCCGCGCCTTGAGCCACCACCATGCGGTCCCAGCCTTCGGTGTACACCGCGCCGGCAGGTCCCAGGTCGAGCACAGTGACATACCACGGGATCCGCAGCGTCAGCAGCGGCGCACCGAACAAGTCGCTGATCACGTTGTAGCCGGCATAACGGCCCATCGGGCGGCCGTGCTGACACGACATGACCGACAGATGCTCGTCGTCCAGCCGCGCGGCCGCCACGTCGCCGGCGGCGAATATCGACGGCACGCCGATCACCCGCAGGTGGTCATCCACCGGCACCCGGCCCAGCCGGTAGCGGGCCACCGGTAGCTGTTCGGTCAGCGGGCTGGCGCGCATGCCCGCACACCACACCAGGGCGACGGCGTCGATCCGCTCGCCCGACGACAACGTCACCCCGTCCGGATCGACCCCGGCGACGCTGACCGCGGTCCTCACCTCAACCCCGTTGTCCGACAGCGCTGCCAGGATCACCGGTCGCGCTGACGCACCCATGTCCGAGCCGACCTCCGTGTGGTCGATCAGCACCACCCGCGGTGTCAACCCCAGCGCACGCAACCGTTCGGGTAACTCACAGGCGGTCTCGATACCGGTCAGTCCCGCCCCGACCACGACCACCGTCGCCGACCCAGCGGCCGGCAGCCGATCGGCGACCTCGCGCAACCGCCGTTCCAATCGCAACGCGGCGTCGTAGGTGTCGATGTCGAAGCCGAATCGGCGCAGCCCGGGCAGGTCGGGTCTACTGAGCCGACTACCCGCGGCCAGCACCAGACGGTCGTAGGGATAGGTCGTGCCGGCCGCGGTGGTCACGGTGCGGGCGTCGGCGTCGATCCCGCTCACCTCGGCGGTGACGTGTCCGACACCGACCGGATCGAGCAAGTCGGCAAGCGGCAGCCGACAGGCGCTCAGGTCCGCCTCGTAGTTACGCACCCTGATGTCGTGAAACGGCTTGGCGCTCAACACCGTGACGTCCACGGTTCCCGGCGCGACGCCGAGTTCGTCGAGCCGACGCGCGGCGCCCAGTGCGGCCCACAGCCCCGCGAACCCGGAGCCGATCACCACGACGCGGCTCAACCGGACAACACCGTACGAATCTGGCCGAGCGTCGCTTTCGCCTTGGGTCCCGGCAGCAACATCCAGGTATGCATGCCTCCCTCGAGCTCGTACCAGCCGATGTCGAGGCCTTCGCTGCTCGCCCGCCGGCGAAACGCACGCGCGTCCGGGTTGAGCACGTCATGAGTGCCGGTGAACACCGTCAGGCGCGGCAGCCCGTCCAGGGGTCCGATGCTCGGGCTGAGCAAGGGGTGGTCCAGCGGGTCCCCGCCCGCATAGCGGATACCGGCGGCCCGCAGGTCGTCGAGGTTGAGAAACGGATCGATCTTGGCGACCTTGAGCACCTCGGGGTCCGGTAGTCCGAGGTGCATCCAGGGGGAGAGCAGCAGCGCGTCGGTGGGCTGGGGGAGTCCGGCGTCGCGCACCGCGTGACACAACGCGAAGGCCATCCCACCGCCGGCTGAATCGCCCATGAAAGCAATCGATTTCGGATCGTGCGTGTCCAGTACCTGCCGGTAGACCTGCAGCAGGAACGGAAAGACCTGGCGGTAACTGTGTTCGGGGGCGATCGGGTAGATCGGCACCACCAGGGTGCGGCGCAGCACGTGCGCCAGCCGGGCGATGGCGGGCCAGTGGAAGTGTGGCAGCAGATCCAGCACGTAGGCGCCACCGTGCAGGTAGAGCACGTGGCCGGTCAGTTCGCCGGCGTCGACGTGGCGCGGGGTGACTTGATACACCGGGCGGCCGTTGAGGTCGGTACGGACCACGTCGATCTTCTTCAGTACCAGCGACGAGGGCCGGCCGCAGTAGGGCGGGCGCGGATGCGCGGCCCAGTGTTCGAGTTTGGCCGGCGGAAACATCCGGTTGCGCACGCCGGACGCGCGCAGCAGCCGCTGGGTGACGTGCGGTTTACGGATCGGGCGGATCATCTCGTCTTCGGTTCGTCAATCGGCACGGGTTCAGTAATCTGTCCAGTGTGAATGGTGTCACGGACTTTTTCGCCGGCCTTCCCGCCGAGCTACGGGATCCGGTGCTGTTCGCCATTCCGTTTTTCCTGCTGCTGCTGACGCTGGAGTGGACGGCGGCGCGCAAACTCGAGAAATTTGACGCGGCGGCCGGCACCGGGGACCCGGGGCATGCCAGGCCGGCGTCAGGTGCCTACCTCGCTCGCGATTCGATGGCCAGCATCTCGATGGGCCTGGTGTCGATCGCGACCACGGCGGCCTGGAAAGCGTTGGCGCTGTTCGGATACGCCGCGTTGTATGCCTATGTCGCACCATGGCACCTCCCTGCGACCAAGTGGTACACGTGGGTCGTCGCGTTCCTGGGTGTCGACCTGCTCTACTACGCCTATCACCGCGCCGCCCACCGTATTCGGCTGATCTGGGCTACCCACCAGGCTCATCACTCAAGCGAATTCTTCAACTTCGCCACCGCGCTGCGCCAGAAGTGGAACAACAGCGGCGAGATTCTGATGTGGGTGCCGCTGCCGCTGCTGGGCGTGCCGCCGTGGCTGATCTTCTTCAGCTGGTCGCTGAACCTGATCTACCAATTCTGGGTGCACACCGAGCGCATCGACAAACTGCCCCGGTGGTTCGAGTTCATCTTCAACACGCCGTCGCACCACCGGGTGCATCACGGCATGGACCAGCCGTACCTGGACAAGAATTACGGCGGCATCTTCATCGTCTGGGACCGGCTATTCGGCAGCTTCCAGCAGGAACTGTTCCGGCCCCACTACGGGCTGACCAAGCCGGTCGGCACCTTCAACATCTGGAAACTGCAGACCCGCGAATACGTGGCGATCGCTCGGGACCTGCGCTCGGCGCGGGGGCTGCGCGCCCGCCTGGGATATGTTTTCGGCCCGCCCGGTTGGACGCCGCGCGAGAGGCGGCAGACCGCGGACGCCACCCCGCTGGCCAGCGCTCGGTAACGCTGCAGCCCGTCCGCGCGAAAGCCTTAATGTTGACGTTATAGCGCCGTGACCTGATGGACGGCGTGTCGATCACGACGGATGGGAGGCCTTCGTGGGCCGCACACTAACGCGGGCAGTCCTCGCGTCGATGATGTCCGCGGCAGCGGCCTTCGGGCTGTCGCCGGCCACCGCCAGCGCCGACCCGCCGCTGGTGTTCCCGGGAATGGAAATCCATCAGGACAATCGCGTCTGCACGCTGGGGTTCGTCGACATCGCCCGGCGCATGGCGTTCAGCGCCGGGCACTGCCGCGGCGGCGGGTCGGTTTACGACGGCAACAACAACCTGATCGGTCACGTGGTGGCGTCGCGGGACAACACCCCGACCGGGTCGACGGTGGCCACCGATCAGCCCATCGACGACTACGAGGCGATCGCGCTGGCCAACGGCGTCACCATGAGCAACATTCTGCCCGGCGGCCGCGGCCTGGTGTCCACCGGCGCGGCACCGGCCCCGGGACAGGCCGTCTGCCACTTCGGAGTGACCACCGGCGAAACCTGCGGCACCGTGGAAAGCGTCAACAACGGCTGGTTCACCATGTCGCACGGTGTGCAGACCCAACAGGGCGATTCCGGCGGGCCGGTGTACCTGACCAACGGCTCCGCCGGTCAGATCATCGGGATCTTCAACAGCATCTGGGGCGATCTGCCGGCCGCGGTGTCCTGGCAGAGCGCCTCCGAGCAGGCCCGCCACGACCTGGGGGCCGGCGCGAGCTAGCGGCACGAGCTCGGCCCGAACGCGGGCGCAGGGCGATCGTGTCAGACTTGACCGTGGGCACACGCCAGGACTCGCCGGAGGACATCGAGGCCGCGGTCATCGATGCCTATGCCGACCTCGCCGACCAGGTGGACCGGGCACGAGACGGGGCCGGCGGCGAATCGTGGAGCCACGAGGTGATCGCGATGGCTCACGCCATGCGCGAGTGGGCGGTGGCGCACCCCGCCCGGTGGGGACTGCTCTACGGCAGTCCAGAGCCCGGCTTTCCCGCGCCCGAAGATCGTGCCCGACCGATCGGCACCCGCATCGTGGCGTCGTTCCTCGATGCCGTCGCCGCCGGGATCACGACCGGTGACATCGTGCTGGTCGACAGCCACGCGCCGCAACCGACATCCTCCGACTTCCGGCGGCTGCGCGACGTGTACGCCTTCCCCGGTGACGACCACGTCGTCGGCAAGTGCTTCCTGCTGTTCGCCGGCGTGGTGGGAGCGATCAGCCTCGAGGTGTTCGGAAAGTACGGCACCGACACCCTCGGCGATGCTGCGACGGTTTTCGACACCCAGGTGCGCCTGCTGGTCGAGGTTCTGGCCCGACACTGAGCATCAACTAGAACACGTTCACCGCCGTGTCCGCGCCCGCGGCGCGGCGGACACGGCAAAGTGCTCACCAGCAGCCCTGGCCGGCGCGCGACTGGGATATTCTGCGAGACGATGAACCTCCTCGTTCAGTCGCCCATTCAAATCGCCTGGGTGGCGGCGGATCTCGGCACCACCGAAACCGCTCTCACCGGCCTGTTAGGCGTTCGCAAGTGGGTGCGGATCCCAGAGGTGCACTTCGGTCCCGAGACGTGCACGTACCGCGGCGAGCCGGCGGATTTCGTCGCGAATATCGCCCTGAGCTACCTCGGAGACATGCAGCTGGAGCTGATCGAGCCGGTCCGCGGGGAGAATATCTATAGTGACTTTCTGCGGGACCACGGCCCCGGTCTGCACCACATCTGCGTGGCGGCCGAAACTCTCGCGAAGTTCGACGCTGCCCTCGCCGATGCCGCGACCCGGGGTGCGACGGTCGTGCAACAGGGCGTGATGCCCGGCGGAATGCATTTCGCCTATGTGTCGGCGCCGCAGGCGGGCGTGCCGTTCGTGGAGATCGCCTACCTGTCCGACGAGATCAAAGCGTTCTACGACTACCTGAAACGGGAGCAGTGATGAGCCGCTCCGACGACGTGCGCAACAACCAGGAGGGGCCCCGATGAGTACCGACATCCCAGCAACGGTCCGGGTGGACACGGTCGGGTCCTGGTCGGACGAGGTCGACGTGCTGGTGCTCGGTTTCGGTATCGCCGGCGGGTGTGCTGCGGTCAGCGCAGCCGCCGAAGGCGCCCGGGTGCTGGTGCTGGAACGCGCGGCCGCGGCCGGTGGCACCACCTCGATGGCCGGCGGGCACTTCTATCTGGGTGGGGGCACCGCGGTCCAGGAGGCCACCGGGCACTCCGACTCTGCGGAGGAGATGTACAAGTACCTGGTCGCGGTGTCGCGCGAGCCCGAACTGGACAAGATTCGCGCCTACTGCGACGGCAGCGTGGAGCACTTCGACTGGTTGGAGGGGCTGGGGTTCCAGTTCGAGCGCAGCTATTACCCGGGCAAGGTGGTCGTACCCCCGGGCACCGAAGGTCTCAGCTACACCGGCAACGAGAAGGTATGGCCGTTCTGCGAGCAGGCCGTCCCGGCGCCGCGCGGGCACTCCGTGCCGGTGCCCGGCGAGTTGGGTGGTGCGGCGATGGTGATCGACCTGCTGCTCAAGCGCGCCGACGAGCTCGGCGTAGCCATCCGCTACGAGACCGGGGCCACCAATCTGATCGTGGACGACGGCGGTGCTGTCGTCGGGGTGAGCTGGAAGCATTTCGCCGACACCGGGGCCGTCCGGGCCAAGGCGGTGGTGATCGCCGCCGGCGGTTTCGCGATGAACCCGGACATGGTCGCCACTCACACGCCCGCCCTGGGCCAGCAACGGCGCACCAAACACCACGGGATGGTCGCGCCCTACATCCTGGGCAACCCCAACGACGACGGCCTGGGTATCCGATTGGGTGTCTCGGCAGGCGGCGCGACCAAGTACATGGACGAGTTGTTCATCACCGCGGCGGCCTATCCGCCGGAGATCCTGCTGACCGGGGTGATCGTCAACAAGGAGGGCAAGCGGTTCGTCGCCGAGGACTCCTATCACTCGCGTACCTCGGCGTTCGTCCTCGAACAGCCCGAGCAGACCGCGTACCTGGTGGTCGACGAAGCACACATGCAGATGCCCGAGATGCCGCTGATCAAGTTCCTGGACGGCTACGAGACGATCGCCGAAATGGAGGAAGCGCTGGGCATCCCCGCCGGCAACCTCGCCGCGACGCTGCAGCGCTACAACGAATTCGCCGCCAAGGGCGACGACCCGGATTTCCACAAGCAGCCGGAATACCTTGCGGCACAAGATAAGAGTCCGTGGGCGGTGTTCGACCTGTCGCTCGGGCGGGCGATGTACTCCGGCTTCACCATCGGTGGCCTGGCGGTGACCCTGGACGGGCAGGTGCAGCGCGCCGACGGCAGCGTCATCCCGGGTCTGTATGCCGCCGGCGCCGGCGCCTCCAACATCGCCCAGGACGGCAAGGGATACGCCAGCGGGACGCAGTTGGGTGAGGGATCCTTCTTCGGGCGCCGCGCCGGAGCGCACGCGGCCGCGGCGGCGACGACCTAGACCTGCGCGGGCTCCTGATCCACCGGGCCCAGCCGCCACCGGCCGCCGCCCAGCAACTCCAGCCGGCGTTCGTGCAGCAACTCGACGGCCCGGTGGTGGCTCACACTGACCACCACACAATCCGGCAGTTCGCTACGCAGCAGCTGGTAGAGCGCGAATTCCAGCCCTTCGTCGAGAGCCGACGTGCTCTCGTCGAGGAATACCGCCTTCGGCTTCGTGAGCAGGATGCGGGCGAACGCGACGCGCTGCTGCTCACCGGGGGAGAGCACCTTGGCCCAGTCGCGCTCTTCGTCCAGCCGATCGCACAGGGGCGCCAACGCGACCTTGATCAGCGTCTCGCGCAGCGTGTCGTCGGCGACATCGTCGGGTGCATTCGGGTAGCTCACCACGGTGCGTAGGGTGCCCAGCGGCACGTAGGGCAACTGGGACAGGAACATCGTCTCGTTCTCACCGGCCGGGCAGCGCAACGTGCCCGAAGCGTAGGGCCACAGTTCGGCGAGGCTACGCAGCAGCGTCGTCTTCCCCGACCCGGATTGGCCCACGATCACCAGCGACGAACCCCGATCGAGCTGCACGTCGACCGGGTCGATCAGGCGGTCCCCGGCGGGACTGCGCACCTCGATGTCGGCGAGTTCGACGACTGCGTCCCGGCTCGGCTGCACCAGCACCGACGGCAGCGCGCGACCCTTCTGGTTCGCGTCCACCAGTCCGTGCAGCCGGATGATCGCGGCGCGGTAGGGCGCGAACCTGTCGTAGCTGTAGCGGAAGAACGATAGGCCGCCCTCGATGTGGGTGAACGCGCTCGCCGTCTGCCCGACGTCGCCCAAGGTGATCTGCCGGGAGAACAACCGCGGTGCCTGCACCACCCAGGGCAGCGGGACGATCGACTGACCCATCGTCCAGTTCCAGCCGTCGAAGATGATGGTCCGCCGGACGTACCGACGGTAGTTGTCGATGATCGGCGTGAAGCGCCGCCACAGCTGCGCACGTTCGACCCGCTCGCCGCGGTAGAAGCCCACCGCCTCGGCCGCGTCGCGCAATCGCACCAGGGCATAACGGAATGCGGCGTTGAGCTTCTCGTTGGAGAAGCTCAGCCAGATCATCGGCCGGCCGAGCCGGAAGGCCACCACGGTCGCCACCACCACATAGACCAGCACGATCCAGAACATCGCGCGGGGCAGCCCGACACCGAAAATTTCCAGCCGTCCGGACAGGTTCCACAGAATCGAGGCGAACGAGATCACCGCGGCGATCGCATGCACCGCACCGAACAGCAACATCCCCTGCGCCTGGTTGCCGGGTGCGTTCGCGGTGCCGCCGACGCCGGCGGTGAAGACGTCGACGTCCTGCTGGATGCGCTGGTCGGGGTTGTCGATGGGCTCCTCGATGAACAGGTCCCGGTAGTAGGCCCGGCCGTCCAGCCAGTCGTCGGTGAGCCGGGCGGTCAGCCAGATGCGCCATCTGATGACGAACCGCTGGGTCAGATAGATGTCGAGGAGGATCCGCCCGATGAAGATGGCGGCCAACACGCTGAAGTGCAGCAATGACATATAGAAGCCGTGCCTGCCGGAACGGGTGACTGCGGCATTTCCCGCGCCCATGCCTTCGAACGCGGCTTGCAGCGAGTCGTACAGATCCTTGCCCTGGTAACTGAACAACACGTCCAGCCGCACCGAGAACAGCACCATCATCAGCAGCACGCCCAGCATCAGCCACACGCGGACGGCGTGCGGGCCCGTGAAGTAGTCGCCGGTGATCCGCCAGAACTGCCGGCCCCACACGGTCGCATATCGCAGCACGACCACCACGGTCACGATGCAGGCCGCACTGATCAGCCACGCAAGTGCGAGCCATTCAATGGAGTCCAGGGGTGCCGCAGACCAGTCGATGGACGGCTGGAACGGCTTCTTGTCCAACTTCGACGCCTCCTAGCAGGCTGGCACGCGACGCGTACTTCCCCGCGAAGGTACCCGAGCGCGGCGGTTAGGCTGCCGGGATGAGCACCGCAGCTCCACCCACCGTCCACGCCGGCCGGCTCATCGCCCGCCGGCTCAAGGCCAGCGGCATCGACACGATGTTCACTCTGTCCGGCGGGCATCTGTTCTCGATCTACGACGGCTGCCGCGACGAAGGGGTGCGGCTGATCGACACCCGCCACGAGCAGACCGCGACGTTCGCCGCGGAGGGCTGGTCGAAGGTGACCCGGGTGCCGGGTGTGGCCGCGTTGACGGCGGGGCCGGGTATCACCAACGGCATGAGCGCCATGGCGGCCGCGCAGCAGAATCAGTCCCCGCTGGTGGTGCTGGGCGGCCGGGCACCGGCGTTGCGCTGGGGAATGGGTTCGCTGCAGGAGATCGACCATGTGCCGTTCGTGGCGCCGCTGACCCGTTTCGCTGCCACCGCCCAGTCAGCCGAGGACGCGGGCCGGCTCGTCGACCAGGCACTGCGGGCCGCGGTGGGCGCACCGTCGGGGGTGGGATTCGTCGACTTCCCGATGGATCACGTGTTCTCCATGGCCGACGACGACGGGCGCGTCGGTGCCCTGTTCGACCTGCCGGAACCGTCGAGCGCCGACACCGACGCGCTGGACCGGGCAGCCGACCTGCTGTCCAAGGCCCAGCGGCCGGTCATCATGGCCGGCACGAATGTCTGGTGGGGACGCGGGGAGATCGCACTGCTGCGCCTCGCCGAGCAGCTGGGCATTCCGGTGCTGATGAACGGGATGGCCCGCGGCGCGGTGGCCGCCGACCATCCGCTGGCGTTCTCCCGGGCTCGTTCGAAAGCGTTGGGCGGCGCCGACGTGGCGCTGATCGTCGGCGTCCCGATGGACTTCCGGCTGGGCTTCGGCAAGGTGTTCGGCGAGCAGACCCAGCTGGTGGTGGCCGACCGGGCCCGCCCGGAGCGTGGCCATCCGCGCCCGGTGGCCGCCGAGCTGTACGGCGACCTCGACGCGATCCTGTCGACGCTGGCCGGATGCGGCGCGACCGGGCACCAGAGTTGGATCGACGAGCTGCGGCTGGCCGAATCCGCCGCGCGCGACCTGGAACAGGCCGAACTCGCCGAAGACCGCATCCCGCTGCACCCGATGCGCGTCTACGCCGAGCTGGCCCCGCTGCTGGATCGCGACGCGATCGTGGTCATCGACGCCGGAGATTTCGGCTCCTACGCCGGCCGGGTGATCGACAGCTACCAGCCGGGCTGCTGGTTGGACAGCGGCCCGTTCGGCTGCCTGGGCTCGGGTCCCGGATACGCGTTGGCGGCCAAGCTCGCTCACCCGGACCGGCAGGTGGTGCTGCTGCAGGGCGACGGCGCGTTCGGGTTCAGCGGGATGGAATGGGACACCCTGGTCCGGCACAACGTGCCGGTGGTGTCGGTGGTGGGCAACAACGGCATCTGGGGTTTGGAGAAACACCCGATGGAGGCGCTGTACGGCTACTCGGTAGTGGCTGAACTGCGTCCGGGCACCCGGTACGACGAGGTGACCCGTGCCCTGGGCGCGCACGGCGAACTGGTCTCGGCACCGGCCGAGCTTCGCCCTGCGCTGGACCGCGCCTTCGCCAGCGGGCTGCCTTCGGTCGTCAACGTCCTGACCGATCCCAGCGTCGCCTACCCGCGCCGCTCCAACCTGGCGTAAATGCCGCCGCGTACCGTTGGGCTGTGCCTAAGACCACCCGTTCCCAACCCGGCCGTCTGAGCGGCCGCTTCTGGCGTCTGCTGGGCGCCAGCACCGAAAAGGACCGCAGCCGCTCGATGGAGGTCGTGACGGCTTCCGAGGACTACGACAAGGAAGCCGCCGACCTCAGCGACGAAAAGTTGCGCAAGGCCTCCAAACTGCTCAACCTCGACGATCTCGCCGATTCCGACGACATCCCCCAGTTCCTGGCGATCGCCCGGGAGGCCGGTGAGCGGACAACCGGGTTGCGCCCGTTCGACGTCCAGCTGCTGGGTGCGCTGCGCATGCTCGCCGGGGACGTCATCGAGATGGCCACCGGTGAGGGCAAGACGCTGGCCGGTGCGATCGCGGCGGCCGGGTACGCGCTGGCCGGCCGACACGTGCACGTGGTGACCATCAATGACTATCTGGCCCGCCGGGACGCCGAATGGATGGGTCCGCTGATCGAGGCGATGGGCCTGACGGTCGGCTGGATCACCGCGGAGTCCAGTAGTGCGGACCGCCGCGCGGCCTACGACTGCGACGTCACCTACGCCTCGGTCAACGAGATCGGGTTCGACGTGCTGCGCGACCAGTTGGTGACCGACGTCGAGGACCTGGTCTCCCCGAATCCGGACGTCGCCCTGATCGACGAGGCCGACTCGGTACTGGTCGACGAGGCGCTGGTACCGCTAGTCCTGGCCGGCACAAGCCACCGCGAGACCCCGCGGGTGGAAATCATCAACCTGGTCGGCCGGTTGAACCCGGAGACCGATTACGACACCGATTCCGACAGCCGCAACGTCCATCTCACCGAATCGGGTGCCCGCAAGGTCGAGAAGGCGCTCGGCGGAATCGACCTGTACTCCGAGGAACACGTCGGCACCACGCTGACCGAAATCAACGTCGCCCTGCATGCGCACGTCTTGTTGCAGCGCGACGTGCACTACATCGTGCGCGACGACGCGGTGCACCTGATCAACTCCTCGCGCGGGCGCATCGCGCAGCTGCAGCGCTGGCCCGACGGTCTGCAGGCCGCCGTCGAGGCCAAAGAAGGCATCGAGACCACCGAGACCGGTGAGGTGCTCGACACCATCACCGTGCAGGCGCTGATCAACCGGTACACCACAGTGTGTGGCATGACCGGCACCGCGCTGGCCGCCGGTGAGCAGTTGCGTCAGTTCTACAAGCTGGGTGTGTCGCCGATTCCGCCGAACACACCCAATATCCGCGAGGACGAATCCGATCGGGTCTACATCACCGCGGCCGCCAAGAACGACGCGATCGTCGAGCACATCGCCGAGGTGCACAAGACCGGGCAGCCGGTGTTGGTAGGCACCCGCGACGTCGCCGAATCCGAGGACCTGCACGAGCGGCTGTTGCGTCGCGACGTTCCCGCGGTGCTGCTGAATGCGAAGAACGACGCGGAAGAGGCGCAGGTGATCGCCGAGGCCGGCAAGCACGGCGTGGTCACCGTGTCGACGCAGATGGCCGGCCGGGGCACCGACATCCGGCTGGGCGGATCCGACGAATCCGACCACGACCGCGTCGCGGAACTGGGCGGCCTGCACGTGGTGGGCACCGGCCGGCACCACACCCAGCGGCTGGACAACCAACTCCGGGGCCGCGCGGGACGCCAGGGTGACCCGGGCTCGTCGGTATTCTTCTCCAGCTGGGAGGACGACGTGGTGTCGGCCAACCTCGACCACAACAAGCTGCCGATGCAGACCGACGAAGACGGCCGCATCGTCAGTCCGAAGGCGGCCGGACTGCTCGATCACGCGCAGCGGGTCGCCGAGGGCCGGATGCTCGACGTGCACGCCAACACCTGGCGCTACAACCAGCTGATCGCCCAGCAGCGGGCGATCATCGTCGATCGCCGGAACACGCTGCTGCGCGACGCGACCGCGCGCGAGGAACTCGAGGAGCTGGCCCCCAAGCGATACAAGGAGCTGGCCGAGGATCTCTCCGAGGAGCGACTGGAGAAGATCTGCCGGTTGATCATGCTCTATCACCTCGACCGCGGCTGGGCTGATCACCTCGCGTATCTGGCCGATATCCGGGAGAGCATCCACCTGCGGGCACTGGGTCGGCAGAATCCGCTCGACGAGTTCCACCGGATGGCAGTGGATGCGTTCGCCTCGCTGGCCGCCGATGCGATCGAGGCGGCGCAGCAGACGTTCGAGACAGCGAACATCCTCGAAGACGAGCAGGGGCTGGACCTGTCCAAGCTCGCCCGGCCGACGTCGACGTGGACCTACATGGTCAACGACAACCCGCTGTCCGACGACACCCTGTCCACGCTGAGCCTGCCCGGCGTCTTCCGCTGAGCTCCGGCTAGACACGCCCTCCGCGTGCGGACGGCATCGTCGGCGGCCCCGGCTGCATCGCCCACCTCCTCAACCCTCCGCGTGCGGACGGCATCGTCGGCGGACCCGGCTGCATCGCCCACCTCCTCAACCCTCCGCGTGCGGACGGCATCGTCGGCGGGCCCGGCTGCATCGCCCACCTCCTCAGCCCTCCGCGTGCGGACGGCATCGTCGGCGGACCCAGCTGCATCGCCCACCTCCTCAACCCTCCGCGTGCGGACGGCATCGTCGGCGGACCCAGCTGCATCGCCCACCTCCTCAACCCTCCGCGTGCGGACGGCATCGTCGGCGGGCCCGGCTGCATCGCCCACCTCCTCAACCCTCCGCGTGCGGACGGCATCGTCGGCGGGCTAAGGTCACGGCTCATGGAGCCTGGGTTGGCACAGGATCGGGTGCTGACGGTGCCCAATGTGCTGAGCATCGTGCGGCTGGCCCTCATTCCGGTCTTCATCTACCTGATGCTGGTCGCCCATATCCACAGCTGGGCGGTGGCGATCCTGATGTTCAGCGGGTTCTCCGACTGGGCGGACGGCAAGATCGCCCGGCTGCTGGACCAGTCGTCGCGGCTGGGGGCGCTGCTGGACCCGGCCGTCGATCGGCTCTACATGGTCACCGTCCCGATCGTGTTCGCCCTGAGCGGGATAGCGCCCTGGTGGTTCGTGCTGACGCTGGTGGGCCGCGACGCGCTGCTGGCCGCCACCCTGCCACTGCTGCGCAGCCGCGGCCTGTCGGCGCTGCCGGTCTCCTATGTGGGTAAGGCCGCGACCTTTGCCCTGATGTGCGGTTTCCCGCTGGTCCTGCTGGGTCAGTGGGACGCGCTGTGGAGCCGGGTCGTGGGGTACTGCGGGTGGGCGTTTCTGATCTGGGGCATGTACATGTACCTGTGGGCGTTCGTGCTGTACCTGGTGCAGGTGGTGCTGGTCCTGCGCACCATGCCGAAGGTCAGCCGCGCTGCAGCCGACCCGAAGGCAGGAGCATGACTGAGCCTGATCGGCTGCTCGGGGGCTACGACCCCAACGCCGGCCTGAGCGCGCACACATCCCGCCCGAAACGTATCCCGGTGCCCTCGCTGCTCCGCGCCCTGTTGTCGGAGCATCTGGACCCCGGCTACGCGGCTGCGGCCGCCGCACGCGAGCGCAGCGGCGCGCCGGAAACCCACCGCGCCCGAGCTTTCGGCTGGATGTGGCAGGCGTTGGCAGCGACCCTGGTCGCCGCGGTGTTCGCCGCCGCCGTGGCCCAGGCCCGTTCGGTTGCGCCCGGGGTGCGGACGGCTCAGCAGTTGCTGACCGCGAATGTCCGGTCCACGCAGTCCGCCGCGACCCGGCTGTTCCGGCAGCGCAGCGCGCTGGCCGCGAAGGTCGACGAGGTGCAGCGGCTCGCATTGACCGACGACGCCGAGGGGCAACGTCTGCTGACCCGCCTCGACGCGCTGAGCCTGGCCGCCGCCAGCACCGCGGTGATCGGCCCGGGTGTGACCGTCACCGTCACCGACCCCGGCGCCGGACCGAACCTGTCCGACGCCTCCAAGCAGCGGGTGAGCGGCAGGCAACAGATCATCCTGGACCGCGACCTGCAACTCGTCGTCAACTCGTTGTGGGCCAGTGGCGCCGAAGCGATTTCGATCGACGGCGCCCGGATCGGCCCCAATGTGACCATCCGGCAAGCCGGCGGCGCGATCCTGGTCGACAACAACCCGACCACCAGCCCGTACACCATCGTGGCGATCGGGCCCCCGAAGGCGATGCGGGACGCCTTCGATCGCAGTCCCGGACTGCGTCGGCTTAGGCTGCTGGAGGTCTCCTATGGTGTGGGCGTCAACGTCAACGTGGGGGACGGTCTAGCGCTGCCGGCCGGAGCTGTCCGGGAGGTCACATTCGCCAACCAGATTGGGCCGTAAGGAAAGTCAAGTGAGAAGTCATCTGCCGGCATGATCGGAATCGCCGCCCTCGCCATCGGCATCGTGCTGGGCCTGGTGTTTCACCCCAGTGTTCCCGAGGTGATCCAGCCGTACCTGCCGATCGCCGTCGTCGCCGCGCTGGACGCGGTCTTCGGCGGGTTGCGTGCCTACCTGGAACGCATCTTCGACCCCAAGGTCTTTGTCGTCTCGTTCGTATTCAACGTGCTGGTGGCGGCGCTGATCGTCTACGTCGGCGACCAACTGGGCGTCGGCACTCAGCTGTCCACCGCCATCATCGTCGTACTGGGCATCCGGATCTTCGGCAACGCAGCCGCGCTGCGCCGCCGACTGTTCGGGGCGTGACTTGAGCTCTGAGATGAGGTGTGGGTGAGCCAGGACGAGGCGAAGTCGCCCGAGGCTGCGCACCGCGGGCGGCACGAGCTGCCCCCGGACGGCCGGCGGCGCCCGAAGGCCGGCCGGTCCCGCCTGGCGTTCGGCACGCTGGCCGTGCTGCTGTGCCTGGTGCTGGGTGTCGCGATCGTCACCCAGGTCCGGCAGAACGAGTCCGGCGACTCCCTGGAAACCGCCCGACCCGCCGACCTGCTGGTGCTGCTGGATTCGCTGCGGCAGCGGGAGGCGACGCTGAGCACCGAAGTCGCCGACCTGCAGAACACGCTGAACAGGTTGCAGGCGTCGGGCAACACCGATCAGGCCGCCATCGAGAACGCCCAGGCACGCCTGGCCGCGCTGTCCATCCTGGTCGGCGCGGTGGGTGCGACCGGACCGGGCGTCACCATCAGGATCGACGACCCCGGCCCCGGGGTGGCGCCGGAGGTGATGCTGGACGTGATCAACGAGTTGCGCGCCGCGGGCGCCGAGGCCATCCAGATCAACGACGCGCAGCAGTCGGTGCGAGTCGGCGTCGACACCTGGGTGGTCGGCTCGGCGGGCTCGTTGACCATCGACAACAAAGCTTTCGCCCCGCCGTATTCGCTTCTGGCCATTGGTGATCCGCCGACACTGGCGGCGGCGATGAACATTCCTGGCGGTGCGGAGGACAGCGTCAAACGCGTCGGCGGACGGATGTCGGTGCAGCAGTCCGACCACGTCGAGGTGACCACCTTGCGGCCACCGAAAACGCGCCAATACGCTCAGCCCGTCAAGTGAAGCAGCCCCGGCCATCGACCAGAACAGGATCACCGTGACCGATATCCCCTCCGATCTGCACTACACCGCCGAACACGAATGGGTGCGCCGCAGCGGGGAAGACACCGTGCGGGTCGGGATCACCGATTTCGCGCAGTCGGCACTGGGTGACGTGGTTTTCGTCCAGCTGCCGGACGTGGGCACCGAACTGCGCGCCGGAGATTCGTTCGGTGAGGTGGAATCCACCAAATCCGTGTCCGATCTGTATGCGCCGGTGTCGGGCACCGTGTCTGCGGTCAACGGCGATGTGGACGGCACGCCGCAGCTGCTGAATTCCGACCCGTACGGCGCCGGCTGGCTGCTGGAACTCCAGGTGGGCAGCGCCGACGTCGCCGCCCTGGACTCGGCTATCGCCGGTCTGCTCGACGCTGAGGCCTACCGCGGCACGCTGGCCGAATGACGGTTGCTAACCTCCCAGTTTCGGGGCGGATCGCGGGTCGCGCGCCGGATGTAGAACAAGCCGGGGTGCGGGGCTTACGATCCTGCAGGTGGTTGCCACATCGACAACCTGTGCGCGGTACGGTCAAGGCAGCACGGACGTGAAGCGGTAGACAGCAGTACAAGCGGTAAATGCGAGTGGGAAGCGGGCCGAGCTACGGCCCGTACTACGCCGGCATATGGACGCCACAGCGGCCAGTGAGGAGCAGCGGGTGACGGATAACGAGCAGAGTGACGAAGTCACGGTGGAGACCACCTCGGTCTTCCGCGCCGACTTCCTCAACGAACTGGACGCACCCGCGCAGGCGGGTACCGAGAGTTCGGTGTCGGGCGTGGAGGGGCTCCCGGCCGGGTCGGCGTTGCTGGTCGTCAAACGCGGGCCCAACGCCGGGTCCCGGTTCCTGCTGGACCAGGCCATCACGTCCGCCGGCCGGCATCCCGACAGCGACATCTTTCTCGATGACGTCACGGTGAGCCGTCGCCATGCCGAATTCCGCTTGGAAAGCTCGGAATTCAACGTCGTCGACGTCGGCAGCCTCAACGGCACCTACGTGAATCGTGAACCGGTGGATTCCGCGGTGCTGGCCAACGGTGACGAAGTTCAGATCGGCAAGTTCCGGCTGGTCTTCTTGACCGGACCCAAGGGTGACGACGACGGGGGATCCGGCGGCTAGTGAGCGCACCCGATAGCCCGGCACTTTCCGGGATGTCGATCGGGGCGGTCCTGGACCTGCTGCGACCGGACTTCCCCGATGTCACCATCTCCAAGATTCGTTTCCTGGAGGCCGAGGGGCTGGTGACGCCGCAACGCGCGGCGTCGGGTTATCGGAGATTCACCGCCTACGACTGCGCGCGGCTGCGCTTCATCCTGACCGCCCAGCGCGACCATTACCTGCCGCTGAAGGTGATCCGGGCACAGCTCGACGCCCAGCCCGACGGGGAGCTGCCGGCGGTCGGATCTCCTTACGCGGTACCGCGATTGGTGTCGGTGGCGGGCGATGGCACCGACTCGGGCCCGGAGCCGGCCGCGGTCTCACCCACCGCCGTCCGGCTCAGTCGCGACGATCTGCTGGACCGTTCGGGCGTCGACGAGGGCACCCTGACCGCCCTGCTGAAGGCGGGGGTCATCACCACCGGCCCAGGCGGATTCTTCGACGAGCACGCGGTGGTGATTCTGCAGTGTGCGCGTGCGCTCGCCGATTACGGCGTGGAGCCAAGGCATCTGCGTGCGTTCCGCTCCGCGGCGGACCGGCAGTCGGACCTGATCGCCCAGATCGCCGGGCCGCTGGTCAAGGCGGGCAAAGCCGGCGCGCGGGACCGGGCCGACGAGCTGGCGCGCGAAGTCGCCGCACTGGCGATCACGCTGCACACCTCGCTGATCAAGTCGGCCGTTCGCGACGTACTGCATCGCTGAGGACTAGACTTCACCTTCGACGGCAGCGGCGTGCGGAGGGCAGACACAGATGGGTGAAGTTCGTGTTGTCGGCATTCGTGTCGAGCAGCCGCAGAATCAGCCGGTGCTGCTGCTGCGCGAGACGAACGGTGACCGGTACCTGCCGATCTGGATCGGTCAGTCGGAGGCCGCCGCGATCGCCCTGGAGCAACAGGGTGTCGAACCCCCGCGCCCGCTCACCCATGACCTGATCAGGGATTTGATTGCCGCGCTTGGGCATTCGCTCAAAGAGGTACGCATCGTCGATCTGCAGGAAGGCACCTTCTACGCGGACTTGATCTTCGACGGGGACATCAAGGTGTCGGCCCGGCCGTCGGACTCGGTGGCGATCGCCCTGCGCGTCAACGTGCCGATCTATGTCGAGGAGTCGGTGCTCGCCCAAGCCGGTCTGCTGATTCCGGATGAAAGCGACGAAGAGGGCGGCAGCCCCGTCCGCGAGGACGAGGTGGAGAAATTCAAAGAGTTTCTCGACAGCGTGTCGCCCGACGATTTCAAGGCGACGTGATCGGGTACCCGCCCGAGATCACGGATGCGTCTCATATCACACAACGGATTGTCGACACGCCTGCCGGATATCACTCAGTCCTTCGGGCGGCCGCCATACTTTGATGACGAGTTGATGATGGACCCACAGCACGGCAGCCACCGAACGGCGTATGCTCTAGCACACTCGGGCCTGAGAATAACGTGGCTGTTGGGGCAGTCAGTGACGCAGCTTTGAACCACCAGCGCGATCGGCGAGAGGATGCACCGTGAGCGAGCAGCCACGTCAAGGACAGCTTGACCTTGCCGATCACCCGGCTACCGGATCCAAGCCGGTGGTGGCCGGCGAACCGGTGCAGCCCGGACTGTTCCCCGACGACTCCGTGCCGGACGAGTTGGTGGGCTACCGTGGGCCGAGTGCCTGCCAGATCGCCGGCATCACCTACCGCCAGCTGGACTACTGGGCACGTACCTCGCTGGTGGTGCCCTCGATCCGCAGCGCGGCCGGATCCGGCAGCCAGCGGCTCTATTCGTTCAAGGACATCCTGGTCCTCAAGATCGTCAAGCGTCTGCTGGACACCGGGATCTCGCTGCACAACATCCGCGTCGCGGTCGACCATCTGCGGCAGCGCGGCGTGCAGGATCTGGCCAACATCACCTTGTTCTCCGACGGCACCAGCGTCTACGAATGCACCTCGGCCGAAGAGGTCGTCGACCTGCTGCAGGGCGGCCAGGGCGTGTTCGGGATCGCCGTCTCGGGTGCGATGCGCGAGTTGACCGGCGTGATCGCCGACTTCCCCGGCGAGCGCGCCGACGGCGGCGAGTCGATCGCCGCCCCCGAGGACGAGCTGGCTTCGCGGCGCAAACACCGCGACCGCAAGATCGGCTGACGCGCTCAAACCGCGCGCAGTAAACTGGTACCCGCATCGCTCTCGCGCGGGAGAGCTCTGTGGCCGCCAGCTACAGACGCCGAAGGAGCAACACCTCTCCGTCAACCTCTCAGGCACCCGGACCGCGCCAGACAACGATGCCTCTGGAAAGCGGTGCGGGATCCACCCCCACACCCGCCGATGGGGAAAGGCGTAGCCGCCGAATCTCTCAGGCGCCCGGCACTCGGGTGAGGACAGAGGGGGAGGACCTTGGTCGCGTCCCCCATGTCAGGAGATTCCCGCTGTGCTCCACCAAACCTTCGCAGACCGGCACATCGGCCCGGACGGCGACGCCGTCGCCACCATGCTCGCCGTCATCGGTGTCGACTCGCTCGACGAGCTGGCCGCCAAGGCGGTCCCGTCCGGCATCCTGGACAAGCTGAGCGAATCGGGCGCTGCCCCGGGACTGGATCGGCTGCCGGCCGCGGCCACCGAGTCGGAGGCGCTCGCTGAGTTGCGAGCGCTGGCAGACAGCAACACCGTCGCGGTGTCGATGATCGGGCAGGGCTATTACGACACGTTCACCCCGCCGGTGCTGCTGCGCAACATCTTGGAGAATCCGGCCTGGTACACGGCCTATACGCCGTACCAGCCGGAGATCAGCCAGGGCCGGCTGGAAGCGCTGCTGAACTTTCAGACCATGGTCACCGACCTCACCGGGCTCGAGATCGCCAACGCGTCGATGCTCGACGAGGGCACCGCGGCGGCCGAGGCGATGACGTTGATGCACCGGGCCTTCCGGGGTCAGTCCAACCGCCTGGCCGTGGACACCGACGTGTTCGACCAGACCGCGGCGATACTGGCCACCCGGGCCAAGCCGTTGGGCATCGAGATCGTGACGGCGGACCTGCGCGACGGCCTGCCCGACGGGGAGTTCTTCGGCGTCATCGCGCAACTGCCGGGAGCCAGCGGCCGGGTCACCGATTGGAGCGCCCTGGTCACGCAGGCCCATGACCGCGGAGCGCTGGTGGCCGTCGGCGCTGACCTGCTGGCGCTGACTTTATTGACGCCGCCCGGCGAGATCGGCGCCGACGTCGCGTTCGGCACCACCCAACGGTTCGGCGTGCCAATGGGATTCGGCGGCCCACACGCCGGATACCTGACGGTGCACACCAAGCACGCCCGGCAGCTGCCCGGACGGCTGGTCGGGGTGTCGGTGGACGCCGACGGCGACGTCGCGTACCGCCTGGCGCTGCAGACCCGCGAACAGCACATCCGCCGCGATAAGGCGACCAGCAACATCTGTACCGCACAGGTGCTGCTGGCGGTGATGGCCGCCATGTACGCCAGCTACCACGGCGCCGAGGGCCTGACCGCAATCGCGCGGCGGGTGCACGCCCACGCCGACACCATCGCCGCGGCCCTGGGTGCCGCGCTGGTGCACGACACCTACTTCGACACGGTGCTGGCCCGGGTACCCGGCCGTGCCGAGCAGGTGGTGGCCGCGGCTAAAGCCGACGGCATCAACCTGTGGCGGGTGGACGCCGACCACGTGTCGATAGCGTGCGACGAAGCCACCACCGACACGCAGGTGGCCGTGGTGCTGGCGGCGCTCGGCGTGTCGGCCCGGCCATCAGCCGGGACCGACATCGGCACGCGCACCTCGGATTTCCTGACCCACCCCGCATTCAGCGAATACCGCACCGAGACGTCGATGATGCGCTACCTGCGCACCCTGGCGGACAAGGACATCGCCCTGGACCGCAGCATGATCCCGCTCGGCTCATGCACCATGAAACTGAACGCCGCCGCCGAGATGGAGCCGATCACCTGGCCGGAATTCGGGCGTCAGCATCCCTTCGCCCCGGCCTCCGACACCCCAGGGTTGCGCCGGCTGATCGCCGACCTGGAGAGCTGGCTGGTGGACATCACCGGCTACGACGCCGTGTCGCTGCAGCCCAACGCGGGTTCGCAGGGCGAGTACGCCGGCCTGCTGGCCATTCACGACTACCACGCCAGCCGCGGCGAGCCGCACCGCGACATCTGTCTGATTCCGTCCAGCGCGCACGGCACCAACGCCGCCTCGGCCGCGCTGGCCGGGATGCGGGTGGTCGTGGTGGGCTGCCACGAGAACGGCGACGTCGACCTCGACGATCTGCGCGCCAAGGTGAGCGAACACGCCGAGCGGTTGTCGGCGTTGATGATCACCTACCCGTCCACGCACGGCGTCTACGAGCACGACATCGCCGAGATCTGCGCGGCCGTGCACGACGCCGGCGGCCAGGTCTACGTCGACGGCGCCAACCTCAACGCGCTGGTCGGCCTGGCCCGGCCGGGCAGGTTCGGCGGTGATGTCAGCCATCTGAACCTGCACAAGACGTTCTGCATTCCGCACGGCGGGGGCGGTCCCGGCGTGGGTCCGGTCGCGGTCCGCGCACACCTGGCGGACTTCCTGCCGGGTCACCCGTACGCTCCGGAACTTCCCCAGGGGCATCCGGTGTCGTCGGCGCCGTACGGGTCGGCCTCGATTCTGCCGATCAGCTGGGCCTACATCCGGATGATGGGCGGCGACGGGCTGCGGGCAGCGTCATTGACCGCGATCGCGTCGGCGAACTACATCGCCCGCCGGCTCGACGAGTACTTCCCGGTGCTCTACACCGGGGAGAACGGCATGGTCGCCCACGAATGCATCCTGGACCTGCGCGGCATCACCAAGGCCACCGGCGTGACCGTCGACGACGTCGCCAAACGGTTGGCGGACTACGGTTTTCACGCACCGACCATGAGTTTCCCGGTGGCCGGCACCCTGATGGTGGAGCCGACCGAAAGCGAGAACCTGGCCGAGGTCGACGCGTTCTGTGAGGCGATGATCGGTATCCGCGGGGAGATCGACCGGGTCGGCAGAGGGGAGTGGCCGGTGGACGACAATCCGCTGCGCGGCGCCCCGCACACCGCCGAATGCCTGGTGGCCTCCGACTGGGACCACCCCTACACCCGCGAAGAGGCGGCGTACCCGCTGGGCAAGGCGTTCCGGCCCAAGGTGTGGCCGCCGGTGCGGCGCATCGACGGCGCCTACGGCGACCGCAACCTGGTCTGCTCCTGCCCGCCGATCGAGGCGTTCGCCTAACCGAAGCGTTCCACGATGGCCGCCGCGATCCGCTGCGGCGCATCTTCCTGGATGTAGTGCTTGGCCGCCGGCAGCTCGACCAGCACGTGATCGGGGAACGCCGCCGTCATCCGGGGCAGCGACGGCCCCGGCCGGAAGGCGAAGTCCTTCATGCCCCAGATCAGCAGTGCGGGTTTGCCGCCCAGCCGGGCCGGCACCTCGCGCGCCAGCCGCTGCAGCAGCGGTTCGGCGGCCAGGATCTCCTTGGGCATGCGGGCGACGCCCACCCGCGCGGCGGCGTCGGGCTGCACGGCGCGATAGTGCTGCATCACCGCGGCGTCGGGCCGGCGCTGGGTGCCCGCCGGGATGAGCCGCTCGACGAAGAAGTTGCGCTGCAGGATCGCATACTGCAGCGGCGGACTCGACATCACCCGGGAGAAGATCTTGGTGCTGAGCACGTCGGTGGGCCAGAACCAGGTGTTGCCCAGCACCACGCCGCGCACCCGGTCGGCCCGGTCGACCGCGGCCGCCATGCCGATCGGGCCGCCCCAGTCCTGACCCATGGTCACAAAGCCGTCCAGGCCGAGATGGTCGACGAGTTCGCCGACCACCCCGGCATGCTCCTCGATCCGGTAGCCGAATCCGGGCGGGCGCTCGGACAGCCCGAAACCGAGGTAGTCCGGTGCGATGCAGCGGAACCGGTCCCGCAGCGCCACCACGATGTCCCGGTAGAGAAAGCTCCAGGTCGGGTTGCCGTGGCAGAACAGGATCGGTGGGCCGTCCCCTTCGTCGAGGTAGTGGATCCGACCCCGGGAGCTGTCGAACCAGCGCGACTCGAACGGGTACAGCGCTGGATCCGGCGTGAAGTTGATCGTCATCACCCTCCTTGCGTCAGCAACCGATGGTATGTCCTCGTAGTGTCGAGGGGTGCTGATCGGTTTCCTGCTCGCGCTCGGTTGTTCGGTGTGTTACGGCTCGGCGACGGTGCTGCAGGCCGCAGCGACCCGGGCCGTCGAACCCGGCGGCAACTCCGGGGTGGACGCGATGCTGGTGCTTCGCGCCCTGCGGCAGTGGCGCTATCTCGCCGGTATCGGGTTGGACGGTCTGGGCTTTCTGCTGCAGGTGGCGGCACTGCGGCTGGTGCCGATCTATGTGGTGGCCGCGGCACTGGCCGCCTCGATCGCAGTGACCGGCATCGTCGCGGCGTGGATGCTGTCCGCGCGGCTGTCGCCGGTCGAGTGGACAGCCGTCGGCGTGGTCTGCGTCAGCCTCGCGATGCTGGCGCTCGCGGCCGGGCCGGGGCACTATCGGCGCGCCCCCGCCGGGCTCGGCTGGGCGCTGCTGGTGGTGGTCGCGGTGGTGCTGCTCGGGGGCGCGCTGACCAGCCGGTTGGGCGACCGGGCACGGTCGCTGGTGCTCGGCTTCGGCGCCGGCACCGGGTTCGGCGTCGTCGAGGTCGGGGTGCGGCTGATCGAGGTGACCAACCCGACCAAGCTCGCGTTCTACGCGAACCCGGCGCTGTACGCGGCGGGTGCCGGTGGCCTGGTCGCGTTCCTGTTGCTCACCTCCGCGCTGCAACGCGGGTCCGTGACCACGACGGTGGCGGCGATGGTCGTCGGCGAGACGATCGCGCCCGCGCTCGTCGGGGTGGTATGGCTGGGCGACAGCGCCCGCCCCGGCCTGGGCTGGGTGGTCATCCTGGGCTTCGCCGTCGCGGTCTCCGCGACGATGGTGTTGGCCCGGTTCGGCGAGGCACCGGAGCCGGTCACCCGGTGAGAAGCGTTCAGCTCAGGAAGTCGTTGACCGCGGTGGCCAGTTCCGGGCCGGCCGAGGTGGCCAAATTCTGGTAATTGCCGCCGCTGAGTTTGGCGACGGCTTCCCAGGTGGCGCGATCCGGGTCGCCACCGAAGTCGATGACGTTGACTGCGATAGGCCGGGCCGGGTCCGCGCTGGACCGGATGAACTCCTGCAAGCCAGGTCCATCCAGGGACTGGTCGGTGTGCGGTCCCGCGGTGATTACCAGGATCGAATTCTGTTGCCCGGCGCGGTAATTGGCTTGCATTTCCTGATAGATCATGCGCAGCGTGGTGAACGACACCGCGCCACCGCCGGAGGAGAATTGCTTGTCCAGCGCCGCCTGCAGCGCCGCCGACCGGGGCTGGCCGTTCACCGGGTCGGTCAGCGGTCCCGCCGCCACCTCCGAGCGCCCCTCGTGACCGTCGAACGTCCACAGTCCCACCACCGCGGTGGGCGGCAGCGCCTTGATCCTGGTGTTCAGGGCCGCCACGACATTGGCCAGCCGCGTCTTGCCGCCGCCGTCGTCGACCGGCAGTGACTGGTCGAGCATGATCGTCGCGGCCAGTCCGGCCGACGGTGTGGCCATGGTGTCGGCCAGCGTGGCGCGTGTCGCCTCGTCGCCGACCGACAGGGTGCCGGGCAGTGCCGCGAAGCTGGTGACGGGGCTGCTGGGCGGTTTGACGTCGTTCGCGCGGAAACCGGCCTTACCCAGCTTGGCCAGCTGCTCGGGCTTGTGCAGGAATCGGGCGAAGGCGCTGGCCGCTGTCGTCTGGACCTGCGACAACCACGTGCCGTTGAGCAGCACCGTCGGGTAATCGGCCACCGGGACCGGTCCGGGCGGGGTCCAGGAGGCCAGCTTGCTCTTGGCATCCTGGGTCGACTGACCGCGCTGGAACAACTGCTGCTCGGTGGTGACCACTGCGTGCACCGGCGCGGACGCCGGATCCCCGGACTTGAGCAGCGCAGTGAACGCCTCGTTCAGCGAGTCGTCGGCCAGTTTGGGTTGACCGGCCATCAGAGTGCGCACCGCGGCGGTCCCGGCGGTCGGGGGCGCACCCGCGGGGGCCGACGCAGCGGCTATCGCCTCACCGGCCAGGAACGACGCGTCGCCGTTGCCGCCGATCGGCATCGCCAGCCGCAGGGAGCCCCACGGCGCCTGGTTGAGGGCGGCCATCGAGTTGGGGTTGGACTGCAGGCCGGGCAGGGCCGCCCAGTCCTGTTTAGCCAGCACCGGCTGAAATTCGGGACGGACGGCCAGCACGACCGGAGAGGTCACCAGCGACCGGCTGTCGCTGATCGTCTTCTGGCCCGCGGCCCCGGCCAGTCGCGCTGCCGAGACCGAGCTGCCCGGGATCCACAGGCCCGGCTGGTTGCCGAGCTCGCTCGGCCATTTGCCGATGAACCCGCTGATGACGGCGTCGGAACCGGCCGGTTTCACCGTCACCGTGACGCAGCGGTCCCCGATCGGGCCCGCCTGCGCGTTGAACCTGTCGGCCAACTCCTTCACCGGGTCGGCGATCGTCGGGTCGGCGAGCACGGCGACCGAGTCCTTACCGCCTACACACCCGGCGGCGGCCGTGTGGGACCGGTGTGACAGCGCGTCGCCGAAAAAGCGCCACAAGATCACGCCGGCGACCAGTACGACGACGCTGACCAGCGCCACGATCACGCCGACGCTCACCCCGCGCCGCCCGCCGCTGCTGCGGTGTCCGCCCTGCCAGTCGTTGACGCCCCGCTGGCCGGCGCTGAACAGCGGCGGCGGGGGCGTCGCCGGCAGTTCCGACGGCGGCTCCGAGCCCGACGACTGCGCATCGGTCGGGCGGGTGCCGAAGTCGGGGTAGTCGTCCGCGGGGGTCTCCGGCGGAAACGGCGGATCTGGACGATCTTCGGGACGCAACTCCGGCTGGGATTGCACCGAGAACGGCGCGTAGTAGTCGTCCTCCGGGTAGCCGCGGTCGTCCGGGTCGTCGACGAATCCCGGGGGCTGTGGCGTCTCCTCAGCCACCTCCGCGGTGGCCTCGTCGAAGGGCGCCAGATCCTCGTCGAGCGGCGAATCCTCGGGGTCGGGTCTGCTGTGCCTACCCACCCGCGCGGGCCTTAAATTCCCGCCGGCGGCGGTGCAGGATCGGCTCGGTGTAACCGCTGGGCTGCTGACCGCCGGACAAGATCAGCTCCTGGGCGGCCAGGAAGGCGATGCTGTCGTCGAAGTCGGGTGCCATCGGCCGGTAGGACCGGTCGCCCTCGTTCTGCTTGTCCACCAGCGGCGCCATCCGCTCCAGGCTGGCGCGGACGTCCTCGCGGGTGATCACGCCGTGGCGCAGCCAATTGGCCAGTAACTGGCTCGAGATGCGCAGGGTGGCGCGGTCCTCCATCAGGGCCACGTTGTGGATGTCGGGAACTTTGGAGCATCCCACGCCCTGTTCGACCCAGCGCACCACGTACCCGAGGATCGACTGGCAGTTGTTGTCGACCTCCTCGCGGATCTCCTCGGATGCCCAGGCCAGCTCTTTGGCCAGCGGGATGGTCAGCAGCTCGTCGATGGTGGTGCGCTTCTTGCCTTCGAGCTCGTTCTGCACTTCGAACACATCCACCGCGTGGTAGTGCATGGCGTGCAGGGTGGCGGCCGTGGGGGAGGGCACCCACGCGGTGGTGGCGCCGGCCTTGGGCTGGCCGATCTTCTGCTCGACCATGTCGGCCATCAGTTCGGTCATCGCCCACATGCCCTTGCCGATCTGGGCCTTGCCCTTGAAGCCCGCGGCCAGGCCGGTGTCGACATTGGCGTCCTCGTAGGCCTTGATCCACACGCTGTTCTTCATGGCGCCCTTACGGATCATCGGACCCGCCTCCATGGACGTGTGGATCTCATCGCCGGTGCGGTCCAGGAAGCCGGTGTTGATGAACACCACCCGATCGGCGGCCGCTTTGATGCACGCCTTGAGGTTGACCGTGGTGCGGCGCTCCTCGTCCATGATGCCGACCTTGAGCGTGCCCTGCGGCAGTCCGAGGACGTCCTCGACGCGACTGAACAGTTCACAGGTGAACGCGACCTCGTCGGGCCCGTGCATCTTGGGCTTGACGATGTACACCGAGCCGGTCCGGCTGTTCTGCAGCGGCCCGTTGTCGTCCCCGGTGCGCAGCCCGTGGATCGCGGCCAGACCGGTGAACAACGCGTCCTGGATACCCTCGGGGATCTCGTTGCCGTCGGCGTCGACGATAGCGTCGTTGGTCATCAGGTGCCCGACATTGCGGACGAACAGCAGGCTGCGGCCGGGCAGGGTGAGCTCACCGGAGCCGTCCGGGGTGCTGTAGGTGCGGTCGGCGTTCAGGGTCCGGGTGAACGTCTCGCCGCCCTTGCTGACCTTCTCCGACAGGTCACCCTTGTTCAGGCCGAGCCAGTTGCGGTAGCCGAGCACCTTGTCGTCGGCGTCGACTGCGGTCACCGAGTCCTCGAAGTCCATGATGGTGGTGATCGCCGACTCCAGCACCACGTCCTTGATGCCGGCGGCATCGGTCTGGCCGACCGGCGACTCGGGGTCGATCAGGATCTCGACGTGCAGGCCGTTGTTCACCAGCAGCACCGACCAGCTGGGGGAGCCGAGTTCGCCGGAATATCCGACGAACTTCTCCGGACTGACCAGTGCGGTGGATTCCGAACCGGTGGCGAGCTGCAACCGGCCGTCCTCGATGCTCAGGCCCGTCACCTCCGACCAGGAGCCCGACGCCAGCGGCGCGGCGACGTCGAGGAACTGGCGGGCGTAGGCGATGACCTTGTCGCCGCGCACCTTGTTGTAGCTCGTCCCCTTCTCGGCGCCGTCCGCTTCGGAGATGACGTCGGTGCCGTACAGCGCGTCGTACAGCGAGCCCCAGCGCGCGTTGGAGGCGTTCAGTGCGAAGCGCGCGTTGAGCACCGGGACCACCAGCTGCGGGCCCGCGGTACTGGTGATCTCGTCGTCGACACCGGAGGTGGTGATGGTGAAGTCGTCCGGTTCGGGCTGCAGGTAGCCGATCTCGGTGAGGAACTGGCGGTAGGCCTCGCCGTCGAGCGGCGCGATCACCCGCTGCTTGTGCCACCGGTCGATCTGGGCCTGCAACTCGTCGCGAATGGCCAGCAGTTCCTGGTTGCGCGGGGTGAGGTCGGTGACCACCTTGTCGACGCCGGCCCAAAAGCTGTCCGGGTCGATGCCGGTGCCGGGCAGCGCCTCGTTATTGACGAAGTCGTAGAGCACCCGGGCGACACGCAGGTTGCCTTCGGTAACCCGATCAGTCATCGTTCTCCTCCGTACTGGCCACTGCCGGCCCCTCGACACCCTCGCGCAGCCTTGTTCTGGACCCAATTCACTGGTGTCAGACTACCGAGCGGTAACTCGACGAGCGTAGCCTGGGCGACCTGCGCGACCAGGTGATGGCGCGCTGAGCGAGCGATCCGCGGCCGCTCAGTCGCGGGGCGCGTCGTCGCGCATGTTGCCGACCAGGTCCTCCACCAGATCCTCCAGCGCGACCATGGCCACCACCGCTCCGTCGCCGGCGGTCACCAGCGCCAGGTGGCTGTTGCTGCGCCGCATCCGGGACAGCGCATCGGGCACGTTCAACGATCCGGGTAGCCGCGGCAGGGCGCGGACCAGCGCCAGATCGATCACGGTGTCCGGATGATCGCTGCCGAGTGCCAACACGTCCTTGATGTGCAGGTAACCGAGGTAGTTGCCGTCGCCGTCCACCACCGGGAACCGGGAGTAACCGGTCTGGCCCAACGCCCGTTCGATCGCGCCGATGGTGGGTCCGGATCCGGGCGCGCTGACCGGCACCGCGTGCACCCTGGCCAGCGGCACCGCCACGTCCCCGACCACCCGGGTGCGGACCCGCAGTGCCCGGGTCAGCCGGACGTGTTCCTCCTGGTCGAGCAGACCCTCGGACAGCGACTCGGCGATCATCTCTGAAAGCTCCACGGTGGACACCGTGCTGTCGAGCTCATCCCTGGGCTCCACGCCGAACAACCGCAGGATCGCGTTGGCGCACTTGTTGTAGAGCACGATGACGGGCCGTGCCAGCCGCACGTAAGGCAGATACGCCGGCACCAGCAACATTGCGGTGCGTTCCGGGCCGGCCAGTGCGATGTTCTTGGGCACCATCTCACCCAGCAACACGTGCAGGGTCACCACCAGGGCGAGCGCGATGACGAAGGCCAGGGTGTGCAGCAGCGCCGGGGGGATGCCGGTCAGCCCCAGCCAGCTGCGCAGCAGCGAAGCGACCGCCGGTTCGGCGATCCGGCCGAGCAGCAGTGAGGACACTGTGACGCCCAGCTGGGCTCCGGCCAGCATGGCCGGCAACTGTTCACCGGCCCGGATCACGGTCACCGCGCTGGCCCGGCCCTGCTCGGCCAGCGCCTCGAGGCGGTCGCGGCGGGCCGAGATCAACGCGAATTCGGCGCCCACGAAGAACCCGTTGAGGGCGATCAGCAGGATCGCCAGCAGCACCGCCAGCAGGGAGCTCATAGGGTGCCCCGCTGCGAGCCGGCTTCCTGCCGGTCATCCGGCACCTGGCCCACCTCCCACAGTTTGACCTGGTCGATGCGGCGGCCGTCCAGTTGGACCACCTTGGCCTGCCAGCGCACCGAGGCATCGGGCAGGCCGTCGCGGTCCAACGCGGGCAGTTCGACCGACTCGCCGGCCTCCGGGATGTGTCCGAGCTCGCGCAGCACCAGCCCACCGATCGTCTCGTACGGCCCCTCCGGGGCCCGGTACCCGGTGGCCGTCTCCACTTCATCAATGCGCAGCAGGCCGGAGACCTGCCAGCCGTCGCCGGAGGCGACCACGTCCGGGGTGGCGTCGTCGTGTTCGTCGCGGACGTCGCCGACGATCTCTTCGATCAGGTCCTCCACGGTCACCATCCCCGCGGTGCCGCCGTACTCGTCGACGACCATCGCAGTCTGCAACGAGTTCGCGCGTATCTCGGCCATCACCGCGTCGCCGTCCAGCGTCGACGGCACCACCGGGACCGGCTTGGCGACCGTGGTCAGCAGAGTTTGGGCGCGCTTGCCGGCCGGCACCGCGAACGCCTGTTTGACGTGCACGATGCCGACCGTCTCGTCGAGGTCGCCGCGCACCACCGGAAATCGGGAGAAGCCGGTGTCCGCGACGGCGGCAACCAGGTCGGCAACGGTGTCGTCGGTCTGCAGGGCCACGATCTTGGACCGGGGTGTCATCAGCTCCTCCGCGGTCAGGGCACCGAACTGCAGCGAGCGGTGCATCAACGCCGCGGTGACGTCGTCCAGGGAGCCGCTGCGCGCCGAGGTGCGCACCAGCGAGACCAGTTCCTGCGGAGTGCGGGCCGAGCGTAGTTCCTCGGCGGGCTCGATGCCGAGTCGACGCACGATCCAGTTCGCCGCACCGTTGGTCAGCCGGATCGCCGGGGTGAACAGGAATGAGAACAACCACTGCGGCAGCACCACCGCCCGCGCGGTGGGCAGCGGCCGGGCCACCCCCAGGTATTTGGGCACCAGCTCGCCGAAGACCATCGACACCGAGGTGACCACCAGCAGCGCCAGGATCACCGTGACCGTGTTGGCCACCTCGTCCGGCATTCCCACCGCGTCGAACCACGGGTGCGGCAGGTCGGCCACCAACGGCTCGATCAGGTAACCGGTGGCCAGCGTGGTGACCGAGATGCCCAGTTGCGCGCCCGACAGCTGGAACGACAGCCGGCGGTGCGCCCGCCGGATGAAGCGGTCCCGGGTGGCGCCGCTGCGGGCGTTGGCCTCGACGACGCTGCGGTCCAGGGCGGTCAACGAGAATTCCGCCGCGACGAATATCGCCGTCCCCAGGGTCAGCCCCAGGATGGCCAGCACGCTGATCAGAGTGCCGGGATTTGTCACAGGCCGATCACCAGCCGGTGGGCAAGGGATGCCCCTCGGCGAACCCGGCGGCCGATTGCACGCCGACCACGGCTCGCTCGTGCAACTCCTCCAAGTTCGCCGCGCCCACATAGGTGCAGGTGCTGCGTACGCCGGAGGTGATGTGGTCGATCAGATCCTCGACCCCGCCGCGCTGCGGGTCCAGCCCCATCCGCGACGTCGAGATCCCTTCCTCGAACAGTGCCTTGCGGGCCCGGTCGAACGGGCTGTCCGCGCCGGTCCGGGCCACCACCGCCCGCTTGGAGGCCATGCCGTAACTCTCTTTGTACGGCTGGTTGTCGCGGTCGCGCATCAGGTCGCCGGGGGATTCGTACGTGCCGGCGAACCACGACCCGATCATCACGTTGGCCGCACCGGCGGCCAACGCCAGCGCCACGTCACGCGGATGCCGGATGCCGCCGTCCGCCCACACATGTCCGCCCAATTGTCTTGCCGCAGCGGCACATTCGACCACCGCGGAGAACTGCGGGCGGCCCACGCCGGTCATCATCCGGGTGGTGCACATCGCTCCGGGCCCCACCCCGACCTTGACGATGCCGGCACCGGCCTCGATCAGGTCGCGGGTGCCCTGTGCGGACACCACATTGCCCGCCGCCAACGGGACCCCCAGGTCCAGCGCGGCGATCGCCTTGATCGCTTCGATGGTCTTGGCCTGATGTCCATGCGCGGTGTCGATGACCAGCACGTCCACTCCGGCCTCGGCCAGGGCCCGGGCTTTGGTGGCCGCGTCGCCGTTGATGCCCACCGCCGCGCCGATCCGCAGCCGGCCCGCACTGTCCAGGGCCGGGCTGTAGATGCCGGTGCGGATCGCCCCGGTGCGGGTCAGCACGCCGGCCAGCGCGCCGTCGGCGGCGGTCACCACCGCGACGTCGAGGGGGGCGTGTTCGAGCAGGTCGAAGATCTTGCGCGGTTCGGTGCCCTCCGGTGCGGTGACGAAGTCGGTGACGGCGACGTCGCGCACCCGGGTGAACCGGTCCACACCTGCGCACGACGCTTCGCGCACCACGCCGATCGGGCGACCCTCGAAGACCACCACCGCGACACCGTGGGCACGTTTGTGGATCAACGCCAGCGCGTCGGACACCGAGTCGTCGGGCGCCAGTGTCACCGGGGTGTCGAGCACCAGGTCACGGCCCTTGACGAACTGCACCATCTGCTGAACGGCGGGGATGGGCAGGTCCTGCGGCAGAATCACGATGCCGCCGCGGCGCGCGACCGTCTCGGCCATCCGCCGACCGGCGACCGCGGTCATGTTGGCGACCACCACCGGGATGGTGGTTCCGGAGCCGTCCACCGTGGACAGGTCGACGTCGAACCGCGAGGCGACGTCGGACCGATTGGGCACGATGAACACGTCGTTGTAGGTCAGGTCGAACGCCGGACGGTGCCCGTCGAGAAATCTCATCGTTTAGTTACTCGCTAAGCAGGTACTTCGCTTCGGTCTCCACTCCAGAGGGTGTGGAACTTCTTGCCGGGCTCCTCGTCGGTCCGTCCGTAGGTGTGCGCCCCGAAGAAGTCGCGCAGACCCTGGGTGAGCGCGGCCGGCAGCCGTTCGGTGCGCAGACCGTCGTAATAGGACAGTGCCGAAGAGAACCCCGGAATCGGGATACCCAGTTGCGTGGCAGCCACCACCACGCGCCGCCAACTGTCGATGGCGGCCTCGATCGCGTCCCGGAAATACGGCGCCACGATCAACGTGGGCAGGTCGGGGTCGTCGTCGAAGGCGTCTTTGATCCGGTTGAGAAACTTGGCCCGGATGATGCAGCCGCCGCGCCAGATGGTGGCCAGGTCACCGGGGGTGAGGTCCCAGTCGTATTCGGCGCTGCCGGCCTGGATCTGATTGAAGCCCTGCGCGTAGGCGATGATCTTCGACGCGTACAGGGCCCGCTTGACGTCCTCGATGAATTGCGCTGCGTCGCCGGGCTTGTCGCCCAGGTCCCCCGAAGCCAGTCCGGTGGTCGCCTTGCGCTGGGCCACCGACCCGGACAGCGCCCGGGCGAACACCGCCTCAGCGATGCCGGTGACCGGTACCCCGAGGTCCAAAGCTGACTTGACGGTCCAGCGACCGGTACCTTTCTGCTCGGCCTCGTCGACGATCACGTCGACCAGCGGCTTGCCGGTCTTCGCGTCGGTCTGGCGCAACACCTTGGCGGTGATCTCCACCAGGAAGCTGTCCAGATCGCCCTTGTTCCACTCGTCGAAGACGTCGGCGATCTCCGCGGCGGACTTGCCCAGCGCGTCGCGCAGCAGTTGGTAGGCCTCGCCGATCAGCTGCATGTCGGAGTATTCGATGCCGTTGTGCACCATCTTGACGAAATGACCGGCGCCGTCGGGGCCGATGTGCGTGCAGCACGGCACGCCGTCGACGTGGGCGGAAATCTCCTCGAGCAGCGGGCCCAGCGACTCATACGACTCGGCGGGCCCGCCCGGCATGATCGACGGGCCGTTGAGGGCGCCCTCTTCGCCGCCGGAGATGCCGGCGCCGACGAAGTGCAGTCCGCGTTCGCGAATCGCCTTCTCCCGACGGATGGTGTCGGTGTAGAGGGCGTTGCCGCCATCGATGATGATGTCGCCTTCTTCCATGGCGTCGGCGAGTTCGTTGATGACGGCGTCGGTCGGCTCTCCGGCTTTGACCATGATGATGACCCGGCGCGGCTTCTCCAGTGCGTCAAGGAATTCCGCGATGGTCTCGGTGCGCACGAACTCGCCGTCGGAGCCGTGTTCGTTGAGCAGCGCATCGGTTTTCGCGACCGACCGGTTGTGCAGCGCCACGGTGTAACCGTGCCGGGCGAAGTTGCGGGCCAGGTTCGAACCCATCACCGCCAGGCCGGTCACTCCGATCTGGGCGGTCGCGGTCGGCGAATCCGATGAACTCATGTCCTGCCTCTCCAGGTTGGCGAACTAGGGCGCCCGCAAGCCATTCGGATCACACTGTGACACAGCGGACCTGCGGCACTCCCGGGGTGGGTTCGGCTCAGAAGCTGACCAGCCGGTGTAGCTCTGTCAGCCACGGTACGGCCAGCGCGATGGTCGGTACCACCAGCACCGCCGCGGCGGCCAGGTAGGCCGTCACCGACAACAGCAGGCTGTTCGGCCGGCCGGAGAGCCGCCGCACACGGACCACGGTGCTCGGGCCGCCGGCAGCCAGCGCACCCGACGGTGCGCGCCCCGATGCGCAGGCGACCAGCGCCCGCGCCAGGGGAGTGCGTCCGGTGGCGCGTACCGCGCTGTCATCGGCCAGCAGTTCGACGAGCAGCTGCACTGCGCCCAGAGCGTTGGCGCTGCGCACCAGCCGCGGAAATGCGGCGTGTACAGCCGTGAATGCCTCCAGGACCAGGTCGTGACGGGCACGCAGATGGGCCCGCTCGTGGGTGAGGATGGCGGTGACTTCGCTGTCGGTGAGGGTGTTCAACGCCCCTTCGCTGACCACCACGCGGCTGCGCACGCCGGGCAGACAGTAGGCCAGTGGCTGCTTGACGTCCAGCACCCGCAGGTCGCGGGTCTGAGTGCACCGGGCCGAGTCGCGTCCGACCCCGACCAGGTCAACGACCATCCGGTGATGGGCGCGCCGGCGGCGCGTTGCAATGGCCACCCGCACCACAGCCACCATCAAGCGCGCGCCGACCAGCACGGTCAGCGTGAGAACGGCGACGTAGGCCGCCCAGAGCGGCCAGCCGAGCCGCCCCTCGGCGTCCAGGATGCCGGCGGTGGGACGGCCGTCCGGGCCGGGCATCAGCAATCGGCTGGCGATCGCGATACCGGCACTGAAGGTGGACAGGACCGCGGCCAGCGCCACGGCCTGCCAGAGCACCATGGCGGCCCGGGGAGCGCGCAGCGGCCAGGCCGCACGCGCCAGCACAGCCGGTGTCGGGCCAGCCAGCAGCACCGCAAGGATGGTGAAGGCCAGCGCAGACACGCTGTAATTCTCCCTTAGTCGTCGGCCGGAGGTCCAGCAGATGGCGAATTGCGGTGATTTGCTTCCAGTTCGGCCAGGGCGCGCCGCAGCGCATCGGCCTCGTCGGCCCCGACCCGCTCGACGAAATGCACCAGGGCGGCCTGGCGGCCGCCGGAGTCCTCGGCCTGGGCCAGGGCGTCGACCATCAGCCCGGCGACCAGTTCGTCGCGGCCGTGCACAGGTGCGTAGCGGTGTGCCCGGTCGTCGCGAATCTGGGAGACGAGATTTTTCTTCGCCAACCGCTGCAACACGGTCATCACGGTGGTGTACGCGAGGTCGCGGCGCGCAGACAATGCCTCGTGCACCTGGCGTACGGTCTGGGGTTCGGCCATAGACCACAAGTGATCCATGACTGCGCGTTCCAGATCCCCCAGCCGCGTCAGCTTGGCCATAGTTCATCTCCTGAGCGTTGGTACCAGCGTACTCCGGCTTACTACCGAGTGTCGTACCTAACCGTCACGATCTTTCCGGCTCGGTACGTCGACAACACTACGCAATCGGTGCTTGCGAAATTAGGGCAGCCTTGCCTATGCTAATTCTGGTCGAGCGAATAACGGCCGCGGAAGTGTCCTGAGGGCTGCAGTGACCCCCGGCCTACTCGATCGGCGAGCCCCGTGCCTGGTGCACGGGGCTCGCCTGTATTTCCGGGAAGCCTCACGCAGTCGCATCCACCCGGTCACAGCTACCCATGGTGTAGACACAAGGGCGTGTCATCCGCGTCCGGTACCGCCGATTTCCAAGCCCCGTTCGACAACCAGCTCGGTTTGCAGTTCACCGAACTCAGTCCCGAGGGCGCCCGCGCGCAGCTCGAGGTGAAACCGCACCTGCTGCAGCCGATGGGCCTGGTGCACGGCGGGGTTTACTGCTCGATGATCGAAAGCATGGCGAGTGTGGCCGCCTACACCTGGCTGGCCGAGCACGGCGGCGGCAACGTGGTCGGCGTCAACAACAACACCGACTTCCTGCGGGCGATCAAGTCCGGAACGGTGTACGGCAGAGCCGAGCCCGTGCACCGCGGCCGTCGCCAGCAGCTATGGCAGGTGACGATCACCGACGACGACGACCGGGTCGTGGCCCGCGGCCAGGTACGGCTGCAGAACCTCGAGGTCTAGCTGGCTTTCCGCGCGACCGCGCCGGAGTTCTGCGCTTCGGCGGCCAGTTCCGCCAGCTGTTCGAGGCGCGTTCGGGCGAATGCCTGCTGGTCGGTGATGGTGAGTTGGCCACGTCGGGTGCTCAGGAACGTCACCGTCCAGGACAGCAGCGTGGTGATCTTGGTCTTGAACCCGATCAGGTACACCAGGTGCAGCACCAGCCAGATCAGCCAGGCGATGAAGCCGCTGAACTCGAGCGGACCGATCTTGGCCACCGCGGAGAACCGCGACACCGTCGCCATGGAGCCCTTGTCGAAGTACTGGAACGGTTCCCGCTCGGCGGGGTCGGCGCCGGCGAGTTCGGCCTTGATGTTGTTCGCGACGTACTTGGCGCCCTGGATGGCCCCCTGCGCCACCCCCGGGACACCCTCCACGGCGGCCATGTCGCCGACGACGAAGACGTTGGGGTGCCCGGGAATGGACAGGTCGGGCAACACCAGGACCCGGCCGGCCCGGTCCAGTTCGACGTCTGACTGTTCGGCCAGGTCGCGACCCAAACGGCTGGCCTGCACACCGGCGGACCACACCTTGCACGCCGATTCGATCCGCCGTTCGATGCCGTCTGCGTCGCGGACCGTGATGCCGTTACGGTCCACGTCGGTGACCATGGCGCCGAGTTGGATTTCCACACCCAGCTTCTGCAACCGGGCGGCTGCCCGATCGCCGAGTTTCTCACCCATCGGGGGCAACACCGCGGGCGCCGCGTCGAGCAGGATGACCCGCGCCTTGGTCGAGTCGATGTGCCGGAATGCGCCCTTGAGGGTGTATTCGGCCAGTTCGGCGATCTGTCCGGCCATTTCAACACCGGTCGGCCCGGCGCCGACGACGGTGAAGGTCAGCAGTTTGGCCCGTCGCTCCGGGTCGCTGGACCGCTCGGCCTGCTCGAAGGCACTCAAGATCCGGCCGCGCAATTCCAGCGCATCGTCGATGGATTTCATGCCTGGCGCGAACTCGGCGAAGTGGTCGTTGCCGAAGTAGGACTGACCGGCACCGGCCGCGATGATGAGGCTGTCGTACGGAGTTTCGTAGGTGTGACCCAGCAGTTCGGAGACGACCAGCTTGTTGGCCAGGTCGATGTGGGTGACGTTGCCCAGCAACACCTGCACGTTGCGCTGCTTGCGCAGCACCACGCGGGTGGGCGGTGCGATCTCGCCCTCCGAGATGATGCCGGTGGCAACTTGGTACAGCAAAGGCTGGAACAGGTGGTGGGTGGTGCGGGCGATCAACTTGATGTCGACATCGGCGCGCTTGAGCTTCTTTGCCGCATTGAGCCCGCCGAACCCCGAACCGATGATCACGACCCGGTGCCGGCGACGCGGTTCAACTGTGAGTTCTTGCTGGGGGCTCATTTTTCGCTGCTCCTGACGGGGCTCCTCGGCGGGCGATTGCGGTTAGCTAATACCCGTCCTGAGCCTAGTCAACGCACGTCGACAAACCCAGTCGCCAGCTTGTGCGATAAACCACATCCAGCGAATTCGCGGGTGATCCGCGTTACAGGCCGAACAGCGGACGCAGCGCCTCGGCCGCGGTGGTGATCATCCCGGGCACATGCCCGTTGGGCAGGTTGATGATGACGCCGCCGACGCCGACGTCGAGAATCCTGTCCTGCACCTGATCGGCGATCTGCGCCGGACTGCCGGCGACCATGCGCGGATTGGCACGCGACTGGTCGAAGTTCTCGTCGATGATCACGGTCAACATGAGGCTGGTCTCCAGTGTCGCCGGGTCCCGCCCGGCTTCGTCGCAGCGGGCCTTGAGCGCTTCCATCTTGCGCGGCAGCTCGTCGAGGCTGGCGATGATGTTGAGGTGATCGAAATGGCGGGCGGCCAGGGCAAATGTCTTCTTCTCGCCGCTGCCGCCGATCAGCAGCGGGATGTGATCGCGAAAACGCGGATTGGCCATGGCCTCGTTGGCCTGGTACCAGGTTCCGGCGAAGGTGGGGCGCTCGCCTTTGATCATCGGCAGGATGATCTGCAGCGCCTCGTCGAGGCGGTTGAACCTGTCGGTGAAGGTGCCGAATTCGAAGCCGAGCTGCTCGTGTTCGAGCTGGAACCAGCCGGTGCCGATGCCCAGCACCGCCCGTCCACCACTCACCACGTCCAGCGTGGTGATGACCTTCGCCAGCAGCGCCGGATTGCGGTAGGTGTTGCCCGTGACCAAGGTGCCCAGCTGCAGCCGCTCGGTGGCGGTGGCCAGCGCGCCCAAGGCCGTGTAGGCCTCCAGCATGGGCTGGTCGGGAGTCCCGAGCATGGGCAGTTGATAGAAGTGATCCATCACGAAAAGCGAGTCGTAGCCGGCTGTTTCGGCTTCCTGCGCTTGCGCGATGACCGTCGGGAACAGGTTTTCTACGCCCGTGCCGTAGGAGAAGTTGGGAATCTGGAAACCCAGCCGAATTGCCACGGTGTCCACCGTAGCCGTCGGCGGGTGTCAGGCGAACTGCGCCAGCGCCCCGTGGCTCACGTGCAACGTCTGACCGGTGATGTGCCGGGCTGCCGGGGTGGTGAGGAACAGCGACAGCCGGGCGATCTCGGCCGCCACGGGCGCCGGTGAGCGCGAAAGACCCTCGTAACCGGCCTGCACACTGCGACCGCAGGCCACGGCGTTCACGGTGATGCCCCGGGTTCCGTACACCTCGGCCTGGCCGCTGACCCAGCTGGAGAGCGCTGCTTTGATCGCAGCGTCCACGCTGCCGGTGGCCGGGTTTTCCGGCAGCACGCTGATGATGTGCCCGCCCGAGCGCAGATGGTCACCGACACATTGCACCGTCAGCACCGCGGAGAGCACTGTCGCGTCCAATGCCTTGCGCCATGCCGTTGCCGTGTCGGACAGCGTGTAGGCCCGGGGGTCGCCGGCGTCCCAGGTCGGGGCCGGAATGTTGACGATGGTGTCCAGGTGGTGGGGGAACAGGCTGCGCGCCTCGGTGAGGCTGGCCGGATCGGTGGTATCGCACACGATCGCGTCGACGTCGAGTTCCTTGGCAATGACCTCGAGGTCGCTACCGCGCGCGCCCACCAGGGTCACTTTATGGCCGTCGTCGCGGAACCCCTCGGCTACCGCGCGCCCCAAATCGGTGTCGCCGCCAGTGACAACAACTTCCACTGCCAGACCTCCTTGTGCGGCATCAATTCCGATTCATGTTACTGGACAGTAGCTATTCGGCGAAACCGAACACCGCCACGACGCGCTGACGATTCGGGTAACTATTCAGCTGCGCTACGTTCTAGCGATGCGCCGTGTCGGGTTGCCCGCCGTCTTCCTGGCGACGGCGCTGGTGGTGGGCTTGACCGGGTGCCACTCGTCGCCGTCGCGGGACCGGGCGCTGGTGGTGTTCGCGGCCGCATCGCTGAACCCGGCCTTCACTCAGATCGCCGAACGGTTCAGAGCGGACAACCCCGGGGTCGACGTCAAGTTCAACTTCGGGGGTTCTTCCGACCTGGCCGCTCAGCTGACCCAGGGTGCCACCGCCGACGTCTTCGCCTCCGCGGATGCCGCACAGATGGACAAGGTCGCGAAGGCCGGGCTGCCGGCCGCCGATCCGGCCACCTTCGCCGCCAACACGCTGGTCATCGTGACCGCACCGGGCAATCCGAAGCACGTGCAGTCTTTTGCCGATCTGGCCGCACCGGGTCTTCACGTGGTGGTCTGTCAGCGTCCGGTGCCGTGCGGCGCCGCCACCGCCCGGGTAGCAGAAATCAGCGGGGTCAGACTGCACCCGGTCAGCGAAGAACCGAGCGTCACCGACGCGCTGAACAAAGTCACCTCCGGACAGGCCGACGCCGCGTTGGTGTATGTGACCGACGCGCTCGACGCCGGCAGCAAGGTGGCGACGGTGCGGTTCCCCGAGGCCGCCCGCGCGGTGAACACCTATTCGGTCGCGGTGCTGAAGAACGCATCGCAGCCTGCGCTGGCTCGGAAATTTGCAGCGACGGTGACCGGCCAGGCAGGGCAGCAGATCCTGGACCGGGCGGGCTTCGTCAAACCCTGATGCGCGCCGGGACGGATTTGCCTCGCTGGGTCTACCTGCCCGCCGCGATCGGGACGGTCTTTGTCGGCCTGCCGCTGGTCGGGATCGCGCTCAAGGTGGACTGGCTGCACTTCTGGTCGCTGATCAGCAGCGAATCGTCGGCAACCGCGCTGCTGCTCAGTATGAAGACCGCGGCGGCGAGCACCGCGTTGTGTGTGCTGCTGGGGGTGCCGATGGCGCTGGTGCTCGCGCGCAGCCGGCTACGCCTGGTCCGCGTGCTGCGACCGCTGATTCTGCTTCCGCTGGTGCTGCCGCCGGTCGTCGGGGGCATCGCGCTGCTCTACGTCTTCGGACGGCTCGGCCTGCTGGGACGGTATCTGGAGGCCGCGGGCGTCAGCATCGCGTTCAGCACCTCCGCTGTGGTGCTGGCGCAGGCCTTCGTGTCATTGCCGTTCCTGGTGATCTCCCTGGAGGGTGCCGCGCGTAGCGCCGGAGCCGACTACGAGGTGGTGGCGGCGACGCTGGGTGCGCGACCCACCACGATCTGGTGGCGGGTCACCATGCCGTTGCTGCTGCCGGGCCTGGTGTCCGGGGCCGTGCTGGCATTCGCCCGGGCGCTGGGCGAGTTCGGCGCCACGCTGACCTTCGCCGGGTCGCTGCAGGGCGTCACCCGAACGTTGCCGCTCGAGATCTATTTGCGCCGGGTCGACGACCCCGACGCCGCGGTCGCGCTGTCACTGCTGTTGGTGGCGGTCGCCGCCCTGGTGGTGCTCGGCCTGGGTGCCCGCCGGGTTACCGCGGCCGAAGCGCGATGAGCGATCTCGCGTTGCGCGCGATGGTCAAGGAGCGCTGTCTGGACGTGGAATTCGGCGTGGCCGCGGGGGAGGTGCTGGCGGTGTTGGGTCCCAACGGCGCCGGGAAGTCGACCGCGCTGCAGGTGATCGCGGGTTTGCTGCGGCCCGATACGGGGCTGGTGCGACTTGGCGACCGGGTGCTGACCGACACCGCTGCCGGGATACAAGTGGCCACACACGACCGCCGAGTCGGGCTGCTGTTGCCGAATCCGCTGCTGTTTCCGCATTTGACGGTCGCCGCGAACGTGGCGTTCGGACCGCGCAGTCGGAGCCCGCTGTTCCGGTTCGGGCGCTCCCGCGACCACCGTGCGGCACTGCACTGGCTGGGCCAGGTGCACGCCGAGGAGCTTGCCGAGCGCACGCCGCAGCAGTTGTCTGGCGGGCAGGCGCAGCGCGTGGCGATTGCCCGTGCCTTGGCCGTCGAACCGGAGATACTGCTGCTCGACGAGCCCCTGACCGGTCTTGACGTCGCTGCGGCCGCCTCGGTTCGCGCGGTGTTGCGCGATGTGGTCGTGCGCGGCGGCTGTGCGGCCATTGTGGTCACTCATGACCTGTTGGATGTGCTGGCCCTTGCTGATCGGGTGCTGGTGCTCGAGTCGGGCCGGATCGTCGAGGCCGGCACGGTGGCCGAGGTCCTGGCCGCCCCGCGCAGTCATTTCGGCGCCCGGTTCGCCGGTGTCAACTTGGTCAACGGAACGATCCGATCCGACGGTGCGCTACACACCCCGTCCGGCCAGATCTGGCACGGCGCCGCGGGTGCGGCGGCCGGGATCTCTGGTGGTCAGCCTGCGGTGGCGGTATTCGCGCCCGCGAGTGTGGCCGTGTACGCGGAAAGACCGCACGGCAGCCCGCGCAACATCGTCGAAGTCGTCGTCGCCGCAATGGACAGTCGCGGGGCGGCGGTGACGGTCCGCGGTGCCGACCAAGCCGATGGTGCGCCGGGCCTGGCCGCCGACATCACCGTCGAGGCGGCTGCAGAATTGCAGCTCACGACGGGCGACCGGGTCTGGTTCACCGTCAAGGCCGCCGAAGTGGCCCTGCATCCGGTGTGGCGGCGACGGGAATGAACTGCGGTGACACCGGCCGGGCCATCCTTGCTTCGCAGCGTTGACACGGTAGGTTCGTCGCCATGCAGCAGGTGCACTCGAACCCGACCCGTCGTAAGGGGCTGTGGGCGTCGTTGGCGATCGCCGCGGCCACCAGCGCCAGCGTCGTGACCATTGCTTTGCCGGCAACCGCGGGCGCCGACCCGGAGCCGGCGCCGCCGAGCCCGTCGGCCCAGGCGTCTCCGGCTCCGCCGCCCGGTGCCGGTGCGTCGCCCGCTCCCGGCGCACCCGCGCCGATCGCGCAGCCCGGTGACCCCAACGCGGTCCCGCCGACCGACCCTATGGCGCCGCCGCCTGACCCCGCTGCGCCTGAGCCTGGGCGGGTGACCAACGCCGTCGGCGGGTTCAGCTTCGTGGTGCCGGCAGGCTGGGTGGAGTCGGACGCGTCCCACCTCGACTACGGGTCCGCGCTGCTGAGCAAGGCGGCCGGGGAGGCGCCGATGCCCGGTCAGGCTCCGGCGGTGGCCAACGACACCCGGATCGTGCTGGGGCGGCTGGACCAGAAGCTCTACGCGAGCGCCGAGGCCACCAACCCGAAGGCCGCGGTTCGACTCGGCTCGGACATGGGCGAGTTCTTCATGCCGTACCCGGGGACCCGGCTCAACCAGGAGACGATTCCGCTCAACGCCAACGGGATCTCGGGCAGCGCGTCGTACTACGAGGTGAAGTTCAGCGACGCCGCCAAGCCGGTGGGCCAGATCTGGACCGGTGTGGTCGGCACCCCCGCGGGCGCCACCCCCGCGGCCGGCCCGCCGCAGCGCTGGTTCGTGGTGTGGCTGGGCACGTCCAATAACCCGATCGACAAGAACGCCGCCAAGGTGCTCGCCGAGTCGATCCGGCCTTGGAATGCGCCGGCGGCTCCCGCTCCGGAGGGTGTCGCGGGTGCCCCCGCCCCGGGCGCTCCCGCACCCGCGGCTCCCGTCCCCGGTGCGCCGGCACCAGCTGCGCCGGCTCCAGCGGCAGGTGCTCCGGCAGCGCCCGCTCCAGCTGCGCCGGCTCCAGCGGCAGGTGCTCCGGCAGCGCCGGCTCCAGTGGCAGGTGCTCCGGCAGCGCCGGCACCGGCTGCGGGTGCGCCGGCGGCGCCGGCACCGGCTGCGGGTGCGCCGGCACCGGCAGCGCCCGTCCCAGGGGCGCCCGCACCGGACGCCGGCGCTCCTGCACCCGCGCAGGTTCCCGGCCAGGCTCCGGCCTCGGGGAATCCCGCGCCGGCCGAACCACGCAGCCAACCCGCTTAGTGTCGAATTCGTGATCTAGACGGGGTATACCCGACATCACGGTCCGGCATTGGGGCTGGACTGTCAGTGACTGCAAGGAGACCCCTCATGGACGTTGTGGCAACAACCGAGTTTCTCGCTCGCTCAACAACTCTGACCAGCGTGGGTGTTGTCGGTTACATCATCATCGGGGCGCTGGCGGGCTGGATCGCCGGCAAGATCGTCCGCGGCGGTGGCGCCGGGATCCTGATGAACATCGTGATCGGCGTCGTCGGAGCGTTGCTCGGCGGTTTTCTGCTCAGCTTCGCTTTCGACACCGCTTCGGGCGGTTGGTGGTTCACCTTCTTCACTGCGATCCTCGGCTCGGTGATCCTGCTGTGGCTCGTCGGAATGGTGCGCAAGACGTAACCGGCGTACTGCGTGGCCGCGGCGCGGTGCACTGATGGCGTCACATTCGCCCACGATGGCCGCCTGGCAGGTGTGCCGACCCGGGCCGATACCCAGCAGGCCACTCGAGCGCGTCACCGTCGACGTCCCGCGGCCCGACCCGGCTGAGCTGCTGGTGGCAGTCCTGGCGTGCGGGGTGTGCCGCACCGACCTACACGTCACTGAGGGTGATCTGCCCATCCACCGGGAGCGCGTCACTCCCGGCCACGAAGTGGTCGGCGAGGTGGTCGAGGTCGGCTCCGACGTGGCTGGTGACTTCGCAGTGGGGGACCGGGTGGGTATCGCCTGGCTGCGCCACACCTGCGGGGAGTGCAAATATTGCCGCCGGGGGGACGAGAATCTGTGCCCCGCATCGCGCTACACCGGGTGGGATGCCGACGGCGGTTACGCCGAATACGCCACGGTGCCGGCAGCTTTTGCCCATCACCTGCCCGACGGCTACCGCGACACCGAGCTGGCGCCGTTATTGTGTGCCGGCATCATCGGATACCGGTCTTTGGTGCGCGCCGAGTTGCCGCCCGGCGGACGGCTGGGCCTCTACGGTTTCGGCGGCAGCGCCCACATCACCGCGCAGGTGGCGTTGGCGCAGGGCGCCGAAGTCCACGTGATGACCCGCGGCGCACAAGCGCGCGAGCTGGCCTTGGCGCTGGGTGCCGCCTCCGCACAGGGTGCCGACGAATCCCCGCCCGTCCCGCTGGACGCGGCGATACTTTTCGCTCCGGTCGGAGATCTGGTGCTGCCCGCCCTGGCGGCACTCGACCGGGGCGGCACCTTGTCGGTGGCCGGGATCCATCTCACTGACATCCCGGCCCTGAACTATCAGCGCCACCTCTTTCAGGAGCGCCAGCTACGGTCGGTGACCTCGAACACCCGAGCCGATGCGCGGGCCTTCCTCGCCTTCGCCGCGCAGCATCGGCTTCACCTCACCACGCCGGAATATCCACTCGGGCAGGCTGACCTAGCCTTGGCCGACCTCAGCTCCGGTCGCATCGCCGGCGCGGCCGTGTTGCTGGTGTGAGTCAGGTCGACAGGTGCCAGACCAGGGCCGCGGCCAGCGCGCCCATCCCGTTCAGCGACCAGTGCAGCGCGATGGGCGCGATCAGGCTGCCACTGCGCCGGCGCAGCCAGCTGAAGACGAATCCGGCGGCGCCGGTCGCCAGCACCGCCATCGTCACACCTGCCAGCATTCCGAAGAACCCGCCGCCGAACAGCCGGGTGAACCCGACATTGTTGCTGGTCAGGCCCAGCGACGTCGCCACGTGCCACAGCCCGAACAACAGCGAACCGGCCATCGCGACCCCGCGGAATCCCCAGGCCCGGTCCAGCGCGCCGTGCAGCACGCCGCGGAAAGCCAGTTCCTCGGGAATGACGGTCTGCAAAGGGATGATGACCATCGAAGCGATCAGCGCGCCGGAGACGGTCGCGTAATGGTTGTTCAGGAACATCGGCCGAGTCGCCGGCAACAGCACTCCGACCGCGATCACCGAGACGACCAGCCCGACGGCGGCCAGCGCGTAGGTCATACCGGATTTCCAGTGTTCGCGACCCAGACCGAGCTCGGCCCAGTCCAGACCCCGCCAACGAATCAGCAGAACTAGCCCCACCGCCGCGGCGGGAACCGTCGCGATACTGGCCCAGGGCGTGGTGAAGTGCGCAACCAGGTTCGCGGTCACCAGCACCGCGACGACGACGACCACGTCGGCATAAAGGCGGGAGCGGCCCGACTGCACGTCGAGCACAACGTCAGCCCGGTCCGCAGTACCGCCATGCATTCAACCGATTCTACCGGCGAACGACGCCGGCGCGGCGGCTTAGTTCTGCTGCGCTGCCAGACGCCGGCGCGCATAGGTCTTGAGTTCGGCCGAGAGCGCCTCCACGTCGAGGAGCTGCGGAAGTAGTTCTGGTTCGGTCATCTTCGCGCGGAAGACCAGTCCGACTGTCACGTCGTGGTCGGGTCGGTAGTCGATGGTGATGTCGTCGTCGGCACGTACCGTCCCAGGCTCGATGACCCGCAGATAAGCACCGGGTTTGCCCGCCTGGGTGAAAGTCTTGATCCAGTGCTTGAGGTCGAGGAAGGCCGCGAACGTACGACATGGCGTTCTGGGGGCGGAGACCTCCAGCAGCAGCCCGTCCGAACCGACCCGCCAGCGTTCACCGATCAGCGCATTGGTGAGGTCGACGCCCTGGGTGGTCAGGTTTTCGCCGAACATGCCGTCGGTGAGGGGGCGGGCGAGTTTCGCTTCCCAGTCGTCCAGGTCTTCTCGCGCATAGGTGTAGACGGCCTGGTCGTCGCCGCCGTGCAGCTTCTGGTTGCCGATGGCGTCGCCGACCAGGCCGCGGCGCAGCGGGCCCGGCGCGCGTACCGCGACGGCATCGGCGACGGGCAGCTTGTCGATGCCGGTGATCTTGGCCGCCGCGCGGGGGTCCGGATTGCTTCGGACGCGAGCTACGTTGACGGACAACACCTTCGGCATCCGCACAGGGTAACGCGGTGCGGTCGATTAGCCACGAGCGAGCCATCCTGACTCACCCCGTAGCACGCCGCTGTGCGAGGAAGTCTAAGTCAGATGTTATCTACCAGGACATCGGTGACAGTTCGAGTGGTCCTGGTGGTGACACGACCCCGCGGCCCACGCCCAAAACCAGCAAACCGTCACCGAAGTCCCGAGCCATCACAGAAGTCTAAGTCAGCATAATTTGGTATAATCGAACGTATGTTCGAGCAGTTGTGTGATGAGGCGCCGCCGCCTCGGGAGGACCCGTCGCTGTATTGGGCCTGGATCGATGACATGACCAAGGTGTGGCACCACGTCCTGAAAA
>NZ_JCALCL010000020.1:0-53682 GCF_059812325.1 Mycobacterium sp. NGS61
CAAGCGCGGACCGTCCGGTGAGCAGGTAGTTGAGCTGAATATCCCGCACGCAGTACCAGACATCGCCGAGTTCGTGCAAAAAGCGGAGCTGCGGCATTCCAATGAAGTTATTGCCATGGTGTTCAAGGGTTGACGGAGGCTGAACGCCTGGCGAGGGCCCGGGTGGCCTACCGCGAGGGTATTCGCTGGCGGGGCACCTCGTCGAGGCCGCTAGCGGCTAGCGTTGACGTCATCGCTGCCACGACCTTCTCTGCTGGCCAGTCATCGGGCGCTGAGATGAGCGTGCCACCTGCTAATTCGGTGGCGGTCAGTCCTTGCTCCAGCTGACTGATTGTTCCGACTTGTGCGTCGAACCAGGTTCGGTAGCCGACGGGGATCTTCCAGCCGCCACGTCTGGCCGTGCGGTTCACGAGCAGGTCGGACAGACTGAGGGCCAACGGGTTCCACGTCTCGGCAACCGCTGCGCAGACCGTGTCACCAACGATCGAGGTGACGCCGCCGAACATCAGCTCACGGATGTCAATGGAGACGGTGTGTAGAGGGACCCGTCGGCCTCTCGATTTAGCACCGGCAGAGATGTGCACGTGCAGCAGCAGTCGCTGGTTAGTGCCCGATACGGTGAAGCGATAGCCACTTTCCGGTTCCGGGCCGCCGAATGTGCCTACCGTTACGTGCTTAATCACTATCTCTGCCAACGCTTCTAGCGTTCCCGCCCATAGCTCGCCCTGGGGTGTTTCCCACCCAGGTATGTCAAGCGTCGATCCGAGTGCGATCAGTAACTTGTTGGTATGGCTGGCGATCCATTCTGATGACTCCCGGGCGGTAACCCAGACTGCCCTCAGTGTGGCACCGGGGGCCCAGGCGGGCCGCACCTGAGATGCGGGGGGCATAGCTTCGGAGTGTAAATGACGACCACGTCATACAGTTCTCGAAGATCGAACAATTGCCGAAGGGCCGCTGCGCAGTTCGCCAAGAAACCCGAAGATTGTTTCGCCGATTCTGGGACTTGCCATAGAGTTCACGACGCCGGACGTTGCCAACCGTGGGACGTCCCCGACAGCACTAACGCAAGAGGCCCCTCAATGACTGAATCGGCGCCCCAGAGGCGATCGCAGGTACTGCTGGCGCTGGCCGCCGCGATGGTGTTCGGGTTACTGGTCGGAAGTGCGGCCTTCTGGCGACCGTGGGCTGACCACCATGACGAGAAGGCCCGTCCAAGCGTCGCGTCAACTGTTCCTGCGACCGCGTCGACGGCGCCGACGCTGAGTTCCCTGCGCGCAGCGCCCCCTAGAACAGAGGGGCAGCAGGGTGATTGGCGCGAACACCACACCTGGGTGTGTGACACAGCGACGGGAGAGGTCTGCGGCAACTGGAGTCCTGAAGCGGTCACGTTCGCCTGCAAAGCAGTTGCGAGCGGGGCCGACTACACCGCAGGGCTGAAGAATATGCTGATGAGCCGCTACGGGATGAGCGAAATGGACGCCTTTTTCCTCGGCAAGGAGGCGATGTACAGCGTCAGCAGTGGCGGCCACATCAGCACCGGAGGCAATGCCGACGGCCCACATCCGTTGTGCAACGGCATCGTTCCGTGACAGGTCAAATTTGTTGGTCCGCCCCCGGGAGCCGAGCAATCGGTCACTACCACGACGGCATCGCCACGTGTCGCGAACGACGCGGCAACCCGATATGCGTTGTCAGAGAAAGCGACTCAAGCCGCTGATGCACCAGCGTGCGGTTCGTACCTGCTGCTAACCCATCGTCAGGATCGCGATCACGGCGACCGCGATCACCGTCGTGAGCGCTATCAAGATCACCGTGATCGACGCGCGCAAGATCTCTTCTTCGTCGACTTGCCAACGCGCCCGTGTCTCGGCGGTTTCCCTTCCGCCGGCGAAAGCGTTGAGTCTGGCGACCGCCAAGGCGACATCGTCGGGTACGTGTGCTGCATGACCTGCGACTGGATCAGCGAATGCGGTACTCATGTCAGCCCCCTAGGCCCTACACGTGGCGATCGGCGTTGGTTGAGGTGAAAAACCGGATCTCTCGTTAAACCACGATAGGAACGCGCAATCACAATTGCGGTAACGATCATTAACGGTCACAGCACAGTTGCGCCATCAACAGTCGCCGGTGGTCCGCTGCAGAGGCTGCACCCGGACAGTGGTCCTCAGCGGGCTTCGTAAGCGCTGCACCGACGCCGGGACGTTCATCCAATGGATGTATGACCATGTGCTCGTTACAGGGCCAACGACGAGCGAAAGGTTGACTGTTCCCCGGCGATGGTCATACATTGCAGGTATAAACGTCTGTACCTGATCCCGTCTGGGCAGCCCACGGAAGTTGAGACTCATGAACGCGCACCGCCCCACGCCCAACGTCTTCGACGCCGGTCTCCCGCGGTTCGACTACAGCCTCACCGCGACTCCGCACGACATTCTCGAGGATGTCCGAGCGGCGCAGTCGCGTGCTCCGATCGCGATCGGCCCCCTCGGCCCGGAAATTCTGTCCTACGATCTCGCCCGGGAAATATTGCGCGACAACAGATTCCGCCTGCCACCGGGTATCACGTTGGCGGCCCAGGGCATCACGTCGGGCCCGTTGTACGACAAGATGGCGAACAGCCTGCTCGGCCTCAACGGCCCACCGCATGTGCGGTTGCGCAAGCTGGTCGCCAAGGCGTTCACGCCGCGCGCGACATCGCGTCTGCAGGACACGATCCACGAAGTCGTGAACGGGCTCATCGACCAGGTGATGGACGCCGGACGCTGCGACGTCGTGACCGACATTGCGTATCGGTACCCCACTCCGATCATGTGTGCGCTGCTCGGCGCCCCACGCGAGGACTGGCAGTTGTTCGCGGACTGGACCGAGGAGGTCTTCAAAGCCCTCAACTTCCAGCCCGATGCCAACTTCGACGAGTCCGCGATCATGCGCGCCTGGAGCGAACTGGACGCCTACGTCGACGACATGGTGGCCACCCGCCGAAACAACCTCACCGAGGACCTGCTCTCCGAACTCATCCGAGCCGAAAGCGACGGCGACCGGCTCAACCTCGACGAGCTCCGCATGCTGGTGTCCGGCTTCCTGATGGCGGGAACGGACACGACACGAAACCAGCTGGCGGCGTCGGTCCAGGTGCTCTGCGAACATCCCGACCAGTGGGCGAAGCTGCGCGATCACCCGGAACTTGCCATGCAGGCGGTCGAAGAGAGCATGCGCCACTCTCCGGCGGCCTGCATCGTGCCCCGAGCCGCCGTTGACGATGTCGAGTTCGCCGGCTACCTGTTCCCGGCCGGAACCTTCGTACTCGCCAATACCTTTGCAGCCAACCGGGATCCAGCGATCTACGCCGATGCCGACCGCTTCGACATCACACGCAAGGACGTTCCCGCCATCCTGACCTTCGGCGGCGGCGCGCACTACTGCCTCGGGGCCAACCTCGCACGCCGGGAACTGGCCGAAGCGCTCATCGTCCTCACCCGTCGGCTGCCCGCCCCCCATCGCGCCGGTCCGGCGCCGTGGAAATCCGTGCTCGGGATGACCGGTCCGACGACCCTTCCGATCGAGTTCACCAGCGACAGGCTGGTAGCCGCCGATGCGTAGTCGGGGCTGGGCGGGTTCGACCCCGTCGTCGGACGACGAGGCGATCTCGCGAATTCTGACGGCGGTCGACGCCGAGGTTGCCGAGCGCGGACCGGGGATACGCCTTGCCGACGTCGCCCGCAGACTCGGAGTCACCCGCCAGACCGTGTACCGCTACTTTCCCAACGCCGACGCGCTGCTCATCGCCAGCTCGATGCGTGCGGTCAACGGCTTCATCGACCAGGTGGTAGCACACGCCCGCGGAATCGAGGACCCGGCCACCGCTGTTGTGGAGTGCGTCTCGTTCGGAGTGGAGAATCTCTCCGGTGATCCGCAGCTGGAGACCCTGCTGACCCGGCGACAGGAGGGGGAGGCCGTCACCTCGCTGACCTCCGACACGGCGATCGCCTTCTGCTTGTCGGTGTTCGATCGCCTCGACGTCGACTGGAAGCTGCACGGCTTCGACGCCGCCGCACGCGGTGAACTGGCCGAAATGACGTTGCGCACAGTGCAATCCCTGCTGATCGACCCCAGGCAGGGGCGGTCGGAAGCCGCCTCCCTCCGCAGCTTCGTCGCGCGGTGGCTTGGTCCGGCGATCCTGTATCCGCGCATGGCGTCGCTGACGCGCTACGAACAACACGCATCGCCGCGCCCGCCCCTCCCGGTATAGGGCTGACGCAGCCTCCGACCGACGTCGGAGCGTTTGGTCGGCCCGCCGCCGGGTAGCCCGGCTGCATGACAGCACAGCTGGCCCTGGTGACCGGCGCCTCCAGCGGCATCGGCCGCGAGCTGGCGAAGCTCCTCGCCCGCGACGGGTACGACCTCGTTCTGGCTGCTGACGACGACGGGATTCACGACACCGCCGCAGAATTGAGCAGCAAGGGCGTCGACGTGCGGGCGGTCCGCGTCGATCTCCGCCAACCGGACGAAGTCGAACAGCTGTACCGCGACGCGACCGAAGACGGCCGTCACCTTGATGTTGTTGCGCTCAACGCCGGCACCGGCGACTCCGGACCTTTCGTCGACACCGACCTGAGCCGGGACATGAACGTGATCGACCTCAACGTCCGCTCGACGGTCCAGCTGGCCAAGCTGGCGCTGCGCGGAATGGCCACGCGCGGCGCAGGCAAGATGCTGCTCACCTCGTCGGTGGTGGCGATGATGCCCGGATCGCATCAGACGATGTACAACGCGTCGAAGTCGTTCATCCAGTCCTTCGCCGAAGCGCTGCACGACGAGTTCCGCAACACCGGCGTGACGGTGACCGCGCTGATGCCGGGGCCCACCGACACGAATTTTTTCCGCAGGGTGGGAATGCTCGACACCGTGCTCGGGCGGTTCATCCCGAAAGACGATCCGGCCCGCGTCGCCGAGCAGGGTTACCGGGCGCTGATGGCGGGCAAGCAGAAGGTCGTGGCGGCATCTCTGTCGTCGAAGGCGATGGGCGCAGCCGGTATGGTGCTGCCCGATTCGTGGAAGGCGGCAGCCAACCGGCTGATCGTCAGCCCTCTCGGAGGACATTGAAGGAGTGATCGGTCGATGAAAGAACCTGCCGAAATTGACAGCGCGCTCACCGTACGGCGCGAGACCACTGCGTCGCGCCGCCAGGTGTGGGACGTGATGGCCGACGGATGGACGTATTCGCAGTGGGTCGTGGGCAACAGCCGGATGCGTGCCGTCGACCCGAACTGGCCTTCGCCGGGCAGCCTCATTCACCACACCATCGGGGTGTGGCCGGTGGCGTTGAACGACGAGACCGAAGTCGAAGTCTGCGTACCGGTCACCGAACTCGTGCTGTTGGCCAAGGGGCGCCCCTTCGGTGGCGCGCGAATCACGTTGCGCCTGTCCGACACCGACAGCGGCGGTTGTCTGATCGAGATGGCCGAGGTGCCGCTGGGCGGTCCGCTGCGGCTGATCCCGCGGCGGCTGGCCCTGGCCGCCGCGTGGCCGCGCAACCGCGAGTGCCTGGCGCGATTGTCCGCGCTTGCCGAACGACGTTCTGAGCCTGAGCAAGGTCAATGACCGTCGCGGACGCCGTGGTGATCGGCGCCGGGCACAACGGATTGGTGGCTGCCGCGGTCCTGGCCGACGCGGGCTGGGACGTGGTGGTGCTCGAGGCTCAGCAGGAGCCGGGCGGCGCGGTCAAGAGCGCCGAATTGTTCCCGGGTTATGTCAGCGATCTGTACAGCGCCTTTTATCCGCTGTCGGTTGCCTCGCCGGGGCTGCGTGACCTCAATCTGGAGGACCACGGGTTGCGGTGGTCACACGCCCCAGCCGTGGTTGGCCATCCGAGCTCGGCAGCCGACGACGACGCGCCCCTGATCTATCGCGATATCGACCGCACCGCTGCCGAACTCGACCGCCGTACCCCCGGGGATGGCGCCCGATGGTGTGAACTCTTCGCCCAGTGGCAGCGCATCAAGGAACCGTTCCTCGGCGCGCTGCTGGCGCCGTTTCCCCCGGTTCGTCCGGCGGTGGGGTTGCTGCGCACCCTGGGGACGGCGGAGGCGCTGCAGTTCGTTCATCAACTGCTGCTGCCTGCCGGCGTCCTGGTGGAGCAGTTGTTCGAGGGAGAGGCCGCACGACTGTTGTTTCTGGGCAACGCCATGCACGCCGATGTGCCCATCGACGCCCCGGCCAGCGGCCTGATGGGCTACATGCTGGTGATGCTGGCCCAGGACGGCGGGTATCCGGTGCCCGTCGGGGGAGCGGGTCAGCTGACCGCCGCGCTCGTCGCACGCGCGTGTGCTGCCGGGGCCCAGATCCGTTGTGGACGAACGGTTGACGCCATCGAGGTGCGGGGCGGTCGCGCGACAGCGGTGCGCTGTACCGACGGCAGTACGGTGCGCTCGCGGCGCGCGGTGATCGCCGATACGTCCGCCCCGATGCTGTTCGACGAGCTGCTGCCCGAAGACTCGGTACCGAGCGCGGTGGCAGCGGCGATGTCGCGGTTCGTCTGGGACACACCGGTGCTGAAAGTCAACTATGCCCTCGACGCGCCGATCCCGTGGCGATCGAAGAGCCTCAACGAGGCGGGCACCGTGCACGTCGGGGCGGATCGCGACGGTCTCGTTCGATGGATGGCCGATCTGAACACCAGGACGGTGCCGCGGAATCCGTTCATGCTGTTCGGTCAGATGACCACGTCCGATCCGAGTCGGTCACCGGCCGGGACCGAAAGCGCTTGGGCCTACACGCATCTACCGCGTGCCCGCGCCGATGACGCATCCGCCGACCAGCTGGCCGAATCCGTGGACCGCGTTCTCGAAGAGTATGCGCCCGGTTTCGCCGCTCGCGTGGTCGGTAAGACCGTTCAACGTCCGTCCGACCTGGAAGCCGGCGATGCGAACCTGCACACCGGCGCTGTCAACGGTGGTACCTCACAATTGTTCCAGCAGTTGGTGTTTCGTCCCGCACCCGGATTCGGCGGGCCGCACACGCCGGTGCAGAACATATTCCTGGGCAGTGCCGGCACGCACCCGGGTGGCGGCGTGCACGGGATGTGCGGCTACAACGCGGCCAAGGCCGCCCTGGCCGGCGACGGCGCGCTGAACTGGCCGCGGCGCCGGCTCAAACAGGCGGCCCTGGCGTTGCTGACCCGCTGATTGCCTGGCCCCCAACACTTATCGGCCCGGCGGAGCCACGCGGTAGACGGCGCCGGCGGCGTCGTCGGTGACGTACACTGCGCCGTCCGGTCCGACTACCGCGGCCACCGGGCGGCCCCACCGCGATCCGTCGCCGCTCTGGAAGCCCCCGACCAGCGTCTGTTGATTGCCGAGAGTGCCGTTGTGCCAAGGGAAGAATGACACCTCCGGCGCTCGCGGCGGCTGCCGGTTCCACGAACCGTGGATACCGACCAGCGCGCCGTCGGCATATGGTTGCGGCAGCACGCCGGCGGTGAAGGCCAGACCCAGCGGAGCCGAGTGCGCGCCCATGCTCTGCTCGACCGCAGGCAGTGCGGCGCAGTCCAATCGGGATCCGTCTGTATTAGTCGTCAAGTCACGGATGAACGGCACGTTGGCCGGGCCGCCGTCGGGATTGCAGAACGGCCAGCCCAACTCCCGGCCCGACGTCAGGCGGGCCAGCGACTCAGGCGGATGGTCGTTGACGTACCCGGCGTCGACATGGCCCGCCGGGTCGGGTGCATTGTCGCGGTTGTTGACCGCCGTCCAGATGGCACCGTCCGGGGCGACGGCCAGGCCGGTTCCGTTGCGCACGCCGGTCGCGAACGGCTGTGCCGGGCCGCCGCCGGGCGCAACGCGCATGATCGTCGCTCTGGGCGGGGTGGCCGCGCGATCCTGCGGTGAGATGTTGGCGGTCGAGCCGATCGAGAAGTAGACCGCACCGTCGGGTCCCACGGCCACGCTCTTCAACGCATGCGCGTAGGCCCCCTGCAAATCGGGGCTGCGCGCGTCGGGAAGGCCTCCTGCGACGACCCGGGCGTGGACTGCCCGCCCGTCGACATAGTCGTAGACAGCGATCCGGTCGCTCTCGGCGACATACAACGCCGAGCCGGCGAACGCCATGCCGTGCGGCTGGTGCAGCCCATCCAAGAACGTCGATTGGTGCGGCGCCGCCCCGGGTTTCGGGGTCAGCTTGACGATCTGCCCGCTCGCCGGAACCGACACCAGCAGCGCGCCGTCCGGAGTCCAGGTCTCCAGCCGCGCCTTCGGTACCCGCGCCCACACCGACATCGTCCAGCCGTCGGGAACCAGCGCCTGCCGCGGTTGGTCCAGCGGTGCCTGCGCCAGCGCGGCGGGCACGCCCACCGGTGTGGACACCAGCGTGCCGGCAGCCGCAGCAGGGGGCGCAGACCCGACAGCAGGATGCGGAGGATCAGCCGAACACCCTGCCGACAGCAGCACCGCGAACAGGACCCGCCCGAACGGCCCGAGTTGGCTGCCGGCCGGTTGCTGGTGCGTGCCGATCATCACGTCGGCACGCATACCCGAGGGTGTGGTGCTCAACCCGAACTGCGGGGAGCGAGGCGACTCACGTGTGAACACCAGGCGCCCGGGTATAAATGCGAGCGTATGACTACAGCACGGACGCAACCGGATCAACGCGAAATCGACAGCATCCGGCCAATCGTCGATGCCGTCTCACAGGCGTTCGACGCCAAAATCGTCGGGCAGCGCAACCTGCGGGAATCGCTGCTGATCGGCCTGCTCGCCGGTGGCCACATCCTGCTGGAGAGCGTGCCCGGCCTGGCCAAGACCACCGCCGCCAAGGTGCTCGCCGATTCGGTCCAAGGGCGGTTCCGGCGCATCCAGTGCACCCCTGACCTGTTGCCGAGCGACATCATCGGCACCCAGATCTACGATTCGTCGACCAGCTCGTTCGTCACCCAACTGGGTCCGGTGCACGCCAACTTCCTGCTGCTCGACGAGATCAACCGGTCGAGCGCGAAGACCCAGAGCGCGATGCTGGAGGCGATGGAGGAGCGGCAGACCACGATCGGCGGGCAGGTGCACCCCATCAGCGAGCCGTTCCTGGTGATCGCCACCCAGAATCCCGTCGACCAGGAGGGCACCTATCCGCTGTCCGAGGCGCAGACCGACCGGTTTCTGCTCAAAGAGATCGTGCGCTACCCGTCTCCGGAGGAAGAGGTGGAGATGATGGCGCGGATCGACGCCGGTCTCTACGATAAGCGGCGGCCCGCCCAGCCGGTGGTCAATCTGGAGGATGTGCTGCGCCTGCAGGACGTGGTGCGCCGCGTGCACATGGACCGTGCGCTGATGCTCTACGCCAGCCAGCTGGTGGATGTCACCCGTCACCCGGCGCAGACGCTGCCCAAGCAGATCGCGCGCCTCGTCGAGTACGGTGCCAGCCCGCGCGCCACCATCGCGTTCTGCAAGGCGGCGCGGGCGCGGGCGGTACTGGCCGGGCGGGCGCACGTGCTGCCCGAGGACATCGCCAAGCTCGCCCACCGGGTGTTGCGGCACCGGCTCATCCTCGGCTTCGAAGCGGCCAGCAACAACGTCACTGCCGAGTCTGTGATCGACGCCGCGATGCGGACCGTCCGGGTCCCCTGAGCTGCCGGCGGTTCATCGTGGGCAAGCATCTCAACCAGGCCAAGGCGCACTTCGGCACTGACACCCGCGGCCTACTCGAAGGCGGCCGCTACACCCTGTTGCACACGCGCAGCATGGAATTCGACGACCTGCGCCCGTATGTCCCCGGCGACGACGTCCGGGACATCGACTGGAAAGCCTCGGCACGTTCGGGCAGCGTGCTGATCAAACGGTTCGTCTCGGAGAAACACCATAAGATCCTGCTCGTCGCCGACGCCGGCCGCAACATGACCGCACTCGCTCCGAGTGGGGAGTACAAGCGCGACGTGGCCGCGCACACCATGGGTGCGGTGGGACTGATCGGCCTGCGTCGCTCCGATCAGATCGGCATGGTCTACGGCGACCGGCGCGGCTCGGTGAACATCCCCCAGCGGCGCGGCGAGCCGCACATCGAAGGACTGCTGCACCGGTGGTATCAGCACACCATGACCGACCCCGGCGCCAGCCGCATCACCGCCCAACTCGACTATGTCGCAACGCATTACCGACACAGCATGCTGATCATCGTGGTGTCTGACGAACCCGAGGTCGACGATCAGCTCGATAGCCTGCTGGCCGAGCTGAGCGCGCGGCACGACATCATGTGGGCGATGGTGGCGGACATGCCCGCCGTCGGTCCGGACAACACCGACGGATTCGATGTCGCCACCGGACGATTCGTGTTGAACGGCGCCGACCTCGGCCCGCGGGTGGTCGCCGCCTACCGCCGTGCCGAGCAAACTCGCCGGGACCGCCTCGATGCGTTCCTCACCGGTCACGCGATCGCGCACGCGACGATCGCCGGCAGCGACAACATCCGGCGCGAACTCGTCGCCCTGTCCGAGACGGCCGCCCGTGCCGGATGACCTGTTACGCCATGTCTTTGGCCCGCAGCCCTACTCATCGTGGTGGCTGTGCTGGGCCGTGTTGCTGATCCTGGCCGTAATAGGTTGGTATCTGGGCATCTTCGTGTGGACGCTGCCTGCGGAGCGGCTGCGGCGGATCCCGTTCGTGCGTCATGTGCATGCGCGGCTGATCCGTCACCGGTTCGCCCGACGGGTGCGGGGCATCGGTGACAGGCACGTTGCCGGGCGGCTGCCCGCCGCGGCGGCATGTGCGGCGATCAGCCGGACCGTCCGCAGCTTCCTGCACCAAGCGACCGGCGACCGGGCCCAGTACCTGCACGTCGACGCCATCGCCGCCGGCGAGCTGGCACCGGCGGCGCCGTTGCTGATCCGGCTCGGTGATGCGCAGTTCAACGCCGAGTCCCAGATCGACGTCGCCGAGGTGAGCGCCCAGGCGCAGGAGTTGATCCGCTCGTGGACGTGAGGTGGTGGCCGGTGGCCGCTGTCGGCCTGGCCGGTTTGATCGCCGCAGTGGTGTTGGCGGCGCTGCTGCCGATGACCGCTGCCCGCGGCCGGCTGCGTCCACTGGCCAACGTCGCACGACTGACCCGGCTGCCCGAGTACGCGAAGGTGGCCCGGCTGCGTTCGCTGTCGACCGTTCTGACGTTGCTGCTGCTGACCGTCATGTTCGGCGCCGCCACCTGGACATCGGCCCGTCCGACCGGAGCGGGACAGGGTTTCGACGCCGCTCATCCCGAGGACATTATGGTGTGTGTCGGCCAACCCGTCCCCGACGCGGCGACGGCCGAACTGCTCGATAACTTCGCCCGGCAGATCTCGACGTATCAGACTCAACGCATCGGACTGACCTCGATCAACCGTCGCCTGGTGCCGCTGACACGCGACTACGCCTACGCCGCCGAGCGGTTCGCGGAATTCGCCCGCGCGCGTCAGGCGTCGTTCACGGCACCAGTGCCCTACATCGATTACGCCCCCAGTATGGAAGATGTTCTGGCGCTGTGTATCTCGGGCTTCCCGACGCTCGAGGAACGCGGCCTGCGGCGACGGTCGGTGATCTACCTCGGCCCCTCCGATCTGCGGGCCGCGGGCGAACCGCGCGCCGCCCTGTTCACCGCCGACGGGGTGCGCGGTCTGGTGGAGCGGGCGGGCATCCAGCTCAACGTGATCGACACGGCGCCGTCGCGCTCGAGCGGTTCGCTGCTCGCGCTCACCCAGCAGACCGGGGGCCGTTACCTCGTGCCGGGACCGGGCTCGGTGAGCGAGATTCCCAAGGTTCTCAACCAGATTCGGTCCAACACCCCGCCGGCGCGGCTGGCCGACGGCACGGTGGTGACCGGAGACTTTCCGGACGCACCGGTCGTGCCGCTGGTGATCGCCATGGTGTCGGCGGCCGCACTCTCGGTGGCGTTGTTGGTGTTGCGCCGATGACGTTTCAGCCGGTGCTGCCGTGGGCGATCCTCGCCGTCGTGATCGCGGCGCTCGTTCTGGCCCGCGCGGTGGCACTCCGGTTGGTGCTGAGCGTGAGCTATGGAACCCGTCGATCCGCAATGTTGCGCTGGAGCGCTGTGACGTTGGCCGTACTGCTGATCCTTGCGGCGACCACCCGCCCGGGAATCCGCGGCGAGGAGACGCACCGCGGTCCGGGCGCGGCCGGCGCGAATCTCAACGTGTTCCTGGTCGTCGACCGGTCCGTGGACTCCAGCGTCACAGGGATGCACAACGACATGGCGGCGCTGATCGATCAATATCCTGCGGCACGATACGCGCTGATCACCTTCAGTTCCCGGGCCTCGCTCGATTGGCCACTGTCGCAGGATGTGTGGAGCCTGCGTCCGACGATCGCGGCGCTGGGTTCCGTGCCGACGCCGGACGGGCAGGGCGTAGCCGCGGGTGCGGCCCGAAATGTGCTGCGGTATCAGCTGTTGCAGGCGGCGCAGCAGTATCCCGGTTCCCGGAACGTGGTGTTGTATTTCGGTTCTGGCGGAACACCCGCGGCACAGGCCGACTTCGACCTCGCCCGCGGGTTGGTGGACGGCGGGCTGGTGCTGGGCTACGGCCGCAGCGCCGCGATCGACGAAACAAAGCTGCGGCAACTCGCTGCGCAGCTCGGCGTGCTGTATGAACACCGGGAACCCGGTCAGCCCTTCCGGCCCACCCTGCCGCAGACCGGCATCCGGCCGGCGGCCGTCGACCGGATCGAACTGTACTGGCTGCTGACGATGCTGGCAGCGGTGCTGCTGCTGGGCGAGATCTATCTATCGGTCCGCGACTTTCGGCGCAGCCGCATCGCCCGACGGGATGTGTCATGGTGAGGCCGGCCCGGCTGCGGCTGCGGCGACGGTTGCTGATCTGTTCGGCACCGCTGACCTTGCTGGCGCTGCTGATCGCCGTCAAGCTGATATCGGTTGTCGTGCTGGGTAATTCGGCTGTGTCGGATTACGCGAGCCGGAACGGGAATGCGGTGCGCACCGATGCGGAGGTGCTCGGCGTGGCCAACATCGTGGAACCGGCCAAGGCGCCGTTCGCCGCGGGCGCCGCCGCCGTGCTCGCCGGCCGTCTCGAGGACGCCGACCGCCACTTCAGCGCCGCCCTGTCCCGCGCCGATGCCGACGATTCCTGCCCGGTGCGGGTGAACCTCGAACTGGTCCGCGAGACGCAGGGTGATCGGGCCGCGGCGGCGGGGGACCGGGCCCGCGCCGAAGAACGCTATGCGAGCGCGTTGACCATCGTCGACGGTGCGCCCCAGGGTTGCTTTGCCGGGAACAGCGACGTGAACCTGCAGCGGCAGGCCATCCGCCACGACGCTGCGAGCCGGCTGGCCGCCAAGCAGGCTGCATTGAACGCCCCGCCGCCGGCGGCACCGCCGCCACCGCCACCGCCGCCGCCGCTACTGCCCCTGCCGCCGCCGCTCGCGCCCCTCGCGGTACCCGACAGTCGCGACACCCCGGCACGTCGGCTCAATCCGACCGAGGGAGATCCACTCAACAAGTTGCAGCAGGTGTTGCAGGACGCTGCGGGTGCCGCGTCCCCGTAGCCGCTGCTCGGGCTAGGGCCGCGAATTACGCACGCCCACAGCCAAACCCGCGAGCGTGAAGACTGTGGTGAGCACCGACGCGGCGCGTACCCAGCCGGCGTCTTTGCCGTCCCGGCCGGCCAGCAACCCCGACGCGGTGTCCATGCCGTCGCACACGACTCCCATGCACAGCGCGGTATGTTGCGCCGGTCCGGTCACGGTCGCGGCGCCGATCACCATGTCGCGGGCGCCGAAAAGTCGGGTGACATACCGACTGTCGGTGCTGGCGCCTGCCCCGGTGATCTTGCCGTGTCTGGCGAAGGCCGTCGGCCAGAAGTAAGCGGCCGCGCCGCCGGCAGCCCGGCATACTCCGATCACGGCGATGATGGTCCGGGTAGACATCCTCACTCCTGTCCGGGTGGTGTGCGGTGGTTACGAACTCTGACGTACGAACCGGCGTGGTATCCGCCGTCGCACGGGGTGGTGAGCGCGCTCGCGTCGGCGGCGCGAACAGTGCGTGCGACGCAGCGGCACGGTCGTCGCCCGCCACGGCCAGCTGGACACGCCGGGTGCCGACAGCGGCACGGACGGCGACCAGGATCGGGATGGCGAGCACCATGGCCAGCGCCACCAGCGTGAGGAGCAGTTGCTCGCTGTGATCGGGGGTGCGCGATGCCGGGGTGGGCGTCGGCGGGGCCGGTGCCCGGCCAACCGGCGGGACCACCGGATCCAGGGCGGCCGCGGGCGCTGCGGGCGGAGCCGGCTTCTCGCTCATGGCGGCGATCACCGTCTGCGCGTAGAGGTCGGCGCCGGCACCCGGCTGCGGATGGACGTGGTCGGCGTAGAGCAGGTCTTCGTGTCCGCTGACGGCGCTCTGCCAGTCGATCAGGCGGACATTGGCGCGGTGCGCGAGCGCCACCTCGGTCAAGGTCTGATTGACCTCGTCGGTCCACGGTCTGTCCTGCAGATACAGGTTGACCAGGAACAGTTTCCGCTCCGGGCCGAGCTCGTCGACGATGCCCTCGAGCAGGTCGCGCGGGAACGACCCGTTGCTGCCCAGACCCAGCAACACCACCGGGCGCAGCGCACCGCCGGCATCGAGTGCACTGAGGATGCCGGGCGCCGCCTGCATGCTGCGGTTGGTCACCGCGTCGATCCGGATGCCGGGTAGCCGGTCGCGCAGCGCAAACGACGACGCCAGCATCACCGAGTCGCCCACCGCGCTGATCTGGTCGCCGGGCGGCGGCCCGACCGACTCAGTTGCCGCCGGGGACGCAGGTGGGGCGTCGACGACGGGCGCCTGCGGCCGCGCACCCGGCGCCGCAACGGCCGCTGCTTGTTGCGCGGCGAGCGCCTCGGCCAATTGCTTGTCGAGCCCCGTCAACGGCGGTGCAGGTGCGAACACCAGCGCACCCAGGACCAACACACCGCCCGCAGCCGTCGCACCTGCCACCCAGATTCGTCCCGTGCGGCCGCCGCGCACCGCGCACCAGCCGGCCTGCCACGCGCGGCGGTAGCCGAGACGCAGGACAGGCTTCTCGATCCATCGGTACGAGGCCGCGGCGAGCAACACGGCAGCGGCGATCTCGACGCCGGCGACCAGCAGCGTCCGGCGCCCCAGCAGGCGATCACCCAGCACCAAAACCGGCCAGTGCCACAGGTACAGGCCGTAGGACCGGGCGCCGAGCCAGCACAGCGAGGGTCGCGACAGCAGCCGCTCGACGGAATTGCGGCCGAGGCCCAGGCCGCTGATGAGCAACGCGCAGGCCGCCGAGACGGCGAGGATGCCACCCCGATAGGTGGCGGACCCGTCCTCGTCCAGCAGCCAGTAGCCGATGGCGATCCCGGCCAGGCCCGCGCCGGCCAGCACGCCGCTGCCGAAAGACGAACCCACGCGCGCCGCGACGGCCGGCCACACCACGGCCAGCACCGCACCGCCGAAAAGGCCGGCGCTGTGGGTCGCGGTGCTGTAGTAGATCGGCGACGGATCGGTGCCGGGTTGATAGAGCACGGCCATGGCCGCGGCAGCGGCGAGCGCACCGGCACCCGCGACGATCGCGACCGCGGTGTTGCGGCCCCACCAGCACAGCACCGCGATGACGAGCACGGGCCACACCAGGTAGAACTGCTCCTCCACCGCCAGCGACCACAGGTGCTGCAGCAACGAGGGTGGCCCGAATCTGGTGAAGTAGGACTGGTGTTCGCTGATCTGCACCCAGTTGCTGGTGAACGTCACCGCGCCCAGCACTTCGTTGCGCAGCGCATGCAACATCGTCCGGTCCACGAGCGCGGTGACCGCCACGGTCGCGAACAGCATCGGCAGCAGCGGCGACAAGATGCGCCGGACCCGACGAATCCAGAACTGCCGCAAGCTGATCCGACCCGAGCCCGCGCGTTCGGCGATCAGTAGCCGGGTGATGAGGAATCCGCTGATCACGAAAAACACGTCGACGCCGAGGTAGCCGCCGGGCAGCCACGCCGGGTTGACGTGATACAGCACCACCGCGCTCACCGCGAGCGCGCGTATCCCGTCGATTCCCGGGAGTCTGCCCAGCCGAGCGCGTGTCGACGCGGGCGTGCAAGAACTGGCTCGCACCCCCGTCGAGCTCGTGATCGTTGCCAAAGCTGGTCGGCTCCCCGCTGCCGCTTACCAATCCGAAGTTGTCGTCGAGTCAGCTACGCTAACCGATCCAACGCGCCGGGGACAGACGATTTGTCGTGTGTCAGCTCGACGGTTCGATGTCCATCTCGGCCAGGACCCGACGTAGCAGCTTGCCGGTGGCATTGCGCGGTAGTTCGGTGACAAACACCACATCGCGCGGCACCTTGTGGCGCGCCAAATTGTCCTTCACGTACTGCTTGATCTCGGCGGCATCCTGGGCGGCACCGGGTTCGGAAACGATGTAGGCGCGCAACCGCTTTCCGAACTCCACGTCGTCGACACCGACTACCGCCACTTCGTCGACATCCGGGCGCTCCTCGAGCAGGTTCTCCACTTCCTGCGGGAAGACGTTCTCCCCGCCGGAGACGATCATGTCGTCGTCGCGGCCGTCGACGAACAGCAGGCCGTTCTCATCGAAGTGACCCATGTCACCGCTGGACATGAAGCCGTCCAGGATCTGCTTGTTGCGACCGTCGGTGTAGCCGGAGAACGGCGCCCCGTTACGGACGAAAATCCGGCCGCGACGGTTCGCGCCTTCGAGACGTCGGTCGTGCTCGTCGTACAGGACCACCTCGCAGGTCAGCGGGGCCCGGCCGGCGGTGCCGGGCGCCTGGCGCAGTTCGGCGGGGGTGGCGACGCTCGCAATCGCGCACTCGGTCGACCCGTACATGTTGTAGAGGACGTCACCGAAGGTGTCCTGCACCCGGTTGGACAGTTCCGGACTCAGCGCCGATCCGGCAATCAGGATCACCTTCAACGACGAGGTGTCGTACTTGGCGATGACGTCGGGTGCGAGTTCGACGATCCGGTGCAGCATGGTCGGCACCGCCACCAGCATGTCGGCGCGGTGCTCGGCGATCAGTTTCAAGGTGGCTTCCGGCTTGAACCGCCGGGCGGTCACCACCTTGTTGCCCAGGGCGGCGCCCACGGTGTACGTGGCCCACCCGGTGCTGTGGAAGATCGGCGAGACGATCACCATGGTTCCCTTGCGGGGGAACGGGATCCGGTCGACGATCTGCGCGGTCGCCAGCGGCGACACGGTGTCGCGCGGCGCGCCCTTGGGGAGCCCGGTGGTGCCGCTGGTCAGGATGACCGACCCACCGGCTTTGCTCGGCGGAGGTAGCGGCTCGGTGGAGTTGGCCGCGACGATGTCGTCCAGCGTGTGCGCCCCCGCGGGCACTTCCGCGTCGTCGTCGACCCAGACCAGCACCCGCGGCAGGTCGGCGGGCAGCGCGTCGAGCAGGCCGAGGAACTCGCTGTCGTGCAGCACCACCTTGACGTTCTCACGCTTGCAGACCTCGGCGAACTGCGGTTTGGCGAACCCGGTGTTCATCAGCACGAGGCGGGCGCCGAGCTTGCCGCAGGCGGCCATCGCGATGACCAGTCCCCGATGGTCGCGGCACAGCAGCCCGACGACAGAGCCCGCGTTGACGCCGAAGGATTGCAGGCCGTGCGCCAGCGCCCAGGACTGGTCGTCGACCTGCCGGTAGGTCAGAGTGCCGCGCTCGTCGACGATCGCGGGCAACGCCGCATACCTGCGGCCGCCCAGGATCGTCATCGTGGCCTGCGGTCCGTAGACGCGGGTGAGCTTGCCGGCCTGCACCGTCGAATTGAGGTCCCGCAGGTCGATGATGCCGGTGTCGGCGAGGCGCTTGACCGCGCGTCCCGCTTCGGTGATGTGCTGCAGCTTCTGCTGAATGCCGTTCAATGCACTGGCCATCGGGGCTCCTCGACGTCGAGTTTGCGTGGTCACGGTAGCAGTCGTCGTCGCGTGCAGTGCCGCCCCCGCCGCCACGGCATCCGGCCCAGCCATACACTGACCCCTCGTGGGCATGCTTTATGGCTTTGCGCCGTGGATCGTCTACTGGATCCTGGTCGGTAACGTCCCATTCATCACCGCCGTGTCGGTCGCGCTGCTGATGGCGGTCGCGGTGTTCGCGGTCGGGCGGGCCTCCGGCAAATCCGGGCAGACGCTCGAAATCGGTGCTGTCACAATCTTTGTGGCGCTCACGGTGTTGACCCTGGCGGTCAGCGACGCGTTCATGACGCGCTGGATCCAGCCGCTGAGCAACGTCGGGATCTTCCTGGTGGCGCTGACCGGTGTGCTGATCGGGAAACCGTTCGTGCGCGAGTTCGCCGCCGCCGAGCAGCCCCCCGACGTCGTCAACACCGAGCTGTTCCGGCGCATCACCGGCATCCTGACCTGGGTCTGGGTCGCTGCCTTCGCCGGCATGACGGTGTCATCGGCGATCCCGCCGATCGTGGAGGGTGACGCGACGATCCTGGACACCAGGACCCCGCTGTCGTTCGTCTTCTACTGGGTGATCCCGTTCTCGCTGCTGGGGTTGGCCGCCTTGATCTCGCGCTTCCTGCCGGAACGGATGCTCGCCGGGATCGACGACGTCGCCCGGGAGACGTCGTTCGTGGCGTATGACGAAGCCACCATCGACGAGCTCTACTTCCTGGCCCAGGAGCACGCCAACCGGGAGGTGGGTCCGGGTAAGGAGGCCTACGCCGTCAAGGTCGGCGGCATGGGCACCCCGCTGACCGGCGACGAATCCCGAAAGTCGTGGCCCTCGACCTACAAGGTGCGGGACAAGAGGGGCTAGCGACGCCGGCCTGCGTACACCGCGGCGTCAACTTGGCTTGCTATGCACAGCGAATGGCAGACAGCGTGAGAACGTCGATCGTGCTCGCGACGGTGCTGGCCACCGTCGTGGCCTGTTCCTCGCATGGGTCACCGTCGACCGCAAAATCCGAATTCCGCACGGCCGCGGGACAGCCGCTGACCATCGCACCGGGCCGCATGCTGGCGGCTACCGGCGGCGCCACGCCCGTCGCGTTCGGTAAACCCGCCCACGGCAAGATCAGCTACGGCGACAACGGGAGCATGGTGTACGCGCCGGATCGCGGCTTCACCGGGACCGACCACCTCGATGTCACCGTCAGCCGCGCGGTGCAGGTCTACGCCGAAGATCAACTGCCGCTGGCCACGATGGGCGGCGTGACGATCAAGGCCAGTGCGCACGGGTCCAGCATCGCCGCGGTGCCGGGCAGCGCCGACGAGATCTACGGACTCACCGACCGCGGACCCAACGTCGACGGGCGTGGCCCCGGCGAGAAGGTGTTGCCGCTGCCCGACTATCACCCCCAGATCGTCAGGCTCAAGCTTTCCGCCGGCGTCGCGACGGTCCAGCGGACCATCCCGCTGCAGGCCTCGGACGGTGTCCCGCTGGTGGGGCTGATCGACCCGCACGCGAGCACCGGCGAGTCGCTGGTGGACCTCGACGGAGTGCCACTGCCGCCGTCGGACTACGGCGTGGATCCCGAAGGGTTGGCCGTCACCCGCGACGGCACCTTCTGGGTGTCCGAGGAATACGGCCCCTACATCATTCATTTCGACGCCAACGGCAAAGAGCTGGAACGTCTTTCGCCGTTCGACGACACCCTGCCGCGGGAGCTGTCCCTGCGCACGCCGAATCAGGGGCTCGAGGGGCTCACCCTCACCCCGGACGGCAACACGTTGGTGGGGGTCATGCAGTCGGCGATCCAGACACCGGGGCTGTCGGGTTCGGCCAGGGACGTCCCGGTGACCCGCATCGTGACGGTCAACCTCGTCGACCGCAGCATCGTGCACGAGTATCTGTATCCGCTGGCCAATCCGCGGGAGTCGAAGGTCGGGGTGTCGGAGATCACCGCGCTGAGCGCCACCACCTTCCTGATCGACGAAGGTGACTCCAAACCCGCCCCGAAAGCCAGCAAGAAGATCTATTTCGTCGACGTGGCCACCGCCACCGACGTCGGGCCCCGCGCCACGGTGCCCGGCGCCGCGTACCAGGCCGACGCGGGCGGCTTGTTGATCGACCGGGTGCCGATCGAGACCCTGATCGGTGCCGGCACCGACACCGACGCCGTCGCCAAACTCAAGTCCGTCGGAATCGCCGTTGCCACAAAGACTCTCAAGCTCGATCTCGGTGCGCTGGTGCGCTCGCTGTCCGGTGACGGTGACTTCTTCGGTCACAGCAAGGTCGAAGGCCTGTTCACCCGCGACGGGGGGAACACGTTGGTCATCGCCAACGACAGCGACTTCGGGTTGGCCGGCATCGCCTCGGACGCTCCGCCGTTTCGGCTCAAACCCAAGGTGTTGCCCAACGGCACCCAGGACAGCGGCGAATTCCTGATCGTCGACACCACCAAGCCGACGGCCACGACGGAGACGGTGCAGGTCTCGTTCCGAGTCGGTTGAACCGCCGCAGGCCTCTGGCGCCGTGGCAAGCCGGCACCGAAGCGGAACCACCCGACGCAGTCGGGTGCGCCCGGGCGGGCGACAACACGGCCACCGGCGCTGTGATATGCGCCTCTTTTTGCTGACGCTTAAATAAGAATATTCTTATTTAACGGTTACCACACATAATGGTAAAAACTTAGCCGCTGCGCGTAAAACCGTGCGTGAACACGGCAAAACGATTTGCTGAGCAGCGAATTTCCGAGTCGGCGAATTTGCGAACCTGAGGGCAAGCTGAGTGCGCGACGTGACGTGGGTAACACCAATAGTTTTACATTCTATTTACCCGGAATTATGCGACTAAAATTGTCGGTTAAACGCACGGAATGGTTGTGGTGCGTGTGAGCCGGTTACCAATGTCGTGCAACGTCGCGCGGGGTACATCCGGGAGATCCGACGATCGACATTGAAGGCGGTGCCAGGTGAGCCTCGTGATTTTCGACAGCAAGATGAACGGCCCCGATCTACGGGATGTGGAGACCGCTCCCGAGCCAGTGGCTGTCCAGATTCCGGTCAGCGACGGACCCATCAGCGACATCGCCGTCAGCCCCGACGGCAGCCGGCTGCTGGTCACCAACCACGGCGGCGACAGTGTCTCGGTCATCGACACCGCCGCCTACCGGGTGGTTCAGACCATCGCCGGTCTTGAGGAACCTTTCGTCATCGCCACCGATGCGACCGACCGGGCCTACCTGAGCACGGTGTCGAATGCTTACGACGCGATCCAGGTCCTCGACACGACCACCGGCGCCGTCATCGAGACACACCCCGTTGCGCTCAGCGTCAGCGACCTCGCGGTCAGCGCAGACGGCAAGCACGTGTACATCGGCCGCAACGGCGTCCGCAACGCCGATATCGCCGTGCTGGACACCGCGACCGGCGGCATCCAGGTGGTCGACATCGCCACCGACCCCGGCACCACCACCGACTGCGTCCGGCTCAGTCCCGACGGCACCCGCTTGTATGTCGGGGTCAACGGACCGGCCGGGGGGCAGTTGGTGGTCGTGGACACCGGCGTGCCGGAAGAAACCGGACGCCGTTCGCGCTGGCGTCGCAGGAACGCCCACCCGCACGCGCCGGCCGTGATCGCGACGATCGGCACCGGCCTGCCCGTGCGCGACGTCGCGATCAGTCCCAATGGGTCACTGGCATACGTCGCCAGCACCGGCCCGGACTTCGCGGTGATCGACGTCGTCGACACCCGCACCACCAAGATCACCGGCACCCGCAAGATCACCGAGGTCACCGGCATCCTGACCCGGCTCACCCTCAGTGGCGACGGCGACCGGGCCTACCTGGTCAGCGATGACAGCGTCACGATCCTCTGCACCCTCACCCAAGACGTCATCGACTCGGTAAACGTCGCGGCCGAGCCGTCCTGCGTGGCCGAAAGCCGGGACGGGCGCTACCTCTACATCGCCGACTACTCCGGTGTGGTCCTGGTGACGCCGCTGGCGGCGAGCCTGCACTCCGACGTCGAGCCGGCGGCCCTGGAAAGCAAGCGGTCGGTGGATCTGTTCGTCCCCGACGTGCTGCAGTACGACCCGGCGCTGGTGTAGCCCCGCCCGGGGCGGGCGTTCCTCGTCGCACGGTTCGGCGCTAGCATCGCGCAGGAGGCCATGATGCTCAGCCGCGACGCGTGAGGCGGTACATCGATGTACAGCACGATGCAGGACTTTCCGCTGACGATCACCGCGATCATGCGGCACGGCTGCGGTGTGCACGGACTGCGGGAGGTCGTCACCGCAACCGGTGACGGCTATCGCAGCACCACTTATCGCGAGGTAGGCCAGCAGGCTGCCCAGTTGGCAAATGCGTTGCGCCGCATCGGTATCACCGGTGACGAGCGGGTGGCCACCTTCATGTGGAACAACGCCGAACATCTGACGGCCTATCTCGCGGTGCCGTCGATGGGCGCGGTGCTGCACACGCTGAACATTCGACTGTTCGCCGAACAACTCAGCTACGTCGCCAACGAGGCCGAGGACCGCGTGGTGCTGGTTGATGTGTCTCTGATCAAGCAGCTCGCCCCGGTACTGGGCGATCTCGAGACCGTGCACACCGTGATCGCGGTCGGTGAGGGCGACATCGCGCCGCTGGAAGAATCCGGCAAGACGGTGCTGCGCTATCGCGACGTGATCGACGGCGAATCAGCCGAATTCGACTGGCCGCGACTCGACGAAAACTCCGCGGCCGCCATGTGCTACACCAGCGGCACCACTGGCCATCCCAAAGGTGTTGTGTACAGCCATCGTTCGAGCTTCCTGCACACGATGGCCGCATGTACCAGCAACGGGATCGGGGTGGGTGCCAGCGACCGGCTGCTGCCCATCGTGCCGATGTTCCACGCCAACGCCTGGGGCCTGCCGTACGCGGCGCTGGCTGCCGGCGCCGATCTGCTGCTGCCCGACCGGCACCTGGACGCGCCGTCGTTGATTCATCTCGTGGAGACCCTGCGACCCACCCTGGCCGGGGCGGTGCCGACGATCTGGAATGACGTCATGCATTACCTGGAACGCGAACCCGACCATGACGTGTCCTCGCTGCGGCGGGTGGCGTGCGGTGGATCGGCGGTGCCGGAGTCGTTGATGCGCACCTTCGAGGACAAACACAACGTGCAGATCCGCCAATTGTGGGGCATGACCGAGACCTCGCCGTTGGCGTCCATGGCCTGGCCGCCGCCCAAGACCCCCGACGATCAGCACTGGGCCTTCCGCGTGACCCAGGGTCAACCGGTCTGCGGCGTGGAGACCCGCATCGTCGACGATGAAGGCAACGCGCTGCCGCACGATGGTGAAGCGGTGGGAGAGTTGGAAGTTCGCGGTCCGTGGATCACCGGCTCGTACTACCGGGGGCAGGACGAGTCCAAGTTCGATTCTGGTTGGCTGCGTACCGGCGACGTCGGGCGCATCGACGAACAGGGCTTCATCACGTTGACCGACCGAGCCAAGGACGTCATCAAATCCGGTGGCGAGTGGATCTCCTCGGTCGACTTGGAGAACTGCCTCATTGCGCATCCCGATGTGGTGGAGGCCGCCGTCGTCGGAGTGCCCGATGAGCGTTGGCAGGAACGGCCGCTGGCCGTCGTCGTCGCCCGGGACGGGGCCGACGTCAGTGCCGACGGGCTGCGAAAGTATCTGGCGGACAAGGTCGTTCGCTGGTGGTTGCCGGAACGGTGGACGTTCGTCGAGGAGGTTCCGCGCACCAGCGTGGGCAAGTACGACAAAAAGACCATCCGGTCGCGCTACGCCGACGGCGAGTATGACGTCACCGAAGTGCACAGCTAGGACTCCGCGAGCGCTCGCCGTCGGGAAGAGAGAGATATGGCCAGGTCCGTGACCGTCGAACAGTCGCGCGCAATACCCGTCTCCGTCGAGGATGCGTTCGCGCAGACGATGCCGATATCGCTGCCGAAGACGATGTCGCAGTGGTACGGCGTGATCCCGCCGATCAGGGAAGTGCGGGATCAAACGGGCGCCTGGGACGCGCCCGGCCAGACCCGCACCATTCTGATGGTGGGCGGCGGTCGGGTACGCGAGCAGCTGACCGCGGTGGACCCGCCGCACTCGTTCGCCTACACGCTCTCCCAGCTCACCGGCCCGCTCTCGGCGCTGGTCAGCTCGATCGACGGTAAGTGGTCGTTCACGCCGGCGGGCACCGGGACGCGGGTGAGCTGGCAGTGGACGCTGCACCCCAAGTCTGCGACGGCGGCGTCGCTGCTGCCGGTCTTCGCCAAGATGTGGAAGGGCTACGCGCGGGTGGTGCTGGAGAAGCTGTCCGCTGAGCTGGTGGGCTGAGTCCCGCCATGTGTCGACTTTTCGGGTTGCACGCCGGGACGGAAGTTGTCACCGCCACGTTCTGGTTGCTCGACGCGCCCGACAGCCTCGCTGCGCAGAGCCGCAAGAACCCGGACGGCACCGGCCTCGGGCTGTTCGACGAGCGCGGCCGGCCGCACCTGCACAAGGAGCCGATCGCGGCCTGGCAGGACGCGACGTTCGCCACCGAGGCGCATGAGCTGACCGGCACCGCGTTCATCGCGCATGTCCGGTACGCGACGACGGGGTCCCTCGACGTGCGCAATACCCACCCGTTCCTGCAGGACGGCAGGATTTTCGCGCACAACGGCATGATCGAAGGTCTGGACATCCTCGACGACCGGCTGCGCGAACTCGGCACCTATGACCTGGTGCTGGGCCAGACCGATTCCGAGCGGGTGTTCGCCTTGATCACCGCTGCCATCCGGGCCCGAAAAGGGGACGTGACAACGGGTTTGGTCGATGCGGTGAGCTGGTTGGCCGCCAACGTGCCGATCTATGCCGTCAACATCCTGCTGTGCATGGGCACCCAGATGTGGGCACTGCGGTACCCGCAGACGCATCAGTTGTTCATGCTGGATCGTCGTCGCGACGGTGAACCCGACTTCGACATGTCCACCAGCAGGATCCACGCCCGATCCGAGACGCTGACCGACAGCTCGGCGGTGGTGTTCGCGACCGAACCGATGGACGACGATCCCCGCTGGCGGCTGCTCGACCCGGGCGAACTCGTCTACGTCGACGCCGACCTGCAGATCAGCCGCTCGGTGGTGCTGCCCGACCCGCCCAAGAACCTGGTGCGCCGAGACGATCTGAGTCAGCCGGTCTTCCGTGCCCAGCACGCCCTGCCGGGCACGCGGCACCTCCCATAGCGGCGACTGGCAGAGTAGTCAGCTATGCGTGCACTTGTCCTGGCTGGTGGTGGAGTAGCGGGAATCGCTTGGGAGACAGGCATTCTGCGTGGGATTGCCGACGAGTCGCCGGATGCGGCGCGGCTGCTGCTGGAATCCGACGTGCTGGTCGGCACCTCCGCCGGCTCGACGGTGGCCGCGCAGCTCAGCAGTGGTTGCACCCTGGACACGTTGTTCGAACGGCAGACGGGTGAGGCGTCGGCCGAGATCGACCCCGGCGTCGACATCGAATCCATCACCGAACTGTTCCTGGACGCCCTGCGCGAGCCGGGCATTCCGAAGCGGGAACGCCTGCAGCGGATCGGTTCGGTGGCGCTGGGCACCCACACCGTGCCCGAGGACGTGCGACGCGGCGTCATCGCCCAGCGCCTGCCGTCGCACGAGTGGCCGGACCGCGCGCTGCGGATCACCGCAATCGACACCGCCACCGGGGAATTGGTGGTCTTCGACCGCGCGTCCGGTGTCGGCCTGGTCGATGCGGTGGCATCCAGCTGCGCGGTGCCGGGGGCGTGGCCGCCGGTGACCATCGGTGGGCGACGCTACATGGACGGCGGGGTGAACAGCTCGGTCAACGTCGATGTCGCGGCCGACTGCGACGAGGTGGTGGTGCTGGTGCCCGCCGCCGCGGATGCCCCGTCGCCGTTCGGTGCCGGGCCGGCCGCCGAGATCGCGGCGTTCGCAGGCACGACGTTCAGTGTGTTCGCCGACGAGGAATCCCTGGCGGCGTTCGGGGCCAACCCGCTGGATCCGCGCTGCCGGGTCGGGTCGGCGACGGCGGGCCGGGCGCAGGGGCGCCGCGAGGCGCGGGCGGTCGCGCGCTTCCTGAGTCGTTGAGCAGGGGCCCCTACTCGTCGTCGCCGCCGTCCTCGAAGTCGTCCAGTGCCCGGTCGGCCAGCGCGCGTCCCGCGTCGATCACCTCCACGGCCCGGTGGAATTCCAGACTGCGGCAGGTGCTGCGCGGCACCTCGATCAGCACGTCCGGCGGATAGGTCGCCAGAATGTGCCGGGCCAGTGCGGACTGCGCGATGTCTATCGTCCGATTCATCACGTCGAAGCCGCCGAGCTTGGGCAGCTCGGGCAGCTCCCCGTCGTCTTCGGCGCCGGAGTCCGACCCCGACTCCTGCTCCTGCTCCGGCACGGTCGCGCCGAAGCGTCCGAGGACCGCGCGGGCCGTGGGCCGGTCCAGCAGGGCCTTGGCGGCACTGATGTCGAACAACGCGGTGGTACTGCGCACCATGCGGTTCATCCATTCGGTCGTCATCCCCGGTTCCGCGTCGCGGGTGGCGCCCGGCTCACTTCCGTTGAGGCTGACCGCGATCGTCAGGTCGGCGTTGATCGCTGCGATCGGTGCCATCGGCAGCGGGTCGAGGATGCCGCCGTCGGCGAGCAGGCGGCCGTCGAGCTCGTGCGGTGCGATCACCCCCGGAATGGCGATCGACGCGCGGATGGCTTCGTCGACGGGACCGCGCTGAAACCACACCGACTTACCGGTCAGCAGATCGGTGGCCACCGCGGTGAAGGGGACGTCCAGTTCCTCGATGGTGACCGGGCCGAGGATGTCGCGTACCGCATCCAGAATCTTCTCGGCCCGCAACACCCCCGCCGCCGTCAACGACGGGTCGAGCAGCCGCAGAATGGTGCGCTGGGTCAGCGACTTGGCCCAGTCGGCGAGTTCGTCGAGCCGCCCGGCGGCCTGCACGCCGCCGACCAGGGCGCCCATCGAGGAACCGGCGATCCCGGCGATCTCATAGTCACGTTCCTGCAGCGCCTGGATCACTCCGATGTGGGCGTAGCCGCGGGCGCCGCCGCTGCCCAGTGCCAACGCGACGCGGGCACGCGGGCGAGCAGCTGAGGGACCGGCCATAGTTTTTTGCACCCCTGATCGCAATTGGTAAGGCTGCCGTCAGCCGCACTCGCCGCGGGCGGCCGCCTGCGCCGCGACGATCACCGCGGCCTGGCGAGCAGGGCCCAACTCGCTCCACTGCTTGTTGAAGCTGCCGGCAACCCCGGCCGCAGCCGTCTGAACCATCTGCAGATACGGCTCGACGGCCGCCTCACCGGTGGTCGACCGCTCATCCATCCACACCTTCGCGGCATGGCAGGCCTGGAAATACTCTTCCTCAGTCGATTCGGCGGGAGCGTCCACGCGGGTCGTCACACCGGCCGGGGAGACGCCGATCGCACCGGGTGCCAGCGAACCCGTCGCCGCCGACGACTGCGCCGACGTGGAAGCGGGGTGGCCGCCGTGGTCACCGGACGAGCAGCCGGCCAGCACCGGCAGAATTGCCGCAATCATGACCGTTCGGCAGGTCGCGTCCGGCCGGGGCAGCTGAGATCGGGATCGGCGCACGCCACCCAATCTATGCAACACTTTCCCTGTGTTGGAGCGGTTCGGTTTTTGCGAGTGTTGTCGGCCCTGACGCCGCCGCTTGCCCTGACCGTTTCGACTCCGGAGTTCTTCTCATGGCTCACCCTGTTCTGCAGCCCCTGTCCCGGCCCTATCCGACGCTGACTGCCCCCTACCCGGGGCCCACCCGGTTGCGCGTGCCCGATCTGTTGCACGCCACCGATCAGGCCGCCGACGACGTGCTGAGCGGACGCTGCGACCACCTGCTGCCCGACGGCGGGGTGCCCGAGCAGCAGCGCTGGTTCGCCCGCATCCACGGTGACGAGGAACTCGACATCTGGTTGATCAGCTGGGTTCCCGGGCACGCCACCGAACTGCACGACCACGGCGGTTCGCTCGGTGCGCTGACGGTGCTCTCCGGTGCGCTCAGCGAGTTCCGTTGGGACGGAAGGAAATTGCGTCGCCGTCGGCTCGAGGCCGGCGACCAGGCGGGATTTCCGCTGGGCTGGGTGCACGACGTGGTGTGGGCGCCCAGGTCGGTGGAGGGACCGGTCGACATCGGCACCGGTGCGTCGGCTCCGACCCTGAGCGTGCACGCCTACTCGCCGCCGCTGACGGCGATGTCCTACTACGAGGTGACCGAGCGAAACACGCTGCGCCGCAATCGAACCGAGTTGACCGACCAGCCGGAAGGCCCGGGATGAGCCGGATCGACGCCGTGCTGGACGCGGCCCGGGACCGATACCGCCGGTTGCCTGCCGAACACGTGCCCGCGGCGGTTCGCGGCGGCGCGTTGCTCGTCGACATCCGGCCGCAGGCTCAGCGTGCCCGGGAAGGCGAGGTGCCCGGTGCGCTGGTGATCGAACGCAATGTGCTGGAGTGGCGCCTGGACCCGACCAGCGACGCCCGGCTCCCCGCAGCCGTCGACGACGACGTGCAGTGGGTGATCCTGTGTTCGGAGGGCTACACCTCGAGCCTGGCCGCGGCCGCGCTGCTGGACCTGGGCCTGCACCGCGCGACCGACGTGATCGGCGGCTATCACGCGCTGAGCGCCGCCGGCGTGCTGGGCGACCTGGAACCGGTCAGCCGCTAACCGGTGGCGTCCTGATCGTCGCCCGAGCCCAGCGGCATCGCGTTGGCGTTCAGCATCGGCCGTAGCCGTTCGGTCTTTTCCGGCGTCCACCCCGGCGGCGACAGCACCGCGGCCCAGCCGTCGGCGCAGTTGGCCACGTAACGGTGGCCGTGGCCGTCGGGAACGTCGACCGCAACCGCCATGTCCGCCGACACCTGCAGGAACGTCACCAGCGGGATCCACCGCGTCTCGGGTAACACGTCGTAGCCACGCTTCTCGCGCAACCAGTCCGGTTTGTTGAACAGCAGGTCCGGTGTCCACCAGGCGATCGGGTCGGAGGCGTGCTGCAGATACACCACCCGGGGTCTGCTCCACTCCCGGCTGGGACGGTTCAAGTCCTCCGGGCGCGCGACGAAGCGGACGTTGTGACCGCCGTCGAAGATCGGCAACCACTCCGGCGAACCGCGGTCCCGCGTCGCGGTCAGCTGCGTCCAGATGGTGTTGTTGAACGTCGGCCCGCTGAACAGGGCGCCGTCGGTACGGGCCAGCACGTTGTTGAGGCTCATGAACGGCGCCTCGCCGCCGAACGAGCCCAGGCTCTCGCCGAAGACGACGAGCTTGGGACGCTTGAATTCCGGCATCTGCCGGATCAGCTTGTCGACGGCCTCGAACAACGCCTGCCCGGCGTGCCGGGCGTTCTCCTTGTCCACCAGAAACGACAGCCAGCTCGGCAGGAACGAGTACTGCATGCTGACGATCGCGGTGTTGCCGTTGTACATGTATTCCAGTGCCGAGGCCTCCGCCTCGTTGATCCACCCGGTGCCGGTGGTGGTGCCCACTGCGACGACGGCGCGCTGCAGGCCTCCGGTCCGCAGCAGCTCCTGGGCCGCCAGTTGGGCGGTCGCGTCGATGTCTGCCGCGGATTTCAGGCCGGCGTACGCCCGGATCGGCTGAAGCGCCGCAACGCCGTTGAATGCGGTCAGCTTCTTCACCGACGGTCCACCCCGGACGAAGATCCGGCCCTGATGGCCCAGTGACTCCCACGACACCAGCGACTCCGGACCGCCGGAGCGCAGCCTGGTCTTCGGCGGTGCACTGTCGGGGTCCATCTCGTTGTTGAGCGAGGCGAACGAGCCGTTCATGGACCGCATCGCGAACTTGAGCACCACGCCGTTGAGCACAGTGATCGTCAGCGCGGTGAGCGCGATCACCACGATGGCCGCCGAAACGCGGAACGGGGCGACCCGATCCACCTGTGCCACCAGGCGAGTGACGATCCAGCGGATGAACTTGCCGATTTCGACAAAGGTGAACAACACGACCATCGACAGCGCGCCGGTCAGCGGGTAGTCGTACCACTGCAGGTGCTCGACGCCCATCATGTCGCGCACGTCGTCCTGCCAGACATGGAATCGGATCGCCATCACCACCACGCCGATCGCGCCGACCACGATCAGCGGCGGCCACGCCCACGGCGGCGCGGGGGGAGTGGTGTTCTGCGAACGCATGTAGCGGACCAGCCACACGGTGAACACACCCAACCCGTATCCGGTTGCGCCCGAAGACCCGCTGACCACTCCCTGGAACAGCGGCCCGCGGGGCAGCAGCGACGGGGTCAGCGACAACCACACGAAAATCAGGCCCAGCATGGTCCCGGTGTAGGTGTAATTTCGCACCCACCAACGGCCGTGGACCAGGGGTGGGGCCAGATCCTTGTCGTCAGGGCGCGGCTCGTCGGCCGATTCCTCGTCGGTGGCCAGGGCCGCCGAACCGTTCATCGGTGGGTGAAGTCAGGCGGGCGCTTCTCCACGAAGGCAGCCATGCCTTCGGATTGGTCGTCGGTGGCAAAGGTCGAGTGAAACAGCCTGCGCTCGTAGAGAAGTCCCTCGGCCAGGGTGGACTCGAAGGCGCGGTTGACGGCTTCCTTGGCCATCCGGGTGGCCGACAGCGACAGCTGCGAGATGGTGGTCGCGACGGCTTTGGCTTCAGTCAGCAGGTCGTCGGCGGGAACCACCCGCGACACCAGTCCGCTGCGTTCGGCCTCGGCGGCATCGATGGTGCGTCCGGTCAAGATGAGGTCCATCGCCTTGGCTTTGCCGATCGCCCGGGTCAGCCGTTGCGAGCCGCCCATACCGGGGATCACGCCCAGCTTGATCTCCGGCTGACCGAATTTCGCGGTGTCGGCAGCGATCAGCAGATCGCACATCATCGCCAGCTCACAGCCGCCGCCGAGCGCGTAGCCGGCCACCGCCGCGATCGTCGGGGTGCGCACCGCGGCCAACTTGCCCCAGGTGACGAAGAAGTCGGCGCCGAACGCGTCGGCGAAGGACAGTCCGGCCATCTCCTTGATGTCGGCGCCCGCGGCGAACGCCTTGGCCGAACCGGTGATGATGATCGCCCCGATGCCGTCGTCGGAATCTAGTTCTGTTGCGGCATCAGTGACTTCGTGCATTACCTGGCTGTTCAGCGCATTGAGGGCCTTGGGCCGGTTCAGGGTGATGATGCCAACTCGTTCATCACGCTCGACCAGGATGGTTTCGTAGGACATGCGATTGCCTCCCTAGAACGTCAGATCGTCGTCCACTGGTGCGAAATATGCGTCGACGTCGGCTGCGGTGACTTCGTCCAGTTGCGCCGGGGACCACTTCGGGTTGCGGTCCTTATCGACCAGTTGGGCGCGGATGCCTTCGACGAAGTCGTGCGAGCGCAGCGACGCCGACGACACCCGATAATCCTGCACCAGAACATCTTCCAGCGTTTCCAGCTCGGCGGCACGGCGTACCGCCTCGAAGGTCACCGACAGTGCGATGGGGGAGCGGGTGGCGATCAGGTCCGCGGCGTCGTGGGCCGGCTCCGCGTCGTGTGCGCGCAACGCGGCGATGATGTCCGCGACGGTGTCGCCCGAGTAGCAGTCGTCGATCCATTCACGTTGCGCCGCAAGCTTACTCGGTGGCGGTTCGACGGCGTAGTGCGCGAGCGCGCCTTCGACGCCCTCAGTGGCGACCGCGGCGGTGAAAGCATCGAGTTCGCTGTGTGGCACGTAGTGGTCGGCGAACCCCAGCGCGATGGCGTCCGCACCGTCGAACGGTGCACCGGTCAGCGCGGCGTGCAGGCCGAGCTTGCCGGGCGCCCGCGACAACAGATAGGTCCCGCCGACGTCGGGGATGAAGCCGATCCCGACCTCGGGCATCGCGACCTTGGAGGTGTCGGTGGCCACCCGGGTGTTCGCGTGGGCGCTGACGCCGACCCCGCCGCCCATCACGATGCCGTCCATCACCGCGACGTAGGGCTTGTCGTAGCGGCCGATCTTTCCGTTGAGCAGATACTCGTCGCGCCAGAACCGCCGCGCCTCGGCGCCGTCGCTGCGGGCCGAGTGATACAGCGCCACCACGTCACCGCCGGCGCACAACCCGCGCTCGCCGGCGCCGGTGAGCACCACCGCACGCACCGCGTCGTCGCGCTCCCACCGGGTCAGGACCGTGCTCAGCAGGTCGATCATCGTCTGGCTGAGCGAGTTGATCGCCTTCGGGCGGTTCAGTGTGACGTAGCCGACGTTGTGGTCCACGCGGGTCAGGACCTCGTCGGATTCCCCAGTCACGGCGCCAGTCACGCGCACGTCTCCCCTCGTCGTGAAGCACCCCTGGCCGCTGTGACCATGAGTTTGACCAGCAATCTAGATCGTTACTCGCTCGGCGGTGCCCGCGGGTCTAAGGTTTATGGTTATCCGGACCTTCATCCGGACCAGGTCGATAAGCAGCTCCGCGGGAACCCGCGCGGACCGCCAAACGTTGAGTAACTGTTTGCACAGCTCGAAACCACAGCATTTCAGAGAGGATCCGACGGTGCGGGAGACAAGCAACCCGGTATTCCGCTCGCTGCCGAAGCAGCAGGGCGGATACGCGCAGTTCGGCCCCGGCGTCGCGCCGGGCTACCAGGGCGACCCATACGCCCCCTACCAGCCGTCCCAGCCTTACCAGCCGCAGGCGGGGACTTCTCGTCCGGTGACCATCGACGATGTCGTCACCAAGACCGGCCTGACGCTGGCCACGCTGTCGGCGACCGCGGTCGTCTCCTACTTCCTGGTCGCGGCGAACAACAGCCTGGCGATGCCGCTGGCCATGGTCGGCGGGATCGGTGGTCTGGTAATGGTGCTGATTGCGACGTTCGGTCGCAAGCAGGACAACCCGGCGATCGTGCTGAGCTACGCCGTCCTCGAGGGTTTGTTCCTGGGCGCCATCTCGTTCCTGCTGGCGCACTTCACTGTGGGCTCGGCCAACGCGGGTTCGCTCATCGGCCAGGCCATCCTGGGGACTCTCGGCGTGTTCTTCGGAATGTTGGTCGTCTACAAGACCGGTGCTATTCGGGTCACGCCGAAGTTCGTTCGGATGATGACCGCTGCGATCTTCGGTGTGTTCTTCCTGATGCTGGGCAACCTCGTGCTGAGTTTCTTCACCCACTCGGCGGGCCCGCTGCGGGGTGGCGGCACCATCGCGATCATCTTCTCGCTGGTCTGCATCGGCATCGCGGCCTTCAGCTTCTTGATCGACTTCGACGCCGCCGACCAGATGATTCGCGCAGGGGCGCCGGAGAAGGCCGCGTGGGGCATCGCGCTCGGCCTGACCGTGACCCTGGTCTGGCTGTACATCGAGATCCTGCGACTGCTGAGCTATCTGCAGAACGATTGATCCCTGGACGGGCAAAGCCGGCACGCCATGGCGTGCCGGCTTTCTCTTTTGTGTGCGCCCTCTTTCGTGTGGCGCCGCGCGGGTGGCGCCGCGGGTGTGCGGCGTTGACGCTGCGCTGGCGGCGCGGTGGGTGGCTTCCCCGGGCGTGACTCTGCGCTGGTGGCGGGGGGTTCTCGCAGTTTTGCGCCCTGGACGCAGAGTGAATTGCGGTGTCGGTGCCGGCTGCCACCATGCGGGGTATGTGGTACGCACAGCAGCCCTTTATCGGCAGCGAGGCACTCACCGACGGCCGACTCAGCCGGCACGAGCTGCGCACTTACTACCGCCCGATCATGCCGAATGTCTACCTGGACAAGCGTGTGGACCCGTCATTGCGCGACCGCACCGTCGCCGCGTGGTTGTGGTCGCACCGCGAAGGTGTTCTGTCCGGTGCCGCCGTTGACTTTGCGCTGAGGGCGCTGCGCTCTCGCACTCTGTCGCCCTGGACGCAGAGTGACCGGGTGGGCCGACGCAGAGTGAACGGCGGGAGGGGCGGCGCAGCGCCGACGAAGCGCAGCTACGACAGCCGCTCGACCACCATCGCCATACCCTGCCCACCGCCGACGCACATGGTCTCCACGCCGAACGTCTTGTCGTGCGTCTGCAGATTGTTGAGCAGCGTCGCGGTGATGCGGGCGCCGGTCATGCCGAACGGGTGACCCAACGCGATAGCACCGCCCGACACGTTCAGCTTGTCCTCGTCGATACCCAGCTCGCGCGCCGACCCCAGCACCTGCACCGCAAACGCCTCGTTGATTTCGAAGAGGTCGATGTCGGTGACCGACATGCCGGCGCGGGCCAGCGCCTTCTTGACCGCCTCGATCGGGCCCAGCCCCATGATCTCCGGGGAGAGCCCACTGACGCCGGTGGACACGATGCGCGCCAACGGCGTCAGGCCCAGCTCCTTGGCCTTGGTGTCGCTGGTGATGATCACCGCAGCCGCGCCGTCGTTCAACGGGCAGGCATTGCCCGCGGTGACGGTGCCGTTGGGCCGGAACACCGGCTTGAGCTCGCTGATCTTCTCGTAGGTGGTGCCGGCGCGCGGGCCGTCGTCGGTGTCGACGGTGCTGCCGTCGGGCAGGGTGACCGCGGAGATCTCGCGGGCGAAGAACCCGTTCTTGATCGCTTCTTCAGCGCGGTTCTGGCTGCGCACACCCCAGTGGTCCTGGTCTTCGCGGCTGATGCCCGTCATCGCAGCGACGTTCTCGGCGGTCTGCCCCATCGCGATGTAGATGTCAGGCACATTCCCGTCGGCGCGCGGGTCGTGCCATTCGTCGGCGCCGGCCGCCGCCGCGGCGGTGCGCTGTTGCCCCTCGTCGAACAGCGGGTTCTTGGTGTCCGGCCACGAGTCGGCGCTGCCCTTGGCGAAGCGGGACACCGTCTCCACACCGGCGGAGATGAAAGCGTCACCCTCACCGGCCTTGATCGCGTGAAACGCCATGCGGGTGGTCTGCAGCGACGACGAGCAGTACCGGTTGACGGTGGTGCCGGGCAGGAAGTCGTAGCCGAGTTGGACGGCGACGACCCGCGCCATGTTGAAGCCGGACTCACCGGCGGGCTGTCCGCATCCCAGCATCAGGTCGTCGATCTGATGTGGGTTCAGCTCCGGCACCTTGTCGAGTGCGGCGCGCACCATCTGGCTGGCCAGGTCGTCGGGCCGCATGCCGACCAGCGACCCTTTCATGGCACGGCCGATCGGTGAGCGGGCAGTTGAGACGATGACGGCTTCGGGCATGTCGGCTCCTCCGGTGGGCGGTGGCCATTCGAATCTGGCAGGCCGAGCCTAGTCCCGCGGCCCAACGCGCCGGAGTCAAGGTAGGGCGACGGCTTCACCTTCGGCCGCACGCGCAGCCGACGGGCGCGGCCAGAACCGGGACACCAGTGCGCGTCGGGTGGCACTGACCTCCGGGGTGACGATCTCGGCTGAAACCGGCGGCGGAACCGGCGGCAGGTCCAGCTTGTCACTGAGCGCGCTGCGCAACGCCGCCAGCAACTGCTCGGCCGCGACGGCATACCCGGCCGCCGAGGGGTGGAACTGGTCGGCGGAGAACATCAGCTCCGGCATCTCCCGGAATTTGGGCGCCACCAGATGCGCGATCGACACTGGCACACCCCCGGCCGCGCGCACCGCGGCGGCTTGTGCGCGGGCCAGTTGCAGACCCCGGGTGCGCGCCAGCGAACGCAACGGCTGGGGGATTGCCGTGATGACCCCCAGGTCTGGACAGGTCCCCACCACCACGACGGCGCCGCGGTCATGCAGCCGGCGCACCGAGGAGCCGAGTCGCTGGGCCGACGGGCTGACCCCGTTGAGCGCGGTGATGTCGTTCGCGCCGAGCATGATGACCGCCGCGTCGGGTGGCGGTCCCGCGACGAACATCGCATCGACCTGACCCCAGAGGCCTTTCGACGTGGCTCCGACAATGGCCTTGGTGCTCAGGCGGATTCGCAGCCCGGTCTGCTCGGCCAGCCCGCGGGCGATCACCACCCCGGGAACATCCTCTGCGGTCACGCACCCGTACCCGGCCGCCGTCGAGTCGCCGAAAATCATCAGGTGCAGGTCCACGGGCATGCCGCGCTGCCAGCGTTGCACGGGACCGCCGCCGCGGGTGTAGACGCCGTCGGCGCGGGGCGGGATGTCCCACGACTTGGGGATCACCGTGCGCGCATGCATGGCCTGGCCGACCAGCAGGTTGCGTGCGCCCAGATAGGCCGAGCCTGTCGAGGCGAGTGCACCCGCGGTGGCCAGAGCGATCGTCGAACGACGTGGCACGCGCATGCTCACGGCAATCAGTTTAGGACGGTTGTGCTGATTTCGTGGGTAGCTGAAGAACAAAGCGATTACGGTGTGAACCAGAAGTGATATCGAACTGAATAATCGAGTGCCGAGTGGGTAAACGGCTGCCAAGCTAAGTTGGCGAGGTTGGCTGGAGTCACTGCTCAGCGTCTTCGTCGCATGCTATCGGACTACAACGGCGTAGGAAGTAGTGAGCAATGACCGCTCCCAGTAAAGTATCTGGTTCCCCCCGGGTTCACATTCGGCCGCGCGATGTGCTGAAGTCTCGTAGACTTGAAGCCCGCAGGTTTGCGATCAGTGACGGTGCCCCCGTTCAGGTGGTCGAGTCTGGTCCAAGTGTCTCTGCGCGAATAGCCACGCTTGCTTCGCGTGTCACGATCCGTCCGTTTCTGGCGGTCGGCAGCTACGTTCCACAGTTTCCCTGGCCGTGGGCTCTGATCGACCACGCCGCCCGCGTACTGCTGCCGGCCACCAACACCGTCCGAGCCGAAGTCGACTTGCCCAATGCCTCAGCGCAATTGGTGCGGGCCACCGGCGTCTTGCCGGCCGACGGTACCCGGCGCGTGATTCTGTATCTGCACGGCGGAGCCTTTCTCACCTGCGGAGCAAACTCGCACGGTCGCCTGGTCGAGACGCTGTCGAAGTTTGCTGACGCCCCAGTTCTGGTCGTCAACTACCGGCTGATGCCCAAGCATTCGATCGGGATGGCGCTCGATGACTGCTACGACGGCTACCGGTGGTTGCGGCTGCTCGGGTACGAACCCGAGCAGATTGTGCTTGCCGGCGACTCGGCCGGCGGCTACCTCGCGCTGTCCCTGGCGCAACGTCTGCTGCGGGAGGACGAGGAGCCCGCGGCCCTGGTGGCGATCTCGCCGCTGCTGCAGCTGGCAAAGGAAGAGAAGCAGGCCCACCCGAACATCAAGTGCGACGCGATGTTCCCGCCGCGAGCATTTGACGCGCTTGGCGAATTGGTTGCTAGCTGCGCCGCCAAGAACAAGAAGAACGGTGCGCCCGAGGAGATCTACGAGCCGTTGGAGCACATCGAGCCCGGCTTGCCGCGGACGCTGATCCACGTTTCCGGCTCCGAGGTGCTGTTGCACGACGCCCAGCTGGCCGCGCAGCGGCTGGCGGCGGTGGGGGTGCCCGCCGAGGTGCGGGTCTGGCCGGGCCAGGTGCACGACTTCCAGGTGGCCGGACCGATCTTGCCGGAGGCCGAGCGTTCGTTGCGGCAGATCGGCGAGTACATCCGCGAGGCCACCGGCTAGACACCCGAGTGCACCGCGCGGGACCGCCTGAGACCATAGGCGTATGCGAATCGCGCAGCACATCAGTGATCTCATCGGCGGCACTCCGCTGGTTCGGCTGAACTCCGTCGTCCCCGAGGGTTCGGGCATCGTGGCCGCGAAGGTCGAATACCTCAACCCGGGCGGCAGCTCCAAGGACCGGATCGCCGAGCGGATGATCGACGCGGCCGAGGCCAGCGGCGCGCTGCGGCCGGGCGGCACCATCGTCGAACCCACGTCGGGCAACACCGGTGTCGGCCTGGCGTTGGTGGCCCAGCGCCGCGGTTACAAATGCGTATTCGTGTGCCCCGATAAAGTCGGGGAGGACAAGCGAAATGTGTTGCGCGCGTACGGTGCCGAGGTGGTCGTCTGCCCGACGGCGGTGCCCCCGGAGGACCCGGACAGCTACTACAGCGTGTCCGACCGGTTGGTGCGGGAAACCGAAGGTGCCTGGAAGCCCGACCAATACTCCAACCCCGAGGGCCCGGCCAGCCACTACGCCAGCACGGGTCCGGAGATCTGGGCCGACACCGACGGCAAGATCACGCACTTCGTCGCCGGCATCGGCACCGGCGGCACGATCACCGGCGCCGGTCGCTACCTCAAGGAGGTGTCCAACGGGCGGGTGCGGATCATCGGCGCCGACCCGGAGGGTTCGGTGTACTCCGGCGGCACCGGCCGGCCGTATCTGGTCGAGGGCGTGGGCGAGGACTTCTGGCCGGCGGCCTACGACCCTTCGGTGCCCGACGAGATCGTCGCGGTCTCCGACTCCGATTCCTTCGACATGACCCGGCGCCTGGCCCGCGAGGAAGCCATGCTGGTCGGCGGCTCCTGCGGGATGGCCGTTGTCGCGGCGCTCAAGGTGGCCGAGCAGGCCGGGCCCGAAGCGCTGGTCGTCGTGCTGCTGCCCGACGGTGGGCGCGGCTACATGGCGAAAATCTTCAACGACGCGTGGATGTCGTCCTACGGGTTCCTGCGCAGCAGGCTCGACGGGTCATCGGCGGAGTCCACCGTCGGAGATGTGCTGCGGCGCAAGTCCGGTGCGTTGCCCGACCTGGTGCACACCCACCCGTCGGAAACGGTGCGCGACGCGATCGGGATTCTGCGCGAATACGGGGTGTCGCAGATGCCGGTCGTGGGCGCCGAGCCGCCGGTGATGGCCGGCGAAGTCGCCGGCAGTGTCTCCGAGCGCGAACTCCTTTCTGCGGTGTTCGAGGGCCGCGCCAAGCTGGCCGACGCGGTGTCGGAGCACATGAGCCCCCCGTTGCGACTGATCGGGGCCGGCGAGCTGGTCAGCGTGGCCGGCAAGGAGCTGCGCGACTGGGACGCGTTGATGGTGGTGGAGGAGGGCAAGCCGGTCGGGGTGATCACCCGCTACGACCTGCTGGGCTTCCTGTCCGAAGGAACGCGACGACGCTAGCGGGGTCCCGCTGGTTCCGGCGCTCCGGTACTCTAACCGGCTTAGTTCAGCAAACTCCGTATCGGAAGGTTGTCCATGACCGATCAGCCGCCCGGTGGGCCCTATCCGTCCGCGCCCCCGCCCCCGCCGCCCGGTGGCTACCCGCCGCCACCCCCGCCGGCCGGCGCGGTCGCGCCGCCACCGCCGGGACCGGCCGTGCGCCAGTTGTCGACGGAGTCCTACACACCGTGGGTCTCCCGCGCGCTCGCATTCCTCATCGACTACGTCCCGGTGCTGATCATCGTCGGTATCACCACGGCCCTGTTGATCGCCGTCCCGGACGACTCGATGGCCGGCACTTTCCTGAACATGCTGGGAAATGGGTTGGTCGCGGCCTACGTCGTGTGGAACTACGGCTACAAGCAGGGCACCACCGGATCGAGCATCGGTAAGTCGATCCTGAAGTTCAAAGTGGTGAGCGAGGTCTCCGGCGCTCCGTTGGGATTCGCCATGTCACTGGTGCGTCAACTCGCGCACTTCGTCGACGCGATCATCTGCTACATCGGATTCTTATTCCCGTTGTGGGACAAGAAGCGCCAGACCCTGGCGGACAAGATCATGACGACGGTCTGTCTGCCGCTGCAAAGCTGAGGAGGGAGCCCACCCGGTAGGAGCGATTAGGCTGGCCGTCGATGAACCACGACCACAGATTCACCGGCCAGGCCACCAAAGCGATCCACGCGGGCTACCGCCCCGATCCGGCGACCGGCGCCGTCAACGCCCCGATCTACGCCAGCAGCACCTTCGCCCAGGACGGGGTCGGTGGGTTGCGCGGCGGCTTCGAGTACGCCCGCACCGGCAACCCGACCCGGGCCGCGCTGGAAGCCTCCCTGGCGGCGATCGAGGAGGGTGCGTTCGGGCGCGCGTTCAGTTCCGGGATGGCCGCCAGCGATTGTGTGCTACGCGCCGTCCTGCGCCCCGGCGACCATGTCGTCATTCCCGACGACGCCTACGGCGGCACCTTCCGGCTGATCGACAAGGTCTTCACCCAATGGGGCGTCCGGTACACGCCGGTGCCGTTATCCGATCTGGACGCGGTGCGCGCGGCGATCACCCCGCAGACCCGGTTGATCTGGGTGGAGACGCCCACCAACCCGCTGCTGTCGGTCGCCGACATTGCCGGCATCGGCCAGCTGGGTGCCGATGTCAAGGCAAAAGTATTGGTGGACAACACGTTTGCCTCGCCGGCGTTGCAGCAACCGCTGACGCTGGGTGCCGATATCGTGCTGCACTCGACCACCAAATACATCGGCGGCCACTCCGACGTCGTCGGCGGCGCGGTGGTCACCAACGACGAAGAACTGGATCAGGCGTTCGCCTTCCTGCAGAACGGCGCGGGTGCGGTACCGGGGCCGTTCGATGCGTACCTGACCATCCGCGGCATCAAGACGCTGGTACTGCGGATGCAGCGGCACAGCGAAAACGCCGCTGCCGTAGCGCATTTCCTGGCCGAGCTGCCGGCGGTGAGTGCCGTGCTCTACCCGGGTCTGCCCACCCATCCCGGCCATGCGGTTGCCGCGCGCCAGATGCGCGGCTTCGGCGGCATGGTGTCGCTGCGGATGCGCGGGGGACGGCAGGCGGCCGAGAAGTTGTGCGCCAGGACCGAAGTCTTCATTCTGGCCGAGTCACTGGGCGGGGTGGAGTCACTGATCGAACACCCCAGCGCGATGACGCACGCATCGACGGCCGGCTCACAGCTGGAAGTTCCCGACGACCTGGTGCGGCTGTCGGTGGGCATCGAGGACGTCGCCGACCTGATCGCCGACCTCGAGCAGGCGCTGGGCTGACCCACCGGCCTGACGCCGACTGTGCGTCTCACGACGCGACACGCCGCAGATACGTCGTGCCGTGCACACTGGGCAGGAACTACGAGTGGTACGGCTCCGCGCTGACCAGCGTCACCTCGACGGTGTTACCGCTGGGCACCTTGTAGCTGCGGGTCTCGCCGACCTTCGCGTCAATCAGCGCACCGCCGAGCGGAGAGTTCGGTGAGTAGACCTCGAGTTTGCCGTCGTTAACGCCTTCTTGGCGGGTGGCGATCAGGAAGGTCTCGCTGTCCGACTTGTCGCCGTTGTAGTAGACCTTCACCACCGAGCCGGGCAGCGCGACCCCGGACTGCTTGGGGGCCTCGCCGACCTTGGCGTTGTTGAGCAGATCCTGCAGCTGCCGGATGCGGGCCTCCTGCTGACCCTGCTCCTCCCGCGCAGCGTGGTACCCGCCGTTCTCGCGCAGATCGCCCTCTTCGCGGCGATCGTTGATTTCCGCGGCGATGACCGGACGATTCGCGATCAGCTGGTCGAGCTCGGACTTGAGCCGGTCATGTGATTCCTGGGTCAACCAGGTCACCTGAGTGTCCGTCATCTCGTACCGCTCCTTGTGTTGTCGTTCCGCGTGTCGCGTAAGTCCTCTGATCCGCTTGCTGACGTAAGCGGCTTCCCCCACCCCGGTTGCTGCCAAGTCCCGCGTGCCGAAGGCCTCTAATGCAGCAATACACGGTCCCAGGCAGGACCGTGCATTCACCTATGTTACCACCGCGCTAACAACTGATGACCTGCATCGCCGCAGTTCGGCGTTTGTCGCGCGGTCAGGACGGGCGCAGATACGCGGGTACGTCTGTGCCGCAGCCATATACGTCGGCCATCATCGGCGGCTTGCCGGATTTCAGGGTGGTGGTCACCTGCACCGTCGCCTGGTCGGCGGGAGGCACCAGGACCTCGCGCCGGCCGGTCTCGCTGCCGTCCCTGGCGCGCACCCGCACGATGCACGCCACGGCCCGGGACGGGTCTTTGCGGGTCACGCTGATGATCACCGAGGCCGTTTCGTCATCGATCACCTGGTAGCCCGCCAGCGTGCCGGTGACCGGGGCGGTGCCGATCCGCTGGTAGCCGGCGACGGCGATGCCGATGCCCGCCGCCAGCACCGCCGCGGCGAGCCCGATGACGACTCGGCGCCGTGCTTTGCGCGAAAGCCGGGACCGTCCGTAGCGTGCCTCGGGACGCGGAATCGATTCGTCAGTCAAGCCGTCAGTCTTGCCCTGGGGAGTTGTGGGGTACAGCAGAACTGGAAGTATAGGGAGCACTGAGCAGGGCCGGTGGACGGACTCGTACCCACAGACACAAGGGAGCACGTGAGCAAACTGCGGTTGATGGCGGTGCACGCCCACCCCGACGACGAATCCAGCAAGGGCGCCGCGACTCTCGCCCGGTACGCCGACGAGGGTCATCAGGTGCTGGTGGTGACGTTGACCGGCGGTGAGCGCGGCGACATTCTCAACCCCGCGATGGACCTGCCCGACGTGCGCGGACACATCCATGAGATTCGCCGCGACGAGATGGCCAAAGCGGCCGAGATCCTCGGTGTCGAGCACACCTGGCTGGGCTTCGTCGACTCCGGGCTGCCCAAGGGCGACCCGCCGCCGCCACTGCCGGAGGGTTGCTTTGCGCTGGTGCCGCTGGAGGAATCGGTTGCAGCGCTGGTGCGGGTGGTCCGCGAATTCCGCCCGCACGTGATGATCACCTACGACGAGAACGGCGGCTACCCGCACCCCGACCACATCCGCTGCCATGAGGTGTCTGTCGGTGCCTACGAGGCGGCCGGCGACTACCGCCGCTTCGGCGACGCCGGGGAACCCTGGACGGTGTCCAAGCTCTACTACGTGCACGGCTTCCTGCGGGCCAGGATGCAGCTACTGCAGGACGAGTTCGAAAAGCACGGGCAGCAAGGGCCGTTCGACAAGTGGCTCAAGCACTGGCTGCCTGAGCACGACCAGTTCGAGAAGCGGGTCACCACCCGCGTCGAATGCTCGTCGTATTTCGGTCAGCGCGATGACGCGCTGCTCGCGCACGCCACCCAGATCGACCCGAATGCCGAGTTTTTCGCCGCGCCGATCGCCTGGCAGCAGCGGCTATGGCCGACCGAGGAATTCGAGCTGGCCCGGTCGCGGGTGCCGGCCACCCTGCCGGAGACCGATCTGTTCGCCGGAATCGAAGGCGACCGATGAACGCTCTTGTGCTCACAGTGATTGCAGACGGCGGAACCCGCAACCACGGGCCCGATTTTGGCAAGGCCAGTCCACTGGGGTTGTTGATCGTGGTGCTGCTGGTGGTCGCCACCATCTTCCTGGTGCGGTCGATGAACCGACAGCTCAAGAAGGTCCCCGAATCGTTCGACCGGCAGCACCCCGAGGCCGACCAGGCAGCGGACGAGGGCACCGACGCATTGGACGACCCGCCCGTGCCGCCAGGGGGCGACGGGTCCGCGCGGCCGCCGGGATCGGCTCATGACCCCGGCTGAGGCCGGCCGCAATACGCTCGCGCTCGCCACCAGCCCCTACCTGCGTCAGCATGCCGACAACCCGGTGCACTGGCAGCAGTGGACGCCGCATGCGCTGGCTGACGCGGCCACCCGCGACGTGCCCATCTTGCTGTCCATCGGCTACGCCGCCTGTCATTGGTGTCACGTCATGGCGCATGAATCGTTCGAAGATCCCGGGGTGGCCGAGGTGCTGAACGCCGACTTCGTCTGTATCAAAGTGGACCGCGAGGAACGCCCCGACATCGACGCGGTCTACATGAACGCCACCGTCGCGCTCACCGGCCAGGGCGGCTGGCCGATGACATGCTTCCTGACCCCGAACGGCCGGCCTTTCTTCTGCGGCACCTACTACCCGAAAGACAGCTTCCTGCAACTGCTTTCGGCGATCAGCGAGACCTGGCGCGAACGCCGTGGTGAGGTGGAGGAGGCCTCGGACCACATCGCCGGTGAGCTGCGCTCGATGAGCGCCGGGTTGCCGGGCGGCGGCCCGGCGGTGGCCCCGGAATTGTGTGATCAGGCGGTGGCCGCCGTGCTGGGTGACCAGGACGTCGAGCACGGCGGTTTCGGTGGCGCTCCGAAGTTTCCGCCGTCGGCGTTGCTGGAGGCGCTGCTGCGCCACTACGAGCGCACCGGGTCGCGGGCGGTGCTGGCCGCGGTGACGCGCACCGGCCGCGCGATGGCCCGCGGTGGCATGTATGACCAGCTGGCCGGGGGCTTCGCGCGCTACAGTGTCGACACCGCCTGGGTGGTGCCGCATTTCGAGAAGATGCTGTACGACAACGCGCTGCTGCTGCGCTGGTATGCACACTGGTTCCGACGCACCGGCGACCCGCTGGCCCGGCGGATCACCGCGCAGACGGCGCGGTTCCTGCTCGACGACCTCGCCGACGGCGACCTGTTCGTCTCCTCGCTGGACGCCGACGCCGACGGCCGGGAAGGCTCGACCTACGTGTGGACGCCGGCCCAGCTGGCCGAAATTTTAGGTCCGGACGACGGCCGTTGGGCGGCAAGGGTTTTCGGTGTCGCCGAGGCCGGCACCTTTGAGCACGGCACGTCGGTGCTGCGGCTGTCGGTGGACCCCGACGATCGCCTGGACGAGGTCTGCGAGCGGCTGCTGGCGGCGCGGCGTACCCGGGTCCAACCTGGACGCGACGACAAGGTGGTCACCGCCTGGAACGGGCTGGCCGTCACCGCGCTCGCCGAAGCCGGCGTCGCGTTGAGTGACCCGCAGTTGACCCGGGCCGCGCAGCGTTGTGCGGCCGCGCTGCTGGACCGTCACCTGGTGGACGGGCGGCTGCGCCGCGCGAGCCTGGGCGGGGTGGTCGGCGACAGCGCGGGGATTCTGGAGGACTATGCGATGCTGGCCACCGGCCTGCTTGCGCTCCACCAGCTGACCGCGGAGCCGGCGTCGCTCACCGCGGCCACCGGTCTGCTGGACACCGCGATCAGGCATTTCGCGGATGCGCAGCATCCCGGCCGGTGGTTCGACACCGCCGACGACGCCGAGCAGTTGTTGCTGAGGCCCGCCGACCCGCTGGACGGGGCCACGCCGTCAGGAGCCTCGTCAATCGCCGAGGCATTGCTGACCGCGGCTCACCTGGTGGCTGGCACCCGCGCCGAGCGATATCTACGGCTTGCCGGCCAGACACTGGACGCGCATGCGGTGCTGCTGGCCCGGGCCCCTCGGTCGGCCGGCCATTGGCTGGCGGTGGCCGAGGCGGCGGTACGCGGGCCACTGCAGATCGCCGTCGCCTGCCAGCAGCCCGCATCATTGCTGGCCGAAGCCCGTCGGCTGGCCCCCGGCGGGGCGATCGTTGTCGGCGGCCAGACGGACTCGTCGCCGCTGCTGGCCGGGCGGAACCAGGTGGCCGGCGCCGACGCCGCCTACGTGTGCCGGGGCCGGACGTGTGACCTGCCGGTGACCGACGCGGCGGCACTGGCTACCGCACTGAACGTACCCGGGTAGTAGCGTGCGTCACATGCCAAATGCCGAGCGGGTGCAAGCAATCACCGACACCGTGCATCGCTACATCGCCACGGTGAGCGACGGCACCGCCGAGGACCTGGCGGCCTTCTACGCCGACGACGCCACGCTGGAGGATCCGGTGGGTGGTGAGGTGCACATCGGCACCCGTGCTATCCACGGCTTCTATTCGGCAGTGACCGGCGCGCAACGCGAATGCGAATTGGTCACGCTGCGGGTATCTGGCAACGAAGCGGCCTTCCACTTCCGGCTGACGGTCGCGATGGGCGACAGCAAGATGCGGATCGAGCCCATCGAGACGATGGTGTTCGACGGCGACGGCAAGGTCACCGCGATGAAGGCCTACTGGTCAGCGGCCGACGTGACCCAGCTCTAGAAGACGACGAACCACATCGCGATGTAGTGGCAGATCGCCGCCACCGCGGTGCAGGCGTGGAAGAACTCGTGGTAGCCGAAGGTCCGCGGCCACGGGTCGGGCCACTTGATGGCGTACAGCACGCCGCCGATGCTGTAGAGGGCGCCGCCGACGAACAGCAGCACCATGGCCGTCACGCCGGCGTTGTGCAGGATGGTGCCGGTGTACCAGACCGCGACCCATCCGAGCAGGATGTACAGCGGCACGCCGACCCAGCGCGGCGCCGAAGGCCACAGCATCTTGAGCAGAATGCCGCCGGCCGCACCGCCCCAGACGATCCACAACATCAGTTTCGCCTGGTCGGGAGGCAAGGCCAGGAGCGCGAACGGCGTGTAGCTGCCCGCGATGAACACGAAGATCATCGAGTGGTCCGCGCGCTTCATCCACATCCGGGCGGTCGGGGACTTCCAGTTGACCCGGTGGTAGGTGGCGCTGACCGTGAACATGATGATCGTGGCGAAGGTGTAGAGCATTGTCGCCAGACCGGCCCTGGTGGAATCCACCGCCCACGACACCGCCACCAGCGAGGCGCCCGCGGCGACGGCGGTGCCGGCTGAGTAGACGTGGATCCAGCCGCGGAACCGGGGCTTGGTCAGGACTTTGGCGACGCCCTCGGCGATCTGGTGGGCGGCGCCCTCCACGGCGTCCTGGGCGGCCTGGACCGGCGAGGAGTCGTCCTTGTCCGGCTCAGTGTTCTTGTTCGGCTCAGCGTTGGTGAGCGTGCTGGATTGGCTGCTCATCTGTTCTGCCTCGTCTTGTGTTCGGCCGTTGGGGTCACGGATCAGGGTAGCGAAATCAGCTGAGTGAAACCTGATGACATGACGTGATATAGCCCGAATTCGCCACCGGAAACTGGTGCGGTTCACAGTAGTGTGGATCTTCGTGGAGATCGTCCCGCCGCGGATCAAGGAGCCGTTGTACCGGCTTTACGAGCTACGGCTCCGGCAGGGCCTGGCCGCGTCCAGATCGGAGTTGCCACGGCATATCGCGGTGCTGTGCGACGGGAACCGGCGGTGGGCGCGCAGCCTGGGGTACGACGACGTCAGCGTCGGTTACCGGATGGGGGCGGTGAAGATCGCCGAGATGCTGCGGTGGTGCCAGGACGCCGGCATCGAGATGACCACCGTCTATCTACTTTCCACCGAGAACCTGCAACGCGACCCCGAAGAGCTCGGTGCGCTGATCGAGATCATCACCGATGTGGTCGAGGAGATCTGCGCGCCGGCCAACCGCTGGAGCGTGCGGACCGTCGGAGACCTGGAGTTGCTGGGTGAAGAACCGGCCCGGCGGCTGCGCGACGCGGTGGATTCCACCCCGCAGAACGCCGCGTTCCACGTCAACGTGGCGGTGGGGTACGGCGGCCGGCAGGAGATCGTCGGTGCGGTACGTGCGTTGCTGAGCAAGGAACTCGCCAACGGCGCCACCGCCGAGGAACTCGTCGAGGTGGTGACGGTTGACGGGATCTCGGAGAACCTCTACACCTCCGGGCAGCCGGACCCCGACCTGGTCATCCGCACCTCCGGGGAGCAGCGGCTGTCCGGCTTCCTGCTGTGGCAGAGCGCCTACTCGGAGATGTGGTTCACCGAGGCGCACTGGCCGGCGTTCCGGCGAGTCGATTTTCTGCGTGCTCTGCGCGACTACAGCATGCGGCATCGCCGGTACGGCAAGTAGCCGACGCCGGCAGATCAGAAGACCGGTCGGTCTACTTCCAGCAACCGTTTGGCTGGCTCTGCGTCGTGCCGTTGCCGTGACACTCCCGAGAAAATTTGTCAATCGCCACTTCGCAATCCCGAGGCGGTAGTGCGGCACACAGCAAACTTTACGCCCGGTCACGGCGGTGTCAGGCGAGTCGCTTTCCCTGCTGGTTTCTGACGCTATTGACAATAATTATTCAACTGGCGTCAGTAGGCCGCTCGGTACTGCGAGATAACTGATGAACTGAAAAGTGTTGGCGTACAACACTTTATCGCTCACGTCAGTGACCGTGTGAGTCGACCCACCAAGATGGATAGCTGAAGGTTGAATCCTTCAGGCTCCCGCAAACATCTGCGCGGTTGGCGCGCAGGGGCGCGGAGGCAGTCGTCGAATCGGTGAGATAGAAAAATCTGGAAATTCCCGTTTCAGCATCTGGTGTTTTCGCTTACCGAAGATGTACATTCCCAAACCGAGTGACCTCGTCGGCTATGAACCACAGGAGTTTCAGCGATGTCGTATTTGGTGGCTGCCCCGGATCTGTTCGCCCTCGCCGCGACGAACCTGGAGAGTCTGGGCACGTCGATGTCCGAGGCCAATTGTGCGTGGGCCAGCCCCTTCACCTCGCTGCTGCCGGCGGCCCAGGACGAAGTGTCGGCGGCCATCGCCGCGTTGTTCGGGACGCACGCGCAGGGGTATCAAACGCTGAGCAGCCAAGCCCAGGCGTTTCACGAGCAGTTCGTGCAGGCGTTGAACGCCGCAGGTAGCTCCTACGCAAGCGCCGAGGCGGCCGCCGCCAGCCCGCTCGGGCTCGTCGGAGACCTGATCAACGCACCGTCGCAGGCTTTGCTGGGTCGCCCACTGATCGGCAACGGCACCGACGGTGCGCCGGGCACCGGCGCCAACGGTGGTGCCGGCGGATTGCTGTGGGGCAATGGTGGTGCCGGTGGGTCCGGTGCTGTGGGACAGGTCGGCGGTAACGGCGGGGCCGCCGGGTTATTCGGCAGTGGTGGCATCGGCGGTACGGGCGGCGCCGGCGCCCAGGGCGGTAATGGCGGCTCCGGCGGGATCTTGTACGGCAACGGCGGTATGGGCGGTGCCGGCGGCATCGGTGCCGCCGCCGGTCTGACCGGTGGTATCGGAGGCATGGGCGGAAACGCCGGCTTCTTCGGCGCCGGTGGTGCCGGCGGCGTGGGCGGTGCCGGTGGTGAAGGCGACCCGTCGTTGGCCATCGCCGGCGGCACCGGTGGAACCGGGGGACGGGGCGGCAACGGAGGGCTGGTATTCAGCACGGCCGGTGCCGGTGGCGTCGGTGGTGCTGGTGGATTCGGTGGTGACGGTGCGGACGCCGTCGTCGCCGGCGCGACGGGTGGCGGCGGAGGCCAGGGCGGTAATGGCGGTGCGGGTGGTGCCGCCGGTGGCACGGGCATCTTCGGTGCCGGCGGTGTGGGTGGCGCCGGTGGCGTGGCCGGGCTCGGTGGCGAAGGTGGTGACGGCGGCGCTGGCGACATCGGCACCCCCAACGGCGGTGCCGGTGGTGTGGGTGGCAACCCCGGCATCGCCGGTGCAGGCGGGGCGGGTTCACTCGGTGCGGCAAACGGCGCCGCCGGTGCTGCGGCAACCGGCGGCGGTAACGGCGGTACGGGTGGAGCGGGTCTCACCGCCGCCGGTGGCTCCAACGCGGCGGGCGGCAACGGCGGTGTCGGCGGTAATGGCGGGGCGGTCGGTCACGGTGGCGCCGGTGGTGAGGGCGGTGCCGGCGACGGCAGCGGCGCGGGCGGCAAGGGCGGGAACGGCGGCGTGGGTGTGGTCGGCGGGACCGGTGGTGCCGGTGGTGACGGCGGTGCGACCGCTAACGGCGGTGCGGGTGGTACAGGTGGTGCCGGTGTGGCCGGCGCCGCGGGTGCGAACGGGCTCGCCCCCGGTAGTGCAGGCGGTGCTGGAGTGGTCGGTGGCACCGGCGGTGTCGGCGGGGCCGGTGGCCACGGTGGCACGACATCCGGCAACGGCGGTGACGGCGGAGCCGGCGGTGCCGGAGGGCTCGGCGGAGCCGGTGGGACCGGCGCCAAGGGCGCCGACGCGACAGTCGCCGGTGCTACCGGTGGGGCTGGCGGTCTCGGCGGTTCGGGTGGCGCCGGCGGTCAGGGTGGGGCAGGAGGCGCCGCGGGTACCGCGCTGGGTTCCGGCACCGGTGGCGTCACCGGTGTGGGTGGAATCGGTGGTAACGGCGGTGCTGCGGGACTCGGTGGTGACGGCGGGACAGGTGGCGCCGGTAACGCTGCCGTCCGCAACGGCGGCGTAGGCGGCCAGGGCGCCAACGCCGGTGCGCAAGGGGCCGGCGGGGCCGGCGGACTGAACGGCACCGGGACCACCGCCGCAGCAACAGGTGCCGCAGGCGCCGCAGCCCTGACTGGCGGCAACGGCGGCACCGGTGGCGCGGGCTGGAACGCCGTCACGCCAGGGGCTCATGGCGGTAACGGTGGCCGTGGTGGTGCCGGTGGTCTGGTAGGCAACGGCGGCGCGGGCGGCGCCGGCGGCAACGGTGCCATCGGTGCAACCGGCACCGACCCAACCCAAACCGGTGGTGCCGGTGGTACCGGCGGCAACGGTGGTACCGGTGGTGCCGGCGGTGACGCCGGTACGAAGGCGGGCTCTGGCGGGACCGGCGGCCAGGGCGGCATTGGCGGGCAGGGCGGCACCGGCGCAGTCGGCGCCTACGCAGCTGACCCGTCCCAGATCGGCGGTACCGGCGGGGTCGGCGGAGCCGGCGGCCAAGGCGGCGGCGGCGGTCGTGGCGGCCTGGCACAGAACCCGCTCGGCAACCTGGGTGCCGGCGGTGCCGGTGGTGCCGGCGGTGACGCCGGCCTCGGCGGTGACGGCGGCCACGGCGGTAATGGCACCATCACCAACATCCATGGCAGCGCAGGCGGGCTCGGCGGTAACGCCGGCACCGTCGGGGCCGGCGGGGCCGGCGGATTGAACGGCAACGGGACCGTCGCTGCCGCGAATGGCGCCGCGGGCGCCGCGGCCACCAACGGGGGCAACGGCGGTGCCGGCGGCGACGGGTACAACGCCGCCGCGGGCACGGTGACCGGTGCAGCCGGCGGTAATGGTGGCGCGGGTGGCGCGGGTGGCTCGGTAGGCAACGGTGGTGCCGGCGGTGCCGGCGGGGCCGGTGCCGCGGGCGCCCAGGGCGCGACCGGTGGTACGGGTCTGGTTGGCGACACGGGCGAGGCCGGCGGTATCGGCGGTAACGGCGGCGCCGGTGGTGCGGCCGGGTCGCTGGCGGGCAACGGTGGTGCCGGTGGTGCCGGTGGTGCCGGTGGTGACGGCGGTGTCGGTGGTACCGGTGGTGTTGGCGCGGACGGCGCTGACGGCGGAGGGACCGGCGGTACCGGCGGCCAGGGCGGCATCGGCGGGCAGGGTGCCGCCGGCGGTAACGGTGGTATCGGCGGTGCCTCTGCCAAGGGGGTTGCGGGTGCGCTCGGCGCCGGAGGCGCCGGCGGTGACGGTGGCGCGGCCGGTGTCGGTGGCACCGGTGGTCTCGGTGGTGACGGCAACTCGGGCAGCGTCAACGGCGGCACGGGCGGTCAGGGCGGTAACGCCGGTTCCGGTGGGGCCGGCGGGTCAAAGGGCAGCGGCGGCGCCGGTAGTGGTCCGAACGGCGCTACTGGCGCTGCCGCCACCAATGGCGGCGACGGTGGTGTCGGTGGCGACGGTTATGCCGCCGACGCCGGGTCGAACGCCGCCGGTGGTGTGGGCGGCACCGGTGGTGCCGGCGGTGTGCTGGGTAGCGGTGGTGCCGGTGGCCACGGTGGTGCCGGCGACGGCACCGGCGCCGGAGGCGCAGGCGGCCACGGTGGCGACAGCGGGGCGCAGGCCGGCAACGGTGGTGCCGGTGGCACCGGTGGCGCCGGCGGGGAAACAGGTACCGGCGGCATCGGTGGCGAGGGTGGCCTCGGTCGATCGAAGGCGGGTCTCGGCGGTGCTGGCGGTCACGGCGGTGCCGGCGGTGCGACATCTGGTGACGGTGGCGCCGGCGGTGTCGGCGGTATGGGTCAGGCCGGCGGTGGCGCCGGCGGTCACGGCGGTGATGCGGGGGCGAGTGGCAACGGTGGCGCGGGCGGCACCGGTGGTGCGGGTCTGACGGGCGCGGCCGGCGCGGCCGGGGTCGGCTCGGGCGGCGCCGGTGGCGCCGGTGTTGGCGGCGGTTTCGGTGGTGCCGGTGGTGACGGCGGGGCCGGCGGCTCGGTGTCTGGCAATGGCGGCGCAGGCGGTACTGGTGGCGCCGGCGCACAAGGCGGAACCGGCGGTACCGGCGCCAACTCGACGAACCCGACCACAGTCGGTGGCGCCGGTGGTGCCGGCGGCGCCGGTGGTGAGGGTGGCGCCGGCGGTAACGGTGGTACTGCCAAGGCGGGAACCCAGGGTGCTGCCGGAGACGGCGGTGCCGGCGGTGCTGCGGGCCTTGGCGGTGACGGCGGCGACGGCGCCAACGGCACGGCGGGCAACATCCACGCCAGCAATGGCGGTAAGGGTGGCGATGCGGGCGCGGTCGGTACCGGTGGCGCGGCGGGCACTGGCTCGACCGTTGGCAACGACGGCGTTGATGGAGCCGATGCCACCAACAGTGGGCACGGCGGTAACGGTGGCAATGGCTTCGACAACGGCGCGAACACCAACGGTGCGGCCGGCGGCAACGGCGGCAAGGGTGGCGCCGGCGGTTCGCACGGTGACGGCGGTAACGGTGGCAGCGGTGGCAACGGCGCGACCGGCACCGCCGGTACTACCAGCGGCACCGCCGGAACCGCTGGCGGTACCGGCGGCCGGGGCGGCGACGGTGGTGCGGGCGGTACTGGCGGATCCGTCCTTGGTGACGCGGGTAATGGCGGCGAGGCCGGAAACGGCGGTAAAGGCGGCCAGGGCGGTAACGGTACAAACGGAACCAGCGGCACCACCGGTGGCGCCGGCGGTAACGCGGGCGGCGGCGGCAAGGGCGGAGACGGCGGCAACGGCGGTGCCGCGGGTACGGCCCTGGGGGCTGGCAACCACGGCACCGCCGGTAATGCCGGCGACGGCGGCGACGGTGGTAACGCCGGGACTGCCGGCATCGGCGGTAACAGCACCGGCAACCGCACCGTCGGCGGTGTCGGCGGTAACGGGGCCGCTGGTGGGGATGCCGGCCACGGTGGTACGGGCGGTACCGGCACCGCGACTACCGACGGTGGCGTTGGTGGTAGCGGTGGCAAGGGTGGCATTGGTTCCGCCGGGGGTACCGGTGGCAACGGTGGCGGTACGACTGGTGGCGCTGGTGGCAACGGTGGTACGGGCGGCAAGGGAGGCGCCGGCGGTAACGCGGGTGCCGGTGGCGATGGCCAGAATGGTGGTCACGCGGGTAGCGCCGGGACCGGTGGCGCCGCCGGCAACGGCGGTACCGGTGGAAATGCCGGTGCTGGCCAAAACAGCAACACGGTTGCTAACAACGCGGGACGAGACGGTGGCGTCGGCGGCAACGCTGGTGCGGGTGGTGCCGGTGGCGATGGCGCGTCCGGTGGCACCGCGATCGGCGGCGGCACCAACGGGGCGGCGAGTGCCGGGGGCAACGGCGGTGCCGGCGGCACCGGCGGGGGCGGCGGTACAGGCGGCAACGGCGGCAACGCATCCAGCGGGTCCAACCCCGGCGGCATCGCCGGCAACGGTGGTGCCAGCGGTGCCGGCGGCGCCGGTGGTGCTGGCGGTAACGGTGGTGCCGGCACCGACACCACCGCAGGCGCAGTCGGTGGCAATGGCGGGCAGGGCGGCTCAGGCGGCACGTCGGGTACCGGCGGTAAAGGCGGCAATGGCATTGGCACCAACCAGAATGGTGGTAAGGGCGGCAATGCCGGTACGGCCGCCTCGGGCGGCATCGGTGGTGCCGGCGGCGACGGCGGCGACGGCAACGGCGGCGGGAACGGCGGAAACGCCGGAAACTCCGGTGCCGGCGGGAACGGCGGTACCGGCGGCGGCGGTGGCAACCCGACGGGCACCGGCATCGGTGGAGGGGCCGGCAACGGCGCGAACGGCGGCGCTGGCGGCAACCACGCCAACGGTGGCACGGGCGGAACTGGCCTAGGCGGCGGCACCGACGGCATCGGCGGCACCGACGGTAACCCTGGTACAGGCGGTACCGGCGGTCTCGCGGGCACTCCGGGTACGGGCGGCGTCGCAGGCGCTCCGGGCAGCAACGGGCCGAACGGCACCTAGCAACCAAGCGATATCGGCCACGCGTGCGCGGCCCTCCCAGGCAATATTCCACACACGTCGAACAGCGAACGTCTGACTCTGTAAGGGAAGAGGGTTGAGCCGGTGAGTTTTGTGACTTTGCCTCCTGAGATCAATTCGTTGAACATGCTGCGGGGTGCGGGTTCGGCG
>NZ_JCALCL010000021.1:0-41737 GCF_059812325.1 Mycobacterium sp. NGS61
GGCTGGAAGGAGCTACCATCCCGATCAACTTCCCGGCGATTCCGATCGATCTGGTGGCGGCTACCAACGTGGCCATCCCCATCACCGGATTCTTCTACCCGATCACCATTCAACCGATCCCTCAGTTCGGCATCCCAGTCGACGTCTCGATTCAAGTTCTCTTCACTTTCACTTTCGAGGGAACCCTCCTGTCCCCGGTGGTGGACCCCATCGTCATCAACCCGATCGTCCTGAAGGACCTCATGGTCGGGGCGAATATCCAGATCCCCATCGACATGACACTGCTGGGCCAACTCAACCTCACGGCACCGGGCCTGCTCGGTATCGGGAACTCTTCCGGGTCGCTGTCGTCGGGCTTCTTCAACGGCAGTTCCAGCGGTACGTCCGGGTTCTTCAACTCCAGCGATCTGAGTTCGGGTTTCGCCAATGCCAACGGGGCGTTGACGTCGGGTTGGTACAACTCCGGTTCGTTGCTGTCGGGTTGGCAGAACCTGGGCGAGGCGATGTCGGGCATCGCCAACACCAGCGATGTGGCCGGGGCCGCGTTGATGTCTGGCGTCGGCAACATCGGCAGCCAGGTCTCCGGTTTCCTGCACGGCCAGATGAGTGCGCTGCAACAGGCGCTGGCAGCCATTTCGCCGTTCCGGGCGAGCCTCGTCACCACCACCACGTAGCGGCGTAGGCCGGCTGCTGACGCAGCGATGGCAAGTTGGCCGTGCCAAACTAGGTTGCATGGCTGCGTTGTCGGTGGCGGTGTGCCCACTGAGCGGGTGGCTGGGTCGGTATTTGCTGGGCCGCGATCCGCGTAAGCCCGTGCCGGTGCTGGCCTCAGCCGGGCTGTGCGGCTTCGCGGCAGGTCTGGATCCGGCCGCACGCCAGGCAGGGCAGTGGCTGGTCACCGAGGTGCCGCAGCGCTCGCTGCGCAACTGGCAGTATGCGGCGGCGAAGCTGATCGCCGCCGATCTGCGCGGCCGGGTCCCCGTTTCCAACGACTGACCGTCGTCGCCCGAAGCCCGACTGCGCTTACGCGCGCAAGGAAAGGACATCCCATGCCCAAACTTCCCCCGCCCAGAGTTGTTCAGCTGATCGACACCGCGCGCCATCATCTGGCCGCGCTGCACCGCCGCATGGTGCCGCCGCCGGTCGCAATGATGGAGATGGTCTCCAACGCGTGGGTGTCCCAGGCCATCGTCGCGGCGGCCGAACTCGGCATCGCCGACGCGCTCGCCGACGGGCCGCTGACGGCCCAGGAATTGGCGACCGCGGTCGACGCCGATCCCGATGCCGTGGCCCGCCTGCTCAGGGCGCTGATCAGCAGGGGCGTGTTCCGGCAGCGCCGCGATGGTCGGTATGACCTGACTCCACTGGCCGGCACGCTGCGCCGGGACGCCGAGGTGCCGCTCACCGGCTGGGCCCGCTGGCTGGGGTCGCCTCAGCACCGGGAGCACTGGAGCCATCTGACCGACGCGATCCGTACCGGCCGATCCGTCATACCGGCGCTGCGCGGCAAGCCGGCGTTCGAGTACCTCGCCGCTGAGCCGGAACTCGGCGAGATCTTCAACCAGGCGATGACCGGCGGATCGGCGTTGTCGATCGGCCCGGTGATCGCCGCCTACGACTTCAGCGCGTTCGCCACCATCGTCGACGTCGGCGGTGGGCACGGCCGCCTGCTGGCGGAAATACTGGCGGCTACCCCGACCGCGCGCGGGGTGTTGTTCGACCAACCGCAGGTGGTGGCGGGGGCCCCGGCCGTGCTGACCGAACGCGGTGTGGCCGACCGCATCGAGGTAGTCGAGGGGTCGTTCTTCGAGTCGGTCCCGGCCGGGGGAGACGCGTACGTCCTCAAAAGCGTGATCCACGACTGGCCCGACGACGACGCGGTGCGGATCCTGCGCAACGTGCGGGCGGCGGCGGAAGTGGGCAGCCACCTGCTGCTGATCGAGTTTGTGATCCCCGAACACCACCGGGAATTCGTAGGCAATTGGTTGGACCTCGAGATGCTGCTCGCCCTCGACGCGCGGGAACGAACGGCAGCGGAATTCGAGCGGCTGTTCGACCGTGCCGGCTACCGGTTGCGCCGGGTGGTGGCGACCGCCTCGCCGTTCAGCGTGCTCGAAGCGCAGGCGGTCTAGGACGAATCGCGCTGACGTTGCGCCCTGCGCGACTAAGTGCGGCTGCCCGCCGCCCGCACCGCAGAGCCGACGCGGGGCCGCCGTCAGAGCTTGCGCAGCCGGAGCCGGTTGATCGAGTGATCGGCGTCCTTGCGCAACACCAACGTGGCGCGGGGCCGGGTCGGCAGGATGTTCTCGATGAGGTTGGGCCGGTTGATCGAGCGCCAGATTTCCTTGGCGGCGACCACGGCCTGCGGGTCCGACAGCGCCGCGTAGTGATGGAAGTGCGATTCCGGGTTCGCGAACGACGTGCTGCGCATCGCCAGGAACCGCGAGACGTACCACTGTTCGATGTCCTCGATCCGGGCGTCGACATACAGCGAGAAGTCGAACAGGTCCGACACCATCAGCGTCGGACCGGTCTGCAACACGTTCAGACCCTCGAGGATCAGGATGTCGGGGTGGCGGACCACGTGTTTGGCACCCGGGATGATGTCGTAATGCAGGTGCGAATACACCGGGGCGCAGGCGGCCTCCGAACCGGACTTCACCGAAGTGACGAACCGCATCAGCGCGCGACGGTTGTAGCTTTCGGGAAACCCTTTGCGGTGCATCAGGTTTCGTCGATCGAGTTCGGCGTTGGGGTAGAGGAAGCCGTCGGTGGTCACCAGGTCCACCCGGGGATGGTGATCCCAGCGGGCCAGTAGTGCCTGCAGCACCCTGGCGGTGGTCGATTTGCCGACGGCCACACTGCCGGCCACTCCGATGATGAACGGCACCGGACGGTTCGGGTTCTGCTGCTGTTCGCCCAGGAACTCCGCGGTAGCCGCGAACAGTCGTTGACGGGCCGCGACCTGCAGGTGGATCAGCCGGGCCAGCGGAAGGTAGACCTCTTCGACCTCCAACAGGTCGATCTGCTCACCGAGGCCGCGCAACCCGATCAGCTCTTCTTCGGTGAGGGCCAACGGGGTGGCCATCCGGAGCGCGCGCCACTGCCGTCGGTCGAACTCGACATACGGGCTCGGCTCGCTCGGCCGCGGCATTGGCCTATTTTTGCAGCAACGTCAGCGGGCCTCACGGGTGGGCCGGTCAAATATGCGCTGGATAGACTGACCACCGTGACTGCCGCACCTGACGCCCGCGTTTCCTCCCATGTGATGTCCGCCCCGCTGGCCGAGGTCGACCCCGACATCGCAGAGCTGCTGGGCAAGGAACTCGGGCGCCAACGCGACACCCTCGAGATGATCGCCTCGGAGAACTTCGTGCCGCGTTCGGTGTTGCAGGCCCAGGGCAGCGTGCTGACCAACAAGTACGCCGAGGGGCTGCCCGGGCGGCGCTACTACGGCGGCTGTGAATACGTCGACGTCGTGGAGAACATCGCCCGCGACCGGGCCAAGGCGCTGTTCGGCGCCGACTTCGCCAATGTGCAACCGCACTCGGGCGCACAGGCCAACGCTGCGGTGCTGCACGCCCTGATGGCGCCCGGCGAGCGGCTGCTGGGCCTGGACCTGGCCAACGGCGGCCACCTGACCCACGGCATGCGCCTGAACTTCTCCGGCAAGTTGTACGAGAACGCTTTCTACGGTGTAGACCCGACCACCCACCTGGTCGACATGGACGTGGTGCGGGCCCAAGCGCTCGAGTTCCGCCCGAAGGTGATCATTGCCGGCTGGTCCGCCTACCCGCGGGTGCTGGATTTCGCCGCGTTCCGGTCCATCGCCGACGAGGTCGGCGCCAAGTTGTGGGTGGACATGGCGCACTTCGCCGGTCTGGTCGCCGCGGGTCTGCACCCCTCGCCGGTGCCGCACGCCGACGTGGTGTCCACCACGATTCACAAGACGCTCGGCGGTGGCCGGTCCGGGATGATCGTGGGCAAGCAGGAGTACGCCAAGGCGATCAACTCCGCGGTGTTCCCCGGCCAGCAGGGTGGGCCGCTGATGCACATCATCGCCGGCAAGGCGGTCGCGCTGAAGATCGCCGGCACCCCGGAGTTCGCCGAACGTCAGCAGCGCACGCTGTCCGGCGCCCGGATCCTGGCTGAGCGGCTGCTGGCCGACGATGTCGCCAGTGCCGGTGTCTCGGTGGTCAGCGGCGGCACCGATGTCCATCTGGTGCTGGTCGACCTGCGCAATTCGCCGCTGGACGGCCAGGCCGCCGAGGACCTGCTGCACGAGGTGGGTATCACCGTCAACCGCAACGCCGTCCCCAACGACCCGCGACCGCCGATGGTGACGTCGGGCCTGCGGATCGGAACCCCCGCGTTGGCGACCCGCGGCTTCGGTGACGCCGAGTTCGCCGAAGTCGCCGACATCATTGCGGCGGCGCTGGCGGCCGGCACCTCGGCCTCCGAGGGGCAGGTGGCCGGGCTGCGGGAGCGGGTGACGCGGCTGGCCCGCGAGTTCCCGTTGTACGACGGCCTCGAAGACTGGAGCCTGGTCGGCCGCTGAGCCGGGAGCCGGAACAGCCCCGAAAACGGGTGCTCATGCGTCTGTCGCGGGTGGTGGCGATCACGGCGCGTCAAATTTGAAAGCGTCTGTGTATGCGAGTTACAGTTACCGCATGGCACAGAAACCTGTCGCTAATGCGCTGACGCTGGAACTCGAACCCGTGGTCGAAGCCCTCCACGATCGCCACCTCAGCACAGAGGACCTGTGGTTCGCCCACGACTACGTACCGTTCGACCGCGGTGAGAACTTCGCGTTCCTCGGTGGGCGCGACTGGGATCCCTCTCAGGCCACGCTGCCCCGGCCGCTGATCGACGCCTGCGAGATCCTGCTGCTCACGAAGGACAATCTGGCCGCCCATCACCGCGAGCTCATCGACCACTTCATCCTCGAGGACTACTGGGGCCGGTGGTTGGGTCGTTGGACCGCCGAGGAACACCACCACGCAATCGCTTTGCGCCAGTACCTGGTGGTCACGCGCGAGATGGACCCGACAGCCAACGAGCAGGCCCGCGTCCAGTACGTGACGAAGGGCTACCGCGCCGAAACCTACTCGCAGGTTGAGACGTTGGTGTACATGGCCTTCGTGGAACGTTCCTATGCCACGTTCTGCCGCAACCTGGCCGCCCGGATCGAGGAGCCCATCCTGGCCGGCCTGATCGACCGGATCGCCCGAGACGAAGCGCGGCACGAGGAATTCTGGGCCAGCCTGGTCACCCACCTGTTGGGTTACACCCACGACGAGACGATCGCGGCGATCGCCACGTGTGCGGCCGAGCTTCAGGTGCCCGGTGCCGACATCGACGCCTACCGGGACAAGCTGCAGAACGTGGCCGACGCCGGCATCTACGACGAGGCGCAGCTGCAGCAGGTGATCTCCGAGCGCATCAGCGCCTGGGGTCTGGCCGACGAGCCGGCGCTGCACCAATTCGTCACGGACTGACGAGCAATTCGGCACTGATCAACCGGTTTCCGGTGTCTCGGCGCGCCTGCACTGCGGCGGTGCGGCCACCGGAGTAGCGTCGCTTTCGATGGCCAGCGATCTGCTCTGCTGCCAGGGCGGCACTCCCGGTTCCTGCACCGGTCATTGCACCGGTCGTTGGAAAGGCAGGACCGGCCCCGGTCCTGGTGCCGCGGCCCCCGCCGACACGCTCGAGTGGGTCCGCCCGGGCGTCATTCGCTCGAGGAGCGCCCCGTGACCGAAACCCGGACGTACGTGCTCGACACCTCCGTGCTGCTCTCCGACCCGTGGGCATGCAGCCGGTTCGCCGAGCACGAGGTGGTGGTTCCGCTGGTTGTGATCAGCGAACTGGAAGCCAAGCGCCATCACCATGAGCTGGGTTGGTTCGCCCGTCAGGCATTGCGGTTATTCGACGATCTGCGGTTGGAGCACGGCCGGCTCGATCAGCCGATTCCGGTTGGCGCACAAGGCGGTTCGCTACACGTCGAGCTCAATCACACCGACCCGGCGGTGTTGCCCGCCGGTTTCCGGACCGACAGCAACGACTCCCGGATCTTGAGCTGCGCCGCCAACCTCGCTGCCGAGGGCAAGCGAGTCACGTTGGTGAGCAAGGACATTCCGCTTCGGGTCAAGGCGGCCGCCGTCGGTCTGCCGGCCGACGAGTATCACGCGCAGGACGTCGTCGTCTCAGGTTGGTCGGGGATGCGCGAGATCGAGACGGCCACCGAGGACATCGACGCGTTGTTCGCCGACGGTGAGATCGACCTGGCTGAGGCCCGGGACCTGCCGTGTCACACTGGAATTCGGTTGCTCGGCGGTACCTCGCACGCGCTGGGCCGGGTCACCCCGGCCAAGCGGGTTCAGTTGGTCCGCGGCGACCGGGAGGTGTTCGGGCTGCGTGGCCGTTCCGCTGAGCAGCGGGTGGCCCTGGACCTGCTGCTCGACGAGTCGGTGGGCATCGTGTCCCTGGGCGGCAAGGCCGGGACCGGCAAATCGGCGCTGGCGCTGTGTGCCGGGCTGGAAGCCGTGCTGGAGCGCCGCACCCAGCGCAAAGTGGTCGTGTTCCGTCCGCTCTACGCCGTGGGCGGCCAGGAACTCGGTTATCTGCCGGGCAGCGAGAGCGACAAGATGGGGCCCTGGGCGCAGGCCGTCTTCGACACCCTCGAAGGGCTGGCCAGCCCGGCGGTGCTGGAGGAGGTGCTGTCCCGCGGCATGCTCGAGGTGTTGCCGCTGACCCATATCCGGGGCCGGTCGCTGCACGACTCGTTCGTGATCGTCGACGAAGCCCAGTCGTTGGAACGCAACGTGCTGCTGACCGTGTTGTCCCGGTTGGGCACCGGGTCCCGCGTGGTGCTCACCCACGACATCGCTCAACGCGACAACCTGCGGGTCGGCCGCCACGATGGGGTCGCCGCGGTGATCGAAAAGCTCAAAGGTCACCCGCTGTTCGCCCACATCACGCTGCTGCGCAGCGAGCGTTCGCCGATCGCGGCGCTGGTCACCGAGATGCTCGAGGAGATCGCCGGGCCGCACTGACGGCGCTGTCGCCGGGCGGCGGTTCGGTAAACTGCCTGCGTGCCGAAACGACCCGACAACCAGGCCTGGCGCTACGGGCGCATGGTCTTCGGCGTCGTTGCCGCGGTGGTCATCCTGGTGATCGGTGGTTTGACCGGCCACGTCACGCGCGCCGACAGCCTGAACTGCTCGATCGTCAAGTGCATCGCCCTGACCTTCGACGACGGGCCGTCCCCCTACACCGACCGGCTGTTGCAAATCCTGCGGAACGACGACGCCCGGGCCACGTTCTTCCTGATCGGCAACAAAGTGGCAGCCAATCCTGGCGGCGCGAGACGCATCGCCGACGCGGGCATGGAGATCGGCAGCCACACCTGGGAACACCCCAACATGACGTCCATCCCGCCCGAGGCGATCGCCAGCCAGTTCACCCGCGCCAACGACGCGATCGCCGCCGCGACGGGCCGTCGGCCCACCCTCTACCGGCCGGCAGGCGGCCTGTCGAATGCGCAGGTGCGTCAGACCGCCGCGCAACTGGGCATGGCCGAGATCCTCTGGGACGTCATTCCCTTCGACTGGGCCAACGACGCCAACACCGCGGCAACCCGCCAGGTGCTGATGGCCCAGATCAAACCGGGCTCGGTGGTGTTGTTCCACGACACCTACTCGAGCACCGTCGACCTCGTCTACCAGTTCATCCCGGTGCTCAAGGCCAATGGCTACCACTTGGTGACGGTCAGCGAAATGCTCGGGCCCCGCGCCCCCGGCAGCAGTTACGGCAGCCGGGAGAACGGGCCGCCGGTGCACACCTTGCGCGATATCCCGGCAGTCCAGGTGCCGCCGCTGCCCAACACTCCCTCGCCCAAGCCGATGCCCAATCTGCCGATCACCGATATTCCGGGGCAGAACTCGGGCGGGCCGAACAACGGTGGTTGAGGGTAAGCAGGCGCCGAAGTCCGCGGTGCGGCTCTCGTTTCGGTACGCAACCGACCTGGCGTTGGCCTATCTGCTGGCCGTCGCCGACGCCGCCGCGATCCTGATCCCGCTGCGCGGTCACACGCCGGGCATCGCTAGCGCCGACTTCGCCGAGAAGAATACCGGTCTGGTGGTGCTGCTGGTGTTGCTGGCAACCTGCGGGGTCGCGATCGGCGGTGCCGCGATCATCGCCCCGACGCTGCGCTGGTATGCCCCGGGCCACGAACCCACCCCCGAGCAGCGCGAGGCCGCGATGAAGATCGCGGGCCGCCAGTCGCTGCTGATGGCCGCGGCCTACACGGCGTGCGGCGTGATCCTGATCCTGCTGAACCTCAGTGGCGGAGCAGCGCTGATCGTGCCCATCGCGATCGGAGTGGTGATCGGCGCCGCCGCCGCCGCAGGCACCGGCCTGCTGCTGGCGCAGCGCACCCTGCGGCCGATCATGGGTGTCGCCACCCGGGGTTGCGAGCCGCGCCTGGCCGTACCGGGCGTGTTCGCCCGGATGGTCCTGCTGTGGTTTCTGGTCAGCGCGCTGCCCATCGGCGTGATCGCAACGGTCGTCGCCCTGCGCTCGGCGGGGTGGCTCATCGACTCATCGGCCGCCCTGGACGTGCCGGTGCTGGTGGTGGCGATGGCAGCGCTGGTCCTCGGACTGCCGACGATGATCCTGACGTCCCGCTCGATCTCGGATCCGCTCGGCGAGGTTGCCGACGCGATGGGCGAGATCGAGCACGGTCACATGGCCACCTACGTCGGGGTCTACGAGCGCTCCCAGATCGGGCGGCTGCAGAGCGGCTTCAACCGGATGGTCGCCGGCCTGGAGGAACGCGAGCGGATCCGCGACCTGTTCGGCCGCCACGTGGGAGCCGACGTGGCCCGCCGGGCGCTGGAGGAAGGTACCTCCCTGTCCGGTGACGTGGTGGAGGCGGCGGTCCTCTACATCGACCTGGTCGGCTCCACCCGGCTCGCGGAAAACCTGCCGCCGCAAGAGGTTGCCGAGTTACTCAACGATTTCTTCCGCATCGTGGTGGACACCGTGGACGAATATCGGGGACTGATCAACAAATTCGAAGGTGACGCGGCCCTGGTGATCTTCGGTGCTCCGTTGCGCACCGACGAGCCGGCGTCGGACGCGCTGGCCACGGCGCGCGCGCTGGCCCGCAAGCTGCGCCGACTTCCCTTGGTGGACTTCGGCATCGGGGTGTCGGCGGGCCGGATGTTCGCCGGCAACATCGGTGCGGAGAACCGGTACGAATACACCGTGATCGGCGACGCCGTCAACGAAGCCGCCCGGCTGGCCGACCTCGCCAAGACCTCCGAACGGCGAATCCTGTGCTCGGGTGCCGCGATCGAGCGCGCCGGCGCAGAGCGCAACTGCTGGGCCGAGTGCTACTCCACGGTGTTGCGGGGCCGCTCCGAACCCACCCGTGTCTCGGCGCCGACCAGCATCGACTAGCGCCCGGCTACTTGCGCGAAACCTTCAGTGCCGCAATGACACTGTCGACAACGGCTTGCGACGCCGAGTCACCGATCGGGACGGCGGCGAAGAAGACGGTGACCGGTTTGGTGTCGACCGCGATGACCGTGACCGTGTCGCCCTTGACGCCGCGCGTGGTGTCGGCGATCGAGATGTCGGCCTGCACGCGGGCCGCCTTCACCCCGTCGACCGTCGTCGACGACGTCGTCTTGGGTCCCAGCGTCGGCGAAACCTGGTTGTAGCCGGGACCATTGGCCAGGCAGTCCAACAGCTTGCCGGCCTGCGCGCTGACGTCCATGCTGGTCACGAAGTTCGTCACGGCCACTTCGACCTGCATCATCCACTGGCTGCCGCCGGGCACTTCGCGGCCCAGGCCCACCGCGTCGATCAGATTCGGATTCTGATCGTCGATGAACGGCGCCCACCCTGGTGCCGCGCTGGCGGGGAACGACAATTTGCCTGCACTCACCGTGTCACCGGTGGGCTTGGCGCCGCCGGACACGTTGGAGGCGCAGTCCGTTGCGGTCTGCTGGCCGCTGCCCGGGCCCGAGGGGGCCTCGGTGCTGGTGCTGGTCGACGACGCGGTCGAGGCGGGGTCATTGCCGCTGTTGAGCGATGCCACGAAGATCACCACCAGGATGATGACGCCCACCAGTGCGATGCCGGCGACGATCAGCCATGGCAGCTTCGAGTTACGCGGCGGCGGCCCCGGCGGGTAACCGCCCGGACCCCAGCCCGGCGGCACCTGCTGGCCGGGCTGCGCATACTGCTGCGGTGGGTAACCCGGGGCGCCCCAACCGTCGGTGCCGTGCTGCGCAGGGGGTGGGTAACCGTAGGGCTCACCCTGTGTCGGGGGTTGGCCCTGCGGCGGTCCACCCCAATAGGGTTGCTGCCCATAAGGATTCGGTGCGTAAGGATCCAGGCCGTAAGGGCCGCCGGGAGGCACGGTCATAGGTCAACCACTCTCATTCTCGTTATCCGCCTTCCCCGCGGCGACCACGGACCAGCGTCACCGATTATCCGGGGGACGCGGCAGCTCTGCTCGTTCAGTCGATCGGTTCGACTTTGGCCATCGCCAACACGTCGAGTCGGCGATCCAGTTCCTCTTCGGACAGCTTGTCGCCGATCAGGCCGCGATCAATGACAGTCTGGCGGATGGTCTTGCGTTCTTTGAGCGCCTGCTTGGCCACCGCGGCGGCCTCCTCGTAGCCGATGGCCGAGTTCAGCGGCGTCACGATCGACGGCGACGATTCGGCCAGTTCGCGCAGCCGTTCTTCGTTGGCGACCAGTCCGGTGATGCAGCGCTCGGCGAACAACCTGGAGACGTTGGTCAACAGCTTGAACGACTCCAGGATGTTGCGGGCCATCATCGGGATATAGACGTTGAGTTCGAACGCGCCCGACAACCCGCCGACCGCCACGGCGGCGTCGTTGCCGATCACCTGCGCCGCGACCTGCGTAACCGCCTCCGGCAGCACCGGATTCACCTTGCCCGGCATGATCGAGCTACCCGGCTGCAGGTCGGGCAGCTGGATCTCGCCCAACCCGGTCAGCGGGCCGGACCCCATCCAGCGGATGTCGTTGGCGATCTTGGTCAACGACACCGCGATGGTGCGCAACGCGCCGGAAGCCTCCACCAACCCGTCGCGCGCTGCCTGCGCCTCGAAAGAGTTTGACGCCGTGCGCAACTCGGATATGCCGGTCTTTTCCACCAGCACCGCGACCACCTTCACGCCGAATCCTTCGGGGGCGTTGAGCCCGGTTCCGACCGCGGTGCCGCCGATGGCCAGTTCGCCCAGCCGGGGGAGGCACCCGCGCACTCTTTCGATACCGGCCTCGATCTGGCGGGCGTATCCGCTGAACTCCTGGCCCAGCGTCACCGGAACGGCGTCCATCAGGTGCGTCCGACCCGACTTGACCACTGTCTGCCACTCCAAAGCCTTGGCCGCCAACGCATCCTGCAGCACCTGCAGCGCCGGAATGAGATGACTCACCGCGGCTTCGGTGGCCGCGATGTGGGTGGCGGTCGGGAAAGTGTCGTTGGACGACTGTGACATGTTGACGTCGTCGTTGGGATGCACCGTCACGCCGTTGCCGGCTGCGATGCTGGCGATCACTTCGTTGGTGTTCATGTTCGAGCTGGTGCCCGAACCGGTCTGGAAGACGTCGATCGGGAACTGGTCGTCGTGCTGGCCGTCGGCGATCTCGTTGGCGGCGGCGATGATCGCGTCGGCCTTCTCCGGTGCCAGCAAGTCCAGGTCCTTGTTCACCTGGGCGCACGCTCCCTTGAGCAACCCGAGCGCGCGGATCTGGGCGCGCTCGAGCCCGCGCCCGGAGATCGGGAAGTTTTCTACCGCCCGCTGAGTCTGGGCGCGCCACAACGCCTTTGCCGGCACCCGGACTTCACCCATGGTGTCGTGCTCGATGCGGTAGTCGCCGTCGTTACTGGCGGAGTCGGCCATAAATCAGATCCTCACTGAGAGTGGTTACGGCAGGGGATAGGCGGCGTTGGTGTCGCCGGTGAAGTCGATTGCGGAATATTCGTTGAGCTTGGACAACCGGTGGTAGGCCTCGATCATGCGCACGGTGCCGGACTTGGACCGCATCACGATCGACTGGGTGGTACAGCCGCCCGGCTGATACCGCACGCCCTTGAGGAGGTCGCCGTCGGTGACCCCGGTGGCGCAGAAGAAGACGTTCTCGCCGGACACCAGGTCCTCGGTGGTCAGCACCCGCTCCACGTCGTGGCCGGCGTCCAGCGCCTTGCGACGTTCGGCGTCGTCCCTGGGCGCCAGCTGTGCCTGGATCGCCCCGCCCATGCAGCGGATCGCGGCGGCGGTGATGATCCCTTCGGGCGTGCCGCCGATGCCGGCCAGCATGTCGGTGCCGGAGCCGGGCCGGCACGCCGAGATCGCGCCGGCGACGTCGCCGTCGGTGATCAGCCGGATGCGGGCGCCGGTGTCGCGGACATCGGCGATCAACTGTGCGTGCCGGGGGCGGTCCAGGATGCACACGGTCATGTCGGCCGCCAGCAGTCCCTTGACCTTCGCGACTGCGCGGACGTTCTCACCGATCGGTGCGGTGATGTCCAGCACGTGTGCGGCCTCGGGCCCCACAGCGATCTTGTTCATGTAGAACACCGCCGACGGGTCGAACATGGCGTAGCGGTCGGCCACCGCCAGCACCGAAATGGCGTTGGGCATGCCTTTGCTCATCAGGGTGGTGCCGTCGATCGGGTCGACGGCGAAGTCGCACTCCGGTCCGTCGCCGTTGCCGACTTCTTCGCCGTTGTAGAGCATCGGCGCTTCGTCTTTCTCGCCCTCGCCGATCACCACGACGCCGCGCATCGACACCGAATTCACCAGCTCGCGGATGGCGTCGACCGCGGCGCCGTCGCCACCCTCCTTGTCGCCGCGCCCCACCCACCGGCCTGCGGCCATCGCGCCCGCCTCGGTGACCCGGACCAGCTCCATGGCCAAGTTGCGGTCGGGAGCTTCACCACGGGGCGGTCGGGCGGCCGACGGGCTTGCAACGGCGCTGTGCGGCGCGCCGGATCCCTGTGCAGTCATGGCGCGATTGTCCCAGAAGCGGAACGCCGGGCTGGAGCTGGGATACTCGGGGAGTGACCACTGAGCCGCAACCGACCCCCAAGCCGGCCAAGCCGCGGTTGCTGCAGGACGGTCGTGACATGTTCTGGTCGCTGGCCCCGCTGGTGGTGGGCTGCATTGTGCTGGCGGGCATGGTGGGGATGTGTTCGATCTCCCCCGGCGGCCCCAACCGGGGCACGGTCCCGTCCTATGACGCGGCCACCGCGTTGCGTGCCGACGCGGCCACGCTGGGCTTCCCGATCCGCCTGCCGCAACTGCCGGGCGGCTGGCGACCCAATTCGGGCGGCCGGGGCGGTATCGACGGCGGTCGCACCGATCACGACGAGCACCTGCACGCGGCGACGTCGACCGTGGGCTACCTCAGCCCGACCGGGATGTATCTGAGCCTGACCCAGAGCAACGCCGACGAAGACAAGCTGGTCGGTTCCATCCATTCGGGCATGTACCCGCGGGGCGTCGAGAACATCGCCGGGACCAGCTGGGTGGTCTACCAGGGCGCGGACCGCGACGGTGCCGTCGAGCCGGTGTGGACCACTCGCCTGGCCAGCCCGGCCGGCCCCACGCAGATCGCGATCACCGGCGCCGGCAGCCCCGACGAGTTCCGTACGCTGGCTGCCGCGACGCAAGCGCAGCAGCCGCTGGCCGCTACCCGATAGAAGGGCACCCCGGATGACCGCACCCGAAGCAGATCTGTCCGGCTGGTCGGCGGCGCCGTTCACCGCCGCCGGCTACACCCACGACGTGTACCGCAAGGGGTCGGGTCCCGGGGTGGTGCTGATCCCGGAGATGCCGGGCATCCATCCCGGCGTGCTCGGGTTGGGAAATCATCTGGTGGACAACGGGTTCACCGTCGCCATCCCGTCGCTCTTCGGCCGTCCCGGCCGAAAGATATCGATCCCCTATGTCCTGGCCGAGATCAGCCGGGGTTGTGTGGCAAAGGAATTCGCCGCGATGGCCACCAACAAGGAGCGGCCGGTATCGCTGTTCCTGCGGGCGCTGGCCCGCGATCTGAACGCCGCGACGCCCGGCAAGGGAGTCGGGGTGATCGGGCAGTGCTTCACCGGCGGTTTCGCGCTGGCCGCCGCCGTCGACGACAGTGTGCTGGCCCCGGTGCTCAGCCAGCCGTCGGTGCCGTTTCCGCTGACCGGCAAGCATCGCCGCGACCCCGGGCTCAGCGAGTCCGAACTCAGTGTCGTCGCCGATCGCTGCGCCAACGATGGCTTGTGCGCAATGGGACTGCGGTTCAGCGCGGACGCGATGGCACCGGGTGAGCGGTTCAAGACGCTCAAGGCACGTCTGGGTGACGCCTTCGAGGTGATCGAAATCGATTCCGGCCCCGGCAACGAGCACGGGTTCAGCCGGATGGCGCACTCGGTGCTCACCGACCAGGTCCGTGAGATTGACGGTCAACCCGCCTACGAGGCGCGCAAGCGGGTGGTCGAGTTCCTCACCGAGCGGCTCACTGCCTGCTGAACTCATGCCGCGGGTTGAGCACCCCGAATTGAATTGCGGCTCACGACAGCTTTTTGGCGCCCGTTGTTGGGTGGCCGATGTCCGGGGAGTCGGCGGCCGAGTGGTGCAACTCAAGGACGCTGCGGCGCCCCGGTCACGCTGATGTGGGCTTACCCGAACAGCGACATCGGATGGATGAACGCCCCCTCGAGCACCTCGCGGGCGAGGTTGGCGACTTCGGCCCCGCGCAGCGGCAGGCGGGCCATCTCCTCAACGGTGAACCACGCCGCGCCCAGGGACTCGTCATCGGGCACCGACTTCGGCGGAGTGTCATCAGCTGGGTGGGCCACGAAAATGACACGCATCCGTGCATTGCCTGACAATGGCGTGTGCTGAATCCGCAGCACCCCGTCCAGCACGATGTCGATGCCGGCCTCCTCCCGCGTCTCGCGGTGCGCGGCGACCGCGAATGTCTCGCCCGGCTCGACCCGTCCGGCTGGCAAATACCAGAGTTGGCCGTGTTTGCGTTCATGCACCAACAGGAACCGTCGGCCCAGCCGAACCAGCACCAAGGAGAAGTTCCACGTCGGGATGGGTTCGCGCGCCATCAAGCCCCGTCCCTCTGGTGTGTATTCTTCTGGCGCCCAAACCACTTGCGCTGCACCGGTTTATCGTCCACCGGTTTGAGTTCGACACCCTTGTAGACCGCAAGGTAGACATCGATGGTGGTGACGATGACGATCATCAGAACCGGGCCAATGATGATGCCCCACGGACCGAACATCCTGATCCCGGCGAACACCGAGAGCAGCATCAGCGCCGAGTTCAACCGGGCATCACGCGGCACCAGCACCGGCCGCAGGAAGTTGTCGATGTTGGTGACCACGATCAGGTGGAACAGGACCACGAACAGCCCGCCGCCGATGTGTCCGAAGAAGCACATCCCGATGCCGAACGGTATGGTCACGATCCCGCTGCCGAGCGGAATGATCGACAACGCCGTCAGCAAGATCGCGAAGATGAAGAAGCCCTGGTGGAATCCGGCCAGGTAGATCGACGCGGCGCCGGCGACACCCTGGCAGAGGGCGATCACGAACTGCCCGTTGACGGTGCCGCGCACCATCGACCCCATCTTCTGCAGATACAGGTCGGTGACTTCTTCGCCGAGCGGGTTGAGCTGGGCGATCAGGTTCCGGATCTTCTCCCGGTGCACCAGCAGCGCGACGAACACGTACAGAAAAATGATCGCCGACGTGATGGTGCCGGCCAGACTGCCTGCCGTGTTCTGCAGCACGTTCAGTAGCCAGTGGCCCGCGTTCTGTGCGACCGAGACCATCGACTTGCGCAGGTTCTCCGCCGTGAGCGTGACGTGCACGAACGGCACCCGGCCGAGCAACTCGTTGACCAGGTGCAACGTCTTGTCGCCCAGCGTGCTCAGGTCGGTCGATTTGACCCACTCGGCAACCGAGTCGACCATCCGGGCGATCTGCACAACGGCCAGGCTCACCAGCAGACTCAGCGGCACGATCACAATCGCCAGCGCGGACAGCAGGGTACAGGTGGCGGACAGCCCGGTGTTGAGGCGCTTGTTGAACCACTCGAAGAGCGGGGCGAACAGGTAAGCCCCGACGGCGGCCACCACCACGAGGACGAAATAGCTGCGCAGGAAGTACAAACCGAACAACACCGCGAGGATCGTGACGATAGCGAGCGCGCGCTTCTGGGTAAGCGTGAATTCGGTGTTCATGCCCTGACCGAGACCGCCCTCCGCGGGTATGTTGAGCGCGCTCCGTAACCTTAACGGTTGGGAAGGAACAGCATGACTGTGGTCGAGACCAGCTACGGTCCGGTGCGTGGCGCCGACTTGGCCGGCCCGCCGGGCCGCGTCACCGCGTGGAAAGGCATCCGGTTCGCCAAGGCGCCCATCGATGATCTGCGGTTCCGGGCGCCGGCGCCGCCCGAGCCGTGGACCGAGGTCGCCGACGCCACCGCCTACGGGCCAGCCTGTCCGCAGTCGACGCTGCCCAACATGAAGCTGGACCTGGGTGCACCGCAGGGCGAGGACTGTCTGCGGCTGAACATCTGGGCGCCGGCCGGCACCGACCCGGGCGCCGGGAAACCGGTGCTGGTGTGGCTGCACGGTGGCGCCTACGTGCTGGGTTCGGGCAGCCAGCCGTTGTACGACGGTCATGTCCTGGCCGCCGACGGCGACGTCGTGGTGGTCACGGTCAACTACCGGGTCGGGGCGCTGGGATTCATGGACCTGTCGTCGTTCAGCAGTGCGCAGCGGCAGTTCGACTCCAACATCGGGCTGCGCGACGTGCTGGCCGCGTTGGCCTGGGTACGCGACAACATTGCGGCGTTCGGCGGCGACCCCGACAACGTGACCCTGTTCGGCGAGTCCGCCGGTGCCGGAATCGTGACGACGCTGTTGGGCGTCGCTGCCGCCGCGGGGTTGTTCGTTCGGGCTATTGCGCAGAGTTCGCCCGCCACATCGGTGTACGACCAGGACAGGGGCCGCCGGGTTTCGGTGGCTGTGCTCAACAAACTGGGTATCGCCGAGTCCGAGGGGCACAAGGTGGCCTCCGCGTCCACCGTGGCTCTGATCGCGGCGACCAGTGAAGTGTTCAACGAGATCCCCGTCAGCAATCCGGGCACGCTGGCGTTCGTCCCCATCGTCGACGGTGACCTGTTGGAGGATCAGCCGGTCAAACTGGCGCAGGAGGGCCGCCTGCTGCCGATTCCGTTGATCATCGGGACCAATAAGCACGAGGCGGCGTTGTTCAGGTTGCTGCGCTCACCGCTGATGCCGATCACGCCGCACGCGATCACCACGATGTTCAGTCAGATCGCCGTCGAGCAGCCCGACCTGCAACTGCCCACCTTCGAGGAGTTCGGGTCGGCCTACTCGCGCCGGCAGAAGTCGCGCAGCGTCGGGATGGCCACCGACATCGGCTTCCGGATGCCGTCGGTGTGGCTGGCCGACGGCCACAGCAGGGTGGCGCCGGTGTACCTGTACCGGTTCGACTATGCGACACCGGTGTTCAAGCTGTTGACGGTGCGAGCCGCTCATGCCACCGAATTGCCTTATGTGTGGGGCACTCTCGGCGCGCCGCAGGACATGTCGCTGAAGCTGGGGGGTGCCAAGACCGCCACCGCCGTCTCCCACCGGATGCGGACGCGGTGGCTGAATTTCGCGGCGCACGGTGAGCCCGATGGCCCGGCCGGTGAGCCGGCCTGGCCGCGCTATTCCGAGCCGAATCGCCCGTGTCTGGTGATCGACAAGCGCGACACCATCGTCGACGACGTGGATGCGCGCATCAGGGAAGCCTGGGGCGCCCAGATGGTCAGCTTCCGGTAGCCGCGCCGGCTTTCTTGCCGGCCTTCATTTCGCTCTTCATCTTGTGGAAGAGGTCGACGTAATAGGGCAGGCATTCCTTGAGGGCCTGCTCGGTGGTGAACAGCGGCTCATAGCCCAGGTCGCGGCGGGCCTTGGCGATCGAGAAGTAATTGTTGATGGCAATGCGCTCGATGGCCAGCGGCTCGAGTAGCGGTGCGGGAGCGCCGAATTGGAAGTGCAGCCGCTGCCATGCCGTCATCGCGAGGCGTACCGGGGGGGCGGGAACCCTTACCTTGGGCCACTTTTCGCCGCATGCCTCGACCACCGGACGGGCGAATTCGAACATGTTGATCGGTTCGCCGTCGTTGATGAAGTAAGCCTGCCCCGGCGCGGTGCCGCCGTCTACCAGGTGTTCGCCGGCCAAGATGAAGCCGTGAATCAGGTTGTGCACGTAGGAGTTGTCCAACTTTGCCGACTTGGGTCCGACGAGCACTTTCGTGTGGCCCTTGATCACGCTCTCGAACAGTTTGCGGAACATCGTCTGGTCACCGGTGCCCCAGATGCCGCTGGGTCGCACCGAGCAGGTGAGCATGCCGTCGACACCGTTCTGGCCGAGCACGTATTTCTCAGCGGCGACCTTGGTTTCGGTGTAGAGGTCGTTGAACCGGTCGGTGTAGGGCATCGTCTCGTCGCCGTTGGTGATGTCCTGCCCACCCATCACCACGCTGTTGGAGGCGGTGTAGACGAACCGCTGCACACCCGCTTTGCGGCCGGCCGTGACGAGGTTCTCGGTGCCACCGACATTGACCGAGAAGCTGCGCTGCCGGTATTCCTTAGTCGCCGACGCGCCACCCATCAGGTCGATGATCGCGGCCGTGTGGATGATCGTGTCGATGCCGTCCACCGCCGCCGCGCAGACGGCGGCATCGGTGATGTCACCCTGCAGCACCTCCAACTTCGGATGCTGGGGCAGGGGCGAGGGGGCGCGGTCGAAGGAGCGGACCTGATGTCCGCGCTCCAGCAGGGTCCGGACCAGGTTGGCGCCGACGAAGCCGGATCCGCCGGTGACAAGGACGCTGCCGAGTTCGGTTGTCAGTGCTGCATCACCCATACCGGGGAGCATAACTGAAACGTGTTCCAGTTTGGAATAGAACAGGTGTCCGAGTTTGACCGCAGCCGGCCCTATTCAGGGTCGCCCGCGGCGAGTGCATCGGTCACCCGTTGGCGGGCACCAGCTAAGTGCTCCTCACACCTTTTCGCGAGTTGCTCGCCTCTTTCCCAGAGTTTCAGCGACGCATCGAGGTCCAGGCCGCCCTGCTCCAGCAGTCGCACAACGTCGATCAACTCGTCGCGGCAATCTTCATAGCCGAGCTGACTAATAGGTGTAGTCGTCTCGTGCCGGGGATCAGGATCCATCAGTGCGTCCCTCGCTCACCGCTGCGATGGCTCCGTCGGCGACCCGCACCCGCAGCCCGGTGCCGGCCGGTGCGTCGTCGGTGCGTCGCAGCACCTCGGCGCCGGAGGGGGTCACGACCTGGACCACGGCGTAGCCGCGGGCCAGGGTTGCCGCCGGGCCCAGTGTCGACAGCCGGGCAGAGAGGTGGCCTACGCGCTCGGTCTCCCCGGCGAGCAACCGCTTGATGTCACGCCGCAGCGCCGAGCGGGCTCGTTGCACTTCCTCCTCGCGCGTGATCACCATGCGCAGCGGGTCGGCCAGCACCGGACGGCTGCGCAACTGTGCGAGTGCCCGCTGCTCGCGTGACACCCAGTTGCGCAGTGCCTGAGCGGTGCGCTTGCGCAGCTCGTCGATCCGGCGTTGCTCGGCGGCGGTGTCGGGCACCACCATCTTGGCGGCGTCGGTGGGGGTGGCCGCCCGCACGTCGGCGACCAGGTCGCAGAGCGGATTGTCCGGTTCGTGTCCGACGGCGCTGATCACCGGAGTGCGGCAGGCCGAGATTGCTCGGCACAGGGTCTCGTCGGAGAACGGCAACAGATCCTCGACGCTGCCACCGCCGCGGGCGATCACAATCACGTCGACATCAGGGTGCCGGTCGAGTTCTGCCAGCGCAGCGACAATCTGTGCGACGGCGTTGACGCCTTGGGTCGCGGCGTGCCGGATGGTGAAGCGCACCGCCGGCCAGCGGGTGGTGGCCACCGTGGTGACATCCCGCTCGGCGTGGCTGGCTCTGCTGGTGATCAGGCCGATCATGGTGGGCAGGAACGGAATCGGGCGCTTGAGCCGCGGATCGAACAGCCCTTCGGCATCCAGCAACCGGCGCAGCCGGTCGATACGGGCCAGCAGTTCTCCGACACCGACCGCGCGAATCTCGTTGAGGCGCAACGAGAATGTGCCCCGCACGGTGTAGAAGGAGGGCTTGCCGCACACCACCACCTGGGTGCCCTCGGTAAGTTTCACCGGAGCGTTGAGTACCAGCTCACGCGAACAGGTGACGGTCAGCGACATGTCGGCCGCCGGATCACGCAGCACCATGAAGACCGTGTTGGTGTTGGGTCGCAGGTTGATCTGGGCCAGCTGACCCTCCACCCAGACGGTGCCCAGCCGGTCGATCCAGCCGGCGACGCGGATGGCGACCGCGCGGACCGGGAAGGGGTTGTCGACAGAGTTCGCCGTGGGTTTCTGCTGCGGAGCTGGTGTCACTTCGCGGACGCGCGGGTGATCCTGTTGGCGAGCAGCGTCTGGAACGGCGCGCGGGCCTTGGTGGCCTGCTCGTAGGCCAGCAGGGCTTCGAGTTCGGCAACGTCCAGAGATTGCAGCCGGGCCCGCAACTGCGCCAGGGTCAACTGCGGGTAGTCGAGTTCGGTCGCCACCGCCGGGACCGGTACGCCGGCCGCAGGGGTGCTGGGCTGGTCGGTCGGCGGCTTCGCGGAGTCGGCGGCTTCGGCGGTGTCGGACACCGAGTACAGCGCAAAGCGGCCCTCAGTGCGGCGCTCGCCGTCCACGCCGTCGACCGGGATGGCGGAGAAGCCGCCCTGACCGCCGCCGTCCAGCACCTCGAGGTCCTCGTCGAACGTCGCCCACTCGGGTTGCTCATCCTTCGGCGGAAACAGCGACTCCAGCGTGGTATCGCCCTTGATGGCCAGTTCAGCGAGGTTCTGTTGAAAGCGCATCACGATATGAGCCGCCTGGGACGCCAACGTCATCGGGTACATGAGGATCGTTCGCGGTAGCTTGATTGTCTCCTCGACGGCGACTGTCGCCGCGCCGACCAGCAGCCGAAACCCATACGGTGCAGTAGTCATGGGTCCAAGACTGCCTCAAGCAGCGGCTAAGTCCAAGCTGAGCGCGCGCCCTGCTCGCGAAATGGCGACGGGGTATCGGCGGAACGTACCCTGAAGGACATGGTGCCCACTGTTGACATGGGGATTCCCGGTGCTTCGAGCTCGGTGGTCGACTCCCCGACCCGTAAGCGGGTGCTGCTGGCCGAGCCGCGTGGTTACTGCGCCGGGGTGGATCGCGCCGTGGAGACCGTCGAGCGTGCGCTGGAGAAGCACGGCGCCCCGGTCTACGTGCGGCACGAGATCGTGCACAACCGGCACGTGGTGGACACGCTGGCCAGCGCCGGTGCGGTGTTTGTGCAGGAAACCGACCAGGTGCCCGAGGGGGCGATCGTCGTGTTCTCCGCGCACGGCGTCGCCCCGACGGTGCATGCGGCCGCCGCCGCGCGCAACCTGCAGACCATCGACGCGACCTGCCCGCTGGTCACCAAGGTGCACAACGAGGCCAGACGGTTCGCCCGCGCCGACTACGACATCCTGCTGATCGGCCACGAGGGCCATGAGGAAGTCATCGGCACCGCCGGCGAAGCCCCTGATCACGTGCAGCTGGTTGACGGTGTCGAAGCCGTCGACCACGTCACCGTCCGGGACGAGGACAAGGTGATCTGGCTGTCGCAGACCACGCTCTCGGTCGACGAGACCATGGAGATCGTCGAGCGGTTGCGCGAGCGTTTCCCGAAACTGCAGGATCCGCCCAGCGACGACATCTGCTATGCCACCCAGAACCGTCAGGTCGCGGTCAAGGCGATGGCGCCGGAATGCGAGCTGGTGATCGTCGTCGGCTCCCGCAACTCGTCGAACTCGGTACGGCTGGTCGAAGTGGCGCTGGGCGCCGGCTCCCGGGCCGCGTACCTGGTGGACTGGGCCGACGACATCGACCCGGCGTGGCTGGACGGTGTCCACACCGTCGGGGTGACCTCCGGTGCATCGGTCCCCGAGGTGCTGGTGCGGGGTGTGCTCGAGCGGCTCGCCGAGCATGGCTACGACATGGTGCAACCGGTGACCACGGCCAACGAGACGCTGGTGTTCGCGTTGCCCCGGGAGATCCGCCCGGCGCGGTCCAAGCCTTAAGCCTCGTAGTCCCAGGGATCAGGGGTTCGCCTGCGCGGTGCCCGGGAGCCATTGCGACGTTCCGGACGCGGCTCGTCCTGGGATTCACCTCGCGCGGCTTGACCGGCTTGACCGCGGTACCGCACCTGGGAGATCGGATGATGGGTCGGGTTGGACCCGTTCGATCCCGCGGGTGCGGCGCGACGGCTGCGGGGCTCGTAGGACGGTTCGTACGGCGGATATGGTTCGTAGCCACCGCTGCGCCGCTCGTGTCGGCTACGGCGTTCACCACGGGCAGGTGACTCGGGACGATCGTAACTGTCGTACGGATCGAAGCGGCTGCTACGGGGCTCTGGCCGTTCGTAGGACCGTTCGTAGGAGCCGCGACGCGGGCGCGGTTCTCGACGCACGTCCCGCGGCGGCGGGGCGCCCCGATCGGTGTCACCCTCGTCCGGTCGGCGACGACGGGGGCGGCGGGGCGGGTCGGCGGGGTCGAAGTCGGGTTTGTCGGCCACCGAACTGCGACGGGCGCTGCGGCGGGGGCGCTCCTCGTCGGTCTCGTACGGATCGTCCGGCCGAGCATGCCGGGAGCGGGTCCGGGCCGGGCGCTGCGCCGAACGGCTGGTTCGCGCGGTCCGGCTGGTCTTCGCGGTCCGAGACCTCGCATGGGCCGGCTGGGGGGCCTCAGTTGCATCGACGTCGTCACCCGAGAGACCGGCCAACAGCGAGCTCACTCTGGCGGCGATGCCGCTGAACAGCGAGGGCCGCTCGGGCGCGGTCTCATCGTCATTGGCGGCATCGGGAACAGCTGCGGCGTTCTTGCCGAAGTACCAGCGGATCATGCCGATCAGCAACACCCCGCCCGCGGTGCCCAACATCAGTGGGAAACGCTCGATGAGCGGATATCCGCAATTGATCAGCAGGTCTTTGAACTTGTCGACCTTGCCGCCATGGAACAGCCAATAGGCCCCGGGCACGCTGCAGAACAGGATGAGCGGCGGCTGGATGACCGCGGTGAACACCGCGGCCTGCCGTACCGCCAGGACCGCCGCCACACATCCGGCGATGTAACACCCGGCGAAGACATGGGTCAGCTCCTTATGTCCGGAGTCGATCAGATACCCCACCGCGGTGGTTCCGACCGCGATGAGGACCGCCGCCCACCAGGGCACACCCGGGATGGTAGGGACGATCGAGCGGTGGCTGGGCTGCACCGTCGACCTGTCCCGCTGCGCTGACACACGTTGACCGTACCGGCAATTCGGGCGAGAGCCCGTATATCGCCAGGCACTCGCCGATAGCGTCCCCCGTAGACTTGCCTTCCCGTGAGCCTGAGCCTCGGAATCGTGGGTTTGCCCAACGTCGGCAAGTCGACCCTTTTCAACGCGTTGACGCGCAACAACGTGGTGGCGGCCAACTACCCGTTCGCGACGATCGAACCGAACGAGGGTGTGGTGTCGCTGCCCGATCCGCGGCTGGACAAACTGGCCGAACTGTTCAAATCCGAGCGGACCGTGCCGGCGCCGGTGACCTTCGTCGACATCGCCGGTCTGGTCCAGGGGGCGTCGGAGGGAGCCGGCCTGGGCAACAAGTTCCTGGCCCACATCCGCGAGTGCGATGCCATTTGCCAGGTGGTGCGGGTGTTCGCCGACGACGATGTGACGCATGTCTCAGGCAAGGTCGACCCGGGATCCGACATCGAGATCGTCGAGACCGAGTTGATCCTGGCCGACATGCAGACACTCGAGCGTGCGCTGCCCAGGCTGGAGAAGGAAGCCCGCACCAACAAAGAGCGCAAGCCGCTGTACGACGCAGCGGTGGCCGCCCAGCAGATCCTCGACGGCGGCAAGACGCTGTTCGGTGCCGGGATGGATGCCACGCTGCTGCGGGAGTTGAACCTGCTGACCACCAAGCCGTTCCTGTACGTGTTCAACGCCGATGAGGCGGTGCTGACCGACCCCGAGCGGATCGCCGCGTTGCGTGCGCTCGTCGCGCCGGCCGATGCCGTATTCCTCGACGCTGCAATCGAATCCGAACTCATCGAACTCGACGACGAATCCGCCGCCGAGCTGCTGGAGTCGATCGGGCAGACCGAGCGGGGCCTGGATGCGTTGGCGCGGGCCGGATTTCACACATTGAACCTGCAGACCTATCTGACCGCCGGGCCCAAGGAAGCGCGCGCGTGGGTGATCCACCAGGGTGACACCGCGCCGAAGGCGGCCGGCGTGATCCACACCGACTTCGAGAAGAAATTCATCAAGGCCGAGGTCGTGTCGTTCGACGACCTCGTCGCCGCCGGTTCGATGGCAGCGGCCAAAGCCGCCGGCAAGGTCCGGATGGAGGGCAAGGACTACGTGATGGCCGATGGGGACGTGGTGGAGTTCCGACACGGATAGCCGTCGGGCCGGGATTCTGCTGTGAAAACAGGTCGTGGCCTTTTAGCGTTGGTGAATGACTTCAACTGACCCCGCCGAGGCCCCGTCCCGCGGCTTCACTTCCCGGACTGTGCGGTGCGCGGTCTACGGATGCATCGCCTTCGTCGGACTCTTTGCGACCTGGGTGCCCAATCTCAGTTACACCTTCGGGGGGTTCATGCACGACTTCATGAACGACCTGAAAGTCACTCCGGCAAGCCGGTCGTACACCGGTGATCTTGTCGTGTTGGCGCTTGCCGCTGTGGTCCTGATGGTGGTCGAGGCTCGAAAGCACGGCGTGAAGTTCGTGTGGCTCTATGTCTTCGGCGGGTTCGCTACCGCGATCAGCGTTACGTTCCCGCTATTCCTGATTGCCCGCGAGATGAGGATGAGCCCGGCCGACAACGTGCGCATCCGCCCGGTCGACGTGGTCCTGTTGGTGGTGGTCGCCGTCCTGGTCGCAGGCCAGATTGGGTGGGTTGGGCTGGCGTGACCGGGAGCGGTGGCGATCGAGTTTCGGTTTGGAAATCCATCTGCAATCGAGCAGGACCGCGTAGTAGGCAGGTGATGTGAGGCGCCGCGGTAGAGAACTTGCTCGTCGAGTTCCTCGGTGGCGTGCGCTGAGGGCTGCCAGCGCGGACTTCCTCAAGTGGCCTGAGAGAGACCTGCACCCTCGATGAGGTGCCAGAGGAGGTGCGCGCCGTCGGGCGGCTGCCGCGGTGACCTATCGCGTCGAACTCACCGGCGCCGCGAGGAGGGCACGCGCCGACCCGCCGTCACGCTGACTGGACGCTCGGTGTCGTCGGTCCCGCCGGGGCGGTGCTGGGGGGCGAGGTGGGAACCTTGCTGGGAACACTCGGCGGAGTCAGGGCACCGCCGTACTGGGGGCAGTACGCCTGGATGGCGGCGCCGGTGAAGTAGGCGGCGTTCAACGACGGCCAGCTGGTCGCATCGATGACCTTGGCGATCAGCTCCGCATTGGTGTTGCCGGGATTGTCGTGCAGGGACCCGCAGACGATGGTCTTCGCGACCGCGATCGCTTTGTCCGGCGGACCGAAACTCATGCCGGAGGTGTTGAGGTTGGCTAGGAACGCGTCGTCTTTGGTGTCGGCGAAGGCCGGTGCGGCTAACCCCACGGCCACGACCAGCAACGCGAAGGCTTTCGGCACCATGATCTGTCCCCTCGAGTCTTGAGTCCATCGCAGTTTAGCCAGCAACGGGCTGGTGCCGCCTGCGCTTGACATCAGCACTTGCCTTCACACGCGGTCGAGGAAATTCTTGAGAGATGCGGATGGCACAGCGGTCGAAGGGGCTCTTGACCCGCGCCGCGCCGGCGAGCTCGGTTGCCGGCCTGACGGGTGGCATCGCCCGGCCCCGGCCCCGATGCCGAGCAACCACTGGACTCCGGTGTAAGCACCGGCAAGGACGACGGGAGACGCAGATGATCAGATCGTTGGCAGTCCTGGTTATCGCGGGCGCAGTCCTGACTCTCGCGCCCACCGCGGCAGCGGAACGGACGGTGACGGCGACGCAGGCCTGCGCGGAGGCGATGCCGGGGTCCATTCCAGTACAACTCACCTTCGAGCTGTCCTGCCAGGACCCCGAAACGTGGAAACGGGTGGGAACCTTGCCCGGAACCGAGGCCATGCCGGCGCTGATGGCCCGGGTCTTCCCCGGTGCGTATCGGGTCAACCCGGCCAACCGGTGGTCGGACTGGGTGATCCCGGAGTAGGCGCCGCATGGTCGCTGGGACGGCGAAAGTGACGTATCCCTCGTGTAGACATCGATATGACCCACGCCACGCAGTGGAGACACGATTCGGTGTTCATTGAGCGGCTCTGCACCGGCCGCGACCATTGATTTTCGAGTCCAAGTCATCTCCCGGCGTCCACGTTGCAGCATTGCTCCGCTCAACCGAGGATAGCTGTCCTAGCACGTCAAACGTTCACGCGTTTGCGTAGCGTAATTTGCTGACCAATTACAATAATCACACTGATCACATCTGTTTCACTTTATTGATTGATACGTGACATCGCTGCTGTAAGCGCAGGTCAATCCGCTATTGGAAACGGCGTGACCGGCACCACAAATTTTGATTACCTATCGAACTCGTCGGTAGCGTGCCGATTCATGATTGCACTAGCCACGCTTTTAGCACTCGTTAATCAGGTGTCCGGGACGCCGTACATTCCGGGTGGAGATTCGCCGGCCGGGACCGACTGTTCAGGATTGGCTTCGTGGGTCGCAAATGCTGCCAGTGACCAACCCGTATTCGGCAACAGGTTCAATACCGGAAACGAAGCGGCCGCATTGGCGGCTCGAGGCTTTCAGCCCGGTACCGCTCCCAACGCGTTGGTGATCGGCTGGAATGGCGGGCACACTGCGGTGACGCTGCCCGACGGCACGGCCGTGTCCAGCGGAGAAGGTGGTGGCGTGCGTATCGGTGGCGCCGGTGCCTACCAGGCCGGCTTCACCCACCACATGTTCTTGCCCGCAGGCGACCTGCCTGAAGGGGAATTGCCGGTGCCGGACGGTCCGCCTGTGCTGGTGGACGCGGCGGCGCCGGAGATGGCTCCACCCGCTGCTGAGGCCGGCGAGCCTACCCCGGGTCCCGTCGGCGAACCCGACGCGCCAGTCGCCTGACCAACGTTTCCTGTCGCAGCAAACCATAACCGCAGCCACACCCTGCGGCGCATTTGTGGGTTGAATCACAATGTGCCCAGGGTGTGGTTTGCGTCAAATTCCCCAACCTGCTTATCAGACTTTGTGGAATATACCCGCGAAGCTCCTTGCGTATTCCTGGTCGCATTGTCGGAATGTCGAATTCCGAATGCGGGAATTCAGTTCAACTGACCGCGATCTCTTTGCCGAGTCGGTAGCCGGGCGCCAACGGCAGCGTGTCGCCACTCCAGAACTTGCCGGGGTCGAACCAGTTCGTGTCCTTGTCGGTGAGAAGCAGGCCCATCTCCTCGTAGGTGATAGCGACCGTCTCCGCGCAGTACGCCGTGGCCATGCCCATGTTGCGCTGCGCCGCTTTTCTCCGCTCGCTGTGTGCGCGAACCTTCTTGTCCACCAACGGGATTCCGCGGAACCAGTCGTTGATGGTCGGTAACCGCCCGCGTAACCAGCGGCCGGTCAGCCGAGCGGTCGTCGGGAAGGCCGTGCCGTTCATCCGGGCGATCACCTGCAGCAGCGCGTTCTCCTGCTCGCGGCTGGCATACGGCGTCAGTTGACGTAACCAGCAGCGCTGGTGGTAGTTCTGCGTCCACCGCTGGAACACCTCGCGCGCGTCGTTGAGTTGGACACCACGATGGTTGGTGCCGGTCCACACGTCCACCAACTTGTCGCCCAGTTCGGCGTGCCAGATCAGCGGTGGCAGATCGTCGATGGCCACGGTCATGCCGACGTGATTCACCGGGGCATTGGTCAAGGTCTGGATGGCGCGGTCCGGTCCTGAGCCGCCCCGGAACAACCACAGGTCACCGGTGCGGGTTTCGGTCAGCGCTTGCTCCAGGGTGAGGGTGCTCGAGTCCACCAGAGCACTTTAGGCAGGATCAGGCCGTTATAGCCTGTGCTGATGCGCAACATCTGGAAGTGGATCGGGTTGGCCGGTGCCGCGGGCGTCGTTGCCGGTGGCGCTGTGGTGGTGCGCGATCAACGCAAACGCCGCGCGTACACGCCGGACGAGGTCCGGGCCCGTCTGCATCAGCGGCTGGCCGAGTCCGCTGCGGACCGCGATCAGTCCGAATCGGATCCGACCCCCACCGCGAACAACCGGTAACTGCCGGAGAAGCCTTTCAGCTCCACCTCCCGACCGTCGTCGAAAGTGATGTCGTCGCACTCCCGAACGGCGTCGCGCACCGGTTCGCTCACCAGGATCTCGCCGCCTTCGGCCTGCGCGGCAACCCGGGCGGCCATCGCGACGTTGCGACCGAACAAATCCTCGCCGCGGCGTACCGAGCGTCCCATGTGGATGCCGATCCGGACCCGAATCTCCTGGTGGCGCTTGCGTTGTCCGTCTCTGAAGATCGCGTTCTGCACGTCGATTCCACACCGGACCGCCTGATCGGCTCGGGCGAACGCGACCATGTATCCGTCGCCCTGGCTCTTGACCACGTGACCTTCGCGCTTTCGCACCCGCTCCTGCACCAGCTTGTCGTGCGCGCCGATCAGCTTGACCCAGGCGCGGTCGCCGATGCGCTCGTTGAGCGCGGTGGATTCCTCGATGTCGGAGAACAAGATCACCACACGCCCATCCTTGGTGACCTTGGCCAGGTCGGGCCGTTCGACCTCGGCCCAGTCGGCCAAGTCTTCGATAGAGCCGCGCACCGCCGCTCCGAAACCTTCTTTGCGCACCAAGTTGGCGGTGTTCCACACCGTTTTGACCGCTTCGCGGCCGCCGGACCACAACCGGGTGCGCACGTCGGCGCGGTGCTGTAGTTCGGCCAACTCGGCGCGGCTACGGTGCAGCAGTCGCCACAGCACTACCAATCCGACGGCTTCGGCTACGGCGATGCCGCCCAGGATGTAGACCGCGATCCGCAGCGCATCGCCCATGCCGAACATCCTGACAGGCCGCTGTACGGCTATCTCGCCGGGCCGATGATGTCTAGGGTTGACGAGGGCGGCCCCGGGAAATACATGCTGACGGTGTAGTCGGCACCTCAGATCTGTTGGTGATTCGTGGAACTGCCGGTGACCCGGCGCGAAGGAGACGAGATGCAGCTGGGCATGGTCGGCCTCGGCCGGATGGGCGCCAACATCGTCCGTCGCGTCGTGACGGGCGGACACCAGTGCGTGGTGTACGACCACAGCTCCGATGCGGTCAAGGCCATGGCCGGCGAGGAGAACGTCACCGGTGTCTCCTCGCTGCGCGAGTTGCGGGATAAACTGGCCGCCCCGCGGCTGGTGTGGGTGATGGTGCCCGCCGGAACCATCACCACGGGGGTGATCGACGAACTGGCCGGTATCCTCGAGGCCGGCGACATCGTGATCGACGGCGGCAACTCGTACTACCGCGACGACATGAAGCATGCGAAGACGTTGGCCGACAACGGTATTCGGTTACTCGACTGCGGCACCAGCGGCGGCGTGTGGGGCCGCGAGCGAGGTTACTGTCTGATGATCGGCGGCGACCAGGACGCCTTCGACCATGCCGAACCGATTTTTGCCACCATCGCGCCCGGGGTGAACGCAGCCGAGCGGACCCCGGGCCGCGAAGGCAGGGTCGCCCAACCCGAGAACGGTTACCTGCACTGCGGCCCGGCCGGAGCCGGCCACTTCGTGAAGATGGTGCACAACGGCATCGAGTACGGCATGATGGCTTCGCTCGCCGAAGGCCTGAACATCCTGCGCAACGCCGACATCGGCACCCGCATCGAAGAGGGCGACGCTGAAACCGCGCCGTTGTCCAACCCCGAGTATTACCAGTACAACTTCGACATCCCCGATGTCGCCGAGGTATGGCGCCGCGGCAGCGTGATCGGTTCCTGGCTGCTGGACCTGACCGCGATCGCCTTGCATGAATCGCCCGATCTGGACGGCTTTTCCGGTCGGGTCTCCGACTCGGGTGAGGGCCGGTGGACCTCGATCGCGGCAATCGACGAAGGCGTTCCAGCGCCGGTGCTCACCACCGCGTTGCAGTCCCGGTTCGCCTCACGCGACCTCGACGACTTCGCCAACAAGGCGCTGTCGGCGATGCGCAAACAGTTCGGCGGGCACGCGGAGAAGCCGGCGAACTAACCCTCGACGAACCGCACCACCGCCTCGCTGAAGGCGTCGTTGTCGTCGCCCGCCGCGGTGTGCCCCGCATCGGACAACTCGACGAATTCCGCGCCGGGCACCTGAGACAAAAAGTGTTGCACGCCTTCGGGACTGACTACATCGGACAACTTGCCCCGAATCAGCAGGACCGGGATGGTCAGGTCGGCGGCCGCCTGCTCGAAGCCCTCGGTGCGCAGTTCCGGGTCGTCGCCGGGCTTGGTCATGAACGCCGGGTCCCAGTGCCAGTACCAGCGGCCGTCGCGCAGCCGCAGGTTCTTCTTCAGACCTTCCGGGCTGCGTGGCCTGGTCCGGTGGGGCAGGTAGGCGGCGACGGCATCGGCCGCCTGTTCGAGAGTTTCGAAGCCGTCGATGTTGGTCATCATGAAGTCCCGGATCCGGGCGCTGCCGTTCTTTTCGAACCGCGGCACCACGTCGACGAGGACCAGTTTGGTCACCTTCTGCGGCCCGGCCCGGTCGGCGACCAGGATGCCGGTCAACCCGCCCATGCTGGCCCCGATGATCACCACGGGGCGGCCGATCACGTCCAGGACGTGCATGACGTCGGCGGTCAGCGTCTCGACGTCATAGTCGGCATCGGGTGCGCGGTCGCTGTCTCCGTGTCCGCGGGTATCGATCGCGATGACGTGATAGCCGTCGTCGGCCAGGACCTGGCCGGTGTTCTTCCAGGAGAACCGGTTCTGGCCACCGCCGTGCAGCATCAGGATCGTCGGCCGGTCTGCCGGATCGGGCACGCCGCGGTTCCATTCGTCGGCGACCAGGGTGATCCCGTCGACCCCGGAGAACTCGACCGTCTGGGGGCTGGGCATGTGATGAGTCTCCTTCGGTTGGGGTGCAGAAGCCAGGTAGGCGCGAATGACCTCGACGAGCATCTCGCGGTTGCGGGTGCTGTCCAGCGGTGTGGGCCAGGTGAGCTGAAGGGCGACCAGGCCGCGGATGGTGCTCCAGATGAGGTTGCCCAGCCGGCTTGCCTGCCCCGGGGTGATGCCGGTGGCGAGGTGCTCACCGATCTCTGTCATGCGGGCCGTCATCGCGGTCAGGTGGGCGTTGGTTGACGCGGTGCGGGCTGCGCGGGTAGCGATCAGGATCTCCAGGGCGGCCATCGATGTCGGGCTGGAGAACGCGCGCCAGACCGCCTCGACGACAAAAGCCGGTCGGTCCTGCGACCGGATCTGTGCCACCTGCGCGGGCAGGTCGTCGAGGGTCTGCAGCAGGTCGGCAAATCCCTTGTCCACCACCGCCATCAAGATGCCGTTCAGGTCTCCGAAGTGGTATTGCACTGCGCCCCAGGTCAATCCGGCACGCTCGGTGATCTGCCGCATGCTGGGCGGGGCGAATCCCTCCTGCAGCACGTAGCGGACGGTTTCGTCGATGACGGCCTGGCGGCTGCGTTCGGCACGCGCCTGGCCACCGGACGGCGGTCGGCGCGGTGCTGTCACGGGGTCACCACATCACGCCACGCAGGTGATCCAGCGGCCGCAGGTCGTGGGCGGCCAGGATCCCGCCGGGTGCGCGGCACACCGCCTCGATCAGATTGACAACCCTTGCCGCCGTCGCGATCACGCCACCGTCGTTGTGGTCGACGCGGGCACTACCCAGGTGGGTGTTGATTTCCACGCCCGGGCTGCCTTCGACGACCACCCGGTGCACGCCGGGACGACCGTCCGGCGGATAGGCCCAGTCGGGAGCAGCTTGCGCGCCAAGACGATTGACGTGCTCCATGGTGATGACGACTGCGCCGTCCCGCACCCCTTCGACACCGAAGCGCACGGCCGCGACCTGTCCCGGTTCGACGTGCATCATCACGCAGTCGATGGGCTGCGGTGTCACCCACTTCTCGCACCGCTCGCGTATCTCGTCGAGCTCGACGCCCAGGTCCTGCGCCAGGCTGCGCACCTGCACACCCCACATCGAGGTGAGTACACCGGGGCTGAACATGATCGGCGTGTGATCCGGTGTGGTGCCGAAACCGAAACTCACACCGGTGAATTCGGCGTCATCGTAACTGGCGTAGTCGCAGATCTCCTGCACGGTGATGCTGGTGGCGCGCTCGGCCAGGCTCAGCGCGGTGTAGGCGAGGGTGTCGCCGGAGAAGCCGGGGTCGACGCCGTTGATGTAGAGCGTGGTGTCGCCGTCGGCACAGGCCCGCTGCAGTGGCTCGCGCAACCACCGACCGGCGTGTCCCGGTGCCACCAGCCACACGAAGGAGGACCCCACGACGTTGGTGCCGGCCCGCAGGAAACGGCTGATTTCCGACATCGCCTCCTGCGGCCGGGTTTCGGCCTGCGAGGTGTAGACGACGCAGTCGGCGTTCAAGGCGACCAAGGCATCGACGTCGTCGGTCGCTGTGATGCCTGTCGGCGCGGCGAGTCCGCACAGTTCGGCGGCGTCACGGCCCACTTTGCCCGGGCTGGACGCGTGCACACCCACCAGCTCGAGATCGGGCCGTTCGATCAGCATGCGCAGCGCGTGACGGCCGACATTGCCCGTCGAATACTGGATCACCCGTCGCACGTCAACCACCCAGCTAAGTCCACCCGTCAGATGATTACACTCGTAATCTTTCGGGGCAAGCGCCGATGAGTTTCAGGCGCGGCCCGGGTCTATCTCGGTGCAGGTATTTCCAACAACCGGGAGGCGACATGCCAGCGATCACGCCCTCATTGTGGTTCGACGACAACCTCGAAGAGGCGGCCGAGTTCTACACGTCGGTGTTCCCCCACTCGTACGTCGAGGGGTTCACGCGGTACAGCGACGCCGGGCCGGGTGAACCGGGATCCGTGGCGTTCGGGACGTTTGTGCTGGACGGCACCCGATTCCTGGGCATCAACGGCGGACCGCACTTCACCTTCGACGAGGCGGTGTCCTTCACGATCCACTGCGCAGACCAGGACGAGGTCGACTACTACTGGCAGCGGCTGACCGAGGGCGGCCAGGAATCGCAGTGCGGTTGGTGCAAAGACAGGTTCGGCCTGAGCTGGCAGGTCGTCCCGGACCGGCTGATGGAATTGGTCGGCGACCCCGACCCGGCACGCGCCGCCGCGGCCACCAGGGCGATGCACGGGATGAGCAGGATCGTGGTGGCCGATCTGGAGGAAGCTGTCGTGCAAGTGTGAGCTCGGGCTTCTGCTCGCCCTGGCTGCCGGTTACGTTGGACTGAGCCGGTGAACAGGAGTCGTGTTGCCACAACCACGCTGGGTCGACGTGAGGAGCCCCAACGCCGACCTCAAAGCCCTGATGTGGGGTCCTGCGGATGCCCCGATTGCGTTGTGCCTGCACGGCTTTCCCGATACCGCCTACGGCTGGCGCAAGGTGGCGCCCCGGTTGGTCTCGTCCGGCTGGCGGGTGGTGGCCCCCTTCATGCGTGGTTACGCACCGTCGTCGATCCCGACCGACGGCAGCTACCACATCGGGGCGTTGATGGACGACGCGCTGCGGGTACGTGCGGCCGCGGGCGGCACTGAGCGCGACGTGGTGATCGGTCACGACTGGGGTGCGATGGCCGCCGCCGGGCTCGCCGCGCTGCCCGACACCCCATTCGCCAAGGCGGTGATCATGTCGGTGCCGCCGGTCGGTGCCTTCCGCCCGTTCGGGCAAGTGCCCGAGCGTGGGCGGCTGCTCCGTCAGATACCACCCCAGCTGGTGCGCAGCTGGTACATCAGCTACTTCCAGTTGCCGTGGTTGCCGGAACGGTCGGCGTCCTGGGTGCTGCCGCTGCTGTGGCGACGGTGGTCGCCTGGCTACCGCGCCGACGAGGACCTGCGCCACGTCGACGCCGCGATCGGCACGCCGGAGAGTTGGCGGGCGGCGCTGGGACCGTACCGTGCCACGATCCGCAATACCCGCCCGCCGCAGCAGTACGCCGAGTTGCACCGGCACTGGGTGCAGGCGCCCATGTTGCCGAGCCTGTACCTGCACGGCAACGACGACGGCTGCATGACACCGGCTTTCGCGCGCTGGGTGCAGCCGGTGCTGCCCACCGGTAGCGAGGTGGCCATCGTCTCCGGCGCCGGACACTTCCTGCAGCTCGAACAGCCGGACAAAGTGGCCGACTTGGTGTTGGCGTTCATCGGCTCCCCCTGATGCCGCGGATGGCGGCCGTCGACGCCCAGTTCTATTGGATGTCGGCGAAAGTCCCCAACGACGAGTTCCTGCTCTACGCGTTCGACGGTGCACCCGACGACGTCGAGCATGCTCTGGAGCAGGTACGCCGACGGGCGCAGGCCAGCCCCGCATTGGCGATTCGCGCCGAGGACGACTGTGCCGTCCGCTATCCACGGTGGGTGCCCGCCGACGTCGGGCCCGCCTGTACCGCCCGGCACGATCTGGCCGACGACAGCTGGGACGGTTGTCTCGCGGCAGTGGCCGGCCTGGCCGACAACCAAATGAGCAGGGGTGGAATCCCCTGGCGCATCCATCTATTCACCCCGGTGCAGGGCATTCCGGGAGCATCCGGACCGGGCGCCGTTGTCGTTGTGCAGGCCACGCACGCGTTCGCCGACGGCCGCCGGGGCGCCGCGCTGGCCGCGTTCCTGTTCGGCAGGGCGGGCCCGGCGCCAGAGGTCCCCAGGCCGCGGTCCGGGCTGGTGCCGCTGCGGGCGCTCGACGCGGTGCGTACCCACCGGCAGTTGGTTGCCGATACCGAAGCCGGGCTGGTGGCGCCGGCCCTGGGCACCCGGCCGCCGCTGGCCACCAATGCCCGGCCACGGGGTGCGCGGTCCATTCGCACGTTGGTACGCCACCGTTCCCAACTACCGGGTGCCACCGTCACCGTCGGCGTACTGGCCGCGGTCTCGGACGCGATGTCGGAAATGCTGGGCGGTGACATCGATTCATTGGGTGCCGAGGTGCCGATAGCCAAATCGGGTGCCCGCCTGGGCTGCAACCATTTCGCCAACGCCGTGGTGGGGCTGTATCCGCAACTCGCGCACGCCGAACGGCTGCAGCGGATCGGCGTCGACCTGGCCAACGCGCGTCGTCGCCTCGAGCACCCCGCCGTCCGGGCCGGTGACCGTGCATTCGCCAGCGTCCCCGCGGCGTTATTGCGTTGGGGAGTATCGAAGTTCGACGTCGACGCCCGGCCCGCGCACGTGGCCGGCAACACGGTGGTCTCCAGCGTGCATCGCGGCCCCGCCGATCTGCGCTTCGGGGACGCCCCGGTGGTGCTGACCGCCGGGTACCCGTCGCTGTCCCCGCTGATGGGCCTGACCCACGGAGTGCACGGCATCGGCGACACCGTTGCGGTCAGCATCAACGCGTCGGGATCGGCTGTTCCCGATGTGGATGCCTACATGCGGCTGCTGGACACGGCGCTGTAGTCACTAGCCTGCGTCGCCGGATCGGGCAGCTTCCTCCCGGGTCAGACCGGCGGCCAGGATCAGTTCCTCGTGCAGTTCGAACCACACGGTGTGATAGGAATCGATGAGTGGCCTTGTCAGCCAAGGGATCTCACCTGACTTCACCCGGTTCAGCGCGACGTCCAACTTGGTCACGTAGGCGCTGAGGCGCGGCAGTTGCGCGGTGACCGGGCCGATGATCAGCACCAGGCGCCGGTGCACATCGTCGAGGCGGGCCAACACTGCGGCGTCGTAATCCGCATCGGCGTGATCGTTGGGCCGGTCGTCCTTGAGCTGCCAGTCGGTGACCAGAGATTTGAATTCGCCGTTGACCGAACGGAATTCGTCGTAGACCGCGGTGATCGTGGCCGAGGCGACATGCTGGCGTTCGGCGGCGAGCAATTCGGCGAGCCGGGCGCGACCCGTCGGGGAGATCCGTACCGTGGGTCCCTCGACCAGTAGCCCGGCGTCGGCCAGTCGATCTACTGTCTTGCCGACGGTGTCGTGGTCCATCCCCAGGGTCGCGGCCAGGTCGGGCACGCTGACCCGCCCTTTGAGGCGAACAGCCTGCAGCACAGCCAATTCGGTCACCGGTCGACTCCCGCCCGTCGCGCAATCTCGGCGAGTTCGCGCAACTCCGGAGTGTCGTCCTCGGACCATGCGGTGAGCGGCAGAATGCCCTGGCGTACTTCGCCTTCGTAACCGTCGACGGTGATCTGCTTGCCGGCCAGCGCCGCGGCGACACCGTGACCGCAGCCCACCACCGCCACCCGGCCCAGTTCGCGGCTGACGACGGCGGCATGGCTCGCGGCGCCACCGACTTCGGTGACAATGCCCTGCGCGGCCAGCATCCCGAGCACGTCCTCGGGTCTGGTGTGGTCGCGCACCAGGATGACCTGCTCGCCGCGGTCGGCGGCGTCCAGCGCCTCGTCGACGTCGGTGTATGCGGTGCCGGTTGCGACACCTGGGCAGGCCGGTAGACCCTTGGCCAAAAGCGCTGCGGATAACCGGCTTTCCGGTTGTAGCGCGGGTCGCAGCACCGTCTCGATGTGCGCGGAAGTCACCCGGCGCAGGACTTCGGCATCGTCGATGAGCTGTTCGTGCCGGAGCTGCAGAGCCAGGCGCACCGCGGCAGGTGCTGACCGCTCGGCCGCCCGGGTCTGCAGCAGCCAGAGTTTCCCGTCTTCCACGGTGAATTCGATCTCCTGCACGTCCGAGTGGAAGCGTTCCAGGCGTCGGGCGGCGGACATCAACTCGTCGAAGATGATCGGTTGCTGATCGCGCAGGGCATGGATCGGCTCGACATCGACCAGTCCCGACACCACGTCGTCACCCTGGCCGCCCGGCAACCACTCGCCGAACGGTTCATTGGCTCCGGTGATCGGATTGCGTGACGACAACACCCCGGCACCGGAGTCGGCGGTCAGGTTGCCGAACACCATCGCCTGCACCACGGCGGCCGTGCCGCCGCGCGCGTCGCGGCCGTAGTGTCCGCGGTATGCGGTGGCGCGAGGGGAGTTCCATGACGCGAACACGGCTTCGATGCCCGCGCGCAACTGTGCGTAGGGGTCCTCGGGCGGGTCGTCTCCGACCACGCGCCGGTACATGGTGGTGAACCGGCGGCGGGTGTCGCGGGCGAATGCCGCGGCCTGGTACCGGGCCAACGCCTGCTCGACAGCGTCGTTCATCCCGAGGTCGAGGATCGTGTCCATCATGCCGGGCATCGACTGGGTGGCGCCCGAGCGCACGCTGACCAGCAGCGGCAGCGGCCCCTTCCCGAAGGTGCGCGAGGTTTGCTCTTCCAGCCACCCCAACCGGTCCAGGACGGCGTCCCAGATTGCATCCATCGTCGGCGCGGGATCGGCCAGATACCGGGTGCCGACCTCGGTGCTGATGCAGAAAGCGGGCGGCACCGGCAAATGGTGCCTGCGCATGGTGTCGATGCCGTGGCCCTTGTTGCCCAGGATCTCCCGGGGCCGATCAGCCCGGCCGTCGAGCAATACGACGCTGTCGTGCAGGGTGCCGACGGGGGAATCATGGCGTGGTGCGACCCGAGCCATGGTGCACCCCCTAGTCTTTGAGCTGCCCGATCGGTGCTGCGGGCAAACGCCGGAACGCCCGCAATGGTCCCACACCGGTGGTTGGCCGCGTCCGTCACAAGCGATGATCTAGTTTGAACTGTATGACTGCCATCGATGTCGGGTTATTGATTCTGCGGTTGGTACTGGGTCTGACATTGGCCGCGCATGGCCTCAACAAATTCTTCGGCGGCGGCCGGATACCGGGGACCGCGCGCTGGTTCGAGAGCATCGGAATGAAGCCCGGGAAGTTTCATGCCACCGTGGCCGCCAGCACCGAGACCGCCGCCGGACTGGGCCTGGCAGCCGGTTTGCTGACGCCGATCCCGGCGGCGGGTTTCGTGTCGCTGATGATCGTCGCGGCGTGGACGGTGCACCGCCACAACGGCTTCTTCATCGTCAAAGAGGGCTGGGAGTACAACCTGGTGCTGGCGCTGAGTGCCGTCGCAGTGGCCACCGTCGGCTCGGGCAAGCTCAGCCTGGACTACCTGCTGTTCGGCGAGAAGCTGTGGATGACCGGATGGAGCGGCCTGGCGATCTCGCTGGGGCTCGGTCTGGCCGGCGCCATCGGGCAGCTGCTGATTTTCTATCGGCCACCGGCGCCGCAGCCGCAATAGCGCTACGGATCGTCGGCCTGGTCGGTTTCAGGTCTTCATTCGGGGTGGTGCAGCTCCGACGTCACCGGCGAAGAGCTCGGCCTCGCCCGACAGCGCGAGGACTGTATGGCGGTCTGTATGGCCCGGATACAGGCCGTGGTGGCGTGGGATCTCGACAGGTTGCATCGTCGTCCTTTCGAGTTGGAAGCATTCATGGCCCTGGCCCACCCGTCGACCCGAATGCTCTGGTGTGGCCGTGAGAACTGTGGTGGCTACCTGGTCGGCCTGGGCGACTACCAGACCAAGCGCCCTATGTACCGCTGCAAGACCTGCCGGAGCGTGTCGATCCGCGCCGAGTTCGTCGAGCCGATGGTCTACGCCCTGCGGTCGCCGCCTGGCTCGCGAGGATGCCGTGGATTTGCTGATGCCGAGATCGACGAGGCGGAAGCCGAGGAGCTGCGGGCCGAGAAGTAGGCTTCGTACGGGCGGTTGCCGAACTTCGGCTTGGCTACTGGGTCGGCCATGTGGGGATGGTAAACCCCGCAACGAAGAGTTTGCCGAATCCGACCCGGCGACACCTGCTGCTCTCTTACGCTCCCTTCGTTCAACCACGAAGAAGGGAGTGGATCAATGTCGATCCGCGCTGTAATCCTGTCCATGGCCGCTGTCGCCGCCGTCCTGGGTATCGGAGTCTCTGTCGCACCCGCTGCGCAGGCAGACCCGCCCTACGCGACCTGCGCTCAGGCGGCTGCCGACGGCAGATACAACATTCCCCGGGGCGACCCGGCCTATAGCCAGAAGCTGGACCGAGACAACGATGGCATCGCCTGCGAACGGCGATAAGCCCCCGCGCCTGACTCAGGCGCAGATCCGCGCCATCGTGTCGGTCATCGCGGTGATCGTGGCGGTGGTGATGGTGTTTGCCGGGTACAAGCTCGACGAGGCCCAGCGACCGGCTGGGCCACCTCGCAGCACCAGCAGCCTGACCGTCAGTCCTGCGTCCAGCGACCTGCCCCACCATTACGCGAATTGTGCTGAGGCTTGGGCTGATGGCAGGACCAACATTCCACGGGGAGACATCGACTATCACCCGGCGCTGGACCGGGATGGTGACGGCGTGGCCTGCCAGCGTGGTGACTAGCCCGTCTTCGAACTTCAACCGCCAAGCGCTGCTCATGTTTAACGCGCTATTCGTGAAATTCTCGACGACCACGGTGACGATGATCCACCGTTCTGGGAACTCCCAATCATCACTGGGTTTGGCGAAGATGACTTTCGTACATTGCAGCATGAAATCGCGCGAATTTGTCGCGGGCGACGGCTTCTTCGCCGGTGCGGCCTTCGATGATCGGGGCCTGGTCGTCGGGGTTGCACATGCCGGGGGCGGCCAGTTTGGCCAACGCCGCTTCCAGGGTGGCCCGGAATTTCGGGGTGATCAGGCCGCTGATCGTCGACATCCCGTCGGGCTGTTAACGGCCCAGGGTGAGGCCGCGTGTGCGGGCCCGATCGGGCTCCCCGGGCAGGAAGTTGCCGTCGGGTTTGAGGCAGTCTCTGTAGACGCGGGCGTATTCGGTGAGCTGGTCGGGGCGATACCCGGTGGCAATGACGTCGGGGGGACGATCTCTGCGCTCGTGCCGCCCGACATACCCCGAACTCTAGGGACAGCCACCGACAAACCCGGCCGGATGCCATGCAGCACAGCCCTATTCGCGCACAGCGAAGCGAAGTCGGCGCTGTTGCGTACTGTGCCGGTTATGCGTATCCATGAGGTGCGGGCCCGCCGCAGCGCTGACGACTTTCCCCGCTCTGAGCACCTGGCTTGGAAGATCGCCGAGGTGGCGACCGACCCGGTAGCCGTCCCAGCTGACACCGAGGCCATGGTGATCAACCGGATCATCGACAATGCCGCGGTGTCGGCGGCCGCAGCCTTGCGACGTCCGGTCGCAGTCGCACGCGCGCAAGCGCTGGCCCACCCGGTCGTTACCGGCGCGAAGGTGTTCGGCGTCGAGGGCGACTACTCTCCGGAGTGGGCCGCCTGGGCCAACGGTGCGGCAGTACGCGAATTGGATTACCACGACACGTTTTTGGCTGCCGAGTACGCACACCCGGGCGACAACATCCCCCCGTTGTTGGCGGTGGCTCAGCACCTCGAATTGTCCGGGGCGGACCTGATCCGCGGACTGGCCACCGCGTACGAGATTCAAATCGACTTGTCCAAAGGGATCTGCCTGCACGAGCACAAGATCGACCACGTCGCACATCTCGGTCCTTCGGTGGCTGCCGGATTAGGCACCATGCTGCGACTCGACATGGCGACGATCTACCAGGCGATCGGGCAGGCGCTACACCTGACCACTGCGACGCGGCAGTCCCGCAAGGGTCTGATCTCGAGTTGGAAGGCATTTGCGCCGGCATGGGCCGGCAAGGTCGGGATCGAAGCAGTCGACCGGGCCATGCGGGGCGAGGGGGCGCCGGCGCCGATCTGGGAAGGCGAGGACGGCGTGATCGCGTGGCTGCTTTCCGGCCCGGAGCACACCTACCAGGTGCCGCTGCCCGAATCGGGCGAACCCAAGCGCGCCATCTTGGACAGCTACACCAAGGAGCACTCTGCGGAATACCAGAGTCAGGCCCTGATCGATCTGGCTCGCCGACTCCGCACGCGGATCGCCGACCTGGACCGCATTGCGACGATCGTGCTGCACACTAGCCACCACACCCACTACGTCATCGGCACCGGATCCAACGATCCGCAAAAGATGGATCCGGACGCGTCCCGCGAAACGCTGGACCACTCCGTGATGTACATCTTCGCCGTCGCACTACAGGACGGCACCTGGCATCACGAACGCTCCTACGCACCAGAGCGGGCACACCGGCCGGACACCGTCGAACTGTGGCACAAGATTTCGACCCGGGAGGACCCCGAGTGGACCAGGCGCTACCACTCCAGCGAACCGGCGGACCGGGCGTTCGGGGCCCGTGCGGAAATCACCCTGCGCAGCGGCGAGGTTATTGTCGACGAGCTGGCCGTCGCCGATGCACATCCGTTGGGCGCCAGGCCTTTTGGGCGCAAGGAGTATGCCGCGAAGTTCACCGGGCTGGCCGAGGGTGTGGTCGACGAGACCGCGCAACGACGCTTCCTGACTGCGGTTCAAGCGTTACCGGACTTGCCGGCAGGCGCACTGGGTGCGCTCAACGTCGTCCTCAAGCCGTCAGTGTTGGAGCAGGGACCGACGATTCCGGCCGGAGTTTTCGGGTGAGCCGGACTACCCGCCCCACTTAGCGGCTTCGGCGCCGTCGCG
>NZ_JCALCL010000022.1:0-40382 GCF_059812325.1 Mycobacterium sp. NGS61
GACATCGGTGATCGGGAGCAGGGTGGCGCCGCTGGTGCGCCCGGTGCCGGTACCGGCTTCGAGGTCGTGCAGGGTGGTGGTGACGATGATGGTGACCGGCAGCCCGCGGTGGGTGCCCAGGTCGCCGGAGGCGAACAGGGCGCGCAGGGCGGCCAGCGTCGCGTCGTGCTGACGCTGGCAGGTGCTGCGCCGGTCGGCGCCGGCGACCTCGGGGTCGGGTTCACCGTCGATGACTGGGGCGTCGTCGGCGGGGTTGGCCATGCCGGGGGCGGCCAGTTTGGCCCATAGCGCTTCGATCGCGGCGCGTAGTTCGGGGGTGATCAGCCCGCTGATCGTGGACATGCCGTCCCGTTGCTGGGCACCTAGGGTGATCCCGCGCGATCGGGTGCGTTCTTCGTCGGTGAAGTCCCCGTCAGGGTGCAGGCAGTTCATCATCTGCTGGGCGTAGCCGGCGAGCTCATCGGGGCGCTGCCAGGCGGCTTTGTCGGCCAGGTCGGCTTCGGCGGCCTCGCGGGTCAACGCATCGACCGCCGCGGGCAGATGTTTGAAGAAGTCGCGGATCACCTTGACTTGGCCGTCGCCGATGCGCCCGGCGTGCTGGCCGGCTGCGGTCGCGCTCAGCACCGGCTCCAGGGGTTGTCCGGTCAGCGCGCGACGCGGGCCCAGATCCGCGGCCTCGGCGATGCGGCGGGCGGCGCAGGGTTTGGTGATGCCCAGCCGGGTGGCCAGCGCCTCACACAGCGTGCCCCCCAACTCGGTTTTGTCGGCCTGGGCGGCGAGCTGATTGATCAACGGGTGCTGCGGGACCCGCAACCGGCGCGCCACCCGTTCCAGACGCTCCAACGCGCGCAGCCGCTCCGGGGTGGTCAACACCTCAAACGACAACCCACACAACCGATCCAACCCAGCATCCAGGGCATCGAAGACCGCCACGATCTCATCGCGCGAACTCGTTGCCATACCGATGATTCTACGAACCACCACCGACAACCAGATGAGCGATAAACGATTGCGCCAGAACATAATTCGCTCAAGATAGACGGAACCGAACGGCACCGGAATGCGTCTAACACATTAGTAGCCGGGGCGCACCGCCACTTCGAGTCACAGATGTGACGGACGAGACCCGCCACGCGTCACCTAGCAGCGAAGCGGCACCGATCAGGAGCCGTCCTCCAACTCGGGCGGGTCAGGAGTCACGGCGCCGACGGCCCTGTTGAGCCACTGCGGTGCCACCACGGAGACCACGGTGGTTCCCGCGGTGGCGCCGATCACGCCCGTCCACGCCACCGGGCCCAGTGGTGTGCAGCCGAAGAACTGGCTGAGCACCGGTGTCTGGATGATGCCGACCAGCACGCCCGCGCTGCCGAGCGCAGTGGCCACCACCAGCGGGCTGTGGCTACGGGTCAGCAGCGTCTGCGCCAGCTGCGTCGTCACCAGGGCCGTCAAACCCATTGTGGACGTGCGCCTTTCGGTGCCGGGTGTCCAGCGTCCGATGGACCAGGCGGCCGTCGCACCGGCAGCGGTGATGACGCCGCGGTTGACGATCGCACGCATCAGCGGCTCGTCGAGTGACGGCGCGGGTTGGGTCAGCAGGTCGAGCTGGCGGGCCCGGCGCGCATCCTCCACTTCGTCGGCGCTCAGACCGTCTTCTTCTTCCGGGTCCTCGTACTGCGAGGTGACCGCGACCGCGAGGGCGGGGAACATGTCGGTGAGCAGGTTCACCAGCAGCAGCTGACGGGTGCCGACCGGGGCGCGGCCCTGGCCGAAGGCCGTGCCGAGGATGGTGAACAACACCTCACCGACGTTGCCGCCGACCAGGATCGTGACAGCGTCACGCACACCGGCCCACATGTTGCGGCCCTCGACCAGGGCGTCGACCAGCACCCCCAGGTCGTCGTCGGTGAGCACGATGTCGGCAGCACCGCGGGCCGCCGACGATCCGCGGCCACTGACACCGATCCCCACGTCGGCCATCCGGATGGCGGCGGCGTCGTTCGCGCCGTCGCCGACCATCGCGGTGACCCGCCCGCAACGTTGCAGAGCCGCCACGATCTGCACCTTCTGCTCCGGGCTGACCCGGGCGAATACCTGGACATCGGCGGCGAGCTTGGCGTGTCCCTCTTCGTCGTGGCTGGCGAATTCGGCACCGGTCACCACGCGCGCGTCGTCGGGCAGGCCCAACTGGCGGGCGATGGCCCGTGCGGTGATCGGGTGGTCGCCGGTGATGAGCACGACGTTGCGCCCGGCCTCCACCAGCGCCTCGATCAGCGGCCGGGACGATTCCCGCGCGGTGTCGGCCAAACCCACGTAACCGAGCAGTTCCAGGTCGTGCGCGGCGGCGTCGACGTCGTCGACGTCGGTGTCGTCTTCCCTGGTGCCGTGCTCCCAGGTACGTTGCGCCACGGCCAGCACCCGCAACCCCTGTTCGGCGAGGTGCTGCACGAGCGAATCGGCATGATCGGACTCAGCCTCGGGATCGTCGAAGCGGCAGCGCGGCAGGATGACCTCGGGCGCGCCCTTCACCATCAGCACGGGCGCGGCCGCCGTGTCGGCCTCCGCGCCGATCGATGCGGCATAGCCTCGGCTTGATTCGAATGGAACCTCGGCCAGGATCGTCCAGTCACCTTCGCCGTCAAGGGAATTCGCCGCCGTGAGGATCGCCTCGTCGGTGGCGTGCGCGTGTCCCTCGCCGTCGTGCGGCTGGGTGGATGCCCGCGCGGCGGCCCGCAGCACTGCAATCGACTGCGGTTCGGACGTTTTCGGGAACGGTCCCTGTGCCGAGGTGGCGGCCGGGACGGCCAGCACCACGCGCAACCGGTTCTCGGTGAGGGTGCCGGTCTTGTCGAAGCAGATGGTGTCGACCCGGCCCAGGGCTTCGATGGTGCGCGGCGAACGCACCAGCACTCCACGCGCAGTCAGTCGCTGGGCGGCGGCGAGCTGGGACAGTGTGGCCACCAGCGGCAGCCCCTCGGGAACTGCGGCGACCGCGATGGCCACACCGTCGGCCACCGCCTGACGCAGCGGGGCGCGCCGCAGCAGGGCCAGGCCGGTCACGGTCGCCCCGCCGGCCAGGGTCAGTGGCAGCACCTTGCTGGTCAGCTCGCGCAGCCGGGCCTGCACGCCCGCCGACGTCTCGACGTTGGCCACCGCGGAGATGGCGCGTTGTGCGGCGGTACCGACTCCGGTGGCGACGACGATGGCCCGGGCGCGCCCGGCGACGATCGTGCTTCCCTCGAACAGCATGCTGGCCCGGTCGGGGTCGTTGACGGCGACGGGATCCACCTGCTTGTCGACCGGCAGCGACTCGCCGGTCAGGAAGGATTCGTCGACCTCGAGGTCGTCGGCAACCAGGATCCGGGCGTCTGCCGGGACCACCTCGGGGGCGGTCAGGTCGATGACGTCGCCGGGGCGCAGCTTCTTGGCCGACACCGTGGCGGTCCGGGTGGCGTTGCGGGCGGCCTCCAACCGGCGCCGCGTCGTTGCTACCGCAGGCACCACCACCCGACGCACCAGTTGGTCCTGCTCGGCGAACAACTCCGCGGCCGCGGCCTCGGCACGCAGTCGCTGCACTCCGCCGGTGACCGCGTTGACCGCCATCACGCCGGCGACCAGCAGTGCGTCGACGTTGCTGCCGACGATCGCTGAAGCCGCCGCGCCCACCGCCAGGATCGGCGTCAGCGGGTCGGACAATTCGTGCCGGGTGGCCACCGCCAGCCGCCCCAGCGTCTGAACCGGACCCCGCAGCGGCGCCACGACCGGCTCGTAGGACAGGTCGTCGAGCCGACGGCGCCAAGTCGGGGTGTCGGACGCCACTGCCAACGGGCGCGATCCGCCGGCCAGCCGCGAGTACACGATCTCCGGGTCCAGCGCGTGCCAGGCGGTCAGCGGTTGCGGTGTGGGATCCGGCAGGCGCAGCACCCGGGCGGCTGAGAAAGATCCGGAGAGCAGGGCCGTCGCCGCGGCGGTGTTGACCGGGTTCAGGAAGCGCCGGAAGGACACCGGGCTTGTGGACCGGCCGTCCTCACCGGTGACCAGCAACAGGCCGGCAAGCGTGGTGCCGCCCTGGGACAGATGCACCGCGGATTCGCTGGCGGCGCGGGCCACCGGCAGCGCGGACAGGATGCGCACCGCGGCGGCCAGATCGGTGCCGGTGATGATGTCGGCGGCCCACGGCGTGGCAGCACGGGGATCGTCGAGGGCGACCCCGATATCGGCGATGGCCAGTGCGGCCAACGTGTCGGTCGAGGCGAAGTCGCGGTGCAGCGCGGTGATCAGCAGCACGGGTCCGCGGTCCCCGCGCAGGTCGCGCACCAACTTCAAGAGCGGAGTCCCGGGCGGATGCGTCGAACCGACGCTGGCGGACAGATCTTCGGTGCCCGCCACGTGCCGCAACACCACCCGCGCCCCGGTGCGGTTCGCGGTCTGCAGCAACGGGATTGCGAAGGGGTCGACTTCCCAACCGACGTCGACGTGGCCCACCCGCCGGCCGTCGCAGACCAGGTCGGCGTGTTCCAGACCCTGCGCCGGTGTCGCCGACGAAGAACCTTCCGGCCGAATCCATTTCAGCCGCGCACCCCCGGCAGGCAGTTCGTCGGGATCGGGTTCGGGTGGCTCCTCCTCGTGCAGCAGCGCGTCGGCCACCTCGTAGACGCGGTCGTCGTCCCAGCCGGGTTCCTCACCCCAGGCGCTCAGCACCGCGCGGTGATCGCCGCGCAGTGCGGCGCCGTCGATCACCACCACCTGTATGCGGTCCAGGCGACGCAGCGCCCCCGGGTCGAGTACCAGCAGTCCCGCATTCGCCAGACCGCGCCCGAGAGTGGTCGCGAACGATTCCCGGCCGATGTGCGCGGCTTTCGGCACCCCGGCCAGGATCGCCTCGGCGGCCTCGGCTGCACCGCCACCGGCGAACAGCGCACCCGCGGCGGCGATCACCGAACCGCTGGCCGCCTGGTCTGAGTAGTTCTCAACCGGGCCTTTCATCGCGCCCTTGCCGATGTCGATCGCCGCGTCGATGGCACCGTCGACCACGACGTGGGAGGCCTCGCCGGCGGCGGCCGCCGCCCAGTTGTGCCGGGGCATCTGCGACTCGGCCCCCGCGGAGTTCAGCACCGGAACCACCGGCGCCTGCGGCCGGGCGGGTGAGGCGAGTTCGCGTTCCCGCTCCCGCCAGCGCTGCCGATGGGCCGTCGCCTCCACGAGCTGCAATGTGCGCTGGGTGAGATTCAGCATGGGTGTGCTGGGGGAACCGCTCAACCCGTAGGCCAATGCGGTGGAACCGCTCAGCGCGATGTCGGTGCCGACGCGACCGAGGCGCGACTCCAGGACGGCGACCACCCGCGGCTGGTAATTCAGCAGGGCCGCGGCGGCCTTGGCGCTGCTCGGTGCCATGGGCAGCCGGGTGAGCCAACCGGTCACCGCCGCACCCACCGCCACGGCGTCCATCGCCGCAGCGGTCAGCGGCACCAGGATCGCCAGCGGGTTGGCCGGGTCGGCGAACGGTGCCGCCTGGGACGCGGAGGAGGTGCCCGAGGCGGTGAGGTCGGTAGCGACGGCCGCGGCCGTTTCGCGGATCTCGTCCAGCACCGCGTCCTCGTCGGCGTCCTCGGCGATTTCGACGACCAGCCGGCCCAGCGCCCCTTCGACGTGTGCCTGGGCTACTCCGTCGATGCGGCGGACCGGCTCCTCCATCACCGCCGCGTATTCATGCCAGCAGGGAAACGGCAACAGCGGGTCGAGGTCCAGGTGCACCCGGCGCCCGCTGTGCCAGCGCACCGGCGGGGTGACCGCCTCGGGGGCGCCGTCCTTGGCGCCGCCCAGGCCGATCGCGCGCCCGGTGCTGTGCGCCACCGATTGCACCACCGGGCCTACCAGCTCGGTGACGGGACTGGTCAACGTCTGCACCGCGCCGGCCGCACCGGCAGCTCCCTGGACGCCGGCCCGGACGACCTGCGTGGCGCCTCCGGTGAGAGTGCCGACGATGTCGGCCACGCCCGGAATTTTCATCCATCACCCTTCGAATACGTCTATCCCGCGCCAATCCTTCCGGCGCCTTCAGCACCTGTCCACACGGTCCGCGGATTGCCCCTGGACTACCGCGTGGGCGGCAACCCAAACAACGAGAACAGCGACGGATCGAGAAAGACGGCCATCGCGGCGATGCCCGGGACGCCGCCCCGGTTGAGGCAGGTAAGAACCTGGATGGAATGGGCCGCCACCATGTTATCGGTGTTTGGCCGGTACCCGGCGACGGCCGGTTGAATCGGCGAGTGTGCGGACCACGACGCGACACGCCGGCGCGTCGTCGTGAACCGCACGCTCGGCGCGGCCGCGAGCTCCTACAAGTGCCGGTGATTCGCCCGGCCGACGTGATAGCCGGTGGGGAACGACTTCTCGATCACCTGGAGGTGGTGGTCCACCCGGGATTCCAGCTCGAGGACCACACAGCCGTCGCCGACGGCCTTGGATTCCAGCACGATGTACCGCTGACCGTTGTCGGTGATCGGATCGCCTGAGTGCAAATCTTCGACGGCCACCAACTCGGGGGTTCCGTGTGACTCCACCTCTGTCACAGTAGGTGAACCAGGCAGGCGAGGGAATAGTCCCGGTGGCGGGGGTGCGGCGCCGGGCAGCGGACGCCCGGCAAGAATGGCGCCATGACTACTTCGCAGCCGCCGGCCGATGCGCCGACCTGCTATCGGCATCCCGAACGCCAGACATACGTCCGCTGCACCCGCTGCGAACAGCCGATCTGTGGGGACTGCATGCGCAGTGCCGCGGTCGGTCACCAGTGTGAGCAGTGCGTGCAGGCGGGCGCGGCCACCGTACGGCAGCCGCGGACCCGCTTCGGCGGGCGGGAGGGCTCGGACCGGCCGGTGGTCACCTACGCGCTGATCGTGATCAACGTGCTGGCGTTCGTTGCGGAGTATGCCTCGGTCGCGGTGCAACGGCAGTTCACCCTGTGGCCGCCGGCGGTGGCGGCGTACAGCGAGTACTACCGCCTGGTGACCTCGGCGTTCCTGCACTACGGCCCCGCTCACCTGGGGTTGAACATGTTGGCGCTGTATTTCGTCGGGCCACCGCTGGAGATGTGGCTGGGCCGGTTGCGGTTCGTCGCGCTCTACGCCCTGAGTGGACTGGGTGGTTCGGTGCTGGTGTACCTGCTCGCACCGCTGAACACGGCCACGGCGGGCGCATCCGGCGCGATCTACGGGCTGTTCGCGGCGATGTTCGTCCTGGCCAAGCGGCTCACCCTCGACGTGCGTGGGGTGGTGGCGGTCATCCTCATCAACCTGGCGTTCACGTTCGTGGTGCCGGCGATCAGTTCGCAGGCGATCAGCTGGCAGGGGCATGTGGGTGGGTTGGTGGCCGGCGGCGCGATCGCGGCGGCCTACATGTATGCACCACGGCAACGACGTGACCTGGTCCAGGCCGCCGCGACCGTGGCAGCGCTGTGCCTGTTCGGGGCGTTGATCTGGTGGCGCACGGCCGATTTGCTCAACCAACTCACCTGACGCCGGGGCGGCGGTTCCCGTGCGGGGTAGGTTGCCCGGTATGACCTGGTGGACCGCGCAGGCCGAGCGGACGCTGAGCGAACAGGTGCCCGCCCCGCCCGGCGAGGTGCGCGACTACTACGTCGACCTGGGCAACATCAAACTGGTGCACCCGCTGATCGTCTCGGTGGAATTGCTCGATCGCAGTGACACCCCGGACGGCTACCGGGTCGGCTACCGGGTGGTGGACCGCATCGCGCTGGGGCCGATCACGATGAAGGTCCGCTACCGGGCGCGGCTGCATGTTCCCGTCGACGGCGACGTACACACCGAGGCCGACCAGTCCCCGGGCGTGCGGCTGCGGGGCACGGTGAGTTTCGCGCCGATCGAGGGCGGCACGCTGGTCACCGAGCGGATCAGGTTCGCCGCGCCGCGACCGCTGGCCGGGTTCACCGTCCGCGCGGCGGCCGAGGCGCACACCAAGATGCTGTCCGGCATCCGGCGTCATTTTGAATCAGGCTGAGCCGCTTTCCATTCCGACGTCAGCGCGAACTCGGACAGGTACTTGGTGGAACTCCATCCGCCGTCGACGACGATCGTCTGTCCGTTGATGAAGGCACCACCCGGCGAGCACAGAAACGCGACCGTACTGGCGACGTCGTCGACACTGCCCAATCGCTGATGCGGTGTCATCTCGGTGTTGATGCGCCGGAAACGTTCGTCCTGCAGGCGATGTTCGGTCATCGGCGTCTGTATCACCCCGGGAGCCACCGCATTACAGCGAATGCCCTGTGCCCCGTACTGGCAGGCGATGTGGGTGGTCATCGCCGTCAGACCGCCCTTGGCTGCCGAATAGGCACCACCGCGCATGCCGCCCACGACCGCGAATGTGGAGGTGATGTTGATGATCGCCGAACCGGCCTGCAGGTGCGGCAGCACCTCGCGCACCAATCGGAACGGCGCGCGCAACATCAGCCGCAGAAAATGGTCCAACGATTCATCGTCGGTTTCGTGTAGCGGTTTGGGGCTGCCCACTCCGGCCGCGTTGACCAGGAAATCGACACGGCCCCAGTGGTCCAGCGCAGCAGCGACAACCTGCCGGGGCGCGTCGTCGTCGACGAGGTCGACAGCGAGGGTCGCCACCCGTGCGGGATCGCCGATCGCGCGACTGAGCTCAGCGAGCCGGCCCTCGTCGCGACCGGTAGCCAACACCGCCACCCCCGCGTCGGCAAGCTTTGTCGCACAACCGAATCCGATGCCGCCGGTCGCCCCCGTCACAATCGCTACCTGCATGTCACCGATCTTCCGCCATCAGTTCCGCCCGGATCCGATGCTTGAGGATCTTCCCCGCATCGTTTTTCGGCAGACCCGCCCAGATAACCACTTGCTCGGGTGCCTTGAAGCGCGCAACGCCCGCGGCTTCGAGGAACCTGCGCAAGTCGTGCACGTCGGGGCCGGGACCGGCGGCGACGACGACCGCGCACGCCCGCTCGCCGGTGCGGTGGTCGGGCAGCCCGACCACGGCGATCTCGGCTATCCCCGGATGGTTGGTCAGCACGTCCTCGACCTCCTTGGGGGAGATGTTCTCGCCGTTGCGGATGATCATGTCCTTGGCCCGGCCGGTGACCACCAGGTATCCATCGCCGACCCAGCGCGCCAGGTCCCCGGTGCGGAAATAGCCGTCGGCGTCGAAGGATCCGTCCTCGTCCTCGGGGTGCAGGTAGCCGACCAGCATCTGTGGGCCGCGCACCCGGATCTCGTCGTCGATCAGCCGCACTTCTGCGACCCCGACCCGGCCGTCGGTATCCGCGGCACGATCGCGGTCCCGCGGCGCTCCGATCGTGGTCACCGGCACTTCGGTCGAACCGTACACCCGGGTCACCACGGCTGCTTCGAAATACGCTGTCGCGCTGCGGATCAGTGACGGTGACACCGAAGCGCCACCACAGATGAACAACTTCAGATCGGGCAGGCGGGTGTGGGCGCGCTGTGCGGCCGCCAGCAGCTGCTCCAGAAACGGTGTGGCGCCCGCCATGTGCGTGCAACGCTGGGCCCGCATGATCCGCACCGCGCTCTCGGCATGCCAGCGGTCCATCAGCACTGCGGTGGTGCCGAGCAGCAGCGGTGCTTCGAAGGCGTAGATGGATCCGCCGATGTGGGCGATCGGCGAGGCGACCAGAAACACGTCCCCTGGCGAGACGAACCAGTGCTCGCGAATCTGTCGGATCAGCGCGTGAATCGAGTTATGGCTGTGCAGAACGCCTTTGGGGCGACCGGTGGTTCCCGAGGTGTAGAGGATCATCCGGACCGCATCGGCATCCAGTGTCGGCAACGGCTCGGGCGTTCGCGGCGTGGTGAGCAGTGACCGGAACGGGATCTCGTCGGGTCCGCCGTCACCGCGCACCACGACGACATCCGGCGCTGACTCCAGCTGGGCGGTGACCCGACGCAACATCGGGACATAGTCGTAGCCGCCGAAATCAGGCGGGATGAACACCACTCGGCTGTCCGCGTCCTCCAGGATGAAGCGCAGCTCCCGATCGCGCAGCGACGGCAGAATCGGGTTGGCCACCATGCCCGCCAACGTGGCGCCCAGGTAGATCACCGCGGCTTCATGCCAGTTGGGCAGCTGGAACGACACCACACTGCCCGGCGGGATCCGCGCGTGCAGCGCGTGGGCCAATGCCGTGGCCTGCCGATGCAGCTCGGCGCAGGACAGTCGGTAGTCGCCGTCGACCAGCGCGATCCGCTCCGGAGTGTCCCGAGCGGCGTCCTCGAGGGCATCTGCCAATGTGGCACGGCCCCAATAACCTTGGGCGTAGGCCTGCGCGGCTCGGTCATCGTCCCAGCGCAGTAGGCGGCCGCCGATCAGCTTCCTACCCACGCACTCGTCGCATCGTCATCGAATGGCGGAAGCGGGACGCCGGGTGGGTATTGATCGTGACCTGGGCGACCTGGCCGTCGGAGGCACGGTAGGTGCGTTGCACCTGCAGCGCCGGCGTGCCGGGCTCCACATCGAGGCCGTCGGCCACTTCCGGGGCCAGCAGGACGGCGATGATTTCCTGTTGCACCTCAACGATGCTCAACCCGAACAGGTCCTCGATCAAGGGAAAGATCGGTCCCTCGTGGCGCTGCAGCAGTCTGCCGACGGCCGCGAACGCGCGGTTGATGTAGTACTCGGTGCGGCACAACGCGGTCTCGGAGTCGTCGGAGCGACGAAAGCCACGAACGGTCAGCCACTGCTCACCCACGGCCAGCCCGCTGCGTGCGGCCGATTCTCCGTCGATGGTGACCATCGCGACCGATTCGATCGCAAACCTGGTGCCGGTGGCGAACGCCAGCAGGTCGTTGATCGACATGACATGCTGGACATACGAATCCGACGACGGTCGCGGCACCACCAGAGTTCCGGTGCGTGGCCGCGACGACACCAGGTTGTCGTCGCGCAGTCGTCGCAACGCCTCCCGGATTGTGTACCGGCTGACCGCAAACCGCTCGCACAGCTCGTGCTCGGTGGGCAGCTGCGATCCCACCGGGTAGATGCCGTCCACGATCTCCTTGCGCAACGTGCGGGCCACCTGCAGGTACCGGTGGTCGACGACTTTTGCTTCCGAAGGTGGTGAGGACATTGCCGGTGGCCCTTCAGGATTCCTGACGTAGGGCCAGCAGACTGCCGTCGCCGTCGGCCGAGATGTACAGCGTGCCGTCGGGGCCGGCGGCGATACCCGCGAACGGTCCCTGAGGACCGGAGAACGGCGGCATGCCGCGCAGCGGTTTGGGTGTGATGCCCGGCGGGGCGCCGAGCGGCAGATCCGCAGCGAGGGTGGTCCGGACACCGGTGTCCAGGTCGAAGGCGACGACTTCCTTTGCGCCGGTGTCTACTACGTAGAGTTGCCGGCCCAGCACCAGCAGCCCCTGCGGCCGCTGCAGACCGTCGAACACCAACCCGCCGTCGAGGCTGCGGACCCGGCCGGTCTCCGACACCAGGCAGCTGCCGTCGCGGTCGATCGCGACGCCGACCGGATCGATCAGACCGGAGGCCAGGACCTGAACCTGGTTGCCGCGGAGTCCCAGCACCCGACCGGTGCCGAGTTCAGCGACGAACACGGTCCCGTCCGATGCCGCCGCCACACCGTAGAGCTGATCGAAACCTGCCGCCAGCACTTCGCTTTCGTTGTCCGCGGGCCGGTAGCGGGTGACTTCTCCGTTGGAGGTGGTGACGACGAACTCGCCGGGACCGGTCGAGTCCAGTCCGCGCAGGAATCCCGGATAGCCGGGGCTGAACAACATTCCGACGGTCCGCAGCGTGCCGTCGTCAAGAAGCGTGTAGAAGAAGGTGCCGTCGGCAATGTAAAGCTGCCCGTCGGGTCCGACCGTCAGGTCCAACGGCCAGTTCAACCCGCCCTTGAGCACCGTCTGCGAGTCACCGTTGCGACCGATTTCGGTGATCTCGCCGGTGAAGCTGGAGACGAACAACCGGTTGCCGACGAAGGTGCAGTTGTCCAGACCCGGGTTCAGGCTGGCCAGTACGGTCTTTTCACCGGTGCGCGGATTGATGCGCAGCACCTGGCCGCTGTGCACCTGGGTCGACACGATGTAGCCGTCGGCGTCGAACTTCACCGAGTCGGGGACACCGAGGTCACCGGCAACCCGTTCGGCTGCACCGCCTTCGGGGTCGATGCGCCAGATCTCGTTGGCGGTCATGACGGGGAAGTAGAGCATTCCGTCCGGCCCCACCTCCATCGCGTTGGGCATCGGAATGTTCTCCAGCAGCACCCGCGGCGCCCCGCCGTTGAGGTCGAGTTCGAGCAGCCGCCCGCCGGTGCGGCACTCGTTGATGAACAACCTGCCCCGGTGCACCGTGATGCCGTTGGCCGACGGCAGGTCGTCCCGTAGCACCCGGGTGCGGCCGGCGGCGTCGCGCATGCTGACCCGGCCGTCCATCACTTCGGTGGCGTAGAGGTTGCCTTCGGGGCCGAACGCGACGTCGTCGGGTGCGATGATGTCGCCGCCCTTGGCGCTGACCGTGTCTACCAGGCCGGTCTCGATGTCGAGCGCGCTGATCTGGCTGCCCGTCACCTGGGCGATGTAGATCCGGCCGTCCGGTCCGGTGCGGATGCCGTTGGCCCCGAACAGACGGCTGGGATCGGTGAGCCGAATCAGTGTCCACCCTTCGGCCAAAGTGGGCGAGTACGGGACGGGGTACCGGCCAAGTTGGCCAGTTGGGTGCGACGATCCGGTTCCGGCTATCACCGCTCGGACGATAGCAATCGTGCCGTGGTCCAGACAATAGTTCGTCGATATTCCGCGGCCGGCCTTGACGTGCACGCTACGTAGAGAGAATCATGCTCTCCAATGGGTGCACATCATTATCTTGTCCGGACAATTCGGTGAGCACGGATCTGCTCGGTCTCGCCGGACGCGTCGTCGTGGTCGCCGGCGCTGCCGGTGGCGGCATCGGCACCACTGTGACGCGCGTGGTCGCCGAGGCCGGCGCGACGGTGATCGGCGTCAGTCGCGGCCAGGACAATCTGGACCGGCACCTGGGTCCGCTGGTAGCCGAAGGGTTGCCGGTGGTACCGGTGGCCGCCGACGTGTCCACCGATGACGGCGTGGCGGCCACGATCGAAGCGGCGCGGCAGGCCGACGGAGAACTGCATGGTCTGGTCAACGTGGCCGGTGGTGCGGACCCGTCGACGTGGATGCCTGCGACGCGGGTGACGCGCAGCGACTGGCGGGAATTGTTCACCCGCAATCTGGAGACGATGTTCTTCATGAGCCAGGCCGTGGCCGCGGAGCTCAAGAGCAACCGGCGCGCCGGATCGATCGTGTCCATCTCGTCGATCAGCGGGCTGAACACCGCGCCGTTCCATATCGCCTACGGCACCGCCAAAGCCGCGATCGTCGCAGTGACCCGGACCATGGCCGCCGAACTGGCCTGTGACGACGACGGGGGCGCGGCGATCCGGGTCAATGCGGTCGCGCCCGGGGTCACCGAGACACCGGCGTCGCGCACCTACACCGACGACGATCCCGAACGGGACCGACGTGCCATCGCGATGGGCCGGCGCGGGCGCCCGGCGGAAATCGCCGGTGCGATCCTGTTCCTGCTGTCCGATCTGTCGAGTTACATCACCGGACAGACGTTGCTGGTCGACGGCGGTCTGAACCTCAAGTGGGGACACCTGGGTGCCGACAACACCTCGCTGTTCCTCAAGGACGAGTCGTTCCGCGCTGCGATCAAGCGTTGAGGAGAAGGGGAAGCGATGAATGACGATCTGACCGCACCGGTCACGATCGGGGTCGAGGCCTACATCTCTGCGGACTACGCCCGCGCCGAACGGGACAAGCTGTGGCGCAAGGTCTGGCAGCAGGTCGGGCGCGTCGAAGATCTGCCCAAGGTGGGTAGCTTCCTGACCTACGACATCCTGGACGACTCGATCCTGGTGGTGCGCACCGGACCCGACACCTTCAAGGCCCACCACAACGTGTGTGTGCACCGCGGCCGTCGGCTGGTGGACACCCCCGCCGGCGCGAAAAGTGCTTGCGGCCACAAGAAGTCGTTCGTCTGCGGATTTCACGGATGGACCTATGACCAGGACGGCAACTGCACCCACATCCCCGAACGGGCGGACTGGCAGGGGGCGCTGACCCCGGAGAACACCCATCTGGGCAGGGTCAACGTCGACACCTGGGGCGGCTGGATCTGGATCAACATGGACCCGGCGGCCGAGCCGCTGCGCGACTACCTAGAACCGGCAGCGACCATGCTCGATCCGTTCAATCTGGCCGACATGCGCTGCAAGTGGCGCAAATGGCTGCATTTCCAATGTAATTGGAAGGTCGCGATGGAGGCTTTCAACGAGACCTACCATGTCGCCACCACGCACCCGCAGTTCAACAAGTTCGGCAACTTCCGCGGCTGGGCCGCCGCGCACGGCAGGCACAGCAACATCGGCTACGACGCACCGGCGGATCTCGGTGAGACCAAGTCGAAGATCCGGTTGGGCACCGGGGCGGACCCGCGGGTCTCGACGGCCGAAATGCAGCTCTACACACTGGAAGAGACCAACGCCACCACCACTCAGACACTGGTGAACGCGGCGTTGCGGTTGGTCGACGAGCTGCCCGACGACGCGCCCGCCGACAGAGTGCTCAGTCACTGGCTGACCTCGGCACGCCGCGACGACGCCGACCGCGGCGTGGTCTGGCCGACCATCGATCCCGAACACCTGGCCAACAGCGGCACCGCCTGGCAGATATTCCCCAACTTCCAGATCGGGCAGGGTCTGACCACGGCGTTGTGCTACAGCGCGCGCCCGCACGGCTACAACCCCGACGAGTGCATCTTCGAAGCGTCCTGCTACGAGCTGTATCCGAAAGGCGAAGAGCCGCACACCGAGTGGGTGTATGCGCCGCCGGACGACCCGAATTGGCGCAGCGTCCTGCCGCAGGACTTCTCCAATATGGCCGCGGTGCAGCAAGGAATGAAGTCCCTGGGCTTCCGCGGCCCCAAGCCCAACCCCTACATGGAACGCAGTACCGCCAACCTGCACCGCAACCTCGCCGAGTACCTGGGCCGGGGCGCGCCGCAGGCCCTTGCAACAGAGACGGAGATTCAACGATGAAGGTCAACCTTGGCTTCGGAGCACACAATTCGCACGACTGGGAGCGAGTGCTGGCCGAGGACTTCAGCCAGCCGCCCGCAACCCCGGACTGGGAATGTGTGCAGAGCACACTGGCGATCGCCGATCTGGCCGAGCCGCTCGGGTTCGACGGCATCTGGATGCCCGAGCACTGCGGCACGCCCTATGGCATGACACCCAACCCGATTCAGGCGTTGAGCTATTTCGCCGGTCGCACCGAACGGGTCGCTCTGGGCACCTTTGTGGCGGTGGCGCCGTGGTGGCACCCCATTCGGTTGGCGCACCAGATCGCCTACCTCGACATCATCTCCAACGGCCGGTACACCACGATCGGGATCGGCCGTGGTGTGTCGAAGGGCGAGTTCGACGCCGTCGGGGTGCCCAGGGAGGAGAGCCGCCAGCGGTTCAACGAGACGCTGGACATCCTGGAGCTGGCGTTCTCCGGGGAGCGGTTCTCCTACGACGGAGAGATCTTCAAGGTGCCCGAGATGTCGTTGCGGCCCGAGCCGCGGAGTCGGGACCTGTTCTCCCGCATCTATTCCTCGTCGTCCACCGCGGAGTCGCTGGAGATCCTTTCCCGGCGCGGCATGGTGCCGCTGTTCGTCGGCAACAAACCGATCGAGGATGCCGGCCGGGAAGTGCAGAAGGTCAACACCTTCCGGCAGGAGGAGGGTCTGCCACCGTGTCAGCCGAAGAACGTGATGTTCATGTACTGCACGGCCGATCCCGATGGTGCGGCCAAGTCCGAGGAGTGGATCTACACGGCCAACCGCGACGTCACCGTGCACTACGGGTTCGCCGACGCCTCGAACTTCAAAGGCGTCAAGGGCTATGAGGCTTATGCGGCCCGGGAAGCGACCGCGACCGCGGTGCTGGCGTCCTCGGTGACACACGACTCGAAGGGTGCGCCCAAGACGCCGGGCTATCACGCCTCCAACCTGCTGATCGGGACTCCCGAGGAAATCTTCAACCGGATCAAAGCGGCCCAGGAAGCGTGCTCGTTCTGTGAACTGACGATCGTGCCGCAGTTCGGCACCATGCCCTACGACGAGGCGACGGTCAGCACGGAGCTGTTCGCCAAGGAGGTACTGCCGGCGGTGCAGGAGATGGCGGCACCGTTGCACCCGGCCGCGCTACCGGAGAACGCGCTGGCATGACCGGAGTCTCCGACTGCCCGCCGACGTCGGCGCCCATCGACATCGACCTGGACGGTTTGCGCGAAAAGTACCGCCAGGAACGCGAAAAGCGGCTGCGTCCGGAGGGTTCCAAGCAGTACATCGAACTCGTCGACGACTTCGCCGGATACTACGAGATCGACCCGCACTCGCCGGACCTGGTGCGCGATCCGATCTCGGCGGATATCGACGTGGCCGTGCTCGGCGGCGGCTTCGGCGGGCTGCTGTGCGCTGCGCACCTGAAGAAGGCGGGCGTCGAGGACGTGCGCATCATCGAACTGGGTGGCGACTTCGGCGGAGTGTGGTACTGGAACCGCTACCCCGGGCTGCAATGTGACAACGAATCATATTGCTACATACCGCAATTAGAGGAACTCGACTATATCCCGAGCAAGAAGTTCGCCGACGGTACCGAAATCTACGAGCATTGCCGCCGGATCGGGAAGCACTACGGGCTCTACGACGCCGCGCTGTTCTCCACCCAGGTGCGGGCGCTGCGCTGGGACGAGGAGATCAAGCGCTGGCGGGTCAGCACCAACCGCGACGACGACATCCGGGCGCGGTTCGTGGTCGTCGCGTCGGGTCCCTTCCACCGTCCCAAGCTGCCGGGCATCCCGGGCCTGAAAGACTTTCAGGGACATAGCTTTCACTCATCGCGTTGGGACTACAGCTACACCGGCGGCGACGCCACCGGTGGACTCGACGGATTGAGCGACAAGCGTGTCGCGGTGGTGGGCACCGGCGCCACCGCGATCCAGATCGTGCCGTTTCTGGGCCGCTACGCCAAGCACCTGTACGTGTTCCAGCGCACCCCGTCCTCGGTCGGTGTGCGCAACAACACCCCGACCGATCCGGAATGGGTGAAATCGCTGCAACCCGGATGGCAGAAAGAGCGGCAGCGCAACTTTCACGCCTGGACGTTCGAAGGCATGGCGCCCGGCCAGCCAGATCTGGTGTGCGACTTCTGGACCGAGCTCGGCCGCAACACCGCGGCCAGGGTGATGGCGCTCGAGGATCCCGCAGCGATGACCCCGGAACAGTTCATGGCCATCCGGGAGGAGGAAGATTACAAGGTCATGGAGCGGCTGCGCCGGCGCATCGAAGACATCGTCGACGATCCCGAGACCGCCGAGGCGCTCAAACCGTACTACAACTTCCTGTGCAAGCGGCCGTGCACCAACGACGACTATCTCCCGACGTTCAACCGGCCTAACGTCACGCTGGTCGACGTGTCGTCGTCCAAGGGCGTGGAGCGCGCCACCGCAAACGGGTTGGTGGCCAACGGTGTCGAGTATGAGGTCGACTGCATCATCTACGCCAGCGGGTTCGAGATCACGACCGAGATCAGCCGCCGGTACTCACTGGAGGCGATCGAAGGCCGCGACGGCCTGTCGCTGTTCGACTACTGGCGCGACGGCTATAAGACGCTGCACGGCATGACCAGCCGCGGCTTCCCCAACCAGTTCTTCACCGGATTCACCCAGGTCGGCATTTCGGCGAACATCGCAGCCAATTACGAACTGCAGGGTGAGCACATCGCCTACATCATCGCCGAAGCGCTGGCCCGTGGCGCGACCACGGTCGAGCCCAGCCAACAGGCGCAGGACGACTGGTGCACCACGATCCGCGAGACGGCGATCGACAACAGCGCGTTCGACCAGGCCTGCACGCCAGGCTATTACAACAACGAAGGTGGCGGCACCGAGGGCATCCGGTCGCATCTGGGTGAGCCGTACGGTCCGGGCTTCTATGCTTTCGGTGACCTACTCGCCGAGTGGCGCGCCGGCGGCAAGCTGGACGGGCTGATCCTGGAACCGTGATGGCTGAACTCAGATTCGACGATCGGGTGGCGGTGATCACCGGTGCCGGCCGGGGCCTGGGACGCGCATACGCGCTGATGCTGGCCGCCCGCGGGGCCAGCATCGTGGTCAACGACACCGGCGGCGCGCTGACCGGTGGTGGCGGCGTGGACGCCGGCCCGGCACAGCAGGTTGTCGACGAGATCAACGCGGCCGGCGGTGCGGCCGTCGCCTGCACCGAATCGGTGACCACCGCCGCGGGTGGGCAGGCCATCGTCGGGGCCGCACTCGACCAGTACGGGCGGCTGGACATCCTGATTCACAATGCCGGTACGGTGCGGCGCGGTTCGCTGAAGGAGATGAGCTACGAGGACTTCGACGCCGTCCTCGACGTGCATCTGCGGGGCGCTTTTCACGTGGTGCGTCCCGCCTTCCCGGTGATGTGCGGCGCCGGTTACGGCCGCATCGTGCTGACCTCCTCGATCGGCGGGCTGTACGGTAACCACGGTGTCGCCAACTATGCGGCCGCGAAGGCCGGCGTGATCGGACTGTCCAACGTCGTCGCACTCGAAGGCGCGGCGGAAGGGGTGCTGTGCAACGTCGTCGTCCCGTCAGCGGTGACGAGAATGGCTGACGGCCTTGATATTTCGCAATACCCCCCGATGGGGACCGAGCTGGTGGCACCGGTGGTGGGGTTGCTGGCGCACGAATCCTGCCCGGTGAACGGCGAGATGCTGATCGCGATCGCCGGCCGGATCGCCCGCGCGGTGATCGCCGAAAGCCCGGGCGTGCAACGCTTGTCATGGACCGTCGAGGATGTCGCCGAACAGCTCTACGCCATCCGGAACCTCGCGGCGCCACTGGAATTCCCGGTGGTCCCCGACGGGCACGCCCAGCACATCCGGTACAGCTTCGACTCTGCGGCCTGGGCAATGCGGGAGCGCGCGCACCATGTCTGAGGCTGGTACCGGCCCGCTGGCCGGCGTCCGCGTCGTCGACCTCACCGCGATGGTGATGGGGCCGTACTGCACGCAGATCATGGCCGACATGGGTGCTGACGTGATCAAGATCGAACCCCCGCGGGGTGACGACACCCGCTACGTATCGGTGGGCCCGGCGCCCGGCATGAGCGGCGTCTTCGTCAACGTCAACCGCGGCAAGCGCGGCGTTGCCATCGATGTGAAGTCAGACGCCGGCCAGCGCGCCCTGCGGGCGCTGATCGAACGCGCCGACGTGTTCATCCATTCGATGCGGGCCAAGGCGATCGCCCGCCTCGGGCTGAGCTATGTCGAGGTCGCGGCCGTCAACCCGGCCATCGTGTACACCAACTGCTACGGCTACTCGCGGCGCGGGCCGAATCGCGACCTGCCGGCGTACGACGACACCATCCAGGCCGCGTGCGGGTTGCCGTCGGTGCAACAGCAACTGACCGGCGAGGCCAACTTCGTCGGGACGATCCTGGCCGACAAGGTCGCCGGCCTCACCGCGCTGTACGCGACGACGATGGCGCTCTTCCACCGCGAGCGCACCGGTGAGGGGCAAGAGGTCGAAGTCGGCATGTTCGAGGCGATGGCGTCGTTCATGTTGGTCGAACACGTCAACGGCGCGATGTTCGACCCGCCGTTGAGTCCCGCGGTCTACCCGCGCGCGGTGGCGCCCAACCGACGGCCGTACCGCACCAGCGACGGCCACATCGCCGCCCTGATCTACAACGACAAACACTGGGCCGCATTCGTCGACGCGGTGCGACCGGCCTGGGCCAGCGATCGGTACACGACGTTGGCGGGGCGGGCGAGTCAGATCGACACCGTCTACGGGTTGCTGGCCCAGACGTTCGCCGAGCGCACCACGCAGGAGTGGCTGGATCTGCTGCGCGAACTGGAGATACCCGCATCCCCGCTGTCCAGTCCGGCGGAGTTGCTGGACGATCCGCAACTCGACGCGGTCGGCTTCTTCGAGACCGTCGACACGCCCCACGGACCGGTGCGCTTTCCCGGAGTGCCCACGTGGTTCTCCCGGACGCCGGGTCGCGTCGCCGGTCCTGCCCCGGAGCTGGGCGCGCACACTGAGGCGGTGCTGGCAGAACTGGGCCTGATGCCGGTGGACTCCGAACCCCCCGGTTAGTCGAAGAGCGGACTGTCGGTGGTGTAGGCCCGGTAGAAGTACGTCAGATTGTCCGGGCTGCCGTAATCGACCCGCTTGAAGGCTTTGCTGATCGGGTTGGCGTGGGTGTGGGTGCCGGGGTGGTACACGGTCAGCGAGCCCAGATGCTGCGCGAGCTCGGCCGGTGTGTCCACCCATACGTAGCCGGCGTTGCGCACCATGACCTCGCCGAGGTAGCAGCCGAGCACAAAGATGGGTTCGGCCATCAGGTCGGACCCGGGCCCGCGGAAGCCGTCCAGGATCGCGTCCACGTCGTGCAACGAGGCCGGGCTGAAGTCGAGTTCGACTGCGGACAGCGTCTGGGCTGCCGCGACGGCACGACCGGCGATTTCGGCCGCCGTGGCGGGACTCGGCACCGCCGGCAGCAGTAGCGCGCGACCAGTCCATGCGGGTCCGGCCGCGACCGCGGCGGCGTCGCCCGAGATGACTTCCACCGCAGCGCCTTCCTCGCCCGGACTGGTCTTGCGACGCCGGGTGAACCAGCCCATGTGGATGCCTTCTGCCGTGCCGACCGGGTGCGCGGTTGCGCGTCGTCCAGGGTACGGAAGTTGCTGTGGCCCTTCCACAGAACATCGAGCGGGCTCCGTGACCGTGGCGTGTCCTGCCGGGCTTGCGAGGCCCGCGCCTCTAGGATTTCTTGGATCAACTTCGAGGGGTAGCGACGTATCGGCAGCAAGGACGGCGCCGGACGACCACACGGTCAGGGCGCGCTGAAGACAAGGACTGAGCCGGGCGGGATACCAGCCGCACCGGCCGATTCCGCATTCCGGCGGCGCTGGGTGGCCCCGGTCCGACGCGTCGGCCGGTCGGCGGGATGGGATCGGCAAGAGCGGCACAGCGGTGTTCCGGCGCTGGACGGACTGCGGGCGATAGCGGTGGCGCTGGTCCTGATCGGACATGGTGGCATCCCGGGAGTCAGCGGCGGATTCATCGGCGTCGACATCTTCTTCGTGCTCAGCGGCTTCCTGATCACCTCGCTGTTGCTCGACGAACTCGGCCGTAGCGGCCGGATCGACCTGCGCGGCTTCTGGATTCGGCGTGCGCGCCGACTGCTGCCGGCGTTGCTGTTGATGGTGCTGACCGTCAGCGTGGCCCGGGAACTGCTGCCCTACCAGTCACTCAACGGCCTGCGCGGGGACGCGATCGCCGCGTTCTGCTGGTTGGCCAACTGGCGGTTCGTAGCCCAGAAGACCGATTACTTCACCCAGGGCGCACCACCCTCGCCGCTGCAACACACCTGGTCGCTGGGGGTGGAAGAGCAGTACTACATCGTCTGGCCGGTGCTGCTGATCGCGGTGACGCTGCTGCTGGCCGCCCGCGCCCGGCGCTACTTCGGCAAGACCACGGTGGGGCACGTCCGGTTCAGCGCCTTCGTGATCGCCACCCTGGGCGTGGTCGCCTCCGCCGCGGCCGCCATCGTCTGCACCAGCGACGGCAATCGCGACCGGATCTACTTCGGCACCGACACCCGCGCGCAGGCGTTGCTGATCGGTGCCGCGGCATCGGCACTGCTGGTCCGGGATTGGCCGGCGCTGAACCGCGGCTGGTGTCTGATCCGCAGCCGCTGGGGACGACGGGCCGCCCGGGCGCTGCCACTTGTCGGGTTGGGCACGCTGGCGGCGGTCACGCATTACGCGACGGGAAGCGCCGGTGAGTTCCGCCACGGCCTGCTGATCGTGGTGGCCGTCGCGGCGGTGCTGGTGGTGGCACCGGTGGCGATGGAGCAGCGCGGCGCCGTTGCCCGCGTACTCGCGTGGCGTCCGCTGGTGTGGCTGGGCATGATCTCCTACGGCGTCTACCTGTGGCACTGGCCGATCTTCCTGGTGCTCAACGGTGAACGCACCGGGTGGTCGGGCGGTGGCCTGTTCGCGGCCCGCTGCGCGGTCACGCTGGCGGTGGCGGGCGTGTCGTACTGGGCGATCGAGCAACCCATCCGGCGCTGGCGCCCGGAACGGGTGCCGCTGCTGCCGCTGGCCGCGGCCACCGTTGCCAGTGCCGCCGCGGCGACCATCCTGGTGGTCCCGGTCGGAGCGGGGCTGCGGGAGGTCGGGCTGCCGCCCGGCGTGTCGGCGGTCGCGGCGGTGTCGCCGTCGCCACCGGGCGCCGCTCAGCCCACCGCCGCCCCCGGCCCGCGCGATCCCAATCAGCCGTTCACCGTTTCGGTGTTCGGCGATTCGATCGGCTGGACGATGATGCACTTCCTGCCGCCGACACCCGGTTTCCGGTTCATCGACCACACCGTCATCGGCTGCAGCCTGGTGCGCGGCACGCCGTACCGGTACATCGGTCAGACGCTGGAGCAGCGTTCCGAATGCGATTCGTGGCCCGGTCGTTGGGCGACCCAGATCAGCCAGGATCGGCCGGACGTCGCGCTGCTGGTGATCGGGCGGTGGGAGACGGTCGACCGGGTCAACGAAGGAAAGTGGACGCATATCGGCGACCCGACGTTCGACGCGTACCTCAACTCAGAACTGCACCGGGCGCTCAACATCGTCGGCTCCACCGGTGTTCGGGTGATGGTGGCGACGGTGCCGTACAGCCGGGGCGGGGAGAAGCCGGACGGCCGACTGTATCCCGAAGACCAACCGGACCGGGTCAACCAGTGGAACACCATGTTGCGCAACGCTATCGGTGAGCATCCGCATGTCGGCATCGTCGACCTGAACAAAAAGCTCTGTCCGGACGGCGTTTACACCGCGAAGGTCGACGGCATCAAGGTACGCAGCGACGGTGTGCACCTGACTCCGGAAGGGGTCAAATGGCTGCTGCCCTGGCTGGAGGAGTCGGTCCGCTAGTTCGACCAGCAGCTCAGCTCCATGCTGTCGCTCTCCCTGGCCGGGAAGTTGAAGCTCACGTAACCGTTGCCGGGGTCGCGCACAAAGTCGAGGTAGGGCTGCATATCCGACGCGCTGGCATTGTCGGCGATCACCAGCGCGCCCGACGACAGCGACGGTTGCAGCAGATTGATCACCGGCAGGTAGAGGTCTTTCCAGCCGTCCAGCAGGACGAAATCGACCGGCCCGTCCAGTTCCGTCAGGGTGGCGAGCGCATCGCCTTCCAGGATCGTGATCACGTCCTGCAACCCGACGTCGGCGAACGTCTGCTTCGCCGCGGCGATCTTGGTGTCACTGAGCTCGGTGGTCACAACCCGGCCGGCACCGTTGTCGCGCACCGCGGCAGCCAGATGGATCGCCGAAATGCCGAAGGACATCCCGAATTCCACCACCGTCGCCGGACGGCTCGCCCGCACCAGCGAGTAGAGCAGGCGGCCGGCGTCGGGCGTCACCGGAATGTAGAACTCGCTCATCGCTTCGGTGCGTTCCTGCACCGTCATCGGGCCGTCGAACTGACCGCGCCGGTCGCGCAGTTGCGACATCTGCGCGCCGGCAGCGGCATACATCCGGTCGAGCACCGAGGCGACCCGGGGATCTTGCAAAGTATTGGCCATACACCCGACTGTATGCCCCCGGAATCAGCCCGCCGGCGGTCCTGAGCGTCAGGCCACGACGTCGATCGGGTCGCCGATGCTGACCATGTTGAAGTACCAGGCGGCGTTGTCCGGGCTCAGGTTGATGCAGCCGTGGCTGACGTTGGCGTAGCCCTGCGAACCCACCGACCACGGCGCGGAGTGCACGTACACGCCGCTGCCGGTGACGCGCACCGCGTACGAGGCGGTGATCAGGTACCCGTCCGAGGAGTTGAGCGGGATGCCGATGGTGCGGGAGTCCATCACAACGGTGCGTTCCTTGGACATCGCGTTGAAGTTGCCGATCGGGGTCGGACGACTGGGCTTGCCCATCGACGCCGGCATGGTGCGCAGCACCTCGCCGTTGCGGCTGACGGTGAAGGTGTGCGCGGAGATGCTGGCCACGCCGCGCAGCTCGTCACCGGTGTCAAAGCCTTCGTTGAGGGCCTGGACGCCGACGGAGACGTGGGTGTGGCCCGGCCAGTACCGGTCCGGCACCCATTGCACGACATTGCCGTCGAGCCACTGGAAGTGACCGGTCATATTGCTCGGAGAACTGACGCGGATGGACCGTTCGGCGGCGCGGTGATCCCGCACCGGCGCAGTGAAGGTCACCACCACCGGCGTGGCGATGCCCACCACGGCTCCCCCGGCGGGGAATATCGAGGCCACCCCGGGCAGCGGGTGGGGGACCGGGACGGCGCCGGTCGCGGGACTGCCCGATCCGGCCGCGGCCATCGTGGTGATCGCGACCAGGACGAAAAGATAACGAACCGCTCGACGCATGGTCTCGACCCTTCGGGATGGTGCGGTGGACACAACCACACAGTCTAGTGGCTATCCCCCGGAAGGGGTCATAGCAAACATGGCCAGCGTAGCCGGGGCTCGGCTTTCCGGTGTCGTCAGATCTTGCTGCTGCGGTTGAGGGCGGCCAGGTGCCCGCTTTCCACTCCGGCGCCGGGATCGAGCACGCAGTCGATCAGGGCGGGACCGTACGACGCCAGTGCCTCGGTCAGCGCGGTCTCCAGCTCAGCCGGCGTCCGCACGTGGTATCCCTTGCCGCCGAACGCTTCTGCGAGCAGGTCGTGCCGTGCGTCGATGTTCAGCACGGTGGGCGCCGGGTCGGATGCGGCCGCAGTGATCTCGTCGCCGCGGTACACACCGCCGTTGTTGAGGACGACGACGGTGACGGGAAGCCGGTAACGACAGACGGTTTCGATCTCCATGCCGCTGAACCCGAACGCACTGTCACCCTCGATGGCGACGACGGGGCGCCCGGTCTCCACGGCCGCCGCGATGGAGTAGCCCATCCCGATGCCCATCACACCCCACGTTCCGGTGTCCAGCCGGTGCCGCGGCAACTCCATGTCGATGACGTTGCGGGTCAGGTCCAGCGCGTTGGCGCCTTCGTTGACCACGTAGGTGTCCGGGTTACGTTGCAGGACAGTGCGAATGGCACCGAGCGCATTGTAAAACCGCATCGGGTACGGATTTTCGCTGAGCTGCTGGCGCATCTTGGCGTCGTTACGGGCTTTGCGTTCGCCGAGCTCATCCGGCCACGCCGCCGCAACCTCCACCGGGTGGGTGGCCAGCCCGTCCAGCAACGCCGACATCACCGAACCGATGTCCCCGGTCAGCGGCGCGGTGATGGGCTGGTTGCTGTCGAACTCGCTGGGCGCGATGTCGATCTGGATGAATTCGGCGTCCGGGGACCATTGTGGTGATTCCCCGTGTCCGAGTAGCCAATTCAGTCGCGCGCCGACCAGCAGCACGACGTCGGCGCGCTTGATCGCCAGCGAACGCGCGGCGGCGACCGACTGCGGGTGTACGTCCGGCAGCAAGCCTTTGGCCATCGACATCGGCAGGTAGGGGATCCCGGTGGTCTCGATGAATTCCCGAATCACGTTGTCGGCCTGCGCGTATGCGGCGCCCTTGCCGAGAACGATCAACGGTCGCCGTGCCCGGGCCAGTACGGTCAACGCCCGGTCCACCGCGTCGGGTGCCGGCAGTTGCCGCGGGTCCGGGTCGACGATGCGCCAGATCGAGTTGGCGGCGTCGGCAGCCGGCATCGTCTGCGCCAGCACCTCGCCCGGAATGTCCAGATAGACCCCGCCGGGCCGCCCGGAGATCGCGGTCCGGACCGCCCGCGCGACACCGCGCCCGATGTCTTCGACCCGGCCGATCCGGTAGGCCGCCTTGGCGAAGGGCCGCGCCGCGTTGAGCTGGTCGATGTCCTGATAGTCACCGCGTTGCAGGTCCACCACCGCGCGGTCGCTGGACCCGGAGATCTGGATCATCGGGAAGCAGTTGGTGGTGGCGTTCGCCAGCGCGGGTAGGCCGTTGAGAAAGCCGGGCCCCGAGGTCGTCAGGCACACCCCGGGCCGGCGGTTCAGGAAACCCGCCGCGGCGGCGGCGTTGCCGGCCGAGGCCTCGTGCCGGAAGCCGATGTAGCGGATCCCGGCGGCCTGCGCGGTGCGGGCCAGATCGGTGATCGGAATCCCGACCAGGCCGTAGACGGTGCTGATGTCGTTGGCTTGCAGCGCGTCCACCACCAGGTGGAAGCCGTTGGTCAGCGCGGCGGTCATGGGTCGCCCCTCCTCAGGTGGTGATCCGGCGTCACTGCTCATCATTCACGCTGCCCGTCATTGGACAGCGAGCCTTGCGCCCCGGCAGGGTGCACTGTAGAAGCCGCACCGGCCCCGAAGGAGCGTGGCATGACAGCCGATGAGACCACTGAACGGCGTCCGGGCATTCTCGAGTTGATCGAGGTGGCCGCGAACCGCGCGCCGGAAGCGACGTCGCTGGTCATCACCGCTGATCGCGTCCCGGTCAGCTATGGCCGGCTGATGGACCTGGTCGACGATCTCGCGGCCCAGCTGACGCAGGCCGGCCTGGTGGCTGGGGACCGGGTCGGGTTGCGCACCGGGAGCAGCGCCGAATTCGTGGTCGGTCTGCTGGGCGGGCTGCGGGCGGGCCTGATCGTGGTGCCGCTGGATCCGGCGCTGCCGCTCGCCGACCAGCGCGCCCGCAGCGCGGCGGCCGGTGTGCGGGTGGTGCTCATCGACGGCGGTCCCACCGAGCCGCCGGTGCCGTGGTGGCCGATCGCAGTTGCCGTCACCGGCGGTACGTGTACAGCCCGAGTGGATACGCCCACGGCACCCGATGCGGCCGCCGTTTCCCCTGCGGGGTTGCACGACGACGACGCGATGATCATGTTCACCGGCGGCACCACCGGCCTGCCCAAGATGGTCCCGTGGACCCACGCCAACATCGCCACCTCGGTCCGGTCCATTGTCGGCGGATACCGGCTGGGCGCACAGGATGCGACGGTCGCGGTGATGCCGCTGTACCACGGCCACGGGCTGGTCGCGGCGCTGCTGTCCACGCTGGCATCCGGTGGCGCCGTGCTGTTGCCGGCCCGCGGGAAGTTCTCGGCGCACACCTTCTGGGACGACATCGACGCCGTCGGAGCCACCTGGTATACGGCCGTGCCGACCATCCATCAGATCCTGTTGGAGCGTGCTGCCGGCGAGAGCGGCGAAACTAGAAGGGCCAGTCTGCGTTTCATCCGCAGCTGTAGCGCACCGTTGACCGCGGAGGTGGCCGCGGCGCTGCACGCGGAGTTCTCGGCGCCGGTGTTGTGCGCGTTCGGCATGACCGAGGCCACCCATCAGGTGGCGACGACGTCCGCCGACCAGGAGGTTGATCCCGCGGCGTCGGCCGGCCTGGTCGGCCGCTCCACCGGACCCGAGATCCGGATCGTCGACTCCGACGGCAAGACCGTCGCGCCCGGTGACGTCGGTGAAGTGTGGCTGCGCGGCGCCACCGTGGTGCGCGGTTACCTCGGCGACCCGAAGATCACCGCTGCGAACTTCACCGACGGCTGGCTGCGTACCGGCGACCTGGGGACGCTGTCGGATTCCGGTGACCTGACCATCCGCGGCCGCATCAAGGAGCTGATCAACCGCGGCGGCGAGAAGATCTCACCCGAGCGGGTCGAGGGGGTGCTGGCCGCCCATCCCCAGGTTCTGGAATGCGCGGTGTTCGGTGTGCCGCACCCGATGTACGGCGAGGCCGTCGCGGCAGTGATCGTGCCCCGGGGGCCAGCCGCCACCGCCGAAGAGCTCGCACAGTTCTGCCGGGACCGGTTGGCGCCGTACGAGATTCCGGCCAGCTTCGCCGTAGCCGAAGACTTGCCGCACACCGCCAAGGGCTCGCTGGATCGGCGCGCGGTGTCGCAGCGGTTCAGTCCGCAGCGCTAGGCACTGGCCCGCACCCGGGCCGCGGCGGATTCAGGCATCGGCTCGTAGCGGGCGAAGCTGCGGGTGAACGACGCCGCCCCGTGCGCCAGGGAACGCAGGTCGATGGCGTAGCGGGTCAGTTCCACCTGCGGCACCTCGGCATGGACCACGGTGCGCTCGTGGCCCGCGGTGTCGGTGCCCAGCACCCGGCCGCGGCGGCTGGACAGGTCGCCCATCACCGCACCCACGAAGTCGTCCGGCACCAGCACCGAGATCTGGTCGATCGGCTCGAGCAGCACCACCTTCGTCGCGGCCGCCGCCTCGCGCAGCGCCAGGGCACCTGCCATCTGAAAAGCGAAGTCCGACGAGTCCACGCTGTGTGCCTTGCCGTCGAACAAGGTGACCCGCAGATCGACCACCGGATAGCCGGCGTGCACGCCCTTGTCCATCTGGGCGCGCACGCCCTTCTCCACGCTGGGAATGTAGTTGCGCGGCACCGCCCCGCCAACCACTTTGTCCACGAACTCGAATCCCGAGCCCTCGGGCAGCGGCTCCACCTCGATGTCGCACACCGCGAACTGGCCGTGGCCGCCGGACTGCTTGACGTGCCGACCATGCCCTTTTGCCTTGCCGCCCAACGTTTCCCGCAGCGGCACCCGCAACTCGACGGTGTCCACCGTCACCCCGTAGCGGTTGGCCAGGGCATCGAGCACCACACCGACGTGCGCCTCGCCCATGCACCACAGCACCATTTGATGGGTCTCCGGGTTCTGCTCGATGCGCAGCGTGGGGTCCTCGGCGGCCAACCGGGCCAGCCCGACCGACAGCTTGTCCTCGTCGGTCTTGGCGTGTGCCTGAATAGCGATGGGCAGCAACGGTTCCGGCATCGTCCACGGTCTGAGTACCAGCGGCTCGGACTTGTCCGACAAAGTGTCGCCGGTTTCGGCGCGGCTGAGTTTGCCGATCGCGCAGATGTCTCCGGCCACCACGGACGGAGCGGGCCGTTGCTGCTTTCCGAGGGGAAACGACAACACCCCGATGCGCTCGTCCTCGTCGTGGTCGGGGTGCAGCGCCCCGTGCCCCTGGACGGTCCGGTCCTGGCCGAAGAACGACGAGAAGTGGCCCGACACATGGACGGTCGCATCCGGCTTGATCGTCCCGGAGAACACCCGGACCAGGCTGACCCGGCCGACATAGGGGTCCGAGGTGGTCTTCACCACCTCGGCGAGCAGTGGTGCGTCGACATCGCAGGCCAGGTCCTCGTGCGCGGCGCCCTGCGGGGTGAACACCTCCGGCAACGGATGCTCGCGGGGAGAGGGAAAGCCGCGGGTGGCCACCTCGAGCAGTTCCAGGGTGCCGACGCCGGTGCTGCTGCACACCGGAATGACCGGGAAGAACGAGCCACGGGCGACGGCCTTTTCCAGATCCTCGATCAGCACCGACTCGTCGATCGTCTCGCCGCCGAGGTAGCGGTCCATCAACGACTCGTCCTCGGATTCCTCGATGATCCCTTCGATCAAGCTGCCGCGGGCCTCCTCGATCCGGTCGGTGTCGGCGGGTGATTCGGTGCGCGTGCCGCCGGCGTAGGTGTACTCGGTTTGCGACAGCAGTCCGATCAGCCCGGCGTCGGTGGGCAGGTACAGCGGTAACACCTTGTCGCCGAACGCTTCTTGGGCCGCCGCCAACGCTTCTGCGTAGTTGGCGCGGGCGTGGTCGAGTTTGGTCACCACCACGGCCCGGGGCATGTCGACCTGGCTGCATTCCTGCCAGAGCGACTTGGTCGGTTCGTCGACACCCTCGTTGGCGGCGATCACGAACAGCGCGCAGTCCGCCGCGCGCAGACCGGCCCGCAACTCCCCGACGAAGTCGGCGTACCCGGGTGTGTCGATCAGGTTGACCTTGACGCCCTGGTAGGCGAGCGACGCCACCGCGACGCCTACTGAGCGTTGCTGCCGGATCTCGGCCTCGTCGAAGTCGCACACGGTGTTGCCGTCGGTCACCGAACCCGGCCGCGACAACACCCCGGCGGGCACCAGCAGCGCCTCCACCAGGGTAGTCTTGCCGCCCCCGGACGGCCCGACCAGCGCCACATTGCGAATGCCGTCCGGACCGGTCGCGGTGGGGGCGGTAGCCGCGCCCTGGGCAGCACTGACTCTGTCGGCCATGACATTCCTCCAGTTCTCCCGGAATTCCGGGTGATCCAGCTCACAGGACGCAGTGCCAACTTTTCTCCGCGGCGACGTCCAGCACAAGGGTCGGGCGCGGCAGTGCGCCGCTGGGCGGGCGGGGACGGCGGGGACGGCGGGGTCAGGCGTGCCAGCTCGACCAACGGCACACGGTCACCGCGATCACCGGGCCATCCAGCGAAACGGACTGGTACTGCGGATATTTGGCCCGCAGCAGTCGAAATCCGGTGTCCAGTGACTCGCCGTCGCGGGCAATGGCCGCGGTGCCGTCGGCGCGCACCCACCACAGCCGGGTCCAGTCGTCGTCGTAGTGGTCGACGAGCAGACTGACGGCCGGGTTGGTCTCGATATTGGTCAACCGTCGCAAGCGCCGGGTGGTTTTCGGCTTCGCGTCCACCGCGGTATAGACAACACCGGAATGCAGCGCGAAGACCACCGGCACCAGGTGGGGAACACCCTGCGCGCTCACCGTCGCCAGCCGCGCGACCGGGGAACGCGCAAACCACGCCACGGGGTCGAATTCCACCGGCTCAGCTTAGGAGGTGACGAGAGTCACCTTCTGGTTTGGCAATTGCGCTTTGAGCGGAAATTAGGGTCGCAGTTCCCCGATTCCTTGCCTGACCACCGTATTAAATGGGTATCTGGAATACGGTGGTGCCAGACAAGGCCGCCGCCCGGACCCTTGGGCTGGGACAATTCGGCTGTTTTCCGACGCAGGAGGTTCTTCACCGATGAGCAAATTGCGCCACCGTTCGCTGGGGTGGATGGTCGCCGTATTGGTCCTGCTCGGATTGGGCCTGGCGATCCCGCCCGGACCCGCGCAGGCCGCGCCGTTCAAACACTTTCCCGCCAAACCGCTCGACCCCGCGGCCACCGTCGCCCAGGTGAGTCCGCAAGTGGTCAACATCAACACGAAATTGGGTTACAACAACGCGGTGGGTGCCGGGACGGGGATCGTCATCGACTCCAACGGCGTGGTGTTGACCAACAATCACGTGATCTCGGGCGCCACCGACATCAGCGCATTCAGCGTCGGCGACGGGCGCACCTACGGCGTCGACGTGATCGGCTATGACCGCACCCAGGACATCGCGGTGCTGCAGCTGCGTGGCGCCGGCGGCATCCCGACCGCAGCAATCGGCGGACCGGTGAGCGTCGGCGAACCGGTGGTGGCGCTGGGCAACACCGGCGGACAGGGTGGCGCGCCGCGCGCGGTGACCGGCAAAGTGATCGCGGTCGGCCAAACCGTCCAGGCCTCGGACGCGCTGACCGGCGCGGCCGAAACGCTGAACGGACTGATCCAGTTCGACGGCGCGATCGCCCCCGGTGACTCCGGCGGACCCGTGGTCAACAGTGCCGGGCAGGTGGTCGGCGTCAACACGGCCGCCTCGGAGAACTTCCAGTTGCAGGGCGGGCAGGGCTTTGCCATCCCGATCGGGACCGCAATGGGCATTGCGAACCAGATCCGCAGCGGCGGTGGCTCACCCACCGTGCACGTGGGGCCGACGGCCTTCCTGGGCCTGGGCGTCGTCGACAACGGCGGCAACGGCGCGCGGGTGCAACGGGTGGTTGGCTCCGCCCCGGCAGCCTCGGTCGGGATCGCCAACGGTGACGTGATCACCGCCATCGACGGGGTGCCGATCAACTCGGCCACTGCCCTGTCCGATGCGCTCACGCCGCGCCACCCGGGGGATGTCATCTCGATCAGCTTCACGTCCAAGTCCGGAGTCGCACGCACCGAGAACGTGACACTGGCAGAAGGGCCACCCGCGTAGGCGGACAGGTCCTCTCGGGTTGCAACACGCGAATTCTTTTGGTATTGAACGGGATTCGCTGTCACCTGGGCCACATGTTTTCTTAACGACGGGCGTCGGGTACACGTGGCATCGTGGAATTGATGAACGACGAGAGAGATGCCGTCCGGCACGATCCCGCGCACGATCCCGCGGAGGGCAGTCACGTCGAGGGGGGTGTGGTCGAGCACCCGACCGCCCAGGACTTCGGGAACGCCGTTGCGCTGCCCGAAGACCCCACCTGGTTCAAGCACGCGGTGTTCTACGAGGTGCTGGTCCGGGCTTTCTTCGATTCCAACGCCGACGGATCCGGTGACCTGCGCGGCCTGATCGACCGCCTGGACTATCTGCAGTGGCTCGGTGTCGACTGCCTGTGGCTGCCGCCGTTCTACGACTCACCGCTGCGCGACGGCGGTTACGACATCCGCGATTTCTACAAGGTGCTGCCCGAGTTCGGCACCGTCGAGGACTTCGTCGCCCTGATCGACGAAGCGCACAAGCGGGGCATCCGGGTGATCACCGACCTGGTGATGAACCACACATCGGATTCGCATCCGTGGTTCCAGGAGTCCCGGCGCGATCCCGACGGACCGTACGGCGACTTCTACATGTGGAGCGACACCAGCGAAAAGTACACCGACGCCCGCATCATCTTCGTCGACACCGAGGAGTCGAACTGGACGTTCGACCCGGTGCGCCGCCAGTTCTACTGGCACCGGTTCTTCTCCCACCAGCCGGACCTGAATTACGACAGTCCGGCCGTGCAGGAAGCGATGATCGACGTGTTGCGCTTCTGGCTCGGTCTGGGCATCGACGGGTTCCGGCTGGACGCGGTGCCCTACCTGTTTGCCCGCGAAGGCACCAACTGCGAAAACCTGCCGGAGACCCACGCCTTCCTCAAGCGGTGCCGCAAGGTGGTCGACGACGAATACCCGGGCCGGGTGCTGCTGGCCGAGGCCAACCAGTGGCCGGCCGACGTGGTCGAGTATTTCGGCGACCCCAGCACCGGCGGCGACGAGTGCCACATGGCGTTCCACTTCCCGCTGATGCCGCGCATCTTCATGGCGGTGCGCCGCGAGTCCCGCTTCCCGATCTCGGAGATCCTGGCCCAGACACCGGCCATCCCGGACATGGCGCAGTGGGGCATCTTCCTGCGCAATCACGACGAGCTGACGCTGGAGATGGTCAGCGACGAAGAGCGTGACTACATGTATGCGGAGTACGCCAAGGATCCGCGGATGAAAGCCAACGTCGGCATCCGCCGCAGGCTGGCTCCGCTGCTGGAGAACGACTTCAACCAGATGAGGTTGTTCAACGCGCTGCTGCTGTCGCTGCCCGGATCGCCGGTGCTCTACTACGGCGACGAGATCGGCATGGGCGACGTGATCTGGCTTGGTGACCGCGACGGGGTGCGCACCCCGATGCAGTGGACGCCGGACCGCAACGCGGGTTTCTCCACCGCCAACCCGGGCCGGCTCTACCTGCCGACCAGCCAAGATTCCGTGTACGGGTACCAGGCGGTCAACGTCGAGGCGCAGCGCGACACCTCGACATCGCTGCTGAACTGGACCCGCACCATGCTGGCGGTGCGCCGCCGCCACGACGCGTTCGCCATCGGGTCATTTCACGAACTCGGCGGATCCAACCCCTCAGTGCTGGCCTACGTGCGCGAAGTGCCCCGCGAGGACCGGGACAACGACGTCGTCCTGTGCGTGAACAACCTGTCGCGGTTCCCGCAGCCGATCGAACTGAACCTGCAGCAGTGGAACAACTACACACCCGTCGAGCTGACCGGCCAGGTGGAATTCCCGCGGATCGGGCACCTGCCGTACCTGCTGACGCTTCCGGGCCACGGGTTCTACTGGTTCTCGCTGTCGCTGATTGAGGAGGACCATGACTCGCACCGGTGATGCAGCCCAGCTGCCGTGGTCGGAATGGCTGCCGCAGCAACGCTGGTACGCGGGCCGCAACCGGCAACTGTCGAGCGCCCGGCCCGGGGTCGTCGTGCCGCTGCGGGACGACCTGGAATTGGTGCTGCTCGACGTGGCATATACGGACGGCTGCACCGAGCGCTACCAGGTGATCGTCGGCTGGGACGCCGAACCCGTCTCGGAGTTCAGCGACCAGGCCACCATCGGGGAGGTCGGTACGCACACCGGTTTCGATGCGCTCTATGACGGCGCCTCGCCCCGCTTCCTGCTCTCGTTGATCGACGCCTCGGAGGTCCGCGGCTCCGCGGCCGCCCAGGTGAGGTTCATCGGGGAACCGGATGTCCAGCTGCCGCTGGACGCCTACCCCAGAGTGTCCGATGCCGAGCAGAGCAACACCAGCGTGATCTTCGACCGTGCCCCAGCCGCCATCTTCAAGGTGTTCCGGCGGGTCAGCCCCGGCATCAACCCCGACGTCGAGCTGAACCGAGTGCTCGGTCGCGCCGGGAACCCGCACGTGGCTCGGCTGCTCGGCAGCTACGAAATCGGCGCTCAGGACGCGTCCGCGGACGCGACGTCCCCGTTGGGCATGGTGACCGCCTTCGCCGGCAACGCGGCCGAAGGCTGGGCCATGGCCACCGCCAGCGTGCGGGATTTATTCGCCGAAGGCGACCTGTACGCCCACGAAGTCGGCGGCGATTTCGCCGGCGAGTCCTACCGGTTGGGGGAAGCGGTGGCGTCTGTGCACGCCACGCTGGCGGAGGCCCTGGGCACGTCGCAGGCGCCGTTCCCGCTGCAGCACATGCTGTCGCGGCTGTCGTTGTCGGTCGCCGCGGTGCCGGAACTGGCGCAATACGCCTCGACGATCCAGGAGCGGCTCGGCAAGCTCGCCGACGAGCAGATCACCGTGCAGCGGGTGCACGGCGATCTGCACCTGGGCCAGGTACTGCGCACCCCGGAGAGGTGGTTGCTGATCGACTTCGAAGGCGAGCCGGGCCAACCGGTGGCCGAGCGGCGGGCACCGGATTCGCCGATGCGGGATGTGGCGGGTGTACTGCGGTCGTTCGAATACGCCGCCTACGGTCCGCTGGTGGATCAGGGTGGCGACAAGCAGCTGGCCGCGCGGGCCCGGGAGTGGGTCGGACGCAACCGCACCGCCTTCTGCGACGGCTACGCCGCCGCGTCGGGGACCGACCCGCGCGACTCGGCGCTGCTGCTGGCTGCCTACGAACTCGACAAAGCGGTGTACGAGACGGGGTACGAGTCGCGGCACCGTCCCACCTGGCTGCCGATTCCGCTGCGCTCGATCGCGCGCCTGACCACCGCCTGAGATGCGGCGTTAGGCCCGATCGCGGCCGCTCTGGAAGCATGGGGCGGGTGCAGAAAGAAATGTATGACAGCGAGGCCAGGTTGGCCTGGCTGCTGGCCGCGCTGGCCGGGGTGCTGGGCGCCACCGCGTTCAGCCACTCCGAGGGCTACTTCGTCACCTTCATGACCGGCAACGCGCAGCGGGCGGTGCTGGGGGTCTTCCGCGACGACGTCTGGCTGTCCATCACCGCCGGGACGCTGTTGCTGTGCTTTCTCACCGGCGTCCTGGTGTCCTCGATCTGCCGGCGGCGGTACTGGGCGGCCCACCCGCACGGCCCGACCGTGCTGACGACGTTCGCGCTGCTTTTCGCGACCGGTCTGGACATCGTCCTGGGCGGCTGGGAGGAAACCATGCTCGACTTCGTGCCGATCATGTGTGTGGTGTTCGGGGTCGGCGCGCTGAACACCTCGTTCGTCAAGGACGGTGAAGTGTCGGTGCCGTTGAGCTATGTGACCGGGACATTGGTCAAGATGGGCCAGGGCATCGAACGGCACATGGCCGGCGGACAGATCGAGGACTGGTTCGGATACTTCATGATGCTGGCTACTTTTATGGCGGGCGCCGCGATCGGCGGCGCGATCAGCCTGGTGGTCAGCGGGACGCAGATGCTGGCCGTCGCCGCATTCGTCTGCGCGGTGACGACCTGTTACACCTACCTGCACGCTGATCGGCGTGGCCTGCTGGACAACAAGGCGTGAGAAAGAAACATCGGCAGCAGCGCTGGCCGTAGCGCTGCTGCCGATGTGGTCTCGGGCGGATCAGGTCCCTTGCCCAGGCACCGCGGGCGGGGCGGCCGGTGCCGCCGGTGGCGGCGCGTTCACCGCGGTGAGTACCTGCAGCATGTCGGGTTTCATCGCCATCAGTTGCTGGTTCCAGTAGTTCCATGAGTGGGTCCCGTTGCTCGGGAACTGGAACACCCCGTTGCGTCCGCCGTTGGCCGCGTAGGTCTGCTGGAACTGCTGGTTGGTGCGCAGGGTGAGGCCTTCGAGGAACTTCGCCGGCATGTTGTCCCCGCCGAGGTCGCTGGGCGTGCCGTTGCCGCAGTAGACCCAGACCCGGGTGTTGTTGGCGACCAGGCGGGGGATCTGCACCATCGGGTCGTTGCGCTTCCATGCCGGGTCGGTGGACGGCCCCCACATGCTGTTGGCGTTGTAGCCGCCGGAGTCGGTCATTGCCAGGCCGATCAGCGTCGGCCACCAGCCCTCGGACGGGTTGAGGAAGCCCGACAGCGACGCGGCGTACGGGAACTGCTGCGGGTAGTAGGCGGCCATCACCAGCGCCGAACCGCCCGACATGGACAGGCCCACGGCCGCGTTGCCGAACGGCGACACACCCTTGTTGGCCTGCAACCAGGTGGGCATCTCCCGGGTGAGGAAGGTCTCCCACTTGTAGGTGTAGCCCTGGCCGTTGCCCTGCGACGGCTGGTACCAGTCGCTGTAGAAGCTGGACGTGCCGCCCACCGGCATGATCACCGACAACCCGGACTGGTAGAACTCCTCGAAGGCGGGGGTGTTGATGTCCCAGCCGCTGTAGTCGTCCTGGGCGCGCAGGCCGTCCAGCAGGTAAACCGCGTGCGCCCCGCCGCCCTGGAACTGCACCTTGATGTTGCGGCCCATGGCCTGGGACGGGATCTGCAGCGTCTCCACCGGAAGGCCGGGCCGGGAGAATGCCTGCGCTGGAGCCGATCCGCCGACCACGCCGACGAGACCGGGCAGCAGCGCGGCGCCCACCGCCGCGACAGCCAGGTTGCGGGGCATGGTTTTGGCTGCGCCTCGCAGATTTCGCATCTTTGCCAAGAACGACATCGCTAACCTCATCCCAACTGCTCGTCTGCCGCTCACCGCGGTGGAATCTGTTCTCGGCGAGTGAAACACAAGCGGCAGACGCAACTCAGGCGTCGCGGCCGTAACCTTGGGTCGCGGTTGGCTAACGGTTGAGTGTCGGGCCGGACAAGCCGGTGACGAGGTCGCGAAACCGTAACGATCGATTACCGGATCAGCCGTGGCATCTTGTGCTCAGGCCGTGCCAGGGCTAGGCGACCAGTCGACGCAAAACCTTTGACGCCGCAATGATTCCGATCACCGGAGCGATCAGCAGCACGGTGACGTCGACGAGGTGGAAGGGAGTGCCGATCAGCAACGCCCGCAATACGTCGACCTCGTAGCTCAGCGGGTTGATCTTGCTCAGCACCCGCAGCCAGGACGGCATCACGTCGACCGGATAGAGGGCGTTGGAGGCGAAGAACAACGGCATGGTGATGGCCTGGCCGAGCCCCATCAGCCGGTCGCGGTTACGGACCAGACCCGCCAAAGTCATTGACAGACAAGCGAAGAAGGCAGCACCGAGCATGACCGCGCCCATCGCCGCCAGGATGCGCAGTGGGTTGGCCGTCAGGCCGATGTTCATTGCGTAAGCCAGCACCAACACACCGACGATCTGGGCCACCGAGCGCACGCCGGCGGCGAACGATTTGCCGGCGATCAGGGCCGAGGCCGGTGCCGGGGTCACCATCAGCTTGGCCAGCACGCCCGCGTCGCGATCCCAGATGATCTGAATGCCATAGAAGATCGAGATGAACAGCGCCGACTGGGCGATGATTCCCGGGGCCAGGAACGCGAGGTAGGACACGTTGCCGGTGTCGATGACACGCAGGTGGCTGAAGGTGGTCCCGAAAATGAGCAGCCATAAGGCGGGCTGCACCATCCGCGTCACGAGTTCGGTGCGATCGTGCTGCAACTTCTGCAATTCGACGATCGCGAAGGCCCCGACGCTGCTCGCGGTCGCCCTGACCCGGTCGATGCCGCGTGGGGCGCGTACCGGATGGGCGGTGGCAGGGGGACAGTCCCGGTCAACCGACATGACGGTCAGCCCTTCTGCTGGAACGGATTTCACGGGGAGTGGTGGCTTCGGTGTGCAGGTCTGAGGCGGCGTAGTGACGGAACACATCCTCGAGGGTGGCATCGGGTGAGACCTTGGCCTTCAGCTCTGCGGGTGTTCCGATCGCCTGCAGCGCGCCGTGGTGCATCAGTGCGACGCGATCGCACAGCGTGTCCGCCTCCTCCATGTAGTGCGTGGTCAGCAGCACGGTCATGCCGAACTGCTCCTGCATGCTCCGCACCTGCGTCCAAACCCCATCGCGCGCAATGGGATCGAGTCCCACTGTCGGTTCGTCGAGCACCAGCAGCGAGGGTCGATTGACCAGGGCCTGTGCCACTTCCAGTCGCCGCACCATGCCTCCGGAGTAGCTGGAGGCCAGTTTGTCGGCGACGTCGAGCAGGTTCATCGCGTCCAGCGCCTGCTCCACGCGCTCGGAGCGCTCGCGACGGGGCACTCCGTACAACCGGGCGAACCACTGCACATTCTGCCGGCCGGTCAATGCCGTTTCGATCGAAAGCTGTTGTGGTACATAGCCGATGTTGCTTCTGATGTCGATGGTCTGACGTCGGGCATCCATCCCGAAGATATAGAGTTCGCCGTCCTGAACCGGCGCCAGCGTCGTCAACACCCGCACCACGGTGGTCTTGCCGGCGCCGTTGGGGCCCAGCAGGCCCATCGTCTCACCGGGGTGCACCCCGAAGGTGACGTCGTCGACGGCGATGTCCTGGCCGTAGCGGTAGGTCAGGTGCCGGCAGTCGATCGCCTGGTTCATGTGTCCCGCTCCCGCAGCCGTCTGGTCATGTCTTCGAGGACTTTCAGCCCGTTGGCCAATACCCCGATCTGGTCTTCGTCAAGCTCGGCGAGCAGGTCGGTGAGCACGGCCCGACGCGCCTGCGCGGTCGCGTCCATCACCTGCTGAGCCGACTCGGTGAGCCGCAGCCGGCTGACCCGACGGTCGGCGGGGTCAGCGGTCCGCTCCAGTAGGCCGGCGCAGGACAGTTTGGTCACCAGGGTGGACGCGGTGTTGGGCATCAGGCCGAGTTCGGCGGCCGCGGTGCTGACCGAGACCCCCGGACGGTGGGTGACCAACCGCAACAGCTCGGCCTGAGACTCCGAAAGCTGTCCGGGTGCGTAACCGGTGCCGGCGGAACGCCGCAGCTGGCGGCGGAACCTGCCCAGGATCCGCGGGATATCGGCAGTGAGGTCGGTCTGTGTGTCCACTGCCGTCCAGAATACCTCTGTAGCCGAGCTATCTAGTAATGCGATGTAGCACCACCTCGTGCAGCGCGCCCCGCGCGACCGTGGCGGTCAGGTAGGTGCAGTGTGGTTGCCGGCGCCGATCCGTCGGCGAGCCCGGATTGAGCAACCGCAGCCCGCTGGCCGTGGTGGTGTCCCAGGGGATGTGGCTGTGCCCGAAGACCAACACGTCGGAGTCGGGGTAGAGCCGCGACATGCGCGCCTCGCGACCTGCGGTCGCACCCGTCTCATGCACGACCGTGACGTGCAGCCCGGCCAGCTGCGCGTCCGCCCGCTCCGGCAGCCGGGACCGCAGCTCGGGGCCGTCGTTGTTGCCCCAGCACGCCAGCAGCCGTGCGGACCTGGCCTCGAGTCGGTCCAGCAGGTCCGGGGTCACCCAGTCGCCGGCGTGGATGACCACATCGGCCTCGTCGACCGCGTCCCACACCTGCGCCGGCAGGTCCCGCGCCCGTTTGGGGACGTGCGTGTCGGCGATCAGCAACAGGCGCATAAGTTCTATGCATACCCCGACGAGAGGATGGATCCATGCGTACGTTCGAGTCCGTCAACGACCTCGCCGCCGCCGCGGGTGAGGACCTCGGGCACAGCGACTGGGTGACGATCAGCCAAGAAGAGGTCAACCTGTTCGCCGATGCGACCGGTGATCACCAGTGGATACACGTCGACCCGGAGCGGGCCGCCAAGGGGCCGTTCGGCACCACCATCGCCCACGGGTTCATGACCCTGTCGCTGCTGCCGCGGCTGCAGCACCAGATCTACACCGTCAATGGCATCAAGCTGGCGATCAACTACGGCCTGAACAAGGTTCGTTTCCCGGCCCCGGTGCCCGTCGGGTCCCGCGTGCGGGCGGCGGTCACGTTGGTCAGCGTCGACGACTTGGGTGAAGGCACCGTCCAGGCCACGTTGTCGACCACGGTGGAAGTCGAGGGTGCGGCCAAGCCGGCCTGCGTGGCCGAAAGCGTGGCGCGCTACATCTCCTGACCGCGAGC
>NZ_JCALCL010000023.1:0-23906 GCF_059812325.1 Mycobacterium sp. NGS61
GCGAGTTCATCGCGCAGTTCCCGACTGGTCCGCACCACCCCCGAAGCGATCTCTACCTGACAACTGCTCAGCTCCAGCTGCATGTCGACGCCGCGGCGGGCCGCCTCGATGGCTACCGCGTTGTTGCGGGGTGCCGGTTCGCCGGTCTGCGGTTCGACGAGCAGAAATTCCTCTTCGACCCCCACCGTGGGAAGGCCGCTCGCCGAGCACGATGTGCCCATGTCCGCCAAGCTACCCGCGCGGCCGGCGCCAAACCCGGTGCGAGTTCGGCCGTATCGGCCATTTCGCTGTGCGATCCAGGCCGGTTGGGGACAATGACCGCAACACACATCCGAAGAAGGAGTGGTCAGCAGTGTTGAGTCCCCGGTCGCGCGGACACGACGACGTCCTGGACGCCGCGGAAGAACTGGTCGCCGAGCACGGGATCGAAGCCGTCACGATCCGCGCACTCACCAAGGCCACCGGCGTCTCCAACGGCGCCATCTACCGGGCGTTCGAGTCGCGCGGCGGCCTGCTCGGGCGGGTGTGGATACGTGCGGAACGCCGCTTTCTGGACCTGTTGAGCAGCCTGGTCGACGATGCCCGGTCCGAAGCGGACAGTGAGCCGCTGGACGCGGTGTACGCCGCGGCCGAAACGTCGCTGCTGTATCCCGAGATGTATCCGGGATCGTCGGCCTGCCTGATGACGGTGCGCCGCGAGGACGTGGCCGGCCAACCGATGCCGGACGAGATCGCCGCGCAGTTGCACACCCTGGCGGCGGAACTGCACGCGGCGATGTCGCAGCTGGCCGACAGAATGTGGCGGCGCAGCGACGCCGTCGCAGTCGACTTGATCGCCGCCTGCATCATCGACCTGCCCAAATGGATCGGTCCGCGCGGGCAGCAATTCGGGATGCCCATGCTGGGCGACTACCTGCGCGCCTCGGTCCGGGCGGTGCTGGAGGTGGGGCCGCCACCGGCCGCGGCGGACCGAGAACTGGTCGCCAACGGCGCGGCATAACGCCGCAGGCCGGATTACCGCCGCGCGCTCAGGGCGTCGTCGACAGTCGGGTAGATCGGCAGCGTGGCAGCCCAGCCGCCCGCCCGCACCACGCGCTCGACGGCCCGCGCAGGGCTCACCAGGCGTAATTCGCCGCCGCGCAGCCGGCACTGCTCGGCCGTCTCGGCAAGCACGCTGTAGGCGCAGCAGCCCAGGAACTCGACTTCGGTGACATCGACGACCAACGGCCCGGGCGGGGTGGTGGTCGCGGCCGCCTCGGTCACCAGCTGGCGCCAGGTCTGCTCATTACAGGCGTCGACCTCCCCGCCGGCATGGATGACCACCGCGTCGCCGCTGCGGTCGGTGATGGCGCGCAGCGTGCTGCGCGGATCGCCCAACGCGTAGACCAACCGAGTGCTGAGCGTCAGGTGGGTGGAGAATGATTCGGAAATGGCCAGGCTCATGGTGCACTCCTAATCGGCTGGCGTGAACTACGCCGCGATGGATGCCCGTCCTGCAATCTGAAGACAGACAAATTCTTGTCCTGTGGATACCATTTCTATAACAAGACAGGGCGGTCTGTCTACACGGTCGGGCTAAGAGTACGGTAAGGCCTGATATGGCAACGACCGAGGTCACCGGGTCCGCGGCGTCAGCTGTGCCGGCCCGCGAACGGATTCTGGGCGCTGGCTACGAGCTGTTCAGTCGTCGCGGCATCCGCGCCGTCGGCACCGACGAAGTCATCGAACGCGCTGGGGTGGCCAGGGCGACCCTGTACCGCCACTTCGCCACCAAAAACGATCTGGTGCTGGCGGTGCTGCAGCGGCGCGAAGAGCTCTGGACCCATGGATTGATCGAACAGCAGTCCGCCCAGCGGGGCGCCACGGCCGAGGAGCAGTTGCTGGCGATCTTCGACGTGCTACACGAGTGGTTCCAGCACCGGGACGGTTACGAGGGCTGCTCGTTCATCAACGTGCTGCTGGAGTTGGGTCCCGATCACCCCGCCGGGCAGGCCTGCATCGTCCACCTCGACAACGTCCGGCAGATAGTGCGCGAGCGCGCGGTGGCCGCCGGGCTGCTTGACGTCGAGGACTTCGCCTGGTCCTGGCATCTCCTGATGAAAGGCGCGATCATCCTGGCCGCGGTGGGCGACCGCGACTCCGCGCACCGCGCCCAGTCGCTGGCGCGGACGCTGATCGAGCAGCATCGCCCGCAGCTCGGTGAGGCGGCCGGCTGACTCAGGCGGTGGTGCCGGCCTTGCGGTGGTGTTCTTCTTCGAGCTCGGCGATGGCCCGAGACGTGCGCTCGCGCAGCAGGATAGCCGCGGTGACGCCGCAGATGAGGGCGATGACCAGCGCTACCCAGGAGAACCGCGACATCCATTTCTCCGCAGCCACGCCGGCGAAATAGACGAGCGCGGTGGTGCCCCCGGCCCAGCAGATGCCGCCGCTGACGTTGGCGACCAGAAACCGTGGGTAGGACATCTTCAACGCCCCGGCCAGGGGTCCGGCGAAGATGCGCAGCAGCGCGATGAACCGGCCGAAGAACACCGCGCGCACACCCCAGCGGTTGAACGTCCTTTCGGCCAGCATGACGTGGCCGGGGCCGAAGTGCTTCGGGAAGCGCCGGCCAAGCCGGTCGAACAGCGGCATCCCGAACCGGCGTCCGATCGAGTACCCGATGGAGTCGCCGATCACCGCGCCGATCACCGCCGCGGCGCCGACGCCGACCGGGTTCACCGCCAGCTCGTGATGCGACGACATCAGGGCGGCGCTGACCAACACGATTTCCCCGGGCAGCGGTATGCCCAGACTCTCGAGTCCGACGACTCCACCGACCACCAGGTACACCGCGAGCGGCGGGATGGTCTGAAGCAGGGCCTCCACGTTCATGGGTTAAAGGATGCCTGACCGCTGCCAATTGCGGGTGACTAGTGGAAGAACCCGGACTGGTTGTTGCCCTCGTTCCAGCCGCCGGAGCTGGAGATGCCCGCGTTGTGCACGCCCGAGCTGTAGTTCCCGGAGTTGATTTCTGGTGGCATTGTGTAATAGCTCAACAGGGTGTCCTCTCCGGCGTCGCCGACGCGGCCCCCCGGGCGCCGGCGCAATAGCGCGCCGCGCTGCCTACCAGTCATGATTTCCCCGACCACCGGGCAACGCGACGCTGCGAGGAACGGTAGCCAAGTTTTCGGCGGCGCATGCGGTTTTCGGCGACTCCTTTTCCACGCGGCCGGTTCAGGGGGTCGCGGCGATACGCTCTGCGGGTGCGGAAAGAGGCGCCGCAGTACCCGATCGAGTCGGTCGACAATGCACTCAAGCTGCTGTTGCTGCTGGGGGAGCAACCGCAGATCCGGCTGAGCGAGGCGACACGGTATTTGGGTGTGGCGTCGTCGACCGCGCACCGACTGCTGGCGATGCTGACCTACCGCGGCTTCGTCCGCCAGGACCCCGACTCCAAGGCGTACCTGCCGGGACCGGCCCTGACCAGCGTGGCGTTCGCGATCTTCGGGCGCATCGACATTGCGCGCACCGCGCTGCCGGTCATGCGCACCCTCAGCGAGCAGCTCGGCGAGACGATCCACGTCGGGATGCTCGACGGCGCGAACATCCGTTTCGTCGCCGCGGTGGAAGGTCCGAAAGCGGTTCGGGTGGCTTCCCGACTGGGCCGCACCATGCCGGCGCATTGCACCTCGACGGGCAAGGCCTTGCTGGCCGGGTTGTCCGAAGCCGAACTGCGGCAACTGCTTCCGCAGGAGGCGCTGCCCGGAATCACGGCGCGCTCGATCGTCAGCCGGGCGAAGCTGGAATCCGAACTGTCCCGCATCCGCGAGCGGGGTTACGCCGGCAACCGGGAGGAGAGCGAGGAGGGCGTGGCCTCGGTGGCAGTACCGATTCCCACCGGCGCTCCCGGGTTGCGCCTCGCGCTGAATGCCGCCGCCCCGCAGCACCGGCTGCCCACCTCGAAATATCGGGCGATCGCGGCCGCGCTTGTCCGGGCGGCCGATGAGATCGGCGGTCAGCTGGGCTGAGCAGCCAACCGGGCCACCTCGTGCCGCCACGCCGCGTCGACGTTGAACCCGGCCCCCAGGTCCGGCAGGTCGTCCCAGTCGGCGTCGTCGATCTCGGTCAGCGTGCCACCGGCGGACCGTACGCGTAATGCCATGCGCGCCAACTCATTCAGGCTGATCGACTGCAACACCGCCTGCGGTACGGTAGCGGCGGCGCTGGTGATGCCGTGCCCGCGACAGATCACCACCGACGCGGTGCCCATCGCCGCCACCATCTGCTTGCCCAGTTCCGAGCTTCGAATCAGCACCGCGCGTTCGTAGACCGGCACGCCGGCGCGGGCCAGCCAAGCGCCCGGAATGTCATAGGCGCCGTAGATGGGCCGGATGGTGATGCCGGCCAGATCGGCGGCGACGGCCTCCGGCGGATGAAGGTGCGCGACGGCCTGGTGTCGGGCGTCGGCCAGCATGGTCTCCAGGTGGATCGGCAACTCGTTGGGTACCCGGTAACCGTCGAGTTCACCGGTGGCTCCGGCCTTTCCGTCGAAATCGATCAACCGGATGTCGCTGGGACGGGTGAACGCCACGCCGGTATCGGAGTCGCTGCGGCAGCGGATGAGCAGGCGGTCCTCGTCGACGCGCAGACTCAGATGGCCGAGGATGCCGTCCACCAGGCCGCGGGCAGCGGCGACCCGGCAGGCCTGGGCGAGGAGAATGCGTTGCTGCTCAAGCAAGCCGGAACCCCCCGTCGGGGTGGACGGTCTCACCGGTGATGCCGCGGGAGCGCTGCGCTGCCAAAAACACATAGCTCCACGCGTGGTCGGCACCGGACAGCGCGACATTGAGCGGACTGCGTGCCGCCAAATCCGTTGCCCGGTCGGGGGAGTCGTCCAGGCGGACCTCGGCCAGGCCGAGGCTGGCCAGTCCGCGCAGGTCGGTGTCCAGCGTTCCGCCCGGCGCCACCCCGTTGACCCGGATGTGCGGCGCCAACTCGTGCGCCAACGCCGTCACCAAACCCCGCACGGCGAACTTCGACGGCACGTACAGCACGCCGCCACGACCGGGATAGTAGGCCGACGTCGACTCGGTCAGCACGATCGAGGCACCCGGGTGCCCGCGCAGCGCCGGGAGTGCGGCTTTGACCGACTGCAGCTGACTGAGCACATTGGTGCGGAACATCTCGTCGAAGGCGGCCGGCAGGTCGTCGGCGTCGATGTCGTCGATTCCCCGGTAGAAGTCGAACACCCCGACGCAGTTGATCAGGGTGTCCAGTCCGCCGAAGCTGTGCACGGCGGCGCGCACCGCGCTGTCGTTCGCGTCCCGTCCGGTGGCGTCACCCTCGATCACAGGGACCTCGGGGAGCTCGTCGCGCAACCGGTTGCACTTGTCCGGATCACGTTCCAGCACAGCAACTTTCGCACCTTCGGCACGGAAGGCGTCGACCACTGCCCGGCCGATCCCGGAGCCGGCGCCCACCACCAGCGCCCGCTTGCCGTCAAGCCAGCCGGTCATCGTCGGCTTCCGGCTCGTCGGGCAGCAGCGGCGCGTTGGAGTTGCCGACCATGGCCGCCAGCGTACGGGGGTTCTGCCAGGTCAGTGCCTCCACCTCGAGGGCGTCCAGGCTGATCCACCGGCCGCTGCGGGGGGCGGTGATGAGCAGCCGGGATCCGTTGCGGGTCTCCACGCGCTGCACCACGACTTCGGTGAATTCATTTGCGACAGTGAGCGGTTCACCGACCGGTTGGATCGGCGGGTTCACAGGAACACCGCCAGGTTCTGCATCCGCAGCACCGACTCGTCGGCAACGATCGTGCGACGGGCCAGTTTCCAGTCGCCGTCGCACCCGCGCAGCACATCCTGACGTGCGCAGGACAACAACGCGCTCTCGTTGACGTCGCCGCGGCTGCGGAACAGCAGTTCGGCCGATTCGACGAGCAGTTCGGTCGGGTCGTCGGAGGCGAACGTGCGCACGTTGGTGATGAAGTGCCGCAACCGCGACGGCGGATCCTCAGCCCACACATGCTCGGTACCCATCCGGGCCACCCGCTGGCTCAGTGAGTACCGGTCCTCGTCGAAGTGGTCCATCCCCGGCTTCGGGAAGGCGGGAGTGTCGAACCCGGCGCCGCGGGCGGTGGTGACGCGCACCGGCATCACGTAACGGATGTCGTCGGTCATCGTGTCCAGCCACGCCTCATACTGTTGGCGATCGAGCAGATACGCTTCGTCGACCAGGAACTGGTGTGCCTGCAGATGGCGGATATCGTTGAACGGCAACGGTTTCATGAGAGATAATCCGCCCATAATTTGAGTAACTCGCGCTGGTTGTATTCGTTGTAACCGACCTGGGCGCGCCCCGGACCGTGGAAGGCCTCCGGCGCCAGGGTGTCGATCACCGGGGTGTCGTCTTCAAGCAGTCCCATCCGGCTGTTCAGCAACAGGCGCCGGGCCATCGCGCCACCGGCGGTGGTGGTCAGCGAGACCCAGTTCTCCACATCGTCCTGCTCGAACATGCCGGTCGATCCGAAGCACATCAGATACGCTTTGTACGAATCCATTTTGAACTGCTCGGGTGCCGCCGCGTCCACCGCGAACCACGAGCACACCTCGGTTTCGTTCTCGCTGATTGGTTGCCACTGCCGGATCGAGATGAACGGCAGCACTTGTTCGCTGCCGGGCAATTTGGGCCAGTTGTGCACGAAGCTGAGATTAGGGAAACAGGTGGCGGCCGAGAACATGAAGCCGTCTTCGGCGACGACCTGCTGCTGTCGCGGCGACCAGACCTCCTTGATGCGGCCGATCATGTCGTCGGGGTAGCCCACGTAGCGCATCCGGGCGTCGAAGTCGCCCGGCGGCAGTTTGTAGGTGGTGCCGCCGCCGCGCTGCGCCCAGTAGGTGGCACCGTCCTTGCGTTTCTGCGCCTTCGGTTCGCGGAACAGGCCGATCTCGACGATCGAGGCGTGCGTGTGCGGGGTGTGGTACATGTCGCCGGAGAAGTTCTCGGCGCCGATCTTCCAGTTCGCCTTGATCCGCCAGCGTTGCGGACCGCGGAGTTCCACGCCCAGCTCGCTCTGCCTGGTGTAGAAGTCCAGATAGAAAGCGAAGTCGCCGAGGTACTCCCGCAGCGGCGGCGCGTGCGGGTCCAGGCTGAGGAAGATCAGGCCGTTGTAGCTCGCCAGATTCGGTGCGGGCAGCAGGGTTTGATCTTTGGCGAAGCCCCGGTCGCCGCCGTAGGCCTCGCGGTGAAACGGCAGGCCGGTGAGCCGGCCGTCGTTGCGGTAGGTCCAACCGTGGTAGGGGCAGCGAAAATTGGACGCGTTGCCCACCTCCGCGCGGCACACCTGCATGCCGCGGTGCAGGCACATATTGAACAACGCCCGCACCTGCCCGTGTGAATCGCGGCTGATGATGAAGGAGTCGTCGAGCACCCGGCGCACCACGTAGTCGCCGTCCTGCGGAATCTCCGACTCGTGCGCCACAAACATCCAGGTCCGGCTGAACAGCCGCTCTTTTTCCCGGGCGAACAGGTCCTTGTCGTTGTAGATATGCGCCGGAATCATGCCGCGGCGCACATTCTCGAACAGGTCACTGTCAACGGTCACGGCACACCACGATCATCGATGTCTGGTCAGCAGAGGAATTTTCTGTTCACCAGAATGCGATATCGGCCGGGCCGCGTCAATTACCAGCCGGCCGGGCCGGGTGGCGGTAGCCTCAGGCGTCGTGGAGGCCGCATCGCAGCGCGTCGCATCACAACGCGACATCACGGCGGAGATCGCTGTGCTCGCCGCGGACCGCACCGGCCCGGAACCCCAGCCGCGGCTGGACTACCCGCCCTACCGCAGCAGCGTGCTGCGTCACCCGAAGCACCCGGTGCTGGCCGTCGACCCGGACGAGATCGAACGCTGGTCGCCGTGTTTCGGCCACCAGGACGTCGGCCCGCATGATGCGGACCTGACCGTCGGTGCACCGATCGGGGAGCGCATCATCGTGACCGGCCGGGTGCTCGACCTCGCCGGCCGCCCGGTGGCGGGTCAGCTGGTCGAGATCTGGCAGGCCAACGCCGCCGGCCGCTACCGCCATCAGCACGACCGGCACCCGGCACCGCTGGACCCGAACTTCACCGGCGCCGGCCGGTGTCTCACCGGTTCCGACGGCTCCTACCGCTTCACCACGATCAAGCCCGGCCCGTACCCGTGGCGTAATCACCGCAACGCCTGGCGCCCCGCGCACATCCACTTCTCGGTCTTCGGGACCGCCTTCACCCAGCGTCTGGTCACCCAGATGTACTTTCCCGGGGACCCGCTGTTCGATCTGGACCCCATCTACCAGTCCGTCGTGGATCCCGTTGCGCGCCAACGTCTGGTCGCACGGTACGACCACGACCTCACCGAGCCGGAATATGCCACGGGCTACCGCTGGGACATTGTGCTGGGATGTGCTGATGGATGAATCGCCATGCACGCCAGGGCAAACCGTAGGACCGTTCTTCGGTATCGGGCTGCCGTTCCCGGGTGACAACGACCTGGCAGGAGACCGTGCGGACGCAATTACATTGCACGGCAATGTCTTCGACGGCGCGGGCGCGGCCGTGCCGGACGCGTTGATCGAGATCTGGCAGCCGGACGGCGCCGGCCAGATTGCGCGGGCCACCGGTTCGCTGCGACGCGACGGGGCGACATTCACCGGTTGGGGCCGAGCCGCCACCGACGTCGACGGTCACTACTCCTTCCGCACCGTGGTCCCAGGCCCGACCAGCCCGGCGCGGCCGGCCTTCTTCGCGGTCACCGTGTTCGCCCGGGGGCTGCTGCACCGATTGTGCACCCGTGCCTATGTGCCGGGTGCTGCGCTGGACATCGATCCTGCGCTGCCCGCACCGCGTCGGGCGACCCTGGCGTGCGTCGCCGAGAGCGACTCGCGACTGCGCTTCGACATCCATCTGCAGGGACCGCGCGAGACCGTGTTCCTGGCGTTCAGGGAAGATCGGCGATGACCAATCTGCTCTGGCCCGGTGACGAGCGTGCCGGCGACTGCATGACCGACCAGGCGCTGCTCCGGTCGATGGTCGCCGTCGAATCGGCCTGGCTGAACGCGCTGGTCACCACCGGGGTGGCGCCGGTGCCGGGGACCGATCTGGCGCACCTGGTCGGCGCGCATGACTGCGAGCAACTCGCGGTGACCGCCGAGGACGGCGGCAACCCGGTGTTCGGCCTGGTGGCCCTGCTGCGTCGACGGGCGGTGCCCGCGCTGAGTCCCTGGATCCATCGGGGACTGACCAGCCAGGACGTCCTGGACACGGCACTGATGCTGGCAGTGCGTGAGGTCGTCGGGCAGGTGAGTGCGCAGCTGGCCGAACAGATCGCCACGTTGTCGACTCTGGCCGCCACCCATCGCACCACCCCGATGGTGGCGCGCACCCTGACCCAGTACGCGGCGCCCACTACGTTCGGCGCCAAGGCCGCCGGCTGGCTCGACGGTGTGGTCGAGGCGTATGCCCGGCTCGGTGCGCTGTCGACCCCGGCGCAGTTCGGCGGCGCCGTCGGAACCCGCGCGGCCACCGTCGAGCTGGTGCTGTCCGAGTCAGCCGATCCCGCTGAGCTGGCCGAACACATAACTCGAACTGCGGCAACAACTTTGGGCCTGAGTTACCGCTCGCCCTGGCACACCACGCGGGCGCCGGTCACCGCAGCCGGGGACGCCCTGGTCGGCTGCACCGACTGCTGGGGGCGCATCGCCTCTGACGTCGTCACCCTGGTCCGGCCCGAGATCGCCGAACTGAGCGAACCCGGCGACGGACAGCGCGGCGGCTCCTCGGCGATGCCGCACAAGCGAAATCCGGTGTTGTCCATCCTGATTCGACGCGCCGCCCTGGCCGCGCCGCCGCTGGCCGCCACCCTGCACACCGCGGCGGCGCTGGCCAACGACGAACGCCCCGACGGTTCCTGGCACACCGAGTGGGACACGTTGCGCACGATGGCGCGGCGTACCGTCGTCGCCGGCTCGCAGTGCGCGGAACTGCTGACCGGGCTGCGAGTGCACACCGCCGCCATGGCCCGAAACCTGAGTGCGGCAGAGGTCCCCGGCGGACGGGGCGCAATCGACCGGCTGGTCGACCAGAGCATCGAGCGGGCGCGGCAGGCGCTGACCGATTAGGCGGCGCCGGGCTTGTGCGCGACGATGGCGACGGCCGCCAGCCGCTCGCGGTGCTGGCGAAAAGTGTTGCGCATCATCAGGACCCGTTTACGTGCCTCGGGTTGGGTCAGCACGTTCTTGGCGAACCGCAGCGCGCCCAGCAGGCCTTCGTCGGACACGATCCGGTGCGGCTGCAGCAGCGCCATCGGGGCGGTGGCGACGTTCTCCACAACCAGGCCGTGACCGGCCAGCAGTTCCGACCATTCGGCAATGGTCAGCGGACGGGCATTGACCTTGATCGACCGCGCCAGCGCCTGGCGCACCTCGGTGCTGATCTCCTCGGGGACGTCGTCGGGGGTCAGGGCGAGTTCATGGATCGCGTAGCGACCTCCGGGGCGCAGCACCCGCGCAGCCTCGGCCACGATCGCGTGCTTGGCCGAATCGCCCTGCATGGTCAGCATCGCCTCGCCGATGACGACGTCGGCGCTGGCGTCGGGCAGGCCGGTCTCGGCGGCGTCGGTCACCCGGACCTCGCCGCGGCCGCCGAGAACGCTGCGCACGTGGCCGGCTGCGTCGGGGTCGCCCTCGGCGCCGACGTAGGACCGCGGGTTGCGGGCGATGATTTCGGCGGCGGTGCGGCCCAAACCGGGTGCCAACTCGACCACGTCGGCATCGGTGACCTTGGCGCGGGCCAATAATGTGCGGGTGAGTTCGACGCCGCCGGGGCGCAGCACCCGCTTGCCCAGCCGGGCCAGCAGCCAGTGTCCCTGTACGTGTGCGTCGTCGCGTGTCGACGACGGCAGCGCATCCTTCTCACCGGCCATGGCAGTCATCCATCCCTAGTTTTCACAAGCTGACTTGTGTAAACTCTACCTCATGACATACCGGATATACCAGTGAGTGGCCGCCCGAAGCCACCCGAAGATGCCGGCCGTCGCCGAGCGGTGTTGCGGGTGCTGCGAAGCTCACCCGAGCCGCTGAGCATCCTGGCCATCGCCGACACGATCGGGGTGCATCCCAACACGGTGCGCTTCCACCTCGACAGCCTGCTCGGTGACGGCCAGGTGGAACAGGTCGAACCCGCCCGCCGCGGGCCGGGCCGGCCGCCGTCGATGTTTCAGGCCGTGCGGCAGATGGACCGCGGCGGCACCCGTCACTACCAGTTGCTCGCCGAGATCCTGATCAACGGGCTTGCCGCAGAAGAGAACTCCAGTGCCCGGGCGGTGGCCGCGGGCCGCTCCTGGGGGGAGCGGCTGCCCGCGCCGGACGACATGGGCGTGGAGGAGTCGATCGAGCATCTGGTCGGGTTGCTCGACGAGTTGGGCTTCGCCCCCGACCGCCGCGAATCCGACGGCGAGCAACTGGTCGGGCTGCGGCACTGCCCGTTCCTGGAACTCGCCGAAGTCCGATCCAGCGTCGTGTGTCCCATCCACCTCGGTCTCATGCAGGGCGCACTGGAAAGCTGGTCGGCACCCATCACCGTCGACCGGCTCGAGGCCTTCGTGGAACCGGATCTGTGCCTGACTCATCTGACGGCAGGCACGGCGCGATGAGCACCGGCAACGCGATCGAGGTAGCCGTGACCTTCGTGTGGCTCGGCATGGTGCTGGCGATCTCGTTTCTGGAAGCTCCGCTGAAATTCCGGGCGCCCGGCGTGACGCTGCAGATCGGATTGGGCATCGGGCGCTTGGTATTTCGCGCGCTCAACACCATCGAGGTGGGTTTCGCGCTGGTGCTGCTCGCGTTGATGGTGGCCGGGCCCACCCCGCTGCGGATCATCGCCACGTATGCCGTCGCCGCCGTCGCACTGGCCGTACAGCTCATTGTGGTGCGACCGAGATTGACCAGTCGCTCGGACCAGGTGCTCGCCGGCTCGGACGGCCCACGCTCCCACGCCCACTACGGTTACGTCGGTCTGGAGGCGGTCAAGGTCATCGCCTTGTCGGTGGCGGGCATACTCCTGTTAGCCGCTTGAAAGGACTCAACTATGGAATCCCTCTCGCTTACCTCCCTGGCGTCCGAGAAGCTGGCGGAAGCCCGCACGTCGCACAGCGGCCGGGCCGCGCACACCATCCACGGCGGGCACACCCACGAGTTGCGTCAGACAGTGCTGGCACTGCTCGCCGACCACGACCTTTCCGAACACGACAGTCCCGGCGAGGCCACCCTGCAGGTGCTGCAGGGGCACGTGCAACTCACCGCCGGGGCGGACAGCTGGGACGGCCGGACCGGCGACTACATCGCCATCCCGCCGGTACGGCACGCCCTGCACGCGGTGGAGGATTCGGTGGTCATGCTGACCGTGCTGAAGTCCCAGCCCGGCGCCGCCCACTGACCGTGCTCGCCACGCCCTGGTCGCGGGACTTCGGCCTGCAGGTGCCGATCCTCAACGCGCCGATGGGCGGGGTCGCCGGCGGGCGGCTGGCGGCGGCAGTCACCGCGGCCGGTGGCCTGGGCATGGTGGGCATGGGCAGCACCGCCACCAGGGCGACGCTGGCCGCCGAGCTCGAGCACGTCAGCGGACGGTTCGGCATCGGACTGGTGGATTGGGTGATGCGTAGCCAGGACGGCCTGCTGCAGGACGCGCTGGCCGCCCGCCCGGCACTGCTGTCGGTCAGCTTCGGCACCGACTTCTCCTGGGTCGACGAAGCCCACAAGGTCGGAATTCCCACCGTCACGCAGGTTTACGATGCCGTCGGGGCCCGTCGGGCGGCCGATTCGGGCGTTGACATCCTGGTGGCCCGCGGCGCCGAAGGTGGCGGGCACGGCGAGGTGCGGCTGGGGACGCTGCCGTTGCTGGACGCGGTCCTGGACGCGGTGTCCGTGCCGGTGCTGGCCGGCGGCGGGGTCGCCTCGCCGCGCAGCCTGGCCGCGGTGCTGGCGGCCGGTGCCGGCGGTGCGTGGGTGGGCACCCGGCTGGCGGCGTGCCCGGAGGCGCTGACCGGCGCGGCAGGCCGGCAGGCCCTGATCGAGGCGGCCGAAACCGACACCCGGGTCACCCGGGTCTTCGACGTCGCCGCGGGACTGCCGTGGCCCGAGCGGTTCCCCGCCCGGGTATTGCGCAACGACTTCGTCGCCCGCTGGACGGGCCGCGAACAGGAGCTGGCGCGGCAGCAACCGGGTCGCGCGACGGTCAGTGCCTCTCCGGATGCCGGGCAGGGTGTCGGGATGATCCGCGACGACGCCCCGGTCGGGGCGGTCATCGCAGCATTGTGCGCTGGGGCGCAGCGTTTGCTCGCCGGCTGGAGCTAGCGGTGTGACCGGCGCCGCATTCCCGGCGTGAAGTGAGCAGTATCGAACCGCCGAAGAGCCGGTCAAACCCGTTGGCGGTGTTAGCGTTTTGAGCATGGCAGTACCCGTCAAAGAGGACGACGCGCGGCGGCGCCGCCTGTTGCGCCGAGCCGTCGGAGAGACGGTCCGGCCGTTCGCGCGCACCGGCCGGTATTTCGCCCGGTCCTGGCGCGACTACCGCAACGCCGACGACCACGATGCCGGACTGCCGATCGCCCGGCCCACGGCCGCCCTGGCCGCGCAGGCGTTCCGCGACGAGGTGGTGCTGGCGGGCCTGAAGGTGCGCCGCCCGGTGAGCCGGCCGGCCGCCTTTCAGCGGATCAACGACGAAGTGGTCGAGGCGCTGGAGTTCTACGGCGACCAGGGCTGGCTGGCGGAGCCCAGCGGCTTCTTCGCCCCGCCGCCGCCGCTTTCCGAAGTGCAGATCCGGGAGGTCCGCGGGCGCAAACGGTCCTACCAGGAGCTGTCCTTCGACAGCGGATACGTCCCGCACCCCGGCGAGCCCGGCCGCGAACGATGGCTGGGATACACCGCGCTGCGGCGCGAGTACGCGGTGCTGCTGCGTCACCCGGAACCGCGGCCCTGGCTGATCTGCGTGCACGGCACCGAAATGGGCAGATCGGCAATAGATCTGCGAATATTCCGGGCCTGGAAGTTACACGAAGAGCTCGGCCTGAACGTGGTGCTGCCCGTCCTGCCCATGCACGGTCGGCGCGCGCGCGGGTTGCCCAAGGGTGCGGTGTTTCCCGGCGAGGACGTCATGGACGACGTGCACGCCACCGCGCAGGCGGTCTGGGACATCCGGCGGTTGCTGTCCTGGGTGCGCGCGCAGGAGCCCGAGTCGCTGATCGGGCTCAACGGCATGTCGCTCGGCGGCTACATCACAGCCCTGGTGGCCAGCCTGGAGAGTGATCTGACCTGCGCCATTCTGGGGGTACCGGTGGCCAACTTGGTCGAATTGCTGAGCCGGCACTCGGGTCTGCGCCGGGGCGATCCGCGTCGCGACACCATGCAACTGGCCGAGCCCATCGGGGAGATGGTGTCGCCGCTGTCATTCACACCGCAGGTGCCGATGCGCGGCCGCTTCGTCTACGCCGGCATCGCCGACCAGGTGGTGCATCCCCGCGGCCAGGTGATCCGGCTGTGGGAGCACTGGGGCAAACCGGAGATCGTGTGGTACCGCGGCGGCCACGCCGGATTCATCCGGTCGCGTCCGGTGCAGCGGTTCATCCAGGACGCGGTGCGGCAGTCGGGGCTGTTGGACGGCGCTGCGCTCACACCGCGCGCAGGTACCGCTTAGCGATCACCTTCTGCGCCACCGCGGTGACGGGCCGGCCGAGTGTGCTCCACCAGGTGCCGGGCCGGGAGAACGCCGAGACTTCGGCGAACACCGCCGAACTGTCCGGGTCGTAGCGCACCACGAAACGTTCCTCGCCGGACTCCGGGTGGCCCGGCAGGGTGCCGTAGGCGAAACCGCGCACGTCGGGCTCGTCGACCACGTAGACCACCCGGCACGGGGCGCGCAGCACGCCCAGCATGGTGACCACCACGACCGACGACTCCGCGACGGTGTCCGAACTGGCCTGCACCTTCAGGCCGGCTCCGCGTTGCATTCCCCAGTGCATGACCGCGTCGGCGGCCTGCTCGAAACGATCCCGGCCCGTCCCGATCTGCGCGGACACCACGAGATGGCCGTATCCGGTGGGCAGCGGGGAGCGGGCCGTGGCGCCCACGTCGGGATAGGTGAGCGGCTGGTCGGCGAGCGCATCCAAGTCCACCCGGCCAGCTTGCCATGCGTACCGTCGGAAAGATGAGCGCAGCGGCTTCCGGATCATTCACCCTCGGTGACGACCTGACCATCAACCGGCTCGGGTTCGGCGCCATGCGCCTGACCGGCCAGGGCGTGTGGGGGCCGCCCACCGATCGCGACGAATGTGTGCTGGTGTTGCGGCGCGCGGCCGAACTGGGGGTGAACTTCATCGACACCGCGGACTCCTACGGCCCGTATGTGTCCGAGGAGATCATCCGTGAGGCGCTGCATCCGTACGACGGGTTGGTGATCGCGACCAAAGCCGGGCTGCTGCGCACCGGCCCGGACGTGTGGATCCCGTTGGGCAATCCCAGCTACCTGCGCCAGGAATGCGAGATGAGTTTGCGGCGGCTCGGTGTCGAGACCATCGACCTGTTCCAGCTGCATCGCATCGACCCGGACTTCCCGTTGGCCGACCAGCTGGGGGAGCTGGTGGCGTTGCAGGGTGAAGGCAAGATCCGCCACATCGGGCTGTCCGAGATCGACGTCGAGCAACTCGACGCCGCCCGCCAGATCGCGCCGATCGTGTCGGTGCAAAACATGTACAACGTGACCAACCGCAAGGCGGAGGCGCTGCTGGACGCCGTCACCGAGCAGAACATCGGGTTCATCCCGTGGTTTCCGCTGGCCGGCGGACCGCTGGCAGCGCCCGGCGGCCCGCTGCAACAGATCGCCAAGGCGCACGACGCCTCGTCGTCGCAGGTGGCGCTGGCGTGGCTGCTGAAGCGTTCGCCGGTGGTGTTGCCGATTCCGGGAACCTCGAAGGTCGCCCACTTGGAAGAGAACGTCGCCGCCGCCGAGATCACGCTGACCGACCAGGAATTCGAGGCGCTGTCAGCCGCCGGCGCCGCCCAGTAGGGCAATTCGGCGGCCATCTTCGACGCGAGCCTGTAATGACGGCGCCGAGCCTGCGGTGGTGGCGGCGACACGCCGGGCAGCTCAGCCCTGAGGGCAGGCTCGATGCCGCTGCAGAGTTCCACGGCTAATACGGTGTGCTGATGGCAGCTGCAGATCAGCCCCACCCCGGCGGGGGATTCAACCCACCCGAACCGACCGAGAAGGGTGGGCCGGACTACGGCCGGTTCGTCGCCGCGGTCCGTAGGCTGCAGGACCACGCCCGCGCCGTCGACGCGCCCGACGACGTCATCACCCAGGCGGCCGACCGGCTGGAGGAACTGTCGGCGATGTTGGCGCCGTATGACGCCGACGAATGGCAGTCGCCGTCGGGTCGCCGGATGGATCTGCCGGAACGCGGGAACGTGCTGTCCATCCCGATGCGGCCGCGCAAGACCGATGACGGTCGCATCGAAGGCACGGCGCGGTTCGCCCGATTTCACCTCGGACGCAACGGTGCGGTGCACGGCGGCGCGCTCGGCATGCTGTTCGACAGTGTGCTCGGCTTGACGGCCGCGTGGCTGACCGGCAGCCGTCGCCAGCGCACCGCGTATTTGAAGATCAACTACCGCAACATCGTGCCGATCGAAAAAGAGTTGCAGTTCGACTCCGGAATCGACAGCGTGGACGGGCGCAAGATCTTCGTCTCCGGCCGGTTGCGCGACGGCGACACCCTGCTCACTGAAGCCGATGCGCTGTTCGTGCGGCTCAAGCCTGGACAACCCTGAGGTGACGCCCCGATAGCATGGTCGGCGATCCCAACGACTAAGCATTGGAGACGAATCCGATGAGCGCCCCCATCCGGGTCCCTGCCGGGACCACCGCGGCTGCCGCGGTGGGTGAGGCCGGTCTGCCGCGGCGTGGCACGCCCGACTCGGTGGTGGTGGTGCGCGACGCCGAGGGCACGCTGCGCGACCTGAGCTGGGTGCCCGACTCCGACGCCGAGGTGACCCCCGTGGCCGCCGACACCGAGGACGGCCGCAGCGTGATCCGGCACTCCGCCGCTCACGTGCTGGCCCAGGCTGTGCAGGACCTCTTTCCGCACGCCAAGCTGGGCATCGGCCCGCCCATCACCGACGGCTTCTACTACGACTTCGCCGTCGAGGAGCCGTTCACGCCCGAGGATCTGGAAAAGCTGGAAAAGCGGATGCGTCAGATCGTCAAGGAAGGTCAGCTGTTCGACCGCCGGGTGTATGCATCCAAGGACGCGGCGCGCGAGGAACTGGCCGGCGAACCGTTCAAGCTCGAACTCGTCGACGACAAATCCGGGGACCCCGAGATCATGGAGATCGGCGGCGATGAGCTCACCGCCTACGACAACCTCAATCCCCGGACCAGGCAACGCGTCTGGGGCGATCTGTGCCGCGGACCGCACATCCCCACCACCAAGCACATCCCGGCGTTCAAGCTCACCCGCAGTTCCGCGGCCTACTGGCGCGGTGACCAGCGCAACGCCAGCCTGCAGCGCATCTACGGCACCGCGTGGGAGTCGCAGGCGGCGCTGGACCGTCACCTCGAGCTGATCGCCGAAGCGCAGCGCCGCGACCACCGCAAGCTGGGCGTGGAGCTGGATCTGTTCAGCTTCCCCGACGAAATCGGTTCCGGGCTGGCGGTTTTCCACCCCAAGGGCGGCATCGTGCGCCGCGAGCTGGAGGAGTACTCGCGGCAGAAGCACGAGCAGGCGGGGTATGAGTTCGTCAACACCCCGCACATCACCAAGGAACAGCTCTACATCACCTCGGGGCACCTGGAGTGGTACGCGGAGGGCATGTACCCGCCGATGCACATCGACGCCGAGTTCAACGAGGACGGCACGGTGCGCAAGCCGGGCCAGAACTATTACCTCAAGCCGATGAACTGCCCGATGCACCACCTGATCTACCGGTCCCGCGGGCGGTCCTACCGTGAACTTCCGCTGCGGCTCTTCGAATTCGGCAGTGTCTACCGGCTGGAGAAGTCGGGGGTGATCCACGGACTGACCCGGGTGCGCGGGATGACGCAGGACGACGCGCACATCTACTGCACGCGTGAGCAGATGCGCGACGAGCTGACCTCGGTGCTGCGGTTCGTCCTCGACCTGCTGGCCGACTACGGGCTGACCGACTACTACCTGGAGCTGTCCACCAAAGACCCGGACAAGTACGTCGGCTCTGACGAGGTGTGGGAGGAAGCGACCCAGGTGTTGCGGGAGGTCGGGGAGGCCTCCGGGCTGGAGCTGGTGCCCGACCCGGGCGGTGCGGCGTTCTACGGGCCGAAGATCTCGGTGCAGGTCAAGGATGCGCTGGGGCGCAGCTGGCAGATGTCGACGCTGCAGGTCGACTTCAACATGCCGGACCGGTTCGAGCTGGAATACACCGCGTCGGATGGCACCCGGCAGCGTCCGGTGCTGATCCACCGTGCCCTGTTCGGTTCCATCGAACGGTTCTTCGGCATCCTCACCGAGCACTATGCGGGTGCTTTCCCGGCGTGGCTGGCGCCCATCCAGGCGGTCGGGATCCCGGTCGCCGACGAACACGTCGACTATCTGAAAGACGTTGCAGCGCAACTCAAGTCGCACGGTGTGCGGGTGGAGGTGGACGGCAGCGACGACCGGATGGCCAAGAAGATCGTGCACCACACCAACCAGAAGGTGCCGTTCATGCTGCTGGCCGGTGATCGGGACGTGCAGGCCGGGGCGGTCAGTTTCCGGTTCGGGGACCGCACCCAGATCAACGGCGTGCCCCGCGACGCGGCGGTGGCGGCCATCGCGGACTGGATCGCCAAACGCGAAAACGCCACTCCGACAGCGGAACTGATGAAAGTTGCGGACGGTGACTGAGCCGGACGACACCATCCTGGACCGCGGCGTCGGGCGCCGCGACCACCTGCAACGGTTGTGGACTCCCTACCGGATGACCTACCTGGCCGAGGCTCCGATCAAGCGGGAAGATGCCAGCCCTGCCGAACCTTTTACCGACATCCCGCGCATGGCCGACGAAGACGGTCTGGTGGTGGCGCGCGGTGAACTCGTCTACGCCGTGCTCAACCTGTATCCCTACAACCCCGGGCACCTGATGGTGGTGCCGTACCGGCGGGTATCGGAGCTGGAGGAGCTGACCGAGTCGGAGAGTGCCGAGGTGATGGCCTTCACCCAGAAGGCGATCCGCGTCATCAAGAATGTGTCGCGCCCGCACGGTTTCAATGTCGGCATCAACCTGGGCACCTCGGCGGGCGGCTCGCTTGCCGAACACCTGCACGTGCACGTGGTGCCCCGGTGGGGCGGCGATGCGAACTTCATCACGATCATCGGCGGCTCCAAGGTGATACCGCAGTTGCTGCGCGAAACCCGGCAACTGCTGGCCGACGAGTGGGCCCGGCAGTCGTGAGGCCGCGATGAGCAAGCTGCCGTTTCTGACCCGGGCGTTCTTCGCCAAAGCCACCGACCCAGTGGCCAGGACCGCACTGAAGGTGGGCCTGACACCTGACATCGTCACCGTCATCGGCACCGTCGGCTCGATGGCCGGGGCGCTGGTGCTGTTCCCGATGGGCAAGCTGTTCGCCGGCGGGTGTGTGGTCTGGTTCTTCACGCTGTTCGACATGGCCGACGGGGCGATGGCCCGCGAACGCGGCTTCGGCACCAGCTTCGGCGCGGTGCTGGACGCCACCTGCGACCGCCTGTGCGACGGCGCAGTGTTCTGCGGGCTGCTCTGGTGGATCGCGTTTCACCTGCACGACAAGCCGTTGACCGCGGCGACGCTCATCTGCTTGGTCACCTCCCAGGTGATCTCCTACATCAAGGCGCGGGCCGAGGCCAGCGGGTTGCGCGGTGACGGCGGCTTCATCGAACGACCGGAGCGCCTGATCATTGTGCTGGTGGGCGCCGGGGTCGCCGATTTCCCGTTCGTTGCCTGGCCGCCGGCGCTCCCGGTGGCGATGTGGCTGCTGGCGGTGTTAAGTGTGATCACCTGTGCGCAGCGGTTGTACGCGGTGCGGACCTCGCCCGGGGCCATCGACCGCATTGCACTATCGGGAAAGAGTGAGCAGTGATACCGCCTTCGGGAAGCCTGAGTCTGCTCGGCCGTCGTCGTCCCCGCGAACTCGTGACCGGTGCCGCGACCGACTGGACGTATGCTGCCGGCTGGATGGCCGTGCGGGCCATGCCGGAGTTCGCTGCGCGCAACGTCTTCAGCGCCGGGGCCCGGTACGCGGCCCGGCGCGGCGGCCCGGAGCAGCTGCGCAAGAATCTGGCTCGGGTTATCGGGGTCGCGCCCAGGAATGTGCCCGACTCGTTGATGCGTGCCTCGCTGGCTTCTTACGCCCGTTACTGGCGGGAGGCGTTCCGACTGCCGACCATGGACCATGTCGAGCTGACCCGTCAGCTCGACGCCGGAACCCACGGACAGGACAACCTGGACGGGGCGCTGGCACAGGGGCGGGGCGTGATCTGTGCGCTGCCGCACAGCGGCAACTGGGACATGAACGGGCTGTGGCTGGCGCAGACGCATGGCACCTTCGCCACCGTCGCCGAGCGGCTCAAGCCCGAGTCGCTGTACCGGCGCTTCATCGAATACCGCGAGGGATTGGGCTTCGAGGTGATACCGCTGTCCGGCGGCGAACGACCGCCCTTCGAGGTGTTGTGCGACCGCCTGCGGGACAACCGGGTGGTGTGCCTGATGGCGGAGCGCGACCTGACCCGCACCGGCGTGGAAGTCGAGTTTTTCGGCGAACTCACCCGGATGCCGGCCGGTCCGGCCAAACTCGCCATAGCGACGGGCGCGGCACTGCTGCCGTCGCACTGTTGGTTCGAGGGAGACGGCTGGGCCTGCAAGATGGATCCGCCGCTGGACTGCAGCAGCGGCGACGTGCAGGCGATCACCCAGGCGCTGGCTCACGAGTTCGAGCAGAACATCGCCGCCACCCCCGAGGATTGGCACATGATGCAGCCGCAGTGGCTGGCTGATCTGTCCGACGACCGGCGGGCCTGGCTGAAGGGCCGGTGATGCGGATCGGCATGGTCTGCCCCTACTCGTTCGATGTGCCGGGCGGGGTGCAGTCGCATGTGCTGCAGCTGGCTGATGTGATGCGCGCGCGAGGGCACGAGGTCAGCGTGCTGGCACCGGTCTCCCCGGAGACCGCCCTGCCCGACTACGTCGTCTCCGCCGGGCGCGCGGTGCCGATTCCCTACAACGGGTCGGTGGCCCGGTTGCGGTTCGGGCCCGCCACTCACCGCAAGGTCAAGAAGTGGCTCGCCGATGGGGAATTCGACGTGCTGCACCTGCATGAGCCGAGCGCCCCGAGCCTGTCTCTGCTGGCCCTCAATATCGCCGAGGGTCCGATAGTCGCGACGTTTCACACCTCGACCACCAAGTCGGTGGCCATGTCGGTGCTGGGCGGCATGTTGCGGCCGCGGTTCGAGAAGATCGTCGGCCGGATCGCGGTGTCCGATCTGGCGCGCCGCTGGCAGATGGAGTCGGTGGGCTCCGATGCAGTGGAGATCCCCAACGGTGTCGACGTCGACTTCTTTGCCTCGGCGCCGCTGTTGGACGGCTACCCGCGGCCCGGCAAGACGGTGCTGTTCCTGGGGCGCTACGACGAACCCCGTAAAGGTATGGCCACGTTAATGGCCGCCATGCCGGCTGTGGTGCAGCGTTTTCCCGACGTACAGTTGCTGATCGTCGGCCGCGGCGATGAGGACGAATTGCTCAGCGAGGCAAGCGGATTGGCCGCGAATATGCGCTTCCTGGGGCAGGTCGACGATGCGGGGAAGGCCTCGGCGATGCGCAGCGCCGATGTCTACTGTGCGCCCAACACCGGTGGGGAGAGCTTCGGCATCGTCCTGGTGGAGGCGATGGCCGCCGGCACCGCGGTGGTGGCCAGCGACCTCGACGCGTTCCGGCGGGTGCTGTGCGACGGCGCAGTGGGGCGGTTGGTGCCGGTGGACGACAGTGTCGCGCTGGCCGAGGGGCTGATAGCGGTGCTGGACGATGACGAACTGCGCAACCGGTATGTGACGGCCGGTGCCGACGCCGTCCGCCGCTACGACTGGTCGGTGGTCGCCAGCCAGATCATGCGCGTGTACGAGACTGTTGCCGGGTCGGGGGTCAAGGTGCAGGTGGCCAGCTGATGGTGTGGCTGATCGCCGCGCTTGTCGGGCTGTTCCTGGTAATGGTGGCGTTCGGCGCGTGGGGGTATCAGCGCGCGAACCGGCTGAACCGGCTGCACGTGCGGTACGACCTGTCCTGGCAGGCGCTGGACGGCGCGTTGGCGCGGCGCGCCGTGGTGGCGCGGGCGATCGCGATCGACGCCTACGGCGGGGCACCCGAAGGCAAGCGGCTGGCCGCCTTGGCCGATGCCGCGGAGCGGGCCCCGCGCAGCGCGCGCGAGACCGCGGAGAACGAGCTGTCCGCCGCTTTGGCGATGGTCGACCCGGCGTCGGTACCCGCGGGTCTGCTGGCCGAGTTGGCCGACGCCGAGGCCCGGGTGCTGCTGGCCCGACGGTTCCACAACGACGCGGTCCGCGACACCCTGGTGCTGGCCGAGCGGCGCATGGTGCGGTTGTTCAGATTGGGTGGAACGGCGCCGCTGCCAACGTATTTCGAGATTGCCGAGCGGCCGCACGCGCAGACGCACGCCCATCATGAGCTCAACCATCGCACCTCGGCGCGGGTGGTGTTGCTCGACGAGACCGGTGCGGTGCTGCTGTTGTGCGGTTCGGATCCCGCTGTCACCGACGGCACCGCGCCCCGGTGGTGGTTCACCGTCGGCGGTGAGGTGCAGCCGGGGGAGCGGTTGGCCGAGACGGCCGCCCGTGAACTGGCCGAGGAAACCGGTCTGCAGGTCTCGCCGGCCGAATTGTTCGGGCCGATCTGGCGCCGCGACGAGGTGTTCGAGTTCAACGGTTCGATGATCGACAGCGAAGAGTTCTACCTCGTGCACCGCACCGAGCGGTTCGAGCCGACTCTGGAGGGGCGCACCGAGCTGGAACGTCGCTACATCCACGGGTTTCGCTGGTGTGGGGTGGCCGATATCGCGGCGTTCGAGGCCGCCGGCGAGGTGGTGTACCCGCGGCAATTGGGGGAGTTGCTGCCGGTGGCCAATGAGTTCGCCGACCTGCGGGATCGGCGCGATGCCGTTGTCCCGCTTTCGATCCGCTGATGTCCCATCCGCTGCGATTGCGTATCGGTGAGTACTACGACTCAGGCAACAAGCGATGGCCGGGCACTGAGTTGATCTTGACCACTGAGGGGTGCCTGCTCTACGTCGAATATCTCTCATATGCAGCGGAACCAACGCTCGACGAAATCGCCCCATCCGCAGCACCATTCACGTTGAGACCCGACGTGATTCCCTCGGCGAACGAACAGATCAAGGTGTTCGACGATGATGTTGAACTCGCGTGGGTCGACGCGGAACACAACGGAATTCTGTGTTATCGCTTCGGCGACACGCCGTGGCGGTCGATCGCGCACAATCCGCACCGGGACACCCCGGCCGGGTACTCCCCGGGGTTACCCATCGCCGAACCGGCCCGGCACATCTCTTTCGCCGTCGGACTGGGTGCGCCGATCCAGTGCGTGCGGTTGATTGACTGGCCGTATTCGTTGGTCGCTGCGGTACGCGCAACCGTTGGCCGGCTGGTCGCTCGACCATTTGACGCACAGGTCGCGGTTGACGAAGCCAATTTTCTTTGCGTATTCGAGCGCAGCGAGGGACTTGCGCAACGGGCCCAAGCGAAGGTGCTGATTCGAGGGCGCGAGGCACCTGCTTAGACCGACAACCCTTCAGAAGGGTGGTGGGTCGTCGTCGGGGTGGGGTGGTGG
>NZ_JCALCL010000024.1:0-17617 GCF_059812325.1 Mycobacterium sp. NGS61
CCCACCGGCGACCTCGGGGTCGGGTTCACCGTCGATGACCGGGGCTTGGTCGGCGGGGTTGGCCATGCCCGGGGCGGCCAGTTTCGCCCACAGCGCTTCGATCGCCGCCCGCAGCTCGGGGGTGATCAGCCCGCTGATCGTGGACATGCCGTCACGCTGCTGGGCACCTAGGGTGATCCCGCGCGATCGGGTGCGTTCCTCATCGGAGAAGTCCCCGTCAGGGTGCAGGCAGTTCATGATTTGGCGGGCGTAGCCGGCCAGCTCATCGGGGCGTTGCCAGGTGGCTTTGTCGGCCAGGTCGGCTTCGGCGGCCTCGCGGGTCAACACATCGACCGCCGCGGGCAGATGTTTGAAGAAGTCGCGGATCACCGCGATCTGCCCGTCGCCGATGCGCCCGGCGCGCTGGCCGGCTGCGGTCGCGGTCAGCACCGGCTCCAACGGTTGGCCGGTCAACGCCCGGCGCGGACCCAGATCCGCGGCCTCGGCGATGCGGCGCCCGGCGCAGGGTTTGGTGATGCCCAACCCGGTGGCCAGCGCCTCACACAACGTGCCACCCAACTCGGTTTTGTCGGCCTGGGCGGCGAGCTGATTGATCAACGGGTGCTGCGGGACCCGCAACCGCCGCGCCACCCGTTCCAGACGCTCCAACGCGCCAACCGCTCCGGGGTGGTCAACACCTCAAACGACAACCCACACAACCGATCCACCCCAGCATCCAGGGCGTCGAAGACCGCCACGATCTCATCACGCGAACTCGTTGCCATACCGATGATTCTACGAACCACCACCGACAACCAGATGAGCGATAAACGATTGCGCCAGAACATCATTCGCTCAAGATAGACGGAACCGAACGGCACCGGAATGCGTCTAACACATTAGCGGCCACCGCACCCCGGACGCCAGGTGATAGCAGATGCGCCACCACAATTCAGAAGACATCACCGCGCCCCTGGAGTTACAGACGTGACGCGTGGGACAAGCCATCTCGCTCAGTAAGTTCAGCGCACAAACGCCGACACCAACTCCGGCGACGAGACCGCGCAGAAGTCATGCACGTACCCCTTCGGCATGGCGAAGGGATGGAACTCACCCGAATCCACCATCGACACCTGGTCGCGCGCCACGTCGAAATCAGCGATCGGCCGCAGCGCCGTGTCGCGGACGTAGAACAGGTGGTAACCGAGATCCTCGATCAGCCGGAAGACCTCCGCGATGGGCACCGACAGGTGCCGCTGCTCGATCTCGATCAGGATGGTCGGCCGGCAGCGCCGGAACATCGCCGAACCCCCACGCAGAACGGACATCTCGTGTCCTTCGACATCGATCTTGACGAAGTCGACGGCAACGTCGGTCAACACGTCGTCGAGGCGAACCAGGGGCACGTCGATCTTGCGGACGTCCACCCCCTGCCCGTCGAACCCGTGCGCCAGGCTGCCCTGCGCCGTCACCTGCCGGTTGTGCCGCGCGGGCACCAACAGTTGCGCGGTGCCGGGCTCGTCGGAAACCGCGGCCTGGTTGAAGTGGACGTAGGGCAGCGCCCGGTCGAGCTTGCGCAACATCGGCGCGTTGTCCGGGTGCGGCTCGAAACTGTAGACCTGACCGGACTTTCCGACCCGGCGAGCCAGGTGATAGGTGAACAACCCCCAGCTGGCGCCGACGTCGACCACGGTTGCGCCGCTGGGCGAGAAGTGATCTGCCACGACCATGGCCAGATCCTGGGTCGACCGGCGGCGCCACAACGCCTCGGTCGCCGTCGCCATCGCGGTCCGGCCCAGCACCCGGCCCACGTTGCGCACCGTCACGAACTTCGCCGCCCAATTGGCGGCGCTGCTGTGCAGCAAGCGGTCTTTCGCTGACAATGTCTCACCTTCCCCGGCGGTGGCACGCACATCCGCCCACACCTGATCCAGCCGCTGATACCAGCGGTCCAGGCCGAAGTCCCCGGCCCGGTCGCGGGCCGCTGCGCCGAGCTCGGCGCGCAGCGCATCGTCCTTGAGTAGTTCGGTCAGTGCAGCTGCGATCTGGTCGGGACGGCCGGGCTCGACCACCAGACCATTCACCCGGTCGGTAATCGCCTCGCCGATGCTGCCCACCAACGTCGTCACCGGCGCCAGGCCGTAGGCCATCGCCTCCAGCAACGCCATCGGTAAGCCCTCGTCGTAACTCGGCAGCACGAAGATGTGTGCGGCGCCGAGCAATTCGTCCCTGGCCGCTGGATCCACCCATCCCGCAACATGAATCGTGTCCGCGACGCCGGCCGCCGCCACCGCCGCGCGTGCCTGGTCCACCTCACCGTCGCCGGCCAGCGTCAACCGTAGCCGGCCGCGAATTTCGGGATCGAGGGCGGCGACGGCGTCGATCAGGTCATAGCTGCCCTTGCGCACACCCAGCCTGCCGAGCGAAACCGCATGTACCGCTTCGACATTCGATTGAGCGACCGGGCGGTGCGGAATCGGCACGGCGTTGTTGAGCACCTGGATCCGGTCGTCGGCCAACCGCAGTCGGTCGGCGTATTCCTGGACGTGCCGGGTGCCCAACACCAACCACTGGTCGGCCACCAGCACCCGCCGAACCACCCACTGCGCCCACGGCGGCAACCCGTCGAACCAGCCGCCGAAGTCGTAGCTGTGCGCGTGCACCACGGTGGGCACCTTGGCCAGCCGCGCCGCCGCCAACGGCAACGCCTTGCGCACCACGCTGCCGCCGTGCGCGAGGTGGATGTGCAGAACGTCGGCCCGATCCCGCAGCAGCAGCCAGGTGGCGCGCAGCATTCCGGACAGACCGACCCAGCGCCGGTACCAGAAGGAACCCTCGATGTAGGTGGGCACCACGGTGATCCGGACGCGGTCATCGGGGTGCGCAGCCATCAGGGTGATCACCGTGGCCATGCCGCCACGGCTGGCCGCCTGCGCCGGCGCCGGACCCACCACCAAAACCCGCAGCGCCGGCCGCTTCGCCGTCACCGGACCGCCTGTGCCGCCGGTGCGGGGTCAGCCGGCACATCAGCTGCAAATTCCTGCGCTTCAGCGTATTTGGCTGATCGCCGGCCGACCTTGGCGAACGCCAACGCCGCACCCAGCGCCAGACCCAACGTCATTGAGTTGGCCGGGTCCTCCGGCAACGGATCGATGATGGACATCACCAACAGGCCGGTGGCTGTCGCCGCGCTGATCTTCGCCGGCACCGACGCGCTGCGCAGCGCCCGTACCAAAGGGGTCAGCGCGAACACGGCGAACGCCGTCATCCCCACCGCACCGGACTTGGCCAGCCACCACAGGTAGAAATTGTGCGCATACGTGGTGCCCAGCGTCTCGGTGAATTCGTTGGGATCGTCACCGCCCCCGAACGGCAACTGATAGGCATAACCGAGCCCGTGGCCGAACACCGGCGCCGCCGCGATCTCCTCGTTCAGATGTCGGTCCTCGGCGAATCTGGCCAGCGTCGACGGGTCGGCGGTCAGTGCGGCGCCGGTCGATCGACCCAGCACCCGGTGACTGAAGCCGGTGATCTGGTGGGCCAGCCACACCCCCGCCGACGAATCGCCCAGCAGGAACAGCGCACCGGGAATCGTCACCGCCAGAATTCCGGCCCCGGTGAGCGCCAGCCGCGCGGCCCGGCGCACCGCAGACCAGCCCATGCTGGCGAAGAACGCGACGATGGCGGCGACGCCCACCGACAGTATTGTGTTGCGGGAGAACGCAAGAACGGCGATGACCAGTGCCGGAAGACCGAGCGCGAGGTAGGCGATCGGCTTCACCCGCCCGGCGATCTGCGCGGCGACCAGCGCGGTGAGCACGGCGATGGCCGGTATCAGGCTGTTGGTGATCACCCGGTTGGCGGCGTCGCCGGTGTCGGCCTGCAGACTCTCGGTCCGGCCCGCCAGTCGGATACCGCCCGACGAAGCGAGCAACGCCATTCCCGCTGAAAACCACAGCGTGAACGCCATCGCGTGGATCGAGAGCAGGATGTAGTCGCCGTACACAATCACCAGCGCCAGCACAAAACCCGCGATCATCTCGAACAGGAAAGTCGCTTCGCGCACCACGATCGCGGGATTGTGTCCGGTCGAAAACCCAACCGCGGCAAAGTAAATCACTGTCAGCGCGAACATCCCCGGCAACAGGTACTCGGACATGCGCAGCCGCACCACGGGCAGCACGAAGCAGATCGCCAGAATCAGCACCACGTGCGAGGCGTAAATCGACACGGGCCCAACCACTTTGCCGACGTGCAGGCCTTGCGGCAGCGCCGCGAAGTCCAGAAACAGGGCCAACCCGATCATCAATTCCGGTTTGGCCCAATAGACGATCAGGAAGAACGTCAACCCCACCAGCATGATGCCCTGCGTGGTGTTGCGCACCGACAGTGCGCCGTAAACGAAGCAGCCCAGCAGAAACACCGTCAACACCACGGCGGCCACCGCCAGGCGATGACGACTCCGCAGGTAGAGAATCACGCCGGGCCACTGACCTTGGCGCGGTAGGTGCGGGTGGCCGCCCGGGTGTGCCGGGCGATCCGGGCGTCGGTCAGCACCGTGCCCACCACGTTGGCACCGGCCGCCCGCAGTGCGGTCAGCGCGTCGGACAGCTCGTCCTCGGTGGTGCGCCCGGCCCGGGCCACCAGCACCGTGGCATCCACCGCGCCGCCGAGCAGACCGGAGTCGGCTGTCGCCAGCACCGCCGGGCCGTCGACAACCGTCCGCTCGAACGTCTTCGCGACATCCTTGAGCACCGTGTCCAACACCTCGGGCAGATACGCGCTGATGGGCAGGGTTTCGCGGCGCACCGAGCGCGCCGCCAGCACGAACAGCTTGGGAATCGACGTCGGCTTGGTGGCCTCGGTGGCGATCTCGGGGTTGGACAGCGCGTTGGACAGTCCCTCCCCCGATTCGACTTTCAGCAGCGGCGCGATCACCGGTCGCCGGGTGTCGCCTTCGATCAGCAGCACGTCCTCACCGAGTTCGGCGAAGGCCCGGGACAGGTTGATCGCGGTCGTCGTGGTCCCCTCGCCGCCGAAGGGCGCGGTCAGCAGCACCCGGTTGGCGCCGGGTCCCATCGCCCGCAGCAGCCGCGCCCGCAGGCCGCGCACCGCGTCGTCGAACGAGATGTCGGTGCCGAATCGTGGTGCGTTGCCCCGGTGTCCGGGCAACTCGGCCAGCGTCGGCAGACCGGTGAGGTTCTCCAGCTTCGCGCGGTCGCGCACCGTGCGGTCGGCGGCCTCGCGGGTCAGCGCCACCCCGGTGCCCAACAACAGACCAGCCACCAGACCCATCGCCATGTTGCGCACCGGTACCGGCTTGGACGGCTTGTCCGGCACCCCGGGCTGTTCGATGACCGTCGCACGGGCCACCGGCAGCACCGTACCGTTCGGGTTCGTTGGCGTCGTCGCTGTTTCCGACGTCGTCGTCGTCTCGGTGGGTGGTGTCGGGGTGGGTTGCTCGCCGTCGGTAGGCGGAGCCGACGGCGTCGGCGACGGGGGCTGCGACGTAGCGGTGCTCGCCGGCGCGCCCAGCGCCTTCGGACTGCCGCCCAGCGTGCCGACCATCAGGGTGAACTCGTCGGCGACGGCCTTGGCCAGCTTCGCGGCCCGATTGGGATCGGTGTCGGTGACGGTGATGGTGAACAGGGTGGACTTCGGCGTGAACGCCACCTTGGTCTGGTTGGCCAGGTCGTCCGGGCTGATCGGGAGGTGGAACTGCGCCACCGCACGTTCGGCCACCGCGTGCCCGCCGGCGATCGCCGCATACGACGACAATCGTTCCTGCGCGGCCTGCGTGCCCTGGTACACCTGCATCAGATCCGTCTCACCCGAGAACGACACCAAGACGGTGGCCGTGGACTCATAACTCTTGGTCTGCAGAACCGTAATGGCCGCTGCCCCAGCCAAACACGCCAGCACCGCGCCCGTGAAGAGCTTCCAATGCAGCAGGAGAGTCCGAACAAAGGTACGGAAATCCATCCCCCACTAAACCTCCTGAGCGGACGCCGCCTGAATAGCGTCAGTTCTGTCTGCATACCGGCCGCAGGGCCGCCGCCGCAAGTAGCGGCACTTTTCGGTCACGACGCGGCCGGGGTTGCCAGCGTCGCACGGGGCACATCGAGGGTGGCTATCGGATAGAAGCCGGAGTCGTCGCGGCCGTCGCGCGCCAGCCGCATGGGCGGATAGGTCACCGCATGCGAGCCGTTGGGCTTGTGCTGTTGCCACTCGACGGCGGCGCGCACCGTGTAGTGGCCCGGCGGCAGACCTTTGAGGTCGACTTTCACCGTCTCGGTCGCCGACGCCGGCGGTGGTTGGTCGACATTGCGGTCGCCGGACGCGTCGGGCACCAGGGTTCTGAGGTCTACGGTGCCGGGCAGGGTCCGTACCGTCTGTCCGGCGAAGTCGACCACCCGGTAGCTCACGGTCCACTTCTCGGTCGCCGCGGCAGCACCGAAGTTGGTCCAGTTGACCGAGATCGAGGCGACCTTGTCCTGCAGCGACTGCGAACCTGGCCGGGCTTCCACCGAATAGCGGTACCCGGCAACGGCGTTGGCCTGTGCCCACAGGACATACAGTTTGGGATCCATCGGCGAGGTCGCGTCCTGGTCCGGGAAGTTGGTGCTCGACGTCATCGACACGTGATAGCGAATCACGTCGCGCAGACCCTTCTCGTAGTACTGCTGCGGGGTGATCCCGTTCGGCAGCTGACACCACTCGGTGATCACCGGCGCCTTCGCGAGGCGTTCGGTGAGCTGTTGGACCAGCGGATCCTGGGTCTGCGCATAGTGCGACGAGGATTCGGCCCAGGTGGGTAGCGGCGCGTAGACGCCGAGGCAGTCCGACCGGACACCGACCGGCGCGACCAGTTTCCTGGTGACATCGTCGGCCAACAGCTGCCGCATGATCTCCGGGTTGTTCGGCGTGGCAACCAGCTGGGTGTGCGGGAAGGCATTGACGTTGGCCGCCACCAGCTCGGTGATGGACGCCTTAGTGATGTTCTGGTCGCCGTACTGGCTGTAATACCCCAGCAGGCGTTCACTGTCCTGCGGCGCCGGACCCGGCGCGTTCAGCGCCTCCTTCAAGAACGAGATGTGGTTTTCGCTGAAGTCCCCGTAACCGGAGAACTCGAAGACGCTGAGCCGTTCGTCGTTGTCGTAGCGTCGGCCGAGCGCGGCCAGCAACTGCCCGAAATCGTGGAGGTAGGTGGGGTCGTTGAAGTTCGGCACCACCTGCGTCACCCCGGCCGCCGGCCCGGTGGCCGGTCCGTTGTAGCTGGTGTTGGTGGTCGACTTGGCGCGTTCCCAGTCGGGAATCTCGATATTGGTGTTGTTCGGATAGGTGACGTTGCAGCAGGAGTTGTAGGCCTGGACCCGCAGCGTCAGCCGCATGTGGCGTTCGGCCAGCTTGTTCAACGCGTCGTCGATGACGCTGAAGTCGAACCTGAGCTCATCCGGCGCGTCCGGCGGCAGCGTGGCCGGGTCGACCGGTTGCAGCTGGCGCCAGGTCACCCGCAGGCTGGCGTCGAAGGACGCGGGCCACGCCGGATACCGTTGCTGCGCGGTATCCCCCTGCGGAAACAGCGGTTCCAGCAGGTTCTCGTACTGGCCGCGCAGCGGGTTGGATATTTCCTGGGCGGCCGCCGGGATGGCCGGACTCACCATCGCCGTCAACGGACCGGGATCGGTGTGGCTGCGACCGCATCCGCCGATCAACAGAGCCGTGCCGGCGACCACGACGGTCACGCACGCGACAGCGATTAACGTGAATTTTCTGATTGTTCGAACCATTCTCTGCTTGGGTCAGATTGCGCCGAGCGTGAGCGCCTCGCGGTCGGCGAGGAACGGCATCGGCATCCAGCGCGCGGACAGCAACGCCTCCATGGCGTCGCCCGGAACGGGGCGCGACAACAGGAATCCCTGCGCCCGGTGGCATCCGTGTTGCATCAAAGTCAGTGCGGCAGCCGGGGTTTCGACTCCCTCGGCGACCAGTTGCAGCCCGAACGCCTCGGCCAGACCGATGATGGCGCGCACGATCGCCAGGTCACCGGCGTTGGTGCCGAGGTCGCGGACGAAGCCGGTATCGATCTTGAGCATGTCCACGGGCAGCGACTTCAAATGCGACAGCACCGCGTAGCCGGTGCCGAAGTCGTCGATCGCGATCTGCACACCGACCTCTTTGAGCTCGTGCAGCGTCTTGCGGGTCGCTTCGATGTCGTGCACCACCGCACGCTCGGTGATCTCGAGGCACACCGAGCCCCCGTCGATGCCGAACTCTTCGATGGTATCGGCGACGGTGCGGACGAAGCCGCGGGTGATCAGTTGCACGGGCGAGACGTTGATGCGCAGGATCGCGCTCTGCCCCACCCCGTTGGACCGCCAGCGGCTGAATTCGGCGCAGGCGCTGCGCATCACCCAGCGGCCGAGTTCACCGGCGAGATTGGTGGATTCGGCGACGCCGATGAACGAATCCGGCAGCAACAGACCCCAGATCGGGTGCCGCCAGCGCACCAGCGCTTCGGCTGCCACGATGGCGCCGGTCCACAGGTCGACCTCGGGTAGGTAGTGCAGCAGCAGGGCTTCACTGTCGATGTCGCCCTGCAGGTGCAGTTCGATGTCGTTGCGGAAAGCGCTCTTGAGCGACATGTCGTCGGTGGACAGGGCGACCTGGTTGCCGCCGGCCCGTTTGGCCGTCAGCACCGCCTCGTCGGCCCGGCGCAGCAGGTCGGTGCTGTTGTCGCGGCCCGGCATGCCGACCGCCAGCCCGATGCTGACCGTGCGGGTGATCTGGTGGCCGCCGATCGACAGCCGTTCGCGCAGCATGGTGCCGAGCCGGCGGGCGAAGGATTCGGCCGCGCCACTGGACATGGTCTGGTCGGGGATGACGACGAATTCGTCGCCGCCCAGTCGGGCAATCATGCTCTGACTTCCGGCGCACACCCGCAGCCGCTGGGCGAAGACGCGGATGAACCAGTCGCCGGCGGTGTGGCCGAGGTAGTCGTTGATCGACTTCAACCGGTCCAGGTCCATGTAGAGCACTGCAACGGGGCCGGGATTGCCACTGGCCAGCCGGTCGGACAGGTGCGCCACCAGCGCCCGACGGTTGTACAACCCGGTCAGGTCGTCATGCTCGGCGAGGTAACGCAGCTTCTCCTCGGCGGCGATCCGGGCCTGCAGCTGGGCGAACAGCGCCGCCACCGCCTCGAGGGTGTTGATTTCCTCTTGCTTCCATTTCCGGGCGCCGAATTTGACGAAACCCAGCACCCCGGTGGTCTTGTCCCCCGAGACCAGCGGTGCAGCAGCTACCGACGGCGAAGCCGTGTGCTTGGCGCCGCCGACCCAGCGCGGCAGGGTCCGGTTGCTCTGGTCGGGCCGGATCACCACCGGCTTGCGGCCGTGCTCACACTGCGCGAGTACCGGATCGGCGCTGGTGAAGTGCACCACCGCCTGCGGGTCCGGGTCTGGAACGTCGGTACGTGGCGGCCATTCCGCAACCAGCACCGAGGCACGGATGTCGTGGTCGTGGTGACGCAGGAAACTGGCGTCGACGTCGAACTGCTCGACGAGCTGGGCCAGGACCTTCTCGCTGACCTGCGTAGCGGTCGACGCTGTCGCCTCCATGAGCTGGGTAGCTACGGAGGTGACCACGAGGTCCAAGCTGCGCGGCACCGGGTCCTCCGTCTGGGCACGTGTCGAACGACTGCACCCAGTATGGGCGACTAACCCAGTGAGCGGCAGTCTCCGCGGGCCGCGGCTTCCCGATGCCTGCCGACGAAAATCGAAGCAGCCCTTCGGATGGCTCTCAATCGGCCTGGTTGCCTGGGAAAGTACCCGGACCGGCGCAGGTCACGGATGGTTTGTCAGTCATCTGAGATTAGCACGCGGCCCCGATCCGGCCGCTGAAATATTGGTCACCCTGCCCGCCCGCGGGCCGGACTCCCGGCCGGCGAACGTGAGACAGCTCACAAAGCCGGCCGCCGTTGTCACGCTTCGGCGGGCTGCGGTGTCTCCAGTACATAACCCCGCACCAGAAACGGAGACAACGATGTCTGAAATGTTCGAACCGTCCGGCGCCCGCACGCGCGTCGTCGTGATCGGCGGTGGCTACGCCGGGACGATGGCCGCCAACCACCTTCGGCTGCGCGCCGACGTTGACATCACCCTGGTCAACCCCCGTCCGCAATTCGTGGAGCGGATCCGCCTGCACCAACTGGCCGCCGGGAGCGGCACCGCCACCGTCGACTACGGCACCCTGCTGGGCGGCGGCATCCGTCTGGTCGTCGACAGCGCCGAGCACATCGACGCACCCGCGCGGCGGGTGTCGCTGGCCTCGGGGGGCGCGCTGGAATATGACTACCTGATCTATGCGGTCGGCAGCACCGGCGCCACTCCGGTCGCGGTGCCCGGCGCGGCCGAGTACGCCTACAGCCTCGCTGAACTGGAAGACGCGCAACGACTGCACTACGCGCTGGCCGACCTGCCCGACACCGCCACTGTGACCGTGGTCGGCGGCGGCTTGACCGGTATCGAGGCGGCCGGCGAACTCGCCGAGCGGGGATTTCCGGTGACCCTGGCCTGCGGGGGCATCCTGGGTCCGTCGTTGAGTGGCCCGGGCCGGCGTTCGGTGGCGCGGCACCTGCGCAAGCTGGGTGTCACCGTGCTCGAGTCCGCCACCGTCAGCGAGGTGCGGTGGAATTCGGTGGTGTTCGGTGACGGGACGATCGCGTCCAGCGCGGTGACGGTGTGGACGGCCGGATTCGGCGTGCCGGACCTGGCCACCCGCAGCGGTCTGCGCACCGACACGCTGGGCCGTCTGCTCACCGACGAAACGCTGACCAGCATCACCGACCAGCGCATCGTGGCCGCCGGGGACGCTGCCGCACCATCCAACCAGCCGCTGCGGATGAGCTGCCAGGCGGCGATCCCGCTGGCCGCCCAAGCCGCCAACACCGTGCTGGCTCGCGTCGCCGGGACCGCGCCGGCCGCGCTGAACCAGGCCTTCACCGGGCAGTGCGTCAGCGTCGGGCGCCGCTACGGCACCATTCAGCTGGCCCGCACCGACGACACCCCGATCAGGTTTTACATCGGTGGCCGGCTGGCCGCGTCGATCAAAGAGGTGGTCTGCAAGGGCACGGTGTGGGGCCTGCGCAAGGAGAGCGCCAAGCCCGGCTGGTACCGCTGGCTCAAGGGTGGTCGCCGACCCGCGCAGCTGACCCGTGACGAGCAGGTCGCGGTCCGTTGACGCAGCCGCCGAAGGACAGCGGCGGGCACGCAGAACGATTCACCCTGCTGCACCCGCTGCTGTTCACCATCGCCTACGAGATCTTGGGTGCGGCAACCGAAGCCGACGACGTGCTGCAGGACAGCTACCTGCGCTGGGCGGAGGTGGACCTGGCGACGGTCCGCGACACCAAGTCCTACCTGGCCCAGCTGGTCACCCGCCAGTCACTCAACGCATTGCGGGCCCAGGCCCGGCGTCGGGAGGAGTACGTCGGACCCTGGCTGCCCGAACCGCTGCTGCTCGACGACCAGGATGCGGCGGCCGATGTCGTTCTGGCGGAATCGGTTTCGATGGCCATGTTGGTGCTGTTGGAGACACTGAGCCCGGACGAGCGCGCGGTGTTCGTGCTGCGGGAGGTGTTCGGCTTCGACTACGCCGAGATTGCCGGCGCAGTCGGCAGACCCACGCCGACCGTGCGCCAGATCGCGCACCGGGCGCGGGAACACGTCCAGGCGCGGCGCAAACGGTTCGGCGACGTCGACCCGGAGCGCAACGCGCAGATCACCCGGCAGTTCCTCACCACAGCGGCCGACGGCGACGTGGCGGCGCTGCTGGAAATGCTCGCGCCGGACGCGGTCTGGATGGCCGACGGCGGCGGCAAGGCCACTGCAGCCCGCAAACCCATCGCGGGTGCCGAGAAGGTGGCCAAGGCGATTATCGGTCTGCTGCGCAAGACGCAGGCGCAACTGCAGGTGCAGACCGTCACCTGCAACAGCGCCCCGGCCGTGGTGCTGTACCTGGGCGGTCAACTGCAGGGTGTGATCACCGTGGAGATCGTCGGGGACAAGATCACCAACTTCTATGCGATGCGCAACCCGGAGAAATTGGTGGCCCTGGGCAACCCGCGACAGATCAGTCGGCGCTGATACCACCCTGGCGTGCGGAAATCCGCCGTTCTGTCAAGCTAGGGCGGTGCGAATCGAGCGTCTCGGCGATCTGGGCGGCGCACCGCAGGTGCTGCGCGCGGTCGGCCGTGCCACGGTGCGCCTGGGCCTGCCGCCGCCGGCGGCGCTGACCGGCGAGTGGTTCGGCGCGCTGGCCGTGATCGCCCCCAGCGTCGCAGTGCGGCCAGTCGCCGTGCGCGACGCGTTCGCCGGGACTGCGGGTGCGGTGTCATCGCAGCTCAGTGCCGTGGGGGGCGGCTGGATCGGCTACCTGTCCTACCCCGATCCCGGCGCGGACGGACGGCCACACCGGATTCCCGAGGCGGCCGGTGGCTGGACCGACTGCGTACTGCGCCGCGACCCCGCCGGGGTGTGGTGGTACGAGAGCCTCTCGGGTGCCGCGATGCCGGATTGGCTGGCCGACTCCTTGGCGGCCCCGGCAGCAAGAACGGCACCAATGTGCCAGATCGAATGGGATGCCGCAGACCGGGCAGCACACTACAAAGGTGTGCTGGCGTGTTTGGATGCGATACGCGCCGGCGAGGTCTACCAGGCGTGCGTCTGCACTCAGTTCACCGGGACGGTGCGCGGTTCGTCGCTGGATTTCTTCGCCGACGGTATCGCCCGCACCGCCCCGTCCCGGGCCGCCTATCTCGCCGGACGGTGGGGTGCGGTGGCCTCGCTGTCTCCCGAGCTGTTCCTGCGCCGTCGGGGTGAGTTCGTGACGTCCAGTCCGATCAAGGGCACCCTGCCGCTGGACGCCTGGCCGTCGGCACTGCGGGCATCTCCCAAGGAAGTGGCCGAGAACATCATGATCGTGGACCTGGTCCGTAATGACCTTGGCCGGGTAGCGATTACCGGCACTGTCACTGTTCCGGAGTTGTTGGTGGTCAGGCGCGCGCCGGGCGTATGGCATCTGGTGTCCACGGTCTCGGCGCGGGTGCAACCCGAGCTGCCGACCGCAGCGCTGCTGGACGCCGCTTTTCCCCCGGCATCGGTTACCGGTACTCCTAAAATCCGTGCCCGCCAACTCATTTCACAGTGGGAACATCGTCGGCGCGGAATATACTGCGGCACAATCGGTTTGATATCTCCGGTGGCCGGTTGCGAGTTGAATGTCGCGATCCGCACCGTCGAATTCGACGCTGAGGGTCGGGCCGTCCTCGGTGTCGGCGGCGGGATAACCGCCGATTCTGTACCCGCCGCCGAGTGGGCGGAATGTCTGCACAAGGCCGCTCCGGTGATCGGCCTGCCCAGCACCACCTCCAGTCGCGTGAGTTAGCTGAGCAAATATCGAGCGGCTCGAGCAGCTGCCGCGGATTTCGCCGAACGCCCACATGAGTCGCCGGGTGCGCATAAGCTGCTGCCATCGATGCGTGTTTCCGCGCATCAGGGACGCGAGCGGGTGCGAAAGGTCTGTCATGAGAGTTGCCATCGTCGGCGCTGCGGCGGCTGTCGTCCTGGGTGGCGCACTGGCGGTTGCGCCGCTGACCGTCTCCAACCAGAGCAAGGTCCTGTCCGGCGGCACCTGCACCGCCGGCAAGCAGTGCGACAAACTCGCGTCGGTGCTGATGCCGGAAACCGGCAAGCCGTCTGCGGTGGCACCCAAGGCCGCACCCTCGGTGATCGAACCCCCGCAGACGCCATCGTCGGCATTAGCCCGGCCCGCCGGCCCGGCACCGGCGGCGTACACCAATCCCGGCGGCGGCAGCAACGGCTCGGCGATACTTCCCGATGCCTCGAGCGCCACCAGCCCGTCCCTGCCGCCGGCCGCGGCACTGCCGCCCGGCTACAACGACGGCCTGCCGGGCATCGGCCCGATTCCCGGCGTCGGCATCCCGGGTGTGCCCGACCTATACGGTTACGCCGGCGGTATGGCCGGGCTGGCCGGGCTGCCCTACGGGGTGAACGCCGCATCGGCCGTCGTCAACGGCGTGCTGGGTGTCGGTAACACGGTGGCCAGCGTGGTCAGTACCAGCGCGCTGGCCGTCACCTACGTGGTGCTGGCCTACAACGCCCTGCAGTCATCGGGCATCCTTCCGGTCGCACAGAACGGCGTGCAAGGGGCGTTGAACTCGGTCAGCAGCATGCTGTTGCCGACGGCCGGGGGCATCCTGCCGGCGGCGGCGCTGCCGGGGTTGAGCCTGCCGGGACTGCCGAACCTGAACCTGCCCGGGCTGCCCGGGATTTCGCCGGCCGGACTGATCGGTCTGGCCGGGGCGGGCGGTCTACCCGGGGTGAACCTGCCGGGACTGCCCGGCATATCGCCGGCCAGCCTGATGTCGCTGGCCTCCAACGCACTGCCCGGGCTGCCGGGTGTGTCGCCGACTGACGTACTGGCGATGGCAGCGGCCGGCGGCATCCCCGGCCTGCCCACGCTCTCGGCGGTCAACCCGTCCGTGCTCGCGGCCGCCCTGCCGGCGCTGACGGCCGGCATCCCGGGTCTGCCCCCGATCCCCGGCATCGATCCGGCGATGCTGACGGCCGCGCTGCCCGCATTGGCCGCCGCACTACCGGCGCTGAACCCGGCCATGCTGGCCCAGGTACTGCCCGCCCTGGCCGGCGGCGCCCTGCCCGGTGTGGATCCGGCCATGCTGGCCGCCGCCCTGCCGGCGCTGCTCGGCGGCGCACCGGCGCTGCCGGGCGTGGACCCGGCCATGCTGGCTGCGGCGCTTCCGGCGCTGGCGGCCGCTGCCGGCATCCCGACCGGCCTTCCGGCCCTGCCGGGCCTGCCGGGGCTGCCCGCACTTCCAGCATTACCGGCCCTGCCGGCACTGCCCGGCCCGCCGCCGCACCCGCCGCTGTGTATCCCCATGGGGCCCTGCATCTGACGTGAGGGGTTACTCCTCGCCAGACTCGTCGCGCCGGGACTGCAGAACCGCTTCGTAGAGTTGCCGCGGACGCACTTCCGGATAACCGGCGGCGACATGGCTGCAGGCGTCCTTGATCCGGATGCCGCCGTCGATCAGGTTCTCCACCTCCACGACCAGATCGGTCACCAGGGCGGGCACGTCGGTGCGCGGGCTGGCCCCGGCCAGCACGACGGTGATCTCGCCGAGCACCCCACCGGCCGTCCACGCCACCAACTCGTCCAGCGAGCCGCGCACCACTTCCTCGTGCACCTTGGTCAGCTCGCGACAGACCGCCGCTTGACGCTGTCCGCCGAGCTGTTCCACCGCGTCACGCAGGCAGGCGGCCAACCGACGCGGCGACTCGAAGAACACACAGGTACGCCGCTCCTCGGCGAGTGAGGCCAGCCAGCTGCGCCGCGCCGAACCCTTCCGCGGCGCGAAACCCTCGAAGCAGAACTTCTCTGCCGGCAGCCCCGAGACCACCAGCGCCGTCGTCACCGCCGACGGTCCGGGTAAGCACTGCACGGGCAGGCCGGCCTCGACGCACGCCGTGGTCAGCCGGTAGCCGGGATCGCTGATGATCGGCATGCCGGCGTCGCTGACCACCAGCACCGTCGCCCCGGAGCTGATGGCCTCGACCAGGGCGCCAACCCGGGTCGACTCGACCCGGTCGAACAGGCTCAACACCCGGCCCGCGATCCGGATGTCGAGCGCCTTGGCCAGGTTGCGCACCCGCCGGGTGTCCTCGGCGGCCACTACGTCGGCCTCGGCCAGCGCCCTGATCAGGCGAGGCGACGCATCCGATGGCAGGCCCAACGGAGTCGCGCCGAGCAACAGTCGCCCACTGGTCATGACCGACAGCCTACGATCGACGTGATGACAGCCCCGCCCCGAGAAACCTCCGTCTTGCCGGAGGACCCCGTCGAGCGGCCTGCGACGCCCCAGATACCCATGGCCAGCCCCGGGCTGTTACGTCCCGTCGCCGACTTCGGTCCGCTGGATCGTTCGCGCGGCTGGATTACCACCGGGGTGATCGCTGCGTTCGCGGCGCTGACCCGATTCCTCAACCTGGGCTCGCCGACCGACGCCGGCACCCCCATCTTCGACGAGAAGCACTACGCGCCGCAGGCCTGGCAAGTGCTCAACAACCATGGGGTGGAAGACAATCCGGGGTTCGGCCTGGTGGTACACCCGCCCGTCGGCAAGCAACTGATCGCAATCGGCGAGGCACTGTTCGGGTACACCGGCGTCGGCTGGCGGTTCACCAGCGCGTTGCTGGGCGTGATCATGGTCGTGTTGGTGACGCGGATCGTGCGCCGGATCAGCCGCTCGACCCTGGTGGGCGGCATCGCCGGCGTGCTGGTGATCTGCGACGGCGTCAGCTTCGTCACCGCCCGGACCGCGTTGCTGGACGGCTTCTTGACGTTTTTCGTGGTCGCCGCATTCGGCGCGCTGATCGTCGACCGCGACCAGGTGCGGCAACGCATGCACGTCGCGTTCCTCGAGGGACGCTGCGCAGCGACGGTGTGGGGTCCGCGCCTGGGCGTGCGGTGGTGGCGGTTCGGCGCCGGGGTGCTGCTCGGGCTGGCGTTCGGGACGAAGTGGTCCGGGTTGTATTTCATTGCGTTCTTCGGCGTCATGTCGCTGGCCTTCGATGTGGCGGCCCGCCGCCAATATCAAGTACCGCGCCCGTGGCTGGGCACGGTGCGCCGCGACCTGCTCCCCACCGCATACGCGCTGTTGGTGATCCCCTTCGCCGTCTACCTGGCCAGCTATTCGGCGTGGTTCGCGTCCGAGACGGCGATCGATCGTCACCAGGTCGGCCAGACGATCGGTCCGCACAGCGTGGTCCCGCTGCCCGACGCCATCCGCTCGCTGTGGTGGTACACCACGAAGGCCTTCCACTTCCATTCGACCCTGACGAATTCCGCGGGCAACTATCACCCGTGGGAATCCAAACCGTGGAGCTGGCCGATGTCGCTGCGGCCGGTGCTGTACGCGATCGACCAGAACAACGTGCCGGGGTGCGGCGCCCAATCGTGTGTCAAAGCAGTCATGCTGGTCGGCACCCCGGCGATGTGGTGGCTGGCGGTGCCGGTGCTGGTGTATGCGTCCTGGCGGATGTTCATTCGCCGAGACTGGCGATACGCCGCGGTGTGGGTGGGCTACTGCGCCGGGTGGCTGCCGTGGTTCGCCGAGATCGACCGGCAGATGTACTTCTTCTACGCGGCGACGATGGGCCCGTTCCTGGCCATGGCGATCGCGCTGATCCTCGGCGACATCCTGCACCAGCCCGGCCAGAACAAGGAACGGCGCACGCTGGGGATGATCCTGGTGTCCTGTTATGTGGCATTGGTGGTGACCAACTTCGCGTGGCTGTTCCCGGTGCTGACCGGATTGCCCATCTCCCAGCAGACCTGGGACATGGAGATCTGGCTGCCCAGCTGGCGGTAGCGCCAGGGCCAGGCTGACGCAGAACGCCGAACGTCACACCAGCGTGACGCAAGACGCCGAACGCCCCCACACATCGCCGAATGTCGCCCCCGCTGTCGCCCAGCGTCACACCAGCGTGACGCAGAACGCCGAACGTCACACCAGCGTGACGCAAGACGCCGAACGCCC
>NZ_JCALCL010000025.1:0-5356 GCF_059812325.1 Mycobacterium sp. NGS61
ATCGGTCGCGCTGCTCAGCGAGCCGCAGCCGTGGCCGGAGCGTGAGCAGGCCCGCCGTGCGGCGGTCTCGTCGTTCGGGATCAGTGGCACCAACGCGCACGTCATCGTCGAATCGGTACCGCCGGCCCCACCCCGGGAGCCCGATCCGGTGCGATCCGCGGTGCCGTGGGCACTGTCGGCCAAATCGGCGGCGGCCCTGCGGGCGCAGGCCGCCCGGCTGGCCGAGCACGTAACCGCCCACTCCGAACTGGATGTCGCCGACATCGGCTGGACGCTGGCGGGACGGACGTCCTTCGAGCACCGGGCGGTGGTGGTCGCCGATGACCGCGCTGGGCTGCTGAGCGGGCTGGCGGAAGTGGTGCAGGGGGACCTGGCCGGCACCGTCACCCAGGGTGTGGCCCGACCCGCCGGCAAGACCGTTTTCGTCTTCCCCGGCCAAGGCTCCCAGTGGGTGGGGATGGGTGTCGACTTACTCGATACGGCACCAGCTTTCGCCCGCCAGATCGAAGCATGCGCCGAGGTTTTCGCCGAATTCGTGGACTGGTCGTTGATCGACGTCCTGCGGGGCGCACCCGGTGCGCCCGGACTGGACCGGGTCGACGTCGTGCAGCCGGTGCTGTTCGCGGTGATGGTGTCATTGGCCGAGCTGTGGAAATCGCTCGGCGTCCGGCCCGACGCCGTGATCGGTCACTCGCAGGGCGAGATCGCCGCGGCCTGCGTTGCGGGCGCATTGTCATTACGGGACGCCGCCCGGGTGGTCACGCTGCGCAGCAAGCTGCTCACCGGTCTGACCGGTCCCAGCGGCATGGTGTCCATCGCGTGCGACCTGGATCAGGTGCGGGAGTTGTTGGCGCCGTTCGGTGATCGAGTCGACGTCGCGGCGGTCAACGGGCCGGCGGCCGTGGTGGTGTCCGGGGACGCCGCCGCGCTCGAGGACCTGATTGCGCTCTGCACGGATCGCGAGCTGCGGGTGCGACGCATCGACGTCGACTACGCGTCGCATTCGGCCGAGGTCGAGGCGATCCGCGAGGAACTCACCACCGCGCTGGCCGGGATCGAGCCTGCCTCGTCGCGCACCACGTTCTTCTCCACCGTCACCGGAAACCGGCTGGACACAGCCGAGTTGGATGCCGACTACTGGTACCGCAACATTCGCCAACCCGTCCAGCTGGACCAAGCGGTACGCAGCGCATCCGAACACGGGTTCCGGGTGTTCATCGAGTCCAGCCCGCACCCGGCGCTGATCGCCGGCATCGAAGGCACCCTCGACGACTGTCTGGCCGGCGACGCGGAGCCGACCGTGGTGCCCACCTTGGGGCGCGAAGACGGTGGGTTGCGGCGGTTCCTGTCCTCGGCGGCGTCCGCCTACGTCGCGGGGGTGGCGGTGGACTGGCGCGGCGCGCTGGACGGTGCCGGTTTCGTGGAGTTGCCGACGTATGCCTTTGACAGGCGGCGGTTCTGGCTGTCCAGCGAGGCCTTTGACGCCGACGCTTCCGGTTTGGGACTGGTCGCCAGCGAACACCCGCTGATGCGCGCGGTGGTCGAGTTGCCGGCCTCGGGTGGGGTGGTCCTGACAGGTCGCCTGTCGCTGACCTCCCAGAGTTGGCTCGCCGATCACGCCGTGTCCGGGATGGTGGTGTTTCCCGGGACCGGATTTGTGGAGTTGGCGATCCGCGCCGGCGACGAAGTCGGCTGTTCGGTGGTCGACGAGCTGACCCTGCGATCGCCGTTGGTGATCCCCGCCGCCAATCCCATTGCGGTGCAGGTGGTTGTGGGTGCCGCCGCCGAAGAAGGCGGGCGGCGCAGCGTCTCGATCTACTCCCACGGCGACGTCGACGGTGCCTGGGTGTGCCACGCCGAGGGAACGCTGAGCGCCGGCGACGCCGAGCCGGGGGCCGATCTGTCGGTGTGGCCGCCGGCGGGTGCCGTCCCGATCGACGTCGCAGACGGCTACGAGCGGCTGGCCGAGCACGGTTACGGCTACGGTCCGGCGTTTCGCGGGTTGACCGCGTTGTGGGCCCGGGGCGAGGAGTTGTTCGCCGAGGTGAGTCTGCCGGAAACGGCGGGTGGTTCAACGGGTTTCGGGGTGCATCCGGCGTTGCTGGACGCCGCCCTGCACGCGGCGGTGCTGGCCAACCCGGCCGCCGAGGTCCTGCTGCCGTTCTCCTGGCAGGGCGTGTCGTTGCACGCCGCGGGTGCTTCTGCGGTGCGGGCCCGGATCGCGCCGGTCGGGCCATCGGCGGTGTCGGTCGAGCTGGCTGACGGGTTGGGTCTACCGGTGTTGTCGGTCGCGGCCATGGCGGCCCGTCCGATCACCGAGCAGCGGCTGCGGGCGGCGGTCGCCGGGGCCGGACCGGACCGGCTGTTCGAAATGGTCTGGGCGCCGGCCGCCTCTGTGGGTGCCGAGGTGCCGACCTTCGAGATCTTTGAATCCATTGCCGAATCCGTTGGCGCAGAAGACGACCCGGTGACTGCAAGCTACGAACGCACCCATCGCGCGTTGGCTGCGGTCCAGGCTTGGCTGACCGACCAAGAATCCGGAACGCTGGTGGTCGCGACCCGACGCGCTGTGGCGTTGCCGGGAGAAGACATCACCGACCTGGCGGGCGCGGCGGTGTGGGGTCTGGTGCGCTCTGCGCAGACGGAGAACCCCGGGCGGCTGGTCTTGGTTGATTCCGATGCGCCGCTTGACGATTCGACGATAGTCACGGCATTGACGGTCGGTGAGCCCCAGGTGGTGCTGCGCGAGGCGCAGGCCTACACGCCGCGGGTGCGCGCCAGTCGTGCCGTCGACGGCATCTTGGAACCGCCCAACGACGGCCCGTGGCGGCTGGGACTCAGCAGTGCCGGCACCTTCGAGAACCTGCGTCTGGAACCGGTGCCGAACGCCGACGCGCCGTTGCAGCCCGGTCACGTCCGGGTCGCCCTGCGCGCCATCGCGGCCAACTTCCGCGACATCATGATCACGTTGGGCATGTTCACCCATGAAGCGCTGCTCGGTGGCGAGGGCGCGGGCGTCGTCGTCGAAATCGGGCCCGGCGTCACCGATTTCGCGGTCGGCGACTCGGTGTACGGATTCTTCCCCGACACCAGTGGCACCCTGGTTCCCGGCGACGTCCGACTCCTGCTGCCGATGCCTTCGGATTGGACATACGCCGAAGCGGCCGCCATCTCCGCCGTCTTCACCACCGCGTGGTTCGCGTTCGTGGACCTCGCCGCTGCCAAGCCCGGGCAGCGGGTCCTGATCCATGCCGCCGCCGGTGGGGTGGGCATGGCTGCCACCCAGCTGGCTCGACACCTGGGCCTGGAGGTGTTCGGCACCGCCAGCAAGGGCAAGTGGGACACGCTGCGGGCCATGGGTTTTGACGATGATCACATTGGCGATTCGCGCAGCCTGGAGTTCGAGGAGAAGTTCCGCAGCATCACCGGTGCGGCCGGATTCGACATCGTGCTGGACTCGCTGGCCGGCGAATTCGTCGACGCGTCCCTGCGATTGGTGGCCCCCGGCGGTATCTTCCTGGAGATGGGCAAGACCGACATCCGCGACCCGGGTGCGATCGCACAGCAGTATCCGGGTGTGCGCTACCGGGCCTTCGACCTATTCGAGCCCGGCCGTCCTCGTATGCACCAGTACATGCTCGAACTCGCCGAACTCTTCGACGCCGGCGTGCTGCGGCCACTGCCGGTGACGACGTTCGACGTGCGCCGTGCCCCGGCGGCACTGCGTTATCTGAGCCAGGCGCGCCACATCGGCAAGGTCGTCATGATGCTGCCCGATGTGTGGGCGCAGGGCACCGTGCTGATCACCGGCGGCACCGGGATGGCCGGTTCGGCCCTGGCGCGCCACGTCGTGACCCGGCACGGGGTGCGCCATCTGGTGCTGCTCAGCCGGCGCGGCCCGGATGCACCGGGCGCCGCGGAACTCACAGCCGAACTGGAGGCTGCGGGTGCCCAGGTGCAGGTGGTGGCCTGCGATGCTGCCGACCGGCCGGCGCTGGCCAAGGTGATCGCCGACATTCCGGTGCAACGGCCGCTGTCCGCGGTGATCCACGCGACCGGCGTGCTCGACGACGCCGTCGTCACCTCCCTGACACCCGAGCGGATCGATCCGGTGCTGCGTGCCAAGATCGACGCTGCCTGGAACCTGCACGAGCTGACGCGCGACCTCAATGTGGGGGCGTTCGTGATGTTTTCGTCGATGGCGGGCCTGGTGGGCTCGTCGGGGCAGGCCAACTATTCGGCGGCCAACTGCTTCCTGGACGCGTTGGCCGCCCACCGCCGCGCGCACGGACTGCCCGCCATGTCGCTGGGGTGGGGGTTGTGGGAGCAGGCCAGCGCCATGACCGGCGGGCTGGACGCTGCCGACCGGGCGCGCCTGGGCCGCGAAGGCGTGCTGGCGCTGTCCTCCGAGGAGGCGCTGGAGCTGTTCGACACCGCGCTGATCGTCGACGAGCCATTCCTGGCGCCCGCCCGGCTGGATCTGTCCGCACTGCGGGCACACGCGACCGCGGTCCCACCCATGTTCCGCGATCTGGTGCATGCATCGTCCCGCCGTCAGGTCGACGACTCACTGGCCGCCGCCAGGTCGAAATCCGCACTCGCGCAACGGTTGCAAAGCCTGCCCGAGTCTGAACAGCATGCCCTGCTGCTGGACCTGGTGCGATCGCACATCGCCACCGTGCTGGGAAATGTGACCGCCGAGGCCGTCGACCCCGACAAGGCGTTCCAGGAGTTGGGTTTCGACTCACTGACCGCGGTGGAAATGCGCAACCGGCTGAAAACCGCCACCGGGCTCTCGCTGTCGCCCACCCTGATCTTCGACTACCCCACGCCCAACGGCTTGGCCACCTATATCCGCACCGAACTCGCCGGTATGCCCCAGGAAGTCAAACACGTGCCCGCGGTGCGTGCGACGGGGGAGGATCAGATCGCGATCGTGGGCATGTCCTGCCGCTACCCGGGTGGAGTGGCTTCGCCAGAAGAGCTGTGGGACATGCTGATCCAGGGCCGCGACGTGCTCACCGACTTCCCGACCGACCGCGGCTGGGATCTGGCCGGTCTGTACAACCCGGACCCCGACGTCGCGGGCACCTGTTACACCCGCACCGGTGGTTTCGTGGACGGTGTCGCCGACTTCGATCCGGTCTTCTTCGGCATCGGGCCCAGCGAGGCGCTGGCGATGGACCCCCAACAGCGGCTGTTCCTGGAGCTGTCGTGGGAAGCGTTGGAGCGCACCGGGATTGATCCGGCGAAATTGCGGGGCAGCGCTACGGGCGTGTTCGCCGGGGTATACACCCAGGGCTACGGGATCGGCGCGACGCAGACCGCCGAGGGTTTCCGGCTGACCGGCCAGTCT
>NZ_JCALCL010000026.1:0-1079 GCF_059812325.1 Mycobacterium sp. NGS61
AGTCCTCGATGATTACCCGGGCTTCCAGCGGCGAATCGAACCGCCACGCGTTGAGCAGCTCGTCGCGTAGTTGTCCGTTGAACGATTCGATTCAGGCGTTCTGCCACGGCGAGCCCGGATCGATGAAAAGTGAACCGGCACTGTTGAATCGGCACCAATCAGCCACGGCGTACGCCACGAACTCGGGGCCGTTGTCGAAACGCACGTAATGCGGCGCCCCGTGGACGAGCGCCAAGCGGTCCAGCACAGCGACCACTCCGTCGGCGTCGATGGATCGATCGACTTCGATCGCGAGTGCTGCGCGGGTCAACTCGTCGATGACGTTGAGCATCTTCACTGTGCGCCCATCAGCGGTGGTGTCGAACTGAAAGTCCATCGCCCAGATCACGTTCGGGCGGATCGGGGACATCGCACCCACGACGACACCGACCCCGGTCAGGCGCTTCTTGCGGCGCCGCTGCGGCACCCGAAGGCCCTCCTCACGCCACAACCGGCGGATGCGTTTGTTGTTGGCCTTCCAGCCGGCTCGGCGGGCCATCTTCGCCGCCCGTCGCCATCCCCAGCGAGGGCGGTCGGTAGAGAATTTGCGCAGCCAGGCCCGCAGCTCGGCCTCCTCGGTGGTGACCGGTGCCGGTGTCAGGCGCATCGTGGAACGGTGCAACCCGACGACCGCACAGGCGCGGCGCTCGGACACCCCGAACCGCTCACGCAGCGCCGCAACGGCATTGCGTTTGCGGTTCGGGGTCAGAAGTTTCCCGACGAGATCTCCTTGAGCATGTCGATATCGAGGGCCTGGTTTGCGACCAGCTTCTTCAGGCGGGCGTTCTCGGCTTCAAGTTCCTTGAGCCGTTTCGCGTCGTTGGCCTTCATACCGCCGTACTGCGCCACCCAGCGATGCCACGTCGATTCCGCGACCTCCAGGTGCCGGCACACCTCACCGAGTTCCTGGCCGGTCCCGAGCAGCTTGTTGCCCTCGGCGAGCTTGCGGATGATCTGATCCGGCGTATGCCGCCGGCGCCTGTTCGATGCCATGTCGTTAGTGATTCTTCCTGCCCAAGCACTCGGGCAACAGAGTCCCA
>NZ_JCALCL010000027.1:0-1003 GCF_059812325.1 Mycobacterium sp. NGS61
CGCCGACCGAGCAATCTCGGGGCTGGATCGAGGCGATCCGGGCCGGTCAGCGGATGGAAAGCCAGGCCGCCGCGGCACAGTTGATGGCCATCGGGGAGTTGTTCGCCTACCGGTTGCGCCGCCACGGCGAAACCGAGGACTGGGCCCTTGACACCATGGACGGGGTGGCCGCCGAAGTCGCCGCCGGCCTCAAGATCAGCCAGCGCGGCGCCTTGGACAAAGTCCGCATCGCCCGCGACATGCGCGAACGCCTCCCTCAGACCGCCGCGGTGTTCTGCGCCGGCGAGATCACCCTGGGCGCCTTCGTGCAGGTCACCCACCGCACCTCGCTGATCACCGACCCCGACATCCTGGCCCGCGTGGACCGCGCCATCGCCGCCCACATCACCCGCTGGCCCTCCCTGACCCCCTCACGGCTGAGCAACAAAGTCGACGCCATCATCGCCCAGGTCGACATCGATGCGGTGCGCCGCCGCGAGAAACGCCACACCGAACGCCACCTCGACATCGGCGACCCCTACGACGGCCTGTGCCCCATCGAGGGCCAACTGCGCCCCACCGACGCCCGCGCCCTAAGCCAGACCCTGACCGCCCTGGCCGCCACCGTCTGCCCGCACGACCCCCGCACCCCCGAACAACGCCGCGCCGATGCCATCGAAGCGCTCACCGCCCGCGCCACCCGCATGAGCTGTCTGTGCCGGCGCACCGACTGCACCGCCCCCACCCGCCGACCGGCCTCCCCGGTGACCATCCATGTGATCGCCCCCCACGACGCCCTCACCAACGGCAGCAGCAGCACGGCTCCCGCGGCGATGATCGGCGCCACCGACGGACTCATCACCCCCGAACTGCTCGCCGACCTAGCCGTCTCCGCCACAATCGTGCCCCTGATCCACCCCGGCTACACCGCCCCCGAACCCACCTACCGGCCCTCAGCCGCACTGGCCGACTTCATCCGCGCCCGCGACCTGACCTGCCGCTGGCCCGGCTGCGAGGTACCCGC
>NZ_JCALCL010000028.1:0-905 GCF_059812325.1 Mycobacterium sp. NGS61
CTGGCCACGACGGTCAACGCCCACGTCGTGGGGGCGGCGACCTCGGTCTCGGCGGCGCTGAGCCCGGTGGCCGAAGGGGTTGCCGCGGGCGCGTCGTCGGTGGTGGCCGGCGTCCAGTCGGCGGCGGCCGCGGTGCCGGTGGCGACCGTGATGTCGGCGGTGCAGGCGGGGGCGATGCCGGCCAGCATGTTGATCGGTCCGATGATGCAGCTCGGGCAGACCGCCAACGCCGGTGCTGCCGGACTGGCCGGAGCCACCGAAGGGCTGGCCGACCTTCCCAAGTTCGTCGGCGACACCGCCCCGGCGCTCAACGGCTTGGGTGCCGGCGGCGGCGGACTCGGTTCCGGGATGGCGGCCGGCCTGGGCAATGCGCGCCTGGTGGGTGCGATGTCGGTGCCCCCAACCTGGCAGGGGTCGGTACCTAAGGCGCTGACCAGTTCGGCGATGACGGGTCTGGGCGCCATGCCCAACCCCGCCGGGATGGCTGCCGGTGCCGGCACGGGAATGATGCCGATGCCGATGCCGATGGGCGGCGGCGCCGGGGCGGGAGGCATGCCCGGCGGCATGATGGGCCGCGGCGGTGCGAGTCCGCACGTGGTGCAGAACCGGCCCAGCGTGATCCCGCGGACCGGAGTCGGATAGTCGCAAGCCTCGGCCAGGTGCCGATCACGGGCGCGGACACGCATCTGGACGGGTGCGCAATTCGCGCCCGTGGCATGTTCGAACGTGGAATATACTCAGTTGGAAGCAAAGTCGATTCGGTGTCCGAAAACCAAAACGTCAGCTCATTTGGTGAAAGCCCGAACTTATCGGTGCGGTCTGACTTACGATCCAGCCGTGAGCTGGGTACGGGGCAGGTCGCAGGTACTTGTTGGCGCCGTTGACGCGGCTGGCTGGTTAGGATA
>NZ_JCALCL010000029.1:0-688 GCF_059812325.1 Mycobacterium sp. NGS61
GGGAGGTTGGCGTGGACGGGACGCCGTTTGGTCGTTACCGGTTGATCGAGTTGCTGGGTCGCGGTGGGATGGGCGAGGTGTGGCGGGCTTTTGATACCGGCACTGAGCGGGTGGTGGCGTTGAAGGTGTTGCCGGCGCAGTTGGCTGATGATGAGACCTATCAGCAGCGGTTTCGTCGGGAGGCGCGGTCGGCGGCGGGGTTGGATGAGCCGCATGTGGTGCCGATTTATGACTTCGGGGAGATCGAGGGGCGGTTGTTTGTCACGATGCGCCTGATTGTGGGTCGTGATCTGCAGAGCATGTTGCGGGAGGGTCCGTTGGATCCGGCGCGGGCGGTGCACATCATCGATCAGGTGGCGTCGGCGTTGAATGCGGCGCATCGGATCGATTTGGTGCATCGCGATGTCAAGCCGTCCAACATTTTGGTGGCTGAGGATGATTTTGCGTATCTGATCGATTTCGGGATCGCCCGTAGTGCGGGGGAGACGTCGTTGACCAGTACGGGCAATGTGATCGGGAGTTGGGCGTATCTGGCTCCGGAGCGGATGACGCGGGACAGTACCGATCATCGGGCTGATATCTATGCGTTGACGTGTGTGATGCATGAGTGTTTGACGGGCAGTCAGCCGTTTCCGGGGGACAGTCTCGAGCAGCAGTTGGGTGGGCATCTGACCCAGCCGCCGCCGCG